>JAYTOK010000119.1:0-29500 GCA_043747835.1 Pseudomonadota bacterium | reverse complement strand
GGCCAAAACCATACCCGTGGTTGAAGATCCCTCGCACCTTGGCGCGAGAGCGGATCCGACTCCACGGTCATGCCTAGAAGCCTAAGTAAGTGCCATTCGCCCTAAAGGCACATTTCTAGTTGAGTATTTTGTATCCCCTGGGCTACCATACTGACGATATAGCCGATTTAGTAGCCTGAGGGATACATCGTGAGCAACTTGGCCGAGGTCGCAGACCTCCTTAGAACCGCGCGCAAAGAGGCGGCGCTCACTCAAAAGGAGTTGGCCGACCGCGCGCGCGTATCGCGTACCACACTGGCCCGCATGGAGACCGTAGCGAAAGGGGACATGAGTGTCCTGGCGCTGGTGCGTCTGCTGGAAGCGGCGGGCTACGACCTGAAGGCCGTGAAGATAGGGCACGCGCGCACGCTGGAAGACGTCCTCGCTGAGCAACGCTCGGGTCGCGGTGGAAACGCATGAAGCTGGACGTGCACGTCAGCGGCAACCGCGTGGCACAAATCTATCGCGAGGCCGACGAGTACCACATGAAGTACTTGCCGGGAACGGCGGTAGCCGACTTCGTCAGTCTCACGATGCCGGTGCGCGATGAAACGTGGAAATGGCCGCGCGATCTGCATCCCTTCTTCCGGCAAAACCTGCCGGAAGGATTTCTGCTCAATGTGATTCGCGAGGATTTCGGACGCCAGCTCGACGGAACCGACCTGTCACTGCTGGCGCTCGTCGGTGGCAGCGGCATCGGCAGAGTCGCGGTCACTCCGGAAGGCGCCGTTCCGGGAGTGGATCTCGCCCCACTGCAACTCGAATCGCTCCTCAAATCGGGAATCAGCCCTGCGAAGTTCGCGACGCTGGTGCGTGAATACGCGCGCGCCGCGATCTCGGGAGCGGTGCCGAAGTTCATCGCGCCCGAAGAAGTCGCGGATGAAGCGGGTACTCGGGGAAAGGTAACCCTGCGCACCGGTCGCTACATCATCAAAGGATCGGACGACAAGACGCCATATCTTGGCTTCAACGAATTCCATGCGATGCGAGTGCTCGAGCGGCTGAGCGTCGTGCCAGTCGCGAAGACGCGCATGTCCGATGACGGCAATGTGCTGGTTGTCGATCGATTCGATGCCGACGGAAATGGCGTTCCCGCATTCGGAGTCGAGGATGCCTGCGGCCTGCTGGGTCTTCCGCCCCATGAGAAGTACGCGCCGTCGATGGAGCAGGTGCTGCGCGCAACCCAAGCCTATCTGCCGCAAGGATCCAAAGCGGCCCAGCTGGAGCGATTGGGCTGGCTCATCATCACAAACTACGTGGTCCGAAACGCCGACTGCCACTCCAAGAACATCGCGCTCTACTACACCAATCTTTCCGACGTGGCGTACACGCCGGCATACGACATCGTCACGACCCAGGTATATCCACGCATGGCGGACAATCCACCAGGGCTGTCGATCGAAGGCCGCAAGATCTGGGCGCCGGGCAAGTCAGTCGAAAAGTTCTTCAAAACGAGACTGGGCATTTCACCTCGCGACTACGCGCAGATGGTCGGAAAGGTTTGCGAGTCCGCGGTGGAAGTGGGTAAAGAGATGATCGAAGCCGCGAAGAACGAGCCACGCTGGCACGACATCGCCAAACAGATGGTTCATGCATGGGATGATGGAATGACCTCGTTGCGCAGCGCTCGGGGCGACAAGATGTTTCGCGGGCTGCGACCCCATATCGAGACCGCGAAATTCTCCGGCCCCGAGCCGCCTGTACTGCGGGAGTCGGTCGGGCGATCGGAGCTGCTGGCAAAGCCGAGAAAGCGGAAGTAGGGCCAGCCGGGGCCATACGCACAACGTCGAGTGGTAGATAGAAGACCCCGTCAGGAAATCGGCGGGGTTCCTCGTTCGGGCCTCGAGTTCGAGCGTCAGAACTCTTCGACGAACCTGCGAAATAATTCGCCACAATTGATCCATCGCGCCGCCGTATTCCAGGCCTAGTATCTTCGACCTTAAAATATGACAGGGAGTGATGGATGGAAGCGCCACCGTTCGCCGGCCGGCATACGAACCCGTCTCCGTTTGAAAACGCGGGCCGCCACCTGAATTTCGGTTTCACTCTTTTCGCGGGATTTCTGCTGCCCGCTTTCACGATCGCCTTCGAACTCTTCACGCGCATGTGCGCGGAAACCTTGTTCGATCCGCTGCCATCCCTCGCGCATCTCGCCGTCGTCGCGGCGGTGCCAGTCATCAATCTCAAACTACTGCTGATGCGCAAGCGCGAGCAGCCGGTAGCGCGCGGCTGGCTGTTCGCGGGGGCCGCGGCTGCCGCGGTGGGATTGGCATACGCGCTGCTGTTCCTGCCCGTGTATCCCTTCGCGGTCATCGGAATCATTTTCTTTGGCTTGGGCCTGCTGCCGTTCGCGCCATTGAGCGCGGGCCTCACCGCATTGATCGTGACGGTCGGGGCCGCCCGGAACGCGCAGCGCCCGTACCTGCGGCTGATGATCTGCGGACTCCTGGCCGGGTTCGTGCTGGTGCTGGCGCTCGATGCGCCCACCGCGATCACGCGCGCCGCCGTGCGCGGCAGCGTGGACGCGGATCCCGCGGTGCGCGCGCGCTCCGTGAGTCTCATGCGCAATCTCGGCAATCGCGATCTGCTGCTGCGCCTGTGCTACGACTCCAGTGGCCACACCGGGGGCCTGCTCGGGTTGTTGATTGAAGGCACGCTCAGTCTGCAGATGGATGATTTCGACCGGCGTCGCCTCATCGTCAGCCCCGGCGCCGCGCGCGAACTCTACTACCGCATCAACGGAGTGCCATACAACACGGTGGCGCCGCCGTTTCGCGGGCGCAGCTGGCGATTCGCCGACGACTTCGCCTGGGATGCCGATCAGGGCGGCACTGTCATCGGCGGACGCGTCAGCGGACTTTCGTTGGGCAGTTCGCGCATCGACGGATCGATGGATGCGGACGACGCCGTCGCGTACGTGGAGTGGACCACCGAGTTCACGAACACGAGTGCCATGCAGCGGGAGGCCCGCATGTCGCTGGTATTGCCGCCGGGTGGCGCGGTTTCGCGCGCCACGCTCTGGGTGAACGGCGAAGAACGCGAGGCCGCATTCGCCACGCGCGCCGCGGCACGCGCCGCGTATCAGGCGGTGGTCATGCAACGGCGCGATCCGCTGCTGATCACCACCAACGGCGCGGACCAGGTGTTCGTGCAGATGTTTCCCGTGCCGCCGGGCGGTACCGCGAAGTTTCGTATCGGCATCACTTCGCCACTGACGCTGACCCATGACGGCCGTGCGACGCTGGCGCTGCCGGCCATCGTCGATCGGAATTTTTCCATCGATGCAGCGCTGCGCCACGCGGTGTGGATCGAAGGCGAAGGTAGCGAGGCTAGCGCAGACCCGGGGTTCAGTATGATCGCCGGTGAAAATGGCGTCGTCCGGCGGCGCGGCAACTTCACGGATCAGGAACTCGCGATCCGCCGGCCGCGCATTTCCATTGCGCGCAATCCGGCGGCGGAGCAGATCGCGTCGGGCACCGTGATGCAGACGATACGGCGTGAGCCGCGCGAACCCGCCCGTTCGTTCTACGTCGTGCTCGACGGCTCGTTGCGGGCCAAACCGGCGCGTCCCGCCCTGCTGGACGCGCTCGAGCGCATTCCCGTGGGTGCCCGTTTCGGGTTTGCCATTGCGTCGGAGACTCCCGGAACCTTGCCGCTCGCGCCGTGGAGCGTTGCCCGGCGACAGGAACTCACCGCGCTGCTCGAACGCCAGTCGTTCGATGGCGGCGAGGACAATCTCGGCGCGCTTGCGGAAGGCATCGCCGCACTCCAGGGCGAACCGGGCGCCACGTTGTTGTGGATTCACGGGCCGCAGGGCTTCGAATTCGAAGAATTCACCGGCCAGCTCGAGCAGGTGCTCGAACGCGGCACGCATCTGCCCGAGATCTGGCTCTTGCCCGTTGCTCCCGGGCCCAACAAGGCGTTGCAGCATCCACGGGTCTTTCAGCTGGCGCACACGCTGGCCTGGAGCGGTGACCCCCAGGCGGACATCGCCGCGGCGTTCACTAACTACTTCGACGCCGCGCCGCGCTGGACCGTGCGCCGCATGCCAGGATCGCCACCCGGCCTGGCCGCCGGCTCGCAGCACATCGAAAAGCTCTGGGCACTGGAGCAGATCGAATCCCTGATGACACAGGGCAGCGAGGGAGCAACACGCGCCATGACGCTGGCCGCGCAACACCGTCTCGTGACGCCGGTGAGCGGCGCGGTCGTGCTCGAGACGGACGCCGAGTACACCCGCGCCGGCCTCACACCGCCGGATGCCGCTGCGGTCCCCACGATTCCGGAACCTTCCACCTGGGTGTTGCTGATCGTCGCCGCTCTCGCATTCACGTGGGCCGTGCGACAACAGCGCCGCCGCGCACTTGCATGAACCCGCTGCTCGCCCTGCTCGCGGTCGTGGCGGCCTGCTGGAGCGCCTGGCGCGAACTCGCCGCGCGTCTGCCCGAAGTTTCCGACGCGCTGCCACTCGTGCTCGTGGTGGCGGCGCTGGCCGCGCCGTGTCTGCGCCGGACCGCGCGACTCGGCAGCATCGCGCGGGTAGCGACGGCGCCGCTCATCGTCCTGCTGTCCCTCTACACGCTGGCGGTCATCAGCGCGCCGCCACTGCTGCGCATCGCGCCCGCCGTGCTCGCCGTGTGCTACTGCCTGCATGCGGCTTCGCAGGACGGCGCGCCGCGCGCATCGTTCTACGGACTCGTGTTGCTCGCGTTGCCGGTGCTGCCGTCACTCGAGTTCTACACCGCGTATCCGGTGCGCCTCGCGGCCATCGAAGCGACTGCGGCACTGCTGCGCATGAACGGCATCGCCGTGGGTGTCGACGGCCTGGCATTGCGATTCGGTGAGCAGTTGATCCAGTTCGATGCGCCCTGCAGCGGCGTGCGCATGTTGTGGACCGGCTGGTTTCTCGCGAGCGCGCTCGCTTACCTGTACCGGCTCACGTGGTGGCGCTATCTGGCGGCGCTGACGATCGCGACCGCGCTGGCGATCGGCGGCAACATCGTGCGCGCCTCCAGCCTGTTTTATCTCGAGGCCAAACTACTTCCTTTCGAGGAAGCCGCATGGATGCATGAGGCCGTGGGGACCGTTGCCTTCGGGATGACCGCGCTGCTGGTGTTCCTGGCCGTGCGACCGCGCCGCGCCGCGCAGTGCGCCGCATGAAGGCGGGCGGGATATTGCTGGTGCTCGCACTCGCGGCCGCCGCGGCCGCGCCGCTGCTGCCACACGCACCCGCGCCGCAAGTCGTCGCGCACAGCGGCTTTCCGGGATGGCCGCGAGAATTCGAGGGCGTCGCGCTCGAGCGCATCCCCGCATCCGCGCAGGACGACTTCTTCACGCGCGACTTCCCGGGGCGCGTGGCGCGGTTTGCGGCGCGGGACCGGCAGATCGTCATCCGCTGGGTCAGTTCACCGACGCGCCGTCTGCATCCGGCGAGCCATTGCTTCACCGGCGCCGGTTACGCCGTTGAACCGCGGCCGATGCGCCGCTCGCGCGACGGTGAGCTGATGGGTTGTTTCGCCGCGCGCAAGAACGGCGAGACCCTGCATGTCTGCGAGCAACTGCGCGATTCCACCGGGGTCAGCTCGCCCGACGTTTCATCCTGGTACTGGCGCGCGCTCATCGCGCCCGCCGGCAACAGCTGGTGGTCGTATGTGAGCGTCGAGCGCGAGGAAAATGGGGTCTGACCCAGTTTTTGATGTCAGAACTCCTTGACGAACCGAACTCCAAACTCACTCGCATCATTGCTCAGCATGACCAGCACGTAGTCCCCCGTGTTGAGCCGCGCATTGTCATAGCGCTCATCCGTGATGTTTCGACCAAATATCCCAACAGTCCAGTTGCCATCGGCAGGCTGGTAGCTGATGTCTTGGATCAAACTGTCACCAGCCCCAAGTAGACAATGACAAGACTTACAGTGTCGATCAATCCGTTGTTAGGCATGACGGGACGTGAGATCGTTCTGCCGCCGCAAGCCGGCGGCAAGGCGGATCATTGAATGAGCAGTGAACACCAGTTTTCGCGTCCCGATGCGCGCCACACCCACCCGGGCGAGCCCGACTGGGTGCCCAAGGCGCGTACCTGGGCGCGCGTCACAGGCGTGCTCGCGGGAATCGTCGCGCTGTTTCTCATCTTTTTTGCACCCGGGTTGATCTACGGCGACCTCGGAATCCTCATCGGTCTCGGCTGGATCTCTTCACCGGCCGCTCTGGTATTCGCGCCTCTCGTTGGGTGGCTGGTGAGCTGGCTCCTGGGACGTGTTATCCGGCGCGAGGCTAGGCATCTGCACCCCAGCCCGGAGCGGGTTTCTCTGCTGCTGATGGCCGCGATATTTTTGGTGCTGGTTGCGGGCGCTGCTACCTGGATCGCAGTGGCCTCGACCCCCACGAAAAAATTTCTGCCCTGAGAAGTCGACATGAGTCAGCGCGCCATTGGCGCTCGGGCCTCAGAACTCCTTCACAAACCGCAGCCCGAACTCGCTCGCATCATTGCTCAGCATGAGCAGCACGTAATCCCCCGTGTTGAGCCGCGCATTGTCGTACCGCTCGTCCGTGATGTTCCGCCCGTAAATCCCGACGGTCCAATCGCCATCGGCGGGCTGGTAGCTGATGTCGGCATTGATCAGATCGCGGCTCTCGATGAACGTGAACCGCGCCGGGTCGCTGCTCGGCTCGCCGTACATGTCGTCGCGAAATGACCAGTCGGCGCGCAGCGTGACACGTCCGCTTCCCGCGGGAATCGTCAGCTCGGGACTCAACGACATCGTCAGTTCCGGTGTCAGCGGAGCCACCGCGGCCGGATTCGGATCGTCGACGTCGGCGTCGATGTAACCCACGGTCGCGTGCAAACGGAAGTTGTCGGTCGCGGCCCAGGTGGTTTCGAGCTCGGCGCCGCGCGAGGTCTGATCGACAACGATACTTTGCGTATTGAAGCCGGCCCCCGTCGTCGTGCTCACCTGGTATGGCAGGTCCTTGTAGTTAGTGTTGAACACGGCGATGCTCAACTGCAGGTTGTCGAAGAGCTCTCCCTTCAGGCCCACTTCGTAGTTGATCGCCGTGACGTTCTCGGTAGCCACGAAACAGTTGGGGTTCCCGAACAGACAGAAAGGACGCGCCGGGTACTGACCGGCCTGGTAGCCACTCTGCACGGCACCATAGAACGTCAGCCGGTCCGCGAATTTGTACGAGGCCGAAAGATCCCAGGTGATCTCCGACCCATCGTTGGAATTGGACGCCCCGATCACTCCGACCACAGGCTCCGTGTCCGCCGATTTGTCGTCCTCGGTCTGCCGGAGGCCGGCCGCGATTCGGAACTGATCGTTCACCTGGAAGCCGACATTGGCGTAGATAGCCAGGCTGTCGTATTTCTGGTGAAGGAAGAAGTCGCCGCCGGGCGGGCTCGTGCAGGGCGCTGCACGGGTGCCGCAGTTGAATTGCGTGTCGTTCTGGAAGTTCTGTCCTTCCTCCTCGTAATAGAAGAGTCCGACCACGTAGTCGAAGGCGCCAGACTTGCCCGTGGCCTGCAATTCCACCGATTGCTGATCGGCGGAGCCGATCTCGGGGAACGACAGGAAGTCGTCGTTGAAGCTGTCGTCGTCGAGTCCGCTCTTGTATTGCGAGTGACGGTCGCTCGCGAGGAGCTTGAAATTGAGCGCGTCCGAGAGCTCGAGATCGACAGTGAGTGAGACTCCGTACGCCCGGTTCGTCACCTCGATCTGGTTGGCCTGGCCGGTGTTGTTGTCATACGGATCGCTTGCCGAATCGGCATTGCGGTAGCCGGCGTTGTAGACGGCGCCGTTCGCGGCAGTGCAGGCCGCGGGAGCCATGGGGTTGGCCGCCCGGCACGCCGCGCCCAACTCGTCGATCAACGTGTCGTACGGCCGCAGGCCGTTCTCGCCGTCGTTGCCGTCTCCGGTCAGCAGGAACGACAGTTTGTCGGTGGGCTTCCAGCGCATCGCGATGCGTCCGGAAACGTCCTGCATCTCGCCGACTTCCTTTCCCGGATCTTCGACGAGCAGGAAATCTCCGAGCCCGTCACGACGTTGGTAGGCCAGGCTGAATGACATGGCGAACTCGTCCGAGAGCGGCATGTCCGCGTACACGTCGCCGTTCAGCCGTCCGCGACTTCCGGCGGTCAACGCGACTCTTCCGCCCGCTTCGTCGCCTGGCTTGCGCGTGATGATGTTGATGGCACCACCGATCGAATTACGCCCGTACAGCGTGCCTTGCGGGCCACGCAACACTTCGACGCGCTCGATATTGGCGAGGCTCCAGTTCTGGCCGACCTGGCGACCTAGATAGATGCCATCGATGTACACGCCCACGCCCGGCTCAGTCGTGATCAGGTGATCCTGCAAACCGATGCCGCGGATGAACGGATTCTGCGACGAGGTGTGGCCCGCCGAGAAGCCGGTGATGTTGAGGTTCGGCACGAACTTGCCGATATCTGTGAGATCGGTGATGCCCTGCCGTTCGATCATTTCCGGCGTGAACGCGCTGACCGAGACTGGCACGTCATAGATGCTCTGCTCGCGTTTCTGCGCGGTGACGATGACGGTGTCGAATATCGAGTCGTCATCTGCCTGAGCGAGCGCGGCTGGCGCCACCACGAGCGCGCCCAGAGGCGCGATGCACAGGATGACCGCAAGGTTCCTCTTCTTCATTCGATTGCTCCCATGATTGATGCCGACCTGAGTGAGCCCCCCCATGAGCGCGTACGCAGCTTATGTATCAGATACCGCGGATTCTGTCCGTCGTGCGATGCAAGGCACATGGCCCAGACCGCGGCGCGAACGAAGACCAGACGATCGACATTCGCATCATGCCGCGCGCGATCGAAGAGCCGCCAGCAATGTATAGTTTCGCCGTCCCGGGCGCCCTGTCCGGTCACGAACGCGGGAGACGTCATGGGTCTGATTCAGGCGGTGTCTGGTTCGATCGGCGGCATGTTCGCCGACCAATGGAAGGACTTCCTCACGGTGCCCGCAGGTCTGCCGGGCACCGCGGCCCTCTTCGCCGCCGTGCCGCAAGGCACGAACGCCGGGCGCGGGTCGAACACGAAGGGCTCCTCGAACATCATCTCGAACGGCTCGAAGGTCGTCGTGCCCGAAGGCTACGGGCTGCTCCTGTTTCAGGATGGCGCGATCACCGGCTTCGCGTCCGAACCGGGTGGCTACATCTGGCAATCGAACGACGTCAACTCGAAGTCGATCTTCGCCGGCGACGACTTCGTCAGCTCGCTCATCAAGCAGAGCTGGGAGCGCTTCAAGTTCGGCGGCCAGCCCGGCTCGCAACAGGCGGCGTTCTTCGTTTCGCTCAAAGAGCTGCCTGACAACCGCTTCGGCACGCAATCCGAGATCTACTGGGACGACGGCTTCCTCAACACGCAGGTCGGCGCGGTGACGCGCGGCTCGTACACGCTGAAGATTGTCGACCCGATCTTGTTCGTCAAACAATTCGTGCCGGCCTCGTATCTACAGGTCGGCCAGGTGTTCGACTTCACGGACATGGACAACGCGGCCGCGGGTCAGCTCTTCAACGAGGTGGTCGGTTCGCTCGCGCCTGCGTTCAGCCTCTACACGAACGATCCCGGCAAGGGCAATCGCATCACGAAATTGCAGCAGGACTCGATCGGTTTCGCGAAGAGCCTGTCGCAGGCGGTGGAAACCGCCTACCAGTGGCGCTCCGATCGCGGTCTCGCGATCGTCAAGGTGGCGATCGTCTCCATCGAGTACGACGCGAACACGAAGGAGCTGCTGAAGACGGTGCAGCGCGCCGACGCACTCGCCGGCTCGCGCGGCAACTCGAACCTGCAGGCCAGCGTCGCGCAGGGAATCCAGTCGGCAGGCGAGAGCGGCGGCGCGGCCGGTCTCGTCGGAATCGGCATGGCGAGCGGCATGATGGGGGTGGGCGGGATGCAGCAACCCGTCGCGCCCGCGGCCGACGACAGCATCGCGAAGCTCAAGAAGGCGAAGGAAATGCTCGAACTTGGCCTGATAACGCAGGCTGACTACGACGCGCTGAAGGCGAAGGCACTGGGCCTCTAGGCGCGCGGCGAATGTCGAACTCGAACTCGCCGCCACCCGGGCGGCCGAAGTACACGGGTCCCGGATCCCCGCAGGACGTGCCGCCACGGCCGGGCGAACTGGGCGTCGACCCCTATTCGCTCCCGCCACCGATCCGCGAGGAGCTGCTGAAGCCGGATCCCGTCGCGATCGACACGTCGGCCGCAGAGCTGAAGGACGGCGCCAACCACTGCCCCAAGTGCAGCGCGACGGACGTCCGCCAGAAGCCCGGCACCGACCTGCTTGTCTGCGCGTTCTGCCGCCACGAGTGGCGCGGCGAGCGCGTCGAGGAACAGTTCGGCTTCGGTGAAGGACACGACCAGCTCGAGGGCACGATCATCGCCTCGGCGGCGCGCGACATCGCGGCGGACGAGGCCGTGCTGCGCACGTTCAAGTGCAACGGCTGCGGCGCCGAGGTGACCATCAATACCGAGACCGAAATGACGGCGCGCTGCCACTGGTGCCGCCATGTGCTCGGTGTGAATCAGCAGGTGCCGAACGGCGCCGTGCCCGATGCCGTACTGCCTTTCCACATCAAGAAGGACGACGCGGTCGCGCGCATCCGCCAGTTCGTCGACAAGCGCAGGATGTTCGCGCTGAAAGCGTTCAAGGAAGAGTTCACGCCCGAGAACGTTCTCCCTGTCTACCTGCCATACATGATCGTCGACGGCAAGGCGAGCGCCGACGTCGCCGGCAAGGGCGAGGTCGAGACGCGCCGCTACACGCGCGGCACCGGCAACAACAAGAAAACTTACTACGACGCCGACGTGTACCAGGTCGCTCGCCACGTGGACTTCACCGTGGACGACCTCGCGCTCGAATCCTCGCGCGAACGCGGCAACCTCGACACGCGCGTCAACACCAACAACATCATCAACACGATCCTGCCGTTCGACACGAAGAACGCGGTGAAGTGGAACGCGTCGTACCTGCGGGGCTGCTCGTCGGAGAAGCGCGACCAAAACGTGGCGCACCTGCAACCGCGGCTCGTCGACCAACTGCTGTCGATCGTCCGTGCGCAGGTCGAGGGCTCGGTCGGCCGTTACGGCCGCGGCGTGCGGTGGGAGCAGGAAGGTCTCGATGTGCACGGCACGCGCTGGGTGTCGATGTACCTTCCCGTGTGGCTGTACTCCTATCACCAGCCGAGCGAGAGTGGCGGCATCCTGCACTACATCGCCGTGAATGGGCGCACCGGTGAGACGATGGGCAGCGTGCCCGTGCAACAGTGGAAGCTGATCCTCGCCGCGCTCACCGTCGGCACGTTCCTCGAAGGCATCGCAATCTGGATCCTGACATGAGCGACGACAGCAGTCTGGCCTTACTACTCCTCGGTCCGGCCGGCGGCGTCGGCCTCTACTGGATGCTGTTCCGCTACTACCGCAACACCGACAAGTCGCAAGCGTTCGAGCGCGAGACCAAGGTCGACGCGAAGCCCGTGACCGGGTCCGACAGCAAGATCGGTACCAACAACGGCACGCCGGATTCGCGCATCGAGGGGAACAACGTGAGCGATTACCGCAAGCGCGTGAAGCGGGTGCGCAACGACAGCGGGTGAGTTGCCGGGCAAGACGGCATCGGAGCGCATTCGCCCCGATGCCGCCAGAGGACGATCAGGACATGTTGTAGTCGGTGTAGAAGTCGCCGCTGCCGTCGTCCGAGACATACGTAGTGCCGCTGTTCTGCACCAACGACACCGTGGGGCAGAAGGTGGGCTCCCCCGTCGGGCCGGGGATGCCGCCACCCACGAGATCGATTTCCTCGTGCTGCAGCTCACGTAGCTCGGCAATGGTCTTTTGAAGCAATGACATGATTTCTCCTTGGTTTCTTGCAAGATGAAGAGGCGGTAGAAGATTCCCGCCCGCGTTGTCCATCCACTGCCTGGGCAGTGAACGAAAACCGAATGTCAGGATCACGGAATGGTGATGCGGGCGTCACCACCGGCGGCCATGGGCGCGACGCCGACGCGCGGTAGTTCGGCGCGTCCGTTGAGCTCCGCGGACAACGCCACCGGTTCAAAGACGGGGAAGCTCACCGCGCCGTGATGAAACGTGAGCACATCGCCGTGGTGCTCTGCCTGCTCGCGCGCGCGAACCGATATGCGATCTCCGTGCGTGTCGTATTCGGCACAGGACACCCGGTCCGCACGCGTATAGCGGAAGTCGGGATCCTTCGAGATCAGGAACTGCGCCATGCCTTCGAGTTGATTCAGCTGCACACCCGCGAGCTGGTCCGCCCACAGGAATTGCCCCTGCGGGTTCACTTCGAGGAAGTGGTAGTTGCCCTCGCGGTCCAGGAGAAAATCGAACATGCCCATGACGAGGCCAAGCTCGCGCAGCAGGCGCACGCTCTGTTCGATGATTGGCTCGGGCAGGGTGTGCTCCCGATAGACCGCGCCGTTGTGCATGCCGCGCCAGTCGATGTGCAATGCGGCGGAGCGGTGCGGAAAGGTCTTTTCGAGGGCGAACACACTACGCCCCAAGATGGTGACGCGGATCTCGGCCGCCTTCTCGATGGCGGCCTGGCAGATGCCCGGTGCAGAAGATAGGTCATTGTCGCGCAGCAGCGCCTCATCCTCGATGAGCGTGGTCGGCGCGAATGTCATGTTGCCATTGGCGAGCGGAAAGGCATTGGCCGCCAGCGGCTTGTAGACCATCCGTTGCCCGTGCTCGTGGAAGAAACTCAGGATGCGCTGCGGTGAGTTGCTGATGAGCGTCGGCGGCAACGGCAGACCGACCTCGCGTGCCACGCTGAACTGGAAGGGCTTGGAGTTACAGGTGCGCATGGCATCGAAGCGGCTGGCGACGAACTTGCCGCGCTCGATACGCGCGAACATCGACCGCATGAATTGCGAGCAGTCGCGTTCGGCGGCGGATTGCTCGAAGCGATCGGTGAGTGTCGGTCGCGGGATGACGACATTGGGCCGGCGCATCCAGATGGCCGAGTAGCGCTGGAAATCGAAGCTCTGACTCGTGTCGCGATACTCGGTGTCGAGCCTGTCAGGCGCATCCGGGCGGAACGACCATTCGGCGCCGCCGGCGAGATCGGTGGTGTAAACGATGTCGCAGTCCGTGCCGAGCTTGCGCAATGCCCATTGCACCGCAACCGACTCGTAGTCGTTGGGCATGGAAACGATCAGCACCGCCATCTACATCACTCCGGGTGGTTAGTTGTGGTCCGAAGAGCGGTCATGAGCTCAAATCATCTGTTGCCACCGAGAGATCGCCGAGCAGCTCGGCAAGTCCGCGTTGGCCGATGACGAGCGGCCGGTCCAATGGCGCGAGCGCCAGCAACACGTTGTCCGACGAGACAAACGATGCGGAGGTCGTAATCTCGCCGGGCGCCCCATGGCGTGCGCGTTTTTTTTCGGTATTCCCCGTCAAGCGAGCCCCCGCAGCTGGTCCCTGTCATGCGCTGTCTGTCACCAAACTACTATTCGTGACACAAGCGTATGGAGGTCGCATGTCCATGCCGAACCGGGAGCGCGAATTCGTGCTCTGTAGTTTGGGAACTCAAGGAGATATCTCGCCTTTCCTGGCGATCGGCTCAGCTTTGGCCGCGCGCGGGCACCCCGTCACGATTCTCTCCAACGAACACTGGCGGGATCAGGCCGCGGCCTGTGGTGCCGGATTCGCGGCCATCGCCCCGCGCGATCCGCCGCAGAGCGGCCGCGATAACTTCGCGTTTTTTCACAGCAATGTGGTGCCGTCCTTCCGCGAGTCTTTCCGCCACATAGAGCAGCGCGTGGCGCGCGGCGCCGAGGTCGTGGTGTTGTTCAAGGCGGGCATGCTCGGCGCGCAATGCGCGGCGGAGAAGTTAGGGCTGCGCCATATCAAGGTTGCGCTGCAACCCTCGGCCATCCGCTCGGTGCAGCGCCCGGCCTGGCCGCTGACCAGACTCGCGCAGGGTCGATGGGGCGCGCTCGCCAGGAGCACCCTCATCCCCTGGATTTATCGCACCACGGAGATGCTCGGGCGCTATCGGCGCGTGACGAATGCCTACCGCCGCGCGCACGGCCTGCGGCCGGTGGGATTGGGAGAAACCAATCGCACCGAGGATGTGTTGCTGCTGCTGTGCCCGCAGTGGTTCGCGATGCCGCAATCCGACTGGCCGGCCAATTGCCGCTTCGCGGGCTTTGCATTCACGCCGGCCGGCGAGCTCGACGCCGAACTGCGCGGTTTTCTTGCGGAGCGCGGATCACCAGTGGTGTTCACGCCGGGCACCGGCGTGACGGACACGCAGGCCTTCTTTCGCATGGCGAGCGAAGTGTGCCGGGCGCTGGCCGCGCCCGGCATTTTCCTGAGTGCCGAGACGCATGAGCATGCACAACCGCAGGCCGCGAACATCCTGTGCCGTCGCTATGTGGATCTCGGGGCGCTGCTGCCCCAGGCGCGCCTGCTGGTTCATCACGGCGGCATTGGCACCACCGCCCAGGCGCTACGCGCCGGTATTCCGCAGATCGTGATCCCGAAAGCCTTCGACCAGCCCGACAATGCCATGCGCATCGCGGCGTTGAGGCTGGGGGGCGTGGTGCTTTCGCATCGCGTGGCCGATGCGGCGATCGTAGATCTGTGCCGCGCCACGCTCGCCGACCAGACGCTGCGCGAGCGGCTCGCGATCGCCGCGCGCGACATCCGGCAACGCTGCGCGGCCACCGAGGTGGCGTGCTTGGCGGAGACGCTGGCCTTTGCATGACGGGGTGTCACGAATTGCGCCCCGCTGACACAGAAGCAATCATGCAATCGGAGGCCGCAGCGCCCACTACGCCCTTGTTCCGCAATGAGGCGGTGAGATTTCAAGCCGCCCGTTTGCAAGGGGAGGTGTTCCTCAAACTCCGTTCGCCCTGGCTCGTGCTGGGTTTCATCAGCGCGGCGCTCGCCATCGCCGTGTTGGTGGCCGCGGCCATGATCGACTATGACGTCAAGCAGCCGGCCGCAGGTGCGCTGGAGTTCGCCGAGGGTACCGTGCGCCTCAGCAGCCATCGTGCGGCGAGAGTGGGGCAGGTTTGGGTGCGGGATGGCGAGCCCGTGGTGGCCGGGCAGCGGCTGCTGACTCTGGTCGAGGCACAGGGAGCCCAGGATGCCGGCGCCGCGCTTCTGGCGCCGACGGATCTGGTCGTCGGCGTTTTGCATGCCAGCATCGGCCAGGAAGTCAGCGTCGGCCAGGTCTTGGTCGAACTACTTCCCGCACAGGGCCAACTCGAAGCGCAGTTGCGGATCGCGCCCACGTCCATCGGCTTCATCAAGCACGGGCAGCACGTGCGCCTGCGCTATGACGCCTTTCCCGATCGCAAACTCGGCCAGGGCCAGGGGAAGATCGTGTCGATTTCCCTGCTGCCCGCGGCCGATGGGCTTTATCGCGCGCGGGTCGCGCTGGAACGGGACTACGTGCAAGCCTTCGGCGAGCGCATCGCGTTGCGGCCCGGCATGTCGTTGACGGGCGAGATCCTCATCGAGCGGCGTTCATTGCTCGAATGGCTGTTCGAACCGTTGTACGCGCTCGGTGCGCGCTCATGAAATCCGAGCTACCCGTGGTGCTGTCCACGGAGCTTGCGGAATGCGGCCTTGCCTGTCTCGCCATGGTCGCGGGCTATCACGGCCACGAGGTCGACCTGAGCACACTACGGCAGCGTTTCTCGACTTCCATGTCGGGTGCCAGTCTGCGCGGCGTCATGAAGCTTGCCGACCACCTCGGTTTGGCGACGCGCGCGCTGCGCGTGGAGATGAGCGCGCTCGATCGCATCGTACTGCCAGCCATCATCCATTGGGACATGAACCACTTCGTGGTGCTCGAATCCGTCTCCCGCAACTCGGCCACCATCCACGATCCGAGCCGCGGCAAAGTGAAACTGTCGCTGCAGGAATTTTCCAATCACTTCACCGGCGTGGTGCTCGAGCTTGCGCCTTCCGAGGGTTTCGAGAAGATCCAGGAGCGCCAACGATTTCGCATCACGGACCTCCTGTCGCGCATGTCGGGCCATCGGCTCGCCATTTCGTATGTGCTGCTGTTGTCCGTGGGATTGCAGCTGGTGTCGTTCGTGCTGCCCTTCCAGATGCAGATCGTGGTCGACAAGGCCATCGATGGCAACGACGCCGGCATACTGCTCATCGTGGCGATCGGGTTCGGGGGACTCACGGTGCTCAATGCCGTGATTGGCGGTCTGCGCAACTGGACGCTGCAGCTGCTGGGCTCGCAGCTCGTGCTCCAGGTGGCCGGTAACCTCTTCCGCCATCTCATCCGGCTGTCGGCGAGCTTCTTCGAGAAGCGCCACCTGGGCGACATCCTGTCGCGCCTCGGTTCCATCCGCCAGATTCAGGAAGCGCTCACGCAGGGACTGCTGTCCGCCGTCATCGACGGCTCCATGGCCATGCTCGCGGCCATCGTGCTGGTGATGTACTCGCCGAGCATGGCGGCCATCATCGGCGTCACGGTGTTGGCGTACGCCGGGCTCATCGCGATCACCTATCCGGCGGTCCGCCGGCTGACGGAGAGGTCGATCACCGCATCCGCGACCGAGCAGAGCTATCTCATGGAATCGATTCGCGGCGTAGTGCCGCTCAAGCTCATGGCTGGCGAGGCGGTGCGCGAGAGTAGCTGGCGCAATCTGTTCGGCCGCAGCTACAACGAATCGATGGCGCTCACGCGCTTGCAGACCCGACTCAAGTTCGTCGAGGAGGTGTTGTTCGGCCTGCAATTCATCGCGATTCTCTACCTGGGCGCGATGAGCATCATGAAGTCGCAGGGCTTTTCGCTCGGCATGCTGTATTCGTTCCTGGCATTCCGCGCCATTTTCACCGACCGCGTGCTCATGCTCATCTCGCGCGCATCGCAGTTCGGCATGCTTTCGCTGTACGCCGAGCGTCTCGCCGACTTCGTGCTCGAGAAGCCGGAAGTGGCGCCGGGCAGCGAGGTCGATGCGGAGCTCGAGGGCAGCATCGTGATGTCGGAGGTTTCGTTTCGCTACGGCGCGACCGATCCCGTGGTGCTCGAGAAGGTCAGCCTCGAAATCCAGGCCGGCGAATTCGTCGCGATCACAGGCGCGACCGGCGGCGGCAAGACCACGCTGTTCAAATTGTTGTTAGGCCTGCAGCAGCCCACCGCAGGAGCGATACTGCTCAACGGCGAGCCCGCAACGCCGGCGCTGTGGCAGGCGTGGCGCGCGTACATCGGCGTCGTGCGGCAGGACGACCAATTGTTCTCCGGATCGCTCGCCGACAATATCTCTTTCTTCGATCCGGACATCGACATGGCGCGGGTGGTCGAGGCGGCCGCGTCCGCGTCCGTGAGTCAGGACATCGAGAGCATGCCGATGAAATATCTCACCCTGGTCGGCGACATGGGATCGAGCCTCTCGGGCGGGCAACGGCAGCGCATCCTGTTGGCGCGCGCGCTGTATCGCCAGCCGAAGATGTTGCTGCTGGACGAAGGCACGGCGAACCTCGACCCGGCCACCGAAGAGCTGATCGCCAACATGATTGCCGCGATGCCCATCACGCGCATCGTGATCGCGCATCGGCCGGCGCTCATCGAGCGTGCCTCACGCGTGTTGAAGGTGAACCACGGCCGCATCGAGACGGTCCGCGACGACCGCCTGCACGGTCGCGTCGCGCAGCGCGCGTGAGCGATTCAGCGCGTGCTCATGCGGCGCAGCTGGTCGCGCACGAAGCGGCCGGATGCCGACAGCTCCGTTTCGCTCCATCCGCCAACCGCCTGCGCGTTCGGCAGCAGCGCTGCCGCCGTCTCGGCCTTGTCGGCGATCGCCCAATTCACATAGCCCAGTTTCTCTTGTTCGAGAAAGTCGAACCAGCGCCGGCATTCTTCTTCAGCGACCGGGCCCGTGGCGTCGGCGCGGCAGGTTCCCCATTCGGTGACCATGAGCGCGATGCCGCGGCGCAGGGCGGCCGTGGCAACCGTGCGCAAGCTGTGCGCATTCGAGCCCGCATAGAAGTGCAGCGAGTAGGCGACGTTCGGCAGTGCCAGGGGATCCGCGGCCGCGATATCCACGCGGTGCGACCAGTGCGGGGTGCCCGCGACAATGAGGTTGTGCTCGTCGTGTTCGCGAATGCTCGAGATGACGCGCTCGTGGTAAGGCTTGATGCTTCTGGCCCAGTCGTAACGACTGTCCGGCTCGTTCCAGGTTTCGTAGATGATGTTGGGATAGCGCGCGTATTCGCGCGCGATGTGCGCGAAGAAACGGCACGCTCCCTCGCGTGCCTGCAGATGCGCGTGCCAGTCGACGATCACGTAGAGACCTGCGTCGATGGCCGCCTCGATGACGGCGCGCACTTTGGCCGCTTCGCGGCGCGGATGCTCGAGATAGCCGCCGCGATGCACGCCCATGGCAGCGCGCACGACATCGACCCGCCAGTCGTCACGCAGCCAGCGCACCGCCGCTGCGTTGTAGAACTGCGGCATCCACTGGCTCCAGAACAGCGACATGCCGCGCAGCTGGGCCACCGCGCCATGTTCGGTCTCAATCCGGCCCTGTACCACGCGCAGGGGCGCCACTCGTCTTATGCCTTCCACAAGGCGGGCGATGCTAACTACCGGGGAGGCAATGCGCAATCGTGCGTGCGGCGAGGGTGGTGGACATGATCCCGCTCGATCCGGCCGCACTTGATCTGTTGGTGTTGGGCGAGCACATCGCCGTGCCCTTCGAGGTGCGCCGCCTGCCAAACGCGCGTCTGCTGTGGCTGAACGAGCGTTGGTTGATCGAGGCCGGCATGGCGCCGAATGAAAGCCAGGCGCGCGCTTCCTTCGCGGCACGCATGCTGCGCGATTTTGCCGTGACCTCACGGGTTTCCGATCTGCCAGGCACGAGCGCCTGCCAACACAGTTTGTACGCCGACCGTTATGGTGGCACCGGCGGCGCGCTGCATGGCGGCAGCGGCCGCTGCGGCAGCAAGGACGGGTTCATCGCCAAGGGCGTTGGCAAGACGCCGTTGGTCGCCGAGGAAGTCGACATCTATCACAAGAACGGACGCATGTCGGTGGGCGAGGCCATCCGCGAGACCGTCAATGCCGAGATTGCCAATCATGAGTTGCCGTGGGGCGCGGTGCCGACCGTGGCGATCATCGATGCCGGCTTCGACTTCCCCTATGGGGAGAGCGCCGAGGCACGCCGTGCCGCTATTGTTGTTCGGCCCCAGTTCATCCGGCCCGCGCATTTCGAACGCAGCATTTTCTTCGGCACGGGCGGGTATCGCGATTCCGCACAGCTCCGGGACGCGCTGCGGGTGCGCGATGCCACGCGTGCGGCCGTGGCGGTGCCCATGGCCTATCCCTCACTACTCGAGATGTTCCGGCGCTTCGCGCAGCAAATCGGCGTGGCGCGAGCGCGCCGGCTCTGGCAGGGCCGCTTCCTGTCATCGAATGTATCGATCGACGGCGCACTGGTGGACTTCGGTTCGTTCCGCGCGGTGCCGAATTGGCGTCGCACCATCGGTCTCGCCGGCGAATGCTTCGGCGGGGAAATCGAGCAGTTGCGCTCGACGTTCATCTCCGTGGCCGGCTTCTTCGGCAAGTACGCGCCGCAGGCGTTGGCCGGCCTCGATCCGCGCCCCTATCTACGTGAGCTCGTGGCGCTCGAGCGCGCGAGCTTTCTGGACGCGTGTCTTGCGGGGTTTGGCGCGCAAACGAAGAGCGACACGGCGCCCGCGCGCGAGCTCGTGGCCGGCATCGAGGCCTACTACCGCTGCCAGCAGGCGGCACGCACGGGAGTGGATGTCGCGAGTGACTGCCGCTGGATTCACGACGCCTTCACGGGACGCGCGGCGACGCGCCCGGGAGCGGCCCACGAGCAGGCGGCCGAGGCGCAGTTGCTGGCGGCGATTCGCGCCGCGGAAGCCTCGCAGGAACTGGGTGACGTGAGCCTGCGTCGGGCGGCCGAGTTTTTCCGGCCGCGCGCGCTGCTGACTTACGACGCAGCCAATCGTCGCGCACGACGCATCGAGCGGCTCGCCGGCCGGAGCGATGCACCGCAGCTCGTCCGGCAGCACATCGCGCGCGAAATCGACTTCAATCTCGATCGTTCGCGGCTCACGTCGGCGCCATTGCCGCGATTGCGCGCCGCCGGCTGAACGTCAGTGGATATCAGCAAGAACATCGACTACCCCGAGAGCGAGTTCGAGCGGCAGCTCTCCGCGAATTTCGGCCACGCCGTTCGCGTGTTGACGAGTTCATCGCGTCGCACCGAGACGTTGCAGCCTCTTGGCATCGATCTGTGGCCGGCGGTGCGCTTGAATCAGATCGGATTCCTCTATAACTCCAAAGGCTCGCCCGTGGCATTCGCCACCTGGGCCTTCGTCACCGACGAGGTGGCGCAATCGATGCTCGCGGACCCGAACTACCGGATGGATATCGGCGAATGGAACGAGGGCGATCAGCTGTGGCTGGTCGACTTCGTCGCGCCGTTCGGCGGCGAAGCGCGCAACCTCGTGCGCAAGCTTTGCGCCGTCTATCTGCCGGGCGCCTGGCGCGTGCGCGGCATCCGCCGCTATGCGACACCCGGTAAGGCGTCGCGGGTCGTGGACTTCAAACGGAAAGCGGTATGAGTATCGTGGGATACAAGGCGGCGGGACACGACGGCGCGGTGTGCTGCATCGAGAACGGCGTGCTGCGATATTCAATCGAAGGGGAGAAGGACTCGGGCGACCGCCACGCGCTTCTCGATCCTTCCGACCTCCGATCCATTCTGGATCGTTGGCAAACCAATCCTTCCGTCGTCTGCAGCGATAGCCGATCGATGGACACCAACCTGCTCGAGTATCACGGCATCAGTCTGGACGAGATCCTCTGGAGCCGCGCCTCGGCCGCCGGGCGCGAATTCGAATATGCGTCGGTGCCGCACGAGCTTGCGCACATCGCATGCGCGTACGCGCTCAGCGATCTGCCGGAAGGGCAGGAGTTCTTCGCCCTCGTCTGGGAGGGCTACCTCGGTCGTCTCTATCACGTCGACAAGAACTTCCTCGTCTCCAAGCTCGAAGTCATGGACTACGTGGGTGTCCGTTACTCCTTTCCTTTTCATGCGACCGGCAGGGACGGCATCTACGGTCATTCGGCGGCCGGCAAGATCATGGCGCTCGCCGGTCTCGCGCGCCCGAGCGACGTGCGGCAGCCGGAGCTGCAACGCATCACCGATCTACTGCTCGATTCGTTCGTGACCCATGCCCGTCACGAACGAATCTCGCTCAATGGCGATCTCGACCTGCTCTATCGCGAGCTTTCGTATCTGGACGGCAAAGCCGTCGATAGCCCTGAGTTCGTCGCGCTCTGCAAGGCGCTGCAAGACGGCATCTTCAATCGCTTCTTCGCAGTTGCGCAGCGCAATGTCAGTCGAAAGCTGCCATTGCTGATTGCCGGCGGTTGCGCGTTGAACTGCGACTGGAATACGCAGTGGCGCAACTGCGGCTTGTTCAGCTCGGTCTTCGTGCCGCCGGTGCCGAGCGATTGCGGGATAGCGATCGGCGTGGCCGCCGCGGTCAACTACATCAAGACCGGCCGCATGAAGCTGCGCTGGGATGTTTACGCAGGCGAAGATTTCGTGGAAGAGAATGGACATCTGGCAGAGCGAGGCTTCCGTGAGCGGGAGATCGACCTGCAGTCGCTGTGTGAGGGAATGCTGGAGCGCGATTGGGTCATCGCCTGGGTGCAGGGCCGCTACGAAATGGGGCCACGAGCGCTGTGTCATCGCTCGCTGATCGCCGCGCCGTTCCGGACCGAAATCCGGGATCGCCTCAATGCCATCAAGAAACGCGAGGCTTTCCGACCCGTCGCGCCGGTGTGTCTGGAGGAGACGGTCAGCGAGCATTTCGACTGGAGAGGATCGAGCCCGCACATGCTGTACTTCCAGAACGTCAGCTCGCCCGAATTGCGTGCCACGACGCATCTCGATGGTACGGCGCGCGTTCAAACCGTCAACGAATCGCAGGATCGGAATACGTACGCATTGCTGAGCGAGATGAGAAAGGCCAGCGGGTTCGGTGTGGCGTGCAATACGTCGCTGAACTTTCTCGGGAAGGGATTCATCAATCGGTCGAGCGATCTTGCGAGGTATGCAGGCGAACAGAAGCTCGATGCGGTGGTGGTGAATGACCGCATGTACGTGAACCTGGCGTCCGATCGACTCCCGGTGCGGCGCGCAACGGCGACTAGATAGAAGATTCCCGTCGGGAGACCGGAGGGCTATTGTTTGGCGACGGCCGTCAGTATCCGGACCACGCGTGACCGCAGTTGGTGATCGCGCTGAAGGTTCTGGCGGGTTCGGAGAGCGGGTTGCCGTGCTCGTCCCGGAACCTCACGAGAAAATTCACCAGCACGTAAGTCGAGTTCGTCCCCTTGATTCGTGAGAGGAACGAGACGTCAGGCGCTTTGCGCGCGCTCTTCGAAAGCGTGCAGCAGTCCGGATTGAGGCGCCGGAACTCGGCGATGCTCGCGTACGGAATCGGCTCTGTTGGTGGATAGTTTCCGAGGCTTGCGAGCGGTGGCGGATACGGCGCGATCGCATCCTCGATCGCGGCATCGATCTTTTCCCGATCCGTCAAAAAGCGGCCGCTCGCGTGGCAGAAGCCGAAGTAGTTCATTCCCGGCCACCAGACAACAGCCAGGAGCAACACGCCGAGCGCGACCTGAAATCCCCGGCGCACGTTCGGTAGCCAGTTGCTCATCCGCGCACGTCTTGCATGATTTTGTCCGCGTGCACGGCCTACATCCCGGAACCAACGGGAAGTCTATTCAATTCTCGGCGGGAGTGGGCAGTGCCGGGTGACAGCCTGCCTGGAGACCTGCTATGACTCGCCGCCGTCCGTCCAACAGGATTGAAGCGGGTGTATCGCATGAGCAAAGTCCGAATCGCCGCCGCCGCACTGATGTTGCTCGCATGCAATCCGATGGCGCACGCCGCTACGAAGAACGAACCCATATCGCTCGCAGCATTCAGCGACGGCATCAAGCACTGGCAAGATCGCCACGGCACCGGCTACGCGCGCTACCAGCCGCAGCAGACACCCGAGATCGCCGACAACCTTCTGCTCTACCAACGTGACAACGGTGGCTGGATCGAGAATCGCGATCCCGCGCGAATCCTCGACACCACGGAAAAAGCCGCGCTCATCGCCGAGAAGTCGCAGGCCACCGGCAGCTTCGACAATCGAAACATCTACTCCCAGATCGAGTACCTCGCGGCGACGTTCGGGCAGACACGCAAGGCCGCCTATCGCGATGCCGCTGCGCGAGGACTCGACTACGCGCTCGCGCAACAGATCGCGGGCTGCGGCGGGTGGCCGCACACGGTTCCCGGCACCTCTAGCTACCACCGTTACATCACGATCGCGGACGAAGTGACATCGGGGCTGTTGCGGTTGCTGCGCAAGGTCTCCGCGGGTGCCGAACCGTTTGGGTATATCGATCCGGCGACACGCGCACGGGCTAAGGCAGCGCTCGACCGCGGTGATGAGTGCGTGTTGAAACTGCAGGTCGTTCAGAACGGACAGCTCACGGGCTGGGCAGGGCAATACGATCCGCAAACGCTGCAGCCCGCACAGGGCCGCGCGTTCGAGCTGCCGTCCATCGTGTCGCAGGAAACGGTCGAAATGCTGCGCTACCTGATGAGTATCCAGCAGCCCAGCGCCGCACAGATCAATGCGATCGAAAGCGCGGTTGCCTGGCTACGTCTCTCGCAGATCAAAGGAGTCCGGCTCGAGAAGGTCACGCTCGAGAAGCCAGTTCAGTATCAGTACCACGTCGCGACGTTCGACCACCGATTGGTGGATGACGCAGATGCGCCGCCGTTATGGGCGCGCTTCTACGATCTGCAGGACAACAGCATCGTGCTCGCGAACCGGGACAGTGTGCGCGTGAAGAACTTTTCGGAAGTACATCCCGAGCGGCGCAGCGGCTACGCATGGTTCGGAACCTGGCCCGCGGCGCTGTTGAACGAGGAATATCCGGCGTGGCGTGATCGCCATCCGCGCTGAAGAGCGGCTACGGCGTTGCGACGGTGGTGGTTTCCAATTCATCGAGGATCTGGTCCAGGTACGCCAGATACACCGCAAGCAGGCGGTAAGTGTCGTAGTAGTCATCCAGGTTCATGGCGGAGAGTTTGTCTTTCCTCGAGTGCAGAATCCCCGCGTCCTCGCTCTTCTGAGTCAGCGAGTGGATCGTGATCCTGGGAATCTTCCTTGCCTTGAACGACTCCGAATCCGTCGAGCCGACTCTCTCGAAATTGACGCCGCTCAGCGGCAGGGCGAGGTGCTTCGCGACGCGAATGAGCACCTGCGTGAGGCGCTTGTCCGAGCGGCTAGCCCACACCTCGGTGGGTGCCAGACCGAGTGTGTCGAGATTGATCATCGCGTCGGTCTTCGTCACTTGCTCGCGAGTCATGGCGCGCGCATAAAAACGCGATCCGACCAGGCCCCTCTCTTCGTCCGTAAATCCGACGAAGACGTAGGTGTGCTTGCGCGGCTCGACTTTCACCGATTCGTAGAGTGACGGCAGGAGCGCCGCGCCGCTCCAGTTGTCGGCGACTCCCTCGCTCCTCGGCACACGGTCGAAATGCGCGCCGATGATGAAGACCCGATCGGAGGTGCCCGGAAGAATGCAGACGACGTTGGGCGCTTTCGAAGACCTCACGGGTTGTTCGTACAAGTGCTCACCGCACCCCGCGTCGGCGAACATTCGCAGCAGTCGCGCTCCGCGTTCCACGTTCGTGCCGCCGTACTCGCCGAGCCGGACTTCGACTGCTTCGCGCGGAACCAGGTGGTAGCGGACGGCTTGAGCCTCGGCGCCGCTCACCGCCAGGCCGAGCAGCGCCGCGCCGATCACTCGATGGGACTTAGTACGCGCGATTGGGCAATTCCGCCGCGGCGTTCTCGCGCGTGAATACAGATTCCTCCGTAATCACGCGTCTGGGAACCGGTTTGCCGGCGGCGAGTTCCCGGACGACGGCCATGAGCTGCGGCCCCAGCAGCGGACTGCACTCAACGCTCACGTTGAGTTTGCCGGCGACGATGGCCTCGAGTCCCTTGCGACTGCCTTCGATCGAGATCACCAGGATGTCGCTTCCGGGTTTGAATCCCGCGTCTTCGATCGCCTCGATGGCGCCAAGCGCCATCGTATCGCTGTGCGCGAACAGCACGCGAATGCCGCGACCCTCGGCCTTCAGGAACTCCGTCATGAGTTCATGCGCGCGGGCACGGTCGAAGTTGCCGCTCTGCGAGCGGATGATGCGGTAGCGCCGGTCGGCCGAAATGACCTCGGCGAAGCCTAGCTTGCGGTCGTTGGCAGGCGCCGAACCCACTGTGCCCTGCAGCTCGACGATGGCGATCTCGCCCGGCATGTCGCGGGTGTGCTCGAGCAGCCAGCGCCCGGCTCGGCGCCCCTCCTCGACAAAGTCCGAGCCGACCAGCGAAACGTACAGCGAGTCGTCGCTGACCTCGATGGCTCGATCCATCAGGATCACCGGGATCCCCGCCGTCCGGATCTCGCGCAGCACGAATTCCCAGCCGGTCTCGACCACCGGCGAGAAGGCGATCACATCGACTCGCTGGCTGACGAAGGAACGCAGCGTTGCCATCTGGTTTTCCTGGCTGTAACGCGCATCTTCAAGTCGCAGGTCGATCCCGCCATCGCGCGCCGCATTGCGAATGGATTCTGTGTTGGCGGCGTTCCAGTTTGCTCCGGCCCCCAGCTGACTGAAGCCGAGTACCACCTTGGGTCCGCGCTCAGCGCCGTAGTCGCCCGTGCCATCCGCGCAGCCCCCCAGTAGCGAGACCAGCGTCAGCAGCGCGAGAGAGTTCTTCCGTCGAACGTGACTTCTCATATGGGCTCCCCGTCACGGCTCCCCGTAGAGCGCAAGTGAGCATGGACCGATCATGGCCGAGGGCGGTGGCGGCGTCGAGCGCGTCGGATTGGCCCTCCTCAACCCTTTTCATTCTTCGAGGGTGGCGCCTCTGGACATCCGCTTCGCGCGCGACTCTCTACCTGCACTCATACTTCGGAAACTCCGAGCATTCTCCGGAGCTGCATTTGTGATCATTGCCGACTGAGCCCGTCGTGCCGTGGGCGGGAATTTGGACAGGCGGAACATATTGGCCGCCAGTCGCTACTCATGGTTCGAGTCTCCACCAAAGGAATCGAGCCATGACACGTACCGTTCTGGGCGCAGCCATTGTCGCCGCCCTCGCTCTCTGCCAGACCGCGCAGGCCCAGATCGTGCTGCACGAATTCAGACCGGGTGAACGCGCGCGCGCCGAGGACTTCAACGGCAATTTCAACGCGTTGAAACTGGCCGTGGAAAACGCGCAGCGTGAAAATGTGTTGCTGCGCGGCCAGCTCAGCGACATGCGCGCCGCGCTCGCCAACGTCATCGAGCTGCGTGGCGCCATCAGTGTGGTCAGCGTCAATGGTGTCCGCACGCTGCGCCTGAGCGGCGTCAATCTGCAGGTGGTCAACGGCAGCAATTTCACGGAGAGCGTCAACGGCGCCGGCAACCTGATCATTGGCTACGACGAAACCAACACCAGCACGCGCATCGTGTGCTCTCTCGCCACAGACACCAACGGCAGTCCTCTCACCAGCGAGTCCACCTGTCTTTCCGCGGGCGGCGCCGTCGCGGTCCGGCAGAAGAACGGCTCTCACAACCTGGTGATGGGTTCGCAGAACAGCTACTCCTCCGCCGGCGGCATCATTGCCGGCCGCGGCAACTTCATCAGCGCGCTGCACGCGTCCAATCTCGGCGGCACTGGCAATCTCGCCAGCGGTTCCTTGTCCGTGACGGTCGCGGGCCAGGGGAATCACGCCACCGAGACGGGCGCCGCCATCCTGGGTGGCGCTAACAACCTCGCGTCTGGCAGCAACGCAAGTGTGAGTGGTGGCAGCTCGAACTCGGCCCGCGTGGTGGGCGCCACGGTGAGCGGCGGATTCCGCAACAGCGCCACAGGCCCGCAGTCGAATGTCAGCGGCGGAATTCGCAATGATTCCTCCGGAGCCTTCTCGCATGTGTCCGGCGGCGGCAACAATGTGTCGAGCGGCACCACGTCCACGATTGCCGGCGGCAGCAGCAATGACTCGCGCGCTCCCACCTCGAGTGTCGCGGGCGGCAGCAGCAACGTCACCACGGCTGTGACGCAGGTTCTTCCCTGAAGGTCCGGCCGGGCGCTAGGGAGAATGGCGCGAGGATGTACCGCGGAAAACGTGATTTGACCCACGTGCCGGGCGTTGCGTGCTCAAGCTCCCCGCGAAGCAAGTCGATACCGCCAGGCGAACCGGCGCTTTCCATCGCGACCCCGTGTGCCCCGAAATCCCCATGCAGATCGAATTGGACGAAATCTGGCTCGAAAAGCTGCAGCGTCGCACTGGCCTCGACCGTGACAAAGGTCGGCGCCTGTACCGCGCGATCCTCGTGTTCGGGATCGGATTCAGCTACCTGATCGACACGATCGTCTACGGGCTATTCGCGCTGGCGGACACGATCGACATCAGGGTCGTTGGCATCTATGGCGCGGTCGGCCTCGGCCATGTCGTGCTGTTTTCACTCATCCAGTGGTTTGGCAACGTCGAGCGCAGGGACGATCCGCACCTCGTGGCCTGGCAAATGGGGTACGCAGTGCTGGCGCAGGTCATGGGCATGGCATTGGCTCCGCAGCTCGCCCCCGTGTTCATCGGGACCATGTCCATCGTGTTCGCATTCGGCGGCTTGCGGATCGAACTCCGGATGGCACTCATCACATGGTTCGTTGCGTTCGTCGGAGTCGGGATCGTGCTGACTTTCCCGGTGCAGCAATCAGTGGGCATCGCCAACCCCAGTCGCATAGAGGTGATGCTGCTGTGTTTCGCCTTCGCGCTGATCGCGCTACGCACGACGCTGTTGGGCTACTACGCCTCGGCGATTCGCATGCGGCTACACAAGGTCAACTCGGACCTGGGACGCGCCAAGCATGACGCCGAACTACTGGTTGCCAGCGATTCGTTGACCGGGGCGATGAGTCGTCGCGCCATACTGCCGCTCATCGAGAAATCCGTGAAGCGCGCGGCGAAGAGCGGCATTCCCGCCTGTGTCGCCATGATCGACCTCGACTGGTTCAAATCCGTCAACGACCGCTTCGGGCACCTGGCCGGTGATCAGGTGCTGCGACGAGTGGTCGAACGCATTCGCCAGTGCTTGCGGGCATCCGACGCAATCGGCCGCTATGGCGGTGAAGAATTCGTGCTGCTGCTGCAAGGCGCCGACGAGCACGCCGGCACTCGTCTCGTCGAGAGGGTGCGCGGTGCGATCGCCGACACCGATTGGTCCGACATCGGTCCGGGTCTCAAGGTCAGCGTGTCGTGTGGCATCGCCAGTGTTCGCCCGACCGATACGCTCGACGGCGTGCTGGAGCGCGCCGACAAAGCGCTCTACGCAGCGAAGCGCGGCGGGCGCGACCAGCTTCGAGTCGCCTGAGCTTGATCGTGTAGATAGTCGCCATTGAGCGACATGAGTCCTCGGCCACTGACACGCGCGCCGCATGCAGCATGATGCCGTCGGACAAGCACGAGCGCTGTCGGACAAAGGTTGACTCAGTTGGCGGCCAAAGACTCTGGTTGATGCCCATGAGTACCTGTGAAGTGAGTGGGCATGAACCCAATACTTCGCAAGCGCGCCGTAACCCTACTCATCTGCATCTCTCTTCAGACGTGGAGTGGCGCTGCCGATGCGCAATCCGCGGATACGACACCGCCTACCACACCGGGTACGCCGCTCGTCTCGGCCGACAGCAGCACGCGGATCACCGTGGCCTGGCCCCGATCGATGGACAACGTCGGCGTAACGGGCTACCGAATCTTCCGCAACGGCTCGGCCACGCCGCTCGTAACGCAAACTGCGACCAACTACGCCGATACGGGCCTCGCGGCATCGACTACCTACTCGTACACGGTGCGGGCAATCGATGCGGCAGGCAACGTATCGGGCGCTTCGGTCGCGGCGAGTGCCACGACACGGGCGGCTTCACCAGGCTCTGACACGACACCGCCCACCGTGCCAGGTGCGCCGGCCGCAACGGCGGTCAACAGCACGCGAATCGACCTGAGCTGGGCTGTCTCGACGGACGCCGTGGGCGTCAGCGGCTATCGAATCCATCGCAATGGCTCGACGACGCCGCACGCGACGGTCACCGCGGCCAACTACTCTGACACGGGCCTCGCGGCATCCACGACGTATTCGTACACCGTTCGGGCAATTGACGCCGCGGGCAACGTGTCGAGCGCTTCGGGTGCCGGTAGTGCCAGGACACCGGCCCCTCCCGTCACGGACACGACACCGCCCACCGCGCCAGGTGCGCCGGCCGCAACAGCCATCAACAGCACGCGAATCGACCTGAGCTGGGCTGTCTCGACGGACGCCGTGGGCGTCAGCGGTTATCGAATCTA
>JAYTOK010000118.1:0-1831 GCA_043747835.1 Pseudomonadota bacterium | reverse complement strand
ATTCGGCGGCGCATAACCCGGCAGCATCTCGCCACTCGGCAGAAAAATGGCCGGCGTGCCTTCGACGCTAAGCCTCTGACCGAGCGCGAAATCACGCTTGATGATTTCAGTTGGGCACTTGGGAGAATTGACGCTCTCGCCGTTCTTGGCGCGCGTCAGGGCGTCGTTGCGGTTCGAAGCGCACCACACGGATTCGGCCTTGTGCCAGGAGTCGGTGTCGGGACCGGAACGCGGAAAAAACAGGTAACGCACGCGGATGCCCAGCCGGTTGTATTCGGCCATCTGGGAGTGCAGACGGCGGCAGTAGCCGCAGTCGATATCGGTGAACACCGTGATGGTGTATTTCGGATCTTTCGGCGAGTACACGACCATCTCGCTTTCCGGCACGGTTTCAATGATGCGCGCGCGGATTCCGCGGCGGCGCGCCTCGGAAATGTTGTCATCGGAATCGAGGTCGATCATGTCGCCCAGAATGGCGTAGCGCCCGTCGCTCGACAGGTAGCTGATTTCCGAGTCGCGCGTGACTTCGTAGACGCCGGAGACCGGCGACATGCGCACGTCTTCGAGCTTGATGCCGCCGCCGACCTTCTTGACGATGGCAGCGCGCGGATCAGCCTTGCTGGCAGCCGCATTGGGGCCCGGGGCGGGAGCTGCCGTCTCGGCTTGGGCGGCACCCGAGAACAACGCCGCGATGAGCACAGTGGACAACAGGGGATAAGTCTTGGGTCTCATGGGCAAAACTCGCTGAGCGGGATAGCGCCGGTCGGGATGGACAATTCGACCGCGGCCAAACAACGAAGTTCGCGCGGAGGATCGAGGCGCGAAGCTTAGCAAAGAAGGAGTCTCACCGCGGAGGCGCGGCAACTTGCGCCTCAGGCGGGTTCAGCCACGCGGGTGGTGCGTGCCGTGCATCTCTTTCATGCGCTCGCGCGCCACGTGCGTGTAGATCTGCGTGGTCGAGAGGTCCGAATGACCGAGCAGCATCTGCACCACGCGCAGGTCGGCGCCATGATTGAGCAGGTGGGTGGCAAAGGCGTGACGCAGCGTGTGCGGCGACAGCTCTTTGTCGATCACGGCTTTGCGGGCGTAGCGCTTGATGATGTGCCAGAAGGCCTGGCGCGTCATGCGATCGCCGCGGCGCGTCGGGAACAGGTAGTCAGTCGTACGGTCGAGCAGGATCTCGCTGCGCGGCGCGCGGACGAAGTCCGTCAGCCAGCGCACAGCCTCTTCGCCGAGCGGAATGAGACGCTCGCGATTGCCCTTGCCCAGGATCCGGATGACACCCTGGTTGGTGTTGATCTGGTTGTATTTGAGGTTCACGAGCTCCGATACGCGCAGGCCGGTGGCGTACAGCACTTCGAGCATCGTACGGTCCCGGTGGCCCAGCGGATCGGCGATGGCCGGCGCGTTGAGCAGTGATTCGACCTCTTCTTCGGAGAGCGACTTCGGCAGCGAGCGGCCGATCTTCGGCATCGCTATTTGCGCCGTCGGATCGTCTTTCAGCACACCCTCGCGAACGAAGTAGCGGAAGAAACGGCGGAACGATGAAAGCTGGCGCGCGGTGGACCGTGGTCGCGCGCCCGCTTCGACGCGAAACGCGATGAACCCGAGCAGATCCGCGCGGGTGGTCTTGATGATGGGCGTGCCGCGCTCGGCCAGCCAGCGCGCGAGCGCGGTCAGGTCGGCACGATAGGCGGCGAGCGTATTGGCCGAGAGACCGCGCTCCATCCATACCGCGTCGAGAAACTTCGAAACGGTGGTGTCGGCGGTGTCGATGGCATGCGCTTCGTTCTGCGCTTTAGCTTGATTGACCAAGACGTGATTGCCTTAA
>JAYTOK010000117.1:0-64981 GCA_043747835.1 Pseudomonadota bacterium | reverse complement strand
CGCACGATTCGTGCGCTGGCAGTTCGTAACCACGAGAACCCCTCCCCGGCACCTTTCAGAGGTCGGCGACGGCGTCGACCGCGGGGTGCGCCGTATGTTCGCGCCGCGAACCGCGCGAATCCCAATGCCGTACGCCGACGACCCAGCGAATTCCCGCGGCGCGCGCCGCATCGAGCATCGCCGTGTTGTCATCCGCAAAGAGCGCGCGCGCGGGGTCGTATCCGAATCTCGCGAGCGCTGCATCCCAGAACTGCTGATGCTCCTTCGGCGCGCCGAACTCGTGTGACGTCACCGCCGCATCCAGCAGATCGAGCACGCCCGTCTCCTCGTGCTTCACCGCGAGTGCGATCGGATGCGAATTCGTGAGGAGCACCGTGCGCTTGCCGGCGGCACGCATGCGCAGCAAGAAATCGCGCGCACCCGGCAACCACGCAACATGCGAGCGCACCTCCCGGTGCAGCGCGCCGATGTCGACACCGAGAGCGCGACTCCAGTAGTCGATGCTGTACCAATCGAGCGTGTGACTGCGCTCGGCGAAAAGCCGCGCGATTTCCGCGTACGCCGCCTGGAGCTCCAGCCCTTGCGCGACCGCGAAGCGCTGCGGCACGAGATCGCGCCAGATGTGGTTGTCGTAAGCCTGATCCAGCAGCGTGCCGTCGAGATCGAGAAGAACGGTATCGATGCCCGACCAGTCGGGTTTCGGCCCGTTTGGGGCCGTTAATGGCGAGCCATGCATGAGGCGTATGATACGCGACCCGCATGGATTCCCTTCCCGAACCTCTCGTCGATTTCCACACGCACAGCCATTTTTCCGACGGTGTGCTCTCGCCGGCCGCGCTCATCGCACGCGCGAAGTCCCGCGGTGTCGGCACGCTCGCGCTCACCGATCACGACACCACGGCCGGTCTCGACGAAGCCCGTCTCGCCTGCGAGACCGCGGGCATCCGCTTCGTGCCCGGCGTCGAGCTCTCCGCCATCTGGCGCGGCCAAACTATTCACATCGTCGGCCTCGAGGTCGACTCCGCGCATGCGGGGCTCGCCCGGCATCTCGATGGCGTGCTCGCAAAGCGCCGTGCGCGGATCACCGAAATCGGCGAACGACTCGAACGGCGCGCGCGACTGCCCGGCCGCGAGCTGGTTGCGCAGGTCGCCGCCGGACATTCCCCGACGCGATTGCATCTCGCGCGAATTCTCGTCGAACGCGGACATGCGAAAGACACGCAGGACGCATTCGATCGGTGGCTGAACCGCGGCGGTGCGGGCCACGTGCCCGCGGAATGGCCGGAATTTTCAATTGCGATGACGGCGCTGCGCGACAGCGGCGCCCGGCCCGTCCTCGCCCACCCGCACCGCTACAAGGTGTCCGCCGGCGCGTTGCGAAATCTCGTGTCGGAGTTCCAGGCCCAAGGCGGCGTCGCGCTCGAAGCGAGCATGGCCGGAATGAGCCTCAGTGACGCCGATCGGATCGCCGGGCTCTGTCGCCGATTCAATCTGCACGCATCCATGGGCTCCGATTTCCACGATCCGGCCGTGCCGTGGAATCCCCTTGGCCGCTGGCTTAAGCTTCCCGTCGGCCTCGACCCGGTCACGCACTGTTTATCCGAAGCTCGCCGATGAGCGAAATCGAAGATCAGGACAACGTCGATCGCGAGCTTTTCAAGAACGTGGAAAAGCTGCGCGAGCTGCGCATCGCGCACCGCGATCTCGACGAGGTCATCTCGCGGCTGTCCCTCGATTTCCATTGCGACCAGCTCCAGCTCAAGCGCCTCAAGAAGCGCAAGCTGATCCTCAAGGATCAGATCACCCGGCTCGAAAGCGAGCTCATCCCCGACCTGAACGCCTGAGGCCGGACGCCACTTGAAAGAACTCTTCGACCAGCTGACCCGCCCCGAGATCATGGCCGAGGTCGTCGCCATCATCATGGCGGCCTTGCTGGCAACGGGACTTGCGCACTACGTGAAGAACGGATTGCGCCCGCTCTCGACCCGTGTCGGGCTGCCTCAATGGACGCGCCGATTCCTGGTCGCCGGGATGGTGGTGGCTCCTGCGTTCCTCGCCATGGTGCTGATCCTCGCGCTGCAGCCGCTGTTCGCGACGTTCGACCTGCCCGTCGCCCTGCTCAATCTGGCCTTCCGCCTCGCGACGGTGCTCGTCATCGCGCGCTTCGCCGTGCACATGATCAGCGTTTCGCTCGGACCGAACAGCTGGCTACGCAAGTGGGAGCTGCGTCTCACGTTCGTGAGCTGGGCGGCGATCTCGTTCCAGATCCTCGGCTGGTTCTCCGGCGTCGAGGGGCGGCTCGACGCGATCGATCTTCTGCCCGGCAAGGCGACGTTCAGCCTCTGGGCGCTGCTCAAGAGCGTCGTCCTCATCGTCGGCTTCCTGATCGTCACCAGCCTCATCGCGCGCACGATCGAACGCCGCGTCATGAAGCTCGAAGGCATCGCGATCTCGACGCGCATCGGCATCTCGAAATTCACGACGTTCTCGCTGGTCACGATTGGCATCCTGCTCGGCGTCAACGCATCCGGCGTCGACATGACCGCACTGACGCTGCTCACCGGCGCCGTCGGCATCGGTCTTGGTTTCGGCCTGCAGGCGATCGCCAGCAATTTCGTTTCGGGCTTCGTGCTGCTGCTCGACAAGTCGATCAAACCCGGCGACGTCATCAGCTTCACGGGCACGACCGGCACGAGCACCGAGAACTTCGGCTGGGTGCAGGAACTGCGCGGCCGGTACATCGTCGTCCGCGATCGCGACGGCGTGGAGACGCTGGTTCCGAACCAGAACCTGATCACCAACTCGGTCATCAACTGGAGCTACTCGGACCAGCGCGTCCGCATCCGCCTGCCCGTGATGATCAGCTTCCAGGACGATCCCGAGGTCGCTCTACAGGTCCTGATCGACGCGGCAGCCAACCATCCGCGCATCCTCAAGGAGCCCGGCCCGGTCTCGCGGCTCATGAGCTTCGAGAACTACGGCATGCGCGTCGAAGTGCGCTTCTGGATTCGCGATCCTATGAACGGCGTGAACAACGTGCGCTCGGACGTCAACCGCGAGATCTGGCGCCTGTTCAAGAAACACGGCATTACGATCCCCGTGCAACAACACGAGGTGCGCATCGTGGCATCGGATCCCGGCCTCCCGGACCTCAGGCGGTGAGCGCCAGCCTCGTCGTCAAACCGGGGCTCGCGATTCCGGACGCGGATCTCGAGTTCACGGCCATCCGCTCGGCGGGTCCCGGCGGGCAGAACGTCAACAAGGTGGCTTCCGCGGTGCAGTTGCGTTTCGCGCTCGGGCGCAACGCCACGCTGCGTGAGGATGTGAAGACGCGGCTGCGAGCGCTCGCAGGTCAGCGATTGACGGACGCCGACGAGGTGTTGATCGTGTCGCGGGAATCGCGCAGCCAGGAGCAGAACCGGCGCGCCGCGGAAGATCGCCTGCGTGACCTCGTGCGGCGCGCGCTCGTCGTTCCCAAACCACGCCGCGCCACGAAGCCGACACGCGCATCGAAGCAAAAACGGCTCGACACGAAATCCCGTTCGCAAAAAACCAAACGCATGCGCGGACGCGTGCGATTCGACGACTGAGGAGACCACCATGATCGTATGGCGCGAAAAGCTGATCGCGACTGCCATCCACTTCGTCGTGACGGCGATCCTCGCCGGCATCGCGGCGGCGTTGATCTTCCTCGTGTGGTTCCCGGCGCCCTTCCACACGATGATCGGCGGAACCGAACTGTTCATGCTCGTCGTCGGCTGCGATCTCGCGCTCGGCCCGCTGCTCTCGCTCGTGATCTACAACAGCCGGAAATCACGCCGCGAGCTGATCACCGACTACACCATCGTCGGCGTCATACAGATCGCAGCGCTCGTGTACGGCGTCTACATCGTCGCGGGCACGCGGCCGGTGGCCGTGGCTTTCCTCAAGGATCGCATCGAGATAGTCACCGCGCGCGACGTCGCGCCGGACGAACTCGCTGCAGCAAAAGACCCGCAATACGCTTCGCTGCCCTGGACAGGACCGCGTCACGTCAACGTCGTCGTACCCGAAGCGGAAGAGCAGGACGCGTTGTTCAAGTCGCTCGCGGGCAAGGAAGAGATGACGCGCCCGCGTTTCTATCTACCGTACGAGACCGCGCTACCGGAGATCTTGAAGAAGGCCGGCACGCTGGAACAACTCGTGGCGAAGAAGCCGGATGCGAAGAACGACATCGATACCGCGGTGACCGACGCAAAGCTCCCGAGGGAAAAGCTGCGCTGGCTGCCGGTGCGGCATCGCGAGGGATTCTGGACGGCGTTGATCGACACCGACACGGGGAGACCGGTCGGCTACTTCGCGCTCGATCCGTATTAGTTCGATTTTTTTGGGAGCGCGGTCATTACTGAGGACTGGCGCCCGATTCGACCGACACGAGCCAGCTCGCGATGCGCGAGAGGATTTCTCCCGCCGCCCACTCGGTGCCATCGCTGAAGAGGATGCGCAGCGTGGCGGCATCGGGAATCAGCCCGAGGTATCCCTCGAGCGTTACGCGATCGAGCCCATCCTGCGTACGCAACACGAGCGACTCATTGACGCGGGCGAGAATGACATCGGCGGCCGCGATGCCGGGGCCGACGCGCAGCGCGACTCTGCCGGTCGTCCACCAGTCCTGGATCGTCACGTTGCCGGAACCGCGACCCCAGGCGTAGTCGTTGCTGGCAGCCTCGGTCTCGACGTCGTCGATCTCCGCTTCGAGACCCACGCGAAACTGCCCGCTCCGCTCGAGCTCGTCGAGCAACGCGTCCGTTTCGGGCGCGTACGGCAGGTCTAACAACTTCGCGGTGTTCTTCGAATTTTTCATGCTTCTCCGTCGAGTCATTCCATGACTCCATCGCACTCTCTCCAGCAGCGACCTCCGTGTCCATAGCCGGAGGCCGACGAACGGTCGGGTTGTGTGCGAAAAGCCCGAGGTTTGCCGCGTTATGTCGCGGGAGCGCCGGGGTTTGGAGTAGAAAGTCCTGCGAATCCCGTCAGCCGGCCTTCCGTTTGCGATTCTCCAGCGCGCGCTTCTGATCCACGTACGCGCGACCTATCCACTGTTCCGCGTTGAAATTCGTCCCGCCGTACTTCTCTTCGAACTCCTTCGTCGGGCGCGTAGCGATCACGGCCTCCTGCGACTTGCCGGACTTCACGAGCTTGGCGACGCGGTCCCGCACGACGACGAGCATGTCGTGGTACGTCTGTAGTTCGGCCTTGTTGCCGAGCGGGCCGTGGCCGCGAATGATCTTCGTCGCGTCGTCGACGGTCTTCAGCACCTGCTCGTGTCCGCGGATCAGGCCGTCGAGCGTGCCGCCCGTGTTGCCGTCGATGAACGGAAAACCGCCGGTGAAGCAGTCGCCCATGTGCAGCACGTTCGCCTTCCGGAAGCGAATGACGATGTCGGTTTCCGTGTGCGCGTTCGGCAGATGCGTGAACTCGAGATCGTCGTCGTTGAAGTGCAGGCTTGCTGCATCCGCGAAGGTGACGACCGGCAACGCCTCGCGGGCGCGCGCGGGAATCGGCTGGTTGGTCGACGGATTCACACTGTCGCTGCCGAGTCGCTTGCGCACGTTCTCGTGCGCGATGATCACCGCGCCCGCGCGGCCGAACTGGTCGTTGCCGCCGGTGTGATCGCCGTGCAGGTGCGTGTTGATGACGAACTTCGCGGGTTGCGCGGACAGCATTGCGATCGCGGCGCGCAGCTTCGGCGCCATGTCGTCGAACTGGTCGTCGATGATCGCGGTCCCGTCCTTGCCCACCGTGAGCCCGACATTGCCGCCGCGGCCGACGAGCATGTAGATGCCCGGCGCGATGTTGACGGTTTCGACCTTGACGTCCGCCGGCGCGGGCATGGGCGCAGGCGGTGTTTGTTGAGCCATTGCGAGTCCACACGCGGCCAATCCACTCAACGAACCGAAAACACTGCGCTTCATGAATCCCCCTCGATTTTGGACAAGACGCTGCGTGTGAGAATTTCCGCTAGCGGTGAAGATCAATCTCCGTCGATGTCGCCGTCGGCGGCATCGTTCGCGATCTCCTTGATCTCGTCCGCGTCATTGATGCCGACAGCGCCGACCTTCGGGCGGATGAACCACGCCGCGAGCGCCGGCAGCAGGATGATCGCGCCCAGCATGTTCACGAAGAACATGAACGTGAGCATCACGCCGATGTCCGCCTGGAACTTGAGCGGCGAGAAAACCCAGGTGACGACGCCGATCGCGAGCGTGATGCCCGTGAAGATGATGCTCGCGCCGGTCACGCGCATCGTCTTCTCGTACGCCTGACGCACACTGTCGCCGGCATTCAGGAATTCCTGCATGCGGCTCCAGAGGTAGATGCCGTAGTCGACGCCGATGCCGGCGCCGAGCGCGACCATCGGCAGCGTGCTGACCTTCAAGCCGATGCCGACCATCGCCATCACCGCGTAGACGAGGATGGAAACCAGCGCGAGCGGCAGGAACACGAGCACCGTGCCCAGGATGCTGCGGAAGGTCAGCAGGCACATGAGGATCACGGCCGCGAACACCCAGCCCAGGATCGGGTATTCCTTCGCCTTGACCTCTTCGTTGGTCGCGGCCATCACGCCGACGTTGCCGGTCGCGAGATTGAAGGTCGCGCCAGCCACAGGGTTCAAGGTCCGCCAGGCCTTCACCTCGGCGACGACGCGCTCGATCGTATCGGCCTTGTGGTCGCTCAGGAACAGCATGACCGGGATCACGTTGCAGTCGGCGTTCAACAGGCCAGTGCTGGTTTCGATGTAGCGCGTCGACTGCGTGAGCTGGTTCGGCTCGCGCGGGATGTTGCGCCATTTCAAACTACCTTCGTTCCAACCGGCAATGGCGATCTTGGCGACGATAGGCAGCGCCATGACCTCCTGCACGCCCTCGACGTTGCGCATCTTCCACGCGAAGGTGTCGACGGCCGTCATGAGGTTGTGGCTGGTGCATGCGGGCTCCGTCGTCTCGACGATCACCGTGAGGATGTCGACGCCGATCGAGAACTTGGTCGTGATGATGTTGCTGTCGCGGTTGTAGCGCGAATCCGCGCGCAGCTCCGGCACGCCGGTTTGCGTATCGCCGATCGGCGTTTCGCGGCCCTTCCACACACCGAACACGCCGAGCAGCGCGGCGATCACGATGATCACGAGCGCCGGCCCGCGCTCGGTGATGCGCGCGAGGCGCCGCCAGTATTCCGTGAGGATCTTCTGCCGGGCTTCCACCCGCACGCGGTATTGCTCGTCCCAGACCACCCAGGACACGAGCACGGGCAGCAGGATCAGGTCGGTCAGGATCACGATGGCGACGCCGATGCTCGCCGTGACGGCCATCTCCTGCACCACCTGCACGGGGATCAGCAGGATCGTGATGAAGCCGACGAGATCGGCCAGCAGCGCGATCAGCGCGGGCATCAGCAATTGGCGAAACGTCTGCTTCGCGGCATCCATCGCGCTCGCGCCCGCGACGGCGGCTTCCTTGACGGCACTGATCTTCTGCACGCCGTGCGAGACGCCAATGGCGAAGATCAGGAAGGGCACGAGCAGCCCGAGAGGATCGATGCCGAAGCCGAGCGCGACGAGCGTACCCAGCTGCCAGACGACGGCGATCAACGAGCAGACGATCGGCACCAGCGCGACCTTGAGCGACTGCACGTAGTACCAGACCGCGAGCAGCGTGAGCAGGATCGTGACGATCGCGAAGACGACGACCGACATCGCGCCGGCGGCGATGTCGCCGACCACCTTCGCGAAGCCGATCATGTGCACGTCGATCGCGGACCCCTGAACGGATGAAGGATGGGCCTGCACGAGCACGTCGTTGCCCTGGATCTTGTCGCGCACGCGCTCCTCGAGCATGCGGGCGACTTCGATGGGGTCGATCAGTTTGCCGGTCGCGTCCTTCTCGAGAACGATCGCCGAGACCAGCGCGCCGGAGAAATCATTGGCGACGAGGCGGCCGCGGATGCCGGCCTTGAGGATGTTCTCGCGCACCTTGTCGAGCGCTTCCGGCGTCGGCACGAACTCCGAATCGACGACGTTGCCGGCCTCGATGCCGTCCTCGACGACTTCCATGTAGCGCACGTTCGGCGTGAACAACGATTGCACACGGCCGCGGTCGATGCCGTCCATCACCAGAACTTCGTCGGTCGCCTTCTTGAGCGCGTCGAAGAAGCCGGGCGAGAACATGTTGCCGTCACGCGCCACGAGCGCGATGAGCACGCGATTCGCTCCGCCGAACTCCGCCTGGTGCTTCACGAAAGTCTGCATGTACTCGTGCTTGAGCGGCAGTTGCTTCGTGAACGACGCGTCGATGCGCAGGCCGCGCGCCGCGATGATGCCGAGCACGATCGTGATCACGAGGAATGCGGTGACGATCGCGACGCGGTTGCCGAAGATGATCCGCTCGAGAGTCAGCGCGACTTTGCCGTCGGCGGGTTTTCCGGTTCCAGCCATGTCTATCTACCCGCCCCGGTGGCCGGCTCGAGCCCCTGCTTGAGGGCAATGGTGCGCACGCCGCCTTCTCCGGCGACCACCACCGACCCCGCGGGTCCTGGCAGCAATGCCGCGACACCCTTGCGATCTTCCTGTTGAGTCAGCCGGAAAGTCTCGCCGGCATCGCCCGACACGAGCAGCACGCCCGCGAGGCCGCCGATCACGACGCGCAGATCGTTGACCGCGATGCCGTCCGTCAGCATCGCCGTCGTGTGCGACTGGAGCTCGACCCAGTTCTCGCCGGCATCGGCGGAGCGAAACAGGTGGCCGCGCAATCCGAAGGCGAGCAGACCATCGCCGCGGATCGGCACGAGACCGAAAAAGCTGCCTTCGTAAGGCGACGGCAGCGCGCGCCACGTGGCACCGCGATCGTCGGAGCGGTAGAGCTGACCGCCTTCGGCCGCGATGTACAGACGATTGCCGACGCCGACGATCCGGTTGAGGTGGTAGTCAGGCGGAACGTCACCCTCGATCGGAGCAGCTTCGCCATCGTGAGTCGGTCCCTTCGCGGACGGCGCGAACTTCGAGCTCGCCCAGTTGCGTCCGCCGTCGTTGGTCGTGAGGTACGCGCCGTAGGCGCCGACCGCGATTCCACTCACGCGATTCGCGAACCAGAGGTCCAGCAACGGTTGCTGGGCTTCCGCGGAAAAATGCGAGCGCGTCCAGTTTTCGCCGCCGTCGACGGTGTTGATGATGGTTTCGTCGTGCCCCGTGGCCCAGCCGTAGTTGTCGTCCGCGAAGTAGACCGCCGTCAGCATCACGCGCGTCGGCACGCTCTTCGCCTGGCGCCAGGTCGCGCCCTGATCGTCCGAGAGCAGCACGTGCCCGCGCTCACCCACCGCGACGAGGCGTTTGCCCGCGACGGCGAGATCGAGCAGCAAGGATTGCGAGGACAGCGGCGCGATTTCCGCGGGTTTGTTCGCGGAGTCTTGCGTGTCGAGCTGCGCCAGTCCAACGACTGGCGCGATGCTGCCCACCAGCGCCGCGGCCAGCGCGAGGCCGAATCGACACCCCATGCCCTTCCCCCGGTGAATTCTCGTTACCTACAAAGTAAACGGGCCGAGTGGTTCAAGTCCACTCGGCCCGTTCACGCGTTCATGCGCTAACTAAGTCTTCAGCGAACTCCACGCCGCTGCAGGGCGGCCGGCTGGTAGTCGGCGACGCTGCGCTTCTGCGAGAAGTCGCGGCTGCGCGGCTCCTCGTTGTCGAGTCCAAGCGCTAGGTAGCGGCCATTCGTGAGGTCGTACACCGTCTCGAGTGCCGTCCACAGGGCCGGAACTTCGTAGAAGTTGATCACGTGGCCTTCCTGCACGCGATAGAGCTGGCCACGGCTGTCGTAGCAGTCGACCGCGAGGATCTGCCAGCTGTCCTCATCCACGTACAGGGTGCGCCGGCTGTAGAGATGGCTCTTGCCGGCTTTCAGCTTCGAATCCACGACCCAGACGCGGTGCAGCTCGTAGCGCGCGTGATCGGGGTTGATGTGGTTCTTCTTGAGGATGTCGTCGTACTTGAGCGCGCTGCTGTTCAACTTGTACGCGTTGTAAGGAACGAGGATTTCCTTCTTGCCGACGAGCGTCCATTCGTAACGCTCGGGCGAGCCGTTGTACATGTCGAACTGGTCCGATGTACGCAGGTTGTCGGAGTTCGTGCCCGGATTGTCGAATGCGACGTTCGGCGCGCGGCGCACGCGGCGCTGACCCGGGTTGTAGACCCAGGCGCGGCGATTCTCGATCGACTGGTCGAGCGTCTCCTGCACGAGCAGCACTTCACCGGCGAGGCGCGCGGGCGCGATCGTCTCCTGGATGAAATACGCGATCGTGTTGTTGAGATTCTCGGACTTCGCGCCCGCGAGGCTGTACGCGACCATCGTCTCGTCGCGGAACTTCACCATCGTGTACGAGCCGCTTGCCGTCACGGGTGCCTGTCCGATCTGACGCGCGATCACATCGCCGCGGAAACGCACGACGTGATTCCAGAACACCTCGACGCCCGTCTTCGGAATCGGAAAGGGGATGCCCTCGCCCGCGTTCGTGATGCCGTTGCCGCCGGACGCGAGCTGCGCGGTCGTCGCGATGCGCTTCGTCGCATCGTAGATGCGCTGCGGGGCCGCGGCGCTGCGATGGGTCGGGTACACGTTCATCTTGAACGTGGACTTGTAGGTCTGCAGCAGCTTCTTGTGTCCCTCGGTGAGCTTCGCCGCGTACTGCCCCAGGTTCGCGGCGGTGACCGTGTAGAGCGGCTTGTCGGTGGCGTATGGATCCGGGTGATGCTGGCCCGGCTTGAAGTTCGAGACACCCGCCTGCGCGGCGGAGGTGATGCCGCCATCCCAGGCGGGGATCGAGCCATCCGCATTTCCGGCCTTCTCGCCGCCCAGCGGCGTGAGCTCGGCACCGAGCTTCGCGGCCTCGGCGGCGGATACGGCGGCGTACGACGGAACGCCGATGAGGAGACCGGCGACGCCGGCAACGGGAAGCAGGAATTTCTTCAGCATGAGAGTCCCCTCGGCGTCAGAACGAGTACTTGAGAGTCGCCGCGACGTAGTCGCGATCGTTGATGTCGTTGAAACGTCCGGCACCACCGAACTTGGTCCACGACGCATCGACCTCCCACTTCGCCTGCAGGTTCGCGGAAACGCCGAGCGTGAGGCCGTAACGGCCTTCGACGAAGTTACCGCCGGGGCCGGGCGTCGTGCCTTTCACGTCGTGCTGCCAGCTGAAGCGCGGCAGGACGTTCCAGGGACCCATGAGACCTGGGTAGTCGAGACGGCCGGCGACTCGATAACCGTAGGAGGTCGCGTCGGCGAAGCGGTTCTGCGGTTCGACGAGATTGAGGCCCAGGCACGCCGCCGCAGAAATCGTCGGGCAGTGGCGTCCGCGCAGCTCGAAGTTGCCGCTGACGTTGGTTGCCGGACCGTTGAAGCGCAGGCCGCGGTCGTTGGGACCGCCGGTGAGCTTGTCGGGCATGTCCTCGATGTGCGTGAAGCCGACCTCGGTGACGAGCACGGCTTGCGCGGCCTTGAGCACGTTCGAGAACGTCTTCGTGGCAGTGAACTGCACCTGGTAGGTGTCGTAGCGACCCCAGCCCTGGATGTCCTGATCGAGACCGAAAGCGCCGAACTGGCCGCAACGCGCCAGCGTCGAGGCGGCGGGCACGCCCGCGGGACAGGTCGCCGGCAGCGGTGTACCGCGCAAGGTCGCGAGCCCCGCTTCGAATGGCGTCAGCGCGGCGAACAGCAACTCGACGTCGTCGAACTGCAGCGGCACGTCCTGGCGGTAAGCGACTTCGCCTTGGAGCGCGATGCCGCCCCACTGGAGCTGGGTGTTGAATGACAGACCGATGAGCTTGATGTCTTCGGGGTACTCGGTGAAGTAGCCGGAGGCGACCGCGAACTCGTGCGTCGCGATGTTGGTCGCCTGCGCCGTCACGTCGCCACCGGCGATCTGCGTGCCGGCACCGACCGCGGCGTAACCCGTCGCGGTCGCGAGCGAGAGATTGCCGCCCTGCGAAGCGGCACGCGCCACGCCCAACTGCGCGGCGGTCGCGATCGCGGCGGCTCGCGGCAGGCCGGCCGCGAGGGCCTGCGCCGCGGCACCGACCGCGTTCAACGAACCCCAGGCATTGCCGAGTCCCGCCTGGTTGCCCGTGTGGCCGGAGATCAGCGGCAGACGGCTGTGGTAGTTGAGGAAGAAGAGACCGAACTCGGTGCCGTTGTTGAAGTTGGGCGCGTAGTACTTGAGGTTGACGCCGAACTGGCCGCCGTCCTCGGGCTTGCGCGTGTCCAGGCGCAACACGTTCTGGAAGTTCGCGACATTCGGTCCACCCAGCGGGGTGAAGTCGACGCCCTGGTCCGAGAACGAACCGAAGCCCAGGATCACTCGCGAGCCGCCGGTCGAGGCGAAATCATTGTTGCTGAAGTACGAGCCCGTGGGCTCGGGGACCGTCGCGTTCCAGTCCGTGATGTAGATGGCCTGCGCGGAGAAGTTGTCGTTGAACTGCAGGCTGAAGTTGACCATTTCCTGCGGCAGGAAGGCTTCTTTCAGCTCCGAGCCCGGCACGCGCAGCGCGGACACGTCGAAATGGTTGATGACGTTGATGCCGTTCTGGATGAACGTGCTCTCGCCCCAGCTCACGGCCTGACGACCGAGGCGCAGCTCCGCACCCATCGAGCCCAGATCGAACTTCGCGTACACGAACGCATCGAGCAGGCGCGTGTAGCTCTTCACGAGATCTTCGGAAGCGTCGGAGAGTTCGGTGCGCTGCGTATTGCCGGCCGCGTCGTCGTAGAGCGCGGAAGCGCGCACGAAAGCGCCGATGCCGCGGTAATTGAGCGACAGCTCGGTCAATGCCTTCATGGCGCGCGAATACATGTCGGTGCTGTAGTTGAGGTTGCCGTCGTCGATGTTCGGCGAACGGCCGCAGCCGCCGTTGGCGATTGCGACGAGCCGGCAGTCGCGCGATTCGACGCGCCATGCCTGACCGAAAGTGAGGGTGGTGTCCCAACTGCCGGTCAGCGTGCCGTCGTCGTTCTGGAAGTCCCAGGCGTAGGTGGCAGGCGACGCGAGGGCCAGCGCCGCAGCGATCGGCAGCGAACGCACGATGGATCGCCGGATCAGTGTATTCATCTATTTCCCCTGAAGACCGCGGGGGCTGCGAGTCACGAGGGTATCCGCAGCCCGACCGCCGGAACCGTGTTGTATTCGCCGCAAGTCGCTCCCCTCGTGGACGCGTGATGCGGACGTGTTGCGCGCGAGTATAGCAACAGCTTCCGGGCCGTCCGCTAGACAGGCGTGAATCCGTCTTTCGGGGAATCCCTAGCAGACTCGCCGGCCCTCAGACCTGGGTGACCTGCAGGATCGAATGGCGGATCTGTTCGGACAGCACCAACTGCGCGTCCGCCGCCACTCGCATGAGCACCTCGTCGAACTCCAGGGTGCCGGCGGCACCCGTCCGGATCACACCGCGCTCGCGCAGCAGGTCGATGAAGTTCTCGAACAACGCCCGATCGAAGAACTCGGGCGAATTGAAGCCGTACAACATGTTCATGCGCTGGGCCGCGAGCTGGCACTGCTGCTCGAGCGTCTTCTGATTGATGGTCCCGCTGCCCGCCCGGAGCAGCAGCGAGATCGCGAGGTAGTAACGCTCGATGGTCTGGATGGTCGACTGGGCGAGCATCGAGAGCTGCATCGCCGCCGGCGAGTCGGACGGCGGGCGCCGCCAGGCCGAACGGTCCTCGCTCGGATGCAGCACGCCGATCTCGGCGAGCGCAGCAAGCACTCCGTCGATCACCCGCGCGAGTTCTTCTTCGCGCCAACGCAGGAAAAGCTCGGAGGCGACGTAGGGATACACGCGCCACGCGAGGCGCTGGATATCCTCCGTGCGCAGCATGGAATTTCCGATGAACGCACAGGCCACCAGCGACGGCAGCGCGAACAGATGCAGTACGTTGTTGCGGTAGTAGGCGATGAGCTGCGCGCTCTCGTCGCTCATCTTCACGATGTCGCCGAGCTTGTGCGTCACGCGGGAGATGATCTTGAGCGATTCGCCGTAGACCACGATTTCCGCGGGCGTCGCGTTGGTCACCGTGACCCGCGGGCTGTAGGGAGAGTCGTGCAGGAGCCGCAGATACAACGCGACCTGGCGGAGCAACACGCTTTCCGGCAACGCGCCGCGCGGTGACGACAGCAGCGCGGTGGCGAGCAGGTTGATCGGAGTCACGGCCGCGGCGGAGTTGATGCCGCGCATGATCCCGCGCGCGAGTTCGCCCACCAGCGCATTCACCGCGGGCAGTCGCGTGTCGTCCTCGAACTTCTGCTCCCGCCAGCTCGGCAGATGCGAGTCCAGCAGGTCGTTCAGGCGGATCGGCTCGCCCACGTTCACGTGCACGGTGCCGAAGCGCTCACGCAGCACCCGCAGGGACAGCAGCAGGTCGAGCCAGCTCTCCTTCTTCTTCGGCGCGCCCGACAGCTCGGAGATGTAGGTGTTCGCCTCGACGATTCGCTCGTAGCCGAAGTAGACCGGCAGGAACACGACGGGCCGGACCGGATCGCGCAGGAAGCTACGCACCGTCATCGAAAGCATGCCGGTCTTGGGCGAGAGCAGGCGGCCGGTGCGCGAGCGGCCGCCCTCGATGAAGTACTCGATCGAGTGACCGCGGGCCATGATGGCCGCGAGGTATTTCATGAAGACGACGGTGTAGAGCGCGTTGCCCGCGAACGAGCGCCGGATGAAGAACGCGCCGCACTTGCGCAGCAGGCGGCCCACGACCGGGATGTTGAGGTTGATGCCGGCCGCGATGTGCGGCAACGCGTAACCCTGGTGGTAGATGATGTACGACAGCAGCAGGTAGTCCATGTGGCTGCGGTGGCAGGGCACGTAGACGACTTCGTTGCCTTCGGAGACTTCGGTGAGCGTGGCGCCGTGATTGAACTTCACGCCGTCGTAGACGCGGTTCCAGACGCGGCCGAGCAGCTTCTCCGCGAACTGCACGAACGCGTGGGAGTAGTTAGCGGAAATCTCGAAGGCGTACTTGCGCGCCTGCAGCAGACCCGGGCGGAACGTGTCGTGCTTCTCGCGCGCCTCGGCGGCGACCACCGCGCGCACGCCGCGGGAGCGCAGGACGCGATTGACGATGGTGCGACGGTGCGAAAGATCCGGGCCGATGCGAGTCGAGCGCTGGCGGCGCAAAATTCCGCGCAGGACGCGCGTCACCCGCCGCGCCTGATCCTGCGCCGGCGCCGCGTCGAGCATCGAGCGCAGGCTGATCGGCTCGCCCATCTCCACCATGACGTTGCGGCCATTCAGCAGCACGGAGAACAGCTTGCGAGCGCGGGTCGTCAGCTCCCAATTCTCGGCGAACAGCAGGCGCAGCCACGAACCTTCCTTCTGCGGCGCGCGGCCCCAGTAGACCGCGCTGGGTACGAGCAACACATCGCGCACGGAATCCCCACGCAGCGCCTCCACCATCGCCAGAAGGTGCGGCGGCGGCCGGCGCGCATGCGTGGCATCCCAGAAGCGGCGGCGGCGGCCGACGTCGAAGTGCGAGCGCTGCTGTTCGACGGGCAGGCTCGACGAGCGCTTCTCCGGCAGCGGAAGCTTCAGGCGCGCGGTGACATTGCAGAGAACCGCCAGATCCGCGATGGAATTGCGTTCGAGCACGTAGCACACGGGGATCGAAGGCGAGACAAGCGACGACGGCGGCTCGGCCGGCTGTACCGCCGCCCGCACCCAGAGCCTGAAGAATCGCCGCAGCAACCACCCCATGCGTAAACTCATCCCCGCGCCGTGTGCTGTTAGGCGGCGGAGTGTAGCCGAGTCGACGATTGGCCATTTTGGGGAGTGCGCGTGCGGGAAATCGCTGGCCAGAAGATCATTCTCACGGGTGCGTCGGAAGGCATCGGCCGCGCGCTCGCGCTGGCGCTCGCGGCACGGCGTGCGCGACTCGTGCTGGCCGCGCGCGACGCCTCGCGCCTCGAGTCACTCGCGCGCGAATGCCGGGCCGCGGGCGGCGAAGCCATCGCCGTGCCCACCGACGTCGCCAACGCGCAGGACTGCGAGTGGCTCGTCGGTGAGGCGATGAAGTCGCTCGGCGGCATCGACATCGTGATCCACAATGCCGGCATCACGATGTGGAGCCGCTTCGACGCGGTAGCGGATCTCGAGATCTTCGAGCGGGTGATGGAAGTGAACTATTACGCACCGGTGCGGCTCACATCGCTCACGCTGCCGCACCTCAAGACCTCGAAAGGGTTGATCGTCGCCGTCGCGAGCCTCGCGGGACTGACCGGGGTGCCCGAGCGTTCGGGTTACGCGGCGAGCAAGCACGCGCTGATCGGGTTCTTCGATTCGTTGCGCATCGAGCTCGCGGGCTCGGGCGTGGATGTCAGCGTGGTCGCGCCGGATTTCGTGGTGACCGAGATCCACAAGCGCGCGATCGGGCCGGATGGGCAACCGCTCGGCGAATCGCCGATGGTGCAGTCGAAGATCATGACCGCGGACGAATGCGCGCGCGGGATCGTGCGCGCGATCGAGAAGCGTCAGCGGCTGTTGCTGATGTCGACGCGCGGGAAGTTAGGCTGGTTCCTGAAGTTCGCAGCTCCGCGGCTGCTCGACCGGATCGCGGCGAAGGCGATCCGCGAGCGGCATTGAAAAAGGGGACAGATCTATTTTCCGGGAAAATAGATCTGTCCCCTTTTCCGCAACTTGACGCCGACCCCGCGAAATCGGGACCAGACTCCACTCACTCAGGGAATTGGGTTTCGTGAAGTCCGGTCCCTATCCGCGGACCCAAGATCGAATTGGTGCCTGACCCCTATTCCGGCAGCTTCAGCGACGCCTGCCCGAACGCGTATTTCCAGCCGTCCTTCGTCATCACATACGTATCGCTGAACCACAGCTTGAAATCGAACGCGCTGCCGTCGCTCTTCCGCGTGCCCTTCAGCCACAGCAGCGCGGTGACCACCGCGGTGTCCTTCCCATACATCCGCACGACCTGCGTGCCCGGCATCTCCACCTGTTTCTCGTACGTGCGCTCCGCGTTCTTCGCGGAGTCGACCAGATGAGATCGCGAGTGCACCGCACCGTTGCCGAGCACCAGCGTGAAGCCGGGATGCAGGATGCGCTCCATCGACTGCCAGTCGTTGCGCTCGACCGCGGCCTGATACTCCGTGTCGATGGCCGCGACGACCGTCGCCGGATCTTCCTGACCCATCAACAACAGCGGCGCCGCGAGCGCGAACACGGCGGCGGGATGCGCGAGCCTCTTTGCATTCATGTCGTTCACCTCAGGCGGCCAGTGGAAGTTCCAGCATGCGGCGTATCGCCGGCAGTTGATCGCGCGCGGCGCATCGTCCGATCTCGAAGATGCGCGGCATCGCGGCGGTCTCCCAGAGTCCGATGCGCCGGTCGATATCGAGTTCGAAGTTCAGCATGCGCTGCCCGGCCGCGCGCGCCGCGGCGAGCCGCGCGTCCTGCAGGTTGTTGATCATCGTCGTCGTCACCTGCGCGACGAGCCGCGACGCGCGATCGACGCGCCGTGGCATCGCGCCGCGAAACCCGACCGTCAGCATCGCGCGCGCATCGTTCGCCACGGACACCGGCAGCGGATCGGTGAGCACGCCGTCGGTCAGACGCCGTCCGTCGATCTCGACGCTCGGGAACATGAACGGCAACGCCATGCTCGCGCGCACCGCATCCGCCACGCGCCCGCGCGTCAGGACCACCGGCCCGCCGCTCGTGGAGTCGGTCGCGACGATGCGCAGCGGCACGGCCAAATCCTCGATGCGCATGTCGCCAAACGCGCGCTCGACTCGCGCGCGGATCAGTCCGGCGTCGCGCAGCGCGAAGTCCGCGCCGAAACCGATGAGTTTCGGCGCGACGAGCTCGACATACGCGCGCCAGCGCTTCTTCTGCGTGAGCTCGGGCGACCAGAGCTCGAGCGCCGCGTCGAGACCCTGCCCACCCGTCCAGCCGGCAGCGACGCAGGCGCCGAACAGCGCGCCCGAGCTGCAACCGACGACGAGATCGGGCTTGTGGCCGGCATCCGTCAACACATCGACGATGCCGAGCGCGGCGATGCTGCGCACGCCACCGCTGCCCAGGACCAGCGCGAGACGCGGCGGCGTACGGTTCTCTTTGGATGCCTGCATGATCAGAACTTCAGGTTGGCGCGCAGGAAGTAGCGGCGGCCGAGGGTGTCGAAAGTCGACGGATCGGTGTTCATCTGCACGGCGGCCGTGTACAGCGGCGGCGTCTCGTCCGTCAGGTTCTCGATACCTGCGCGCAGCTCGAGCGTGTCGGCCATGCGCCAGGACACGTTCGCGTCGAGATACGTGATCGCGGGCGTGCCGACCGTCGTGAACGGATCGTACGTCGCGTACTTGTTGTCCATCGCCGGCAGATGCTGCACGCGCAGGCCCGCACCGAAATCACGGAACGACCAACGCGCGTTGAGCAGGAGCTTGTAGTCCGGGAATGCGCCGCCGATGCTGTCGCCAATCGTGCCGGTGTAGTCGATCGTCGGCAGGCCGGGTAGATAGGAAATCTCCCATTTCTCCAGCCAGTTGGCGAGCAGGTTCAGATCGAGCTTACCCGCCGCGCCGAGATCGAGGCCCCAGTCGAACTGCACGTCTAGACCGGAGGTGCTCAACGTCGAGACGTTGTCGGTACCCTGGCTCGGCACCGAGGGACGTCCGCCCGCGGGATTGCCGTTGAGCTGCGTACTGCGGTTGATCGAGCGGCACGCCGGATCGTTGGGATCGAAGTCCGGATTGTTGCCCTGGAAGCCGTAGCACAACAGCAGGATTTCGCCCGCGGGGACCGAGAAGATCGCGTCCTCGAGCTCGATCGAGTAGTAGTCGACCGAGGCGCGGAATCTGTCGCCACCGAACACAAAGCCGAACGTGAACGTGTCGGCCTGTTCTTCCGCGAGCTCAGGATTGCCGCCGCCTATCGTCGGCACCTGGCCATCGCCAAAGCGGAACGTGTCGACCAACGCAGGGTTGATGCCGTGCTGGATGCACAAGCCGCGCACCGCGCCGTCGCCGCCATGGCGCACGTCGGCGTGATCGCCGAAGTGGCGCGCGGAGGAACCGTTGTCGCAGGGATCTTCGATCAGTGACGGAAAGTTCTGGTTCTCGGGGCTGAACAGCTCCGAGATCGACGGCGCACGCACGGCGTGCTGGTACGACGCGCGCAGGCGCAGCGAATCGATCATCTGCCAGCTGCCCTCGATCTTGAACGCCGAATTGCTGCCGGCGATCGAGTGGTCGGACATGCGCGCGCCCAGCGTGAAGCCGAGCTCCTGCGCGAGCGGCTTGCCGGCCAGGACGGGTAGATAGAACTCGCCGAAGTAGTCGACGACGTCGAACGACCCTTGCAACGCCTGCACGGCGTTGAAGCCGAGCAGATTTCCCGCGGCGATCGCCTGATCGGGGCGGAAGTCGAAGGTCTCGGAGCGGTAGCCGGCGCCGATCGAGAATTGCGCGTCACCGGCGGGCATCGCAAACGCCCTGCCACCGAAGGTCGCCTCGGCAATCGTGTTCTCGAGCGACGTGCGATTCGTGAAGTAGCCGCGAACGAAATTTGCGCACGCAGGCGAAAGACCGGACGGCCCGCCAAACGGGTTGTAGCCGCCCGCGCACAGCGCGCGGCCACCGTCGGCCGCGTCGAGCAACTGCTCGATACGCGATCTCGAGACGTCGTTGTTCAGGAAGTTCGTGTTGGCCATGTTCGCCGTGGCGGCGTACACATCCCAGTTGTAGTTCTCGCCTACCTTCCCGCGCACGCCGGCGAGGAACTGATAGACGTCGTACTCGTCGTGGCTTTCGCGGGCGCCGACTCCCAGCATGCGTTGCCGGAAATCGAAGTCGGCGTTCGAGTTGCTGCGCGACGCGAGCAGCTCGGCCAAGTCCGCGCTGATCCACGGGTTCGTGACCGGGACCGACAACCCCGTGGCCGGCACCGGCGCGAGCGTTGCCTGCGTGTCGTAGGTCGTGAAAAACGCTTGCACGTACGCGTCGGCGTTGTCGTTCAGCGCCAGCGTGCCGAAGCCGGAAAGATTCCACCGTTCGGTGGGAAGCTGCAGGGCGTTCGGCGGCGCGAAGTTGTAGCTGAAGCCCGAGTCGTCGAACGAGGGATCGGTGCGATCGCCGCGATAGTTCGCGACGCTACCGGCTTCGCCGATGCCGGTCGTGAAGAGCGTGCCGTCGGGATTGGAGCCGATGCCCTGACCGAAGGGCACGCTGCCGGCCACGGCGCCGTAGCGCGCGAACACGCGGTCCATCGCTGCCTGCGTCGTGAGGTTGTCCGAGTCGAGATCGAAGCGGCCTTCGAGGATCGTTCCCGAACCCTGCGGGAAGCTTCCATCGCGTCGCACGTCGAGCGTGAGCCGCGAGAAATCGCGCGCGCCCTGGTAGATGGCTTCGCGTTCCGTGTACTGGAAATTGAACACCGCGTTGCCGCGGTCTTCGGCGAAGTTTGAGCCCAGCGTGAACGAGCTCGACCACTCGGTGCCGTCACTCTCGGCGGTGCGGCCCCAGCCCGAGTCGATCGCGACACCCTCGAAGTCGCGCTTCAGCTTGAAGTTCACGACGCCCGCGATCGCGTCGGAGCCATACACCGCGGACGCGCCGCCGGTCACGACCTCGATGCTCTCGATCAGTGCGGCGGGGACGATGCTCACGTCCACCGTGCCGGTCGGATTCGACGGCGGCAGCCGTCGGCCATCGAGCAGCACGAGGTTGCGCTGCGTGCCCAGACCGCGCAGGTCGATGTTCGCCTGGCCCGCGTTGCCGGGGTTGTTGGATGTCGTCGTCACCGACGGCACAAACTGCGGCAGCCGGTTCAGCATCTGCTCGATCGCCGTCGAGCCGGTTTCTGTCAACGCCGCGGCGCTCACCGTGACGACGGGACTGTCGGAGACGTAGTCGTTGCGGCGGATGCGCGAGCCCGTGACAGTCACGGTTTCGAGTTCTTGCGCGGCGCTCGACGCTCCGGCGTTCTCCTGCGCGAACACGGGCGTCGTGGCCAGTCCGGACAGTGCGGCGCCGATTGCGGCGACCAGCGCCCTCTTCGACGGTAGTTTGGTCAAGGAATGGCGGATCATGCGGTTCTCCCGTGAACGAGGTGGGGAATGGTGCGGGTCGCGAGAGAGTTCTTCGCGTAGGCGAGCAGCTCCGCGCTCCAGTCGGCGAACAGGTCGAAGACGCGGAACGACAGATTCAGGCAGCGCGCGCGTTCGGCTTCGGTGAGCGGAATGGCTTCGAGGATGCGGTGATCCATGCCATGCATCGCGTGTCCGGTCTCGCGCGCGAAATGGAAGAGCCCGAGATAACGCAGCTCGGTGCCGCCTTCGGCCTGGATGCGCTGCGCGATCCGGCTCGTGAGCCCGAACAGCACGTTGCCGGTCTCCTCGATCGACTCGACGACGATCAGCTTCTCGATCGGCGTCGTGCCCTGCAGGATCTGCGCGAGGCGCGGCGCCAGCATGCGGTTCTCACGACAATCGTCCTTCATGTACGAACGCAGCGTGTGCGTGACGGCGGTCGTGCGATCGAAGCCCAGCTTGGTGAGGTCTTCGAGGTACCAGGTCCAGTGGTGATCGTCTTCGCGCGTGTGCTCGTTCACCAGCAACTGGCGCGGGTCGGACGACGACTCGTCGCGCAGCACGAAGCGGTTCAGGTCCGAGAACGCCAGGATGAACGGCGCGATGCAGGGAACGAACGCGAGCCGGTCGCGCGGCGAAATCGTCTCGCAACGCAGGAACTCGAACAGCGGCAGGCGCGCATAGTGTTGCTTGGCCTGCGCCAGCTCTCGCATGACAGCCTTCATCTTTTCTCCATGTCTCTTTGAGTCTCATGGAGTACGGACGCGACTTCTTTCGCGATCAGGACACGATCAATTGTCTATTTGTGTCGTCAGGTGGTTAGACACGCGCGGGGAACGCGCGGAACGCGCGGAACACGTTGTCAGTGCGGAGTGCCGGCCTGCAGCGAGAGGGATGCGCGCTCGATCCCGGCGCGTGCGCGCAGCGTTTCCGGATGCGATTCTCCCAACGCTCCCGCGAACTGCACGGCGGCACGCGCGAACGCATCGCGCGCATCGCGCAGCTTCCCCTGCTTCTCGAATACACGCCCGCTCACATGCCACGCGAGCCCGGTGAAGCGCGAGAACGATTCCGCTTCGATCGCCGGCGCGAGCTCGCGTGCGCTGGCGGCATCGGTCGCCGCGGCCGGAAGATCGAAGTCGAGCTCGACCTCCGCGCGTTCCGCGAGCACGAGAGCGCGAGTCGCACGGCAGCAGTTCTGCGATTCGTAGAGCGCGAGCGCATGGCCGAATCCATTGCGCGCCGCGTCACTGTCACCGCGGGCCGCGAGCCACTCCGCTCGCGTCAGCACGTAGCGCACGTTGACGAGATTCGTCCGCGCGAGCTGTGCCTGGTGCAATACGGCCGCCGCCGCATCGAGCGCGAAGCCCGCCTCACGAAGTCTTCCATTCTGCAGATGCACGTCCGCCTGGCCGAGGCGGATCGACGCGAGGTTGCCGAGATTGCCGCGCGCCTCGGCGAGATCGCCTCCCCGCTTGAAATCCGCGAGCGCCTCGTCGAACCGGCCCAACTGCGCGAGCAGACGGCCGCGGCGCAAGAGTCGCTTGTCGGAGTCCTGCGCGGCCGGCGCCAACTCCTGCATGATCTCCCAGCCGTGATCGATCTCTTCGAGACCACGCCGCGGATTTCCCGAGTTCATCCAGCTCGTGGCCCAGTCGTCGCGCAGGTTGGCGGCCGCGCGGCTGTTGCGGCGACCGGCGCGCTCGAACAACTGCAACGTCTCGCCATACTTCTCGTTGGCTTCGGCGAACCTTCCCATGATCCCGTACGAACCACCGATCGACGTCAACAGGTCCGCGCGCTCGAACACCGATTCGACGCCCGCCCGCTCGTAGCGGCGCAGCGCCTCGAGCGCGAAGGCGAGCGAACCGTGTGCGTCGGCGTTCGATGCCGCCACGGAAGAGCGCTCGTTGAGGCAACGCGAGGCAACCGCATCGTCGGCATCGGCGAGGGCGATCATCTCGTCGAGCACCGCGATCGAATCCTCGGGACGGCCCAGCTCGACCCATAGCCGCGCGCGCTTGCAGCGCAGCGTCGCGCCGACGAGCGGCGCGTCCGCGGGCAACGAGTCGATGGTGCGCGTGAGGACGGCTTCCGCGTTTTGATAGAGCGCGTTGGCGCTGTACCAGTTGGCCAGGAATTCTGTGGCGAAGATGCGGGTGCGCAGATCGTTGGCGCCGGTGTCCCGCGCGATCTGCTCGCTGCGCGCGATGAGCTGCTCGAACGAGAGCGCCTGGCCGGGCTGGATGTTCTCGATGAGCACGGTCGCGGAGAATTCCTCGGCGGCGCGCGAGTTGGCGAGACGCTCGACGGCCATCGACCGCTGCCGCTCGGCGTCTTTCCACTGCGACGCCGCGAACCCGAGCGCGCCCGACAACACGACCACGACCGACACCGCGATGATCAGCGACAGCGCATTGCGTCGCAGGAATTTCCGGGCGACATACGCGAAGGATCGCGGCCGCGCCATGATCGGTTCGGCCGCCAGGTAGCGTTCGATGTCGTTCGCGAACGCGTCGGCGGAGACGTAACGCTCGCGCGGATTCTTCTCGAGGGCTTTCGCGACGATGGCATCGAGATCGCCCGCGAGGTCGCGGGATTCCGCAGGACTCGCCGCGCGGCTCATGCGCGGCGGCTCTTCGTAGCGCACCGCGTGTTCGTAAGCGCCGATCGAGCGGCCGTCGATCGAGTACGGACTCACGCCGGTCAGTAGTTCGTAGAGGATGACGCCCAACGAATAGACATCGGTCGCGACCGTGACGGGCTGGCCCGTGAACTGTTCGGGCGCCGCGTATGCGGGTGTGAGTGCGGCGGCGCCGACGATCGTGTGCGCGGGATTTCCCGGCGAGTCGGGTGTCAGCAGTCGCGCGATGCCGAAGTCGAGCAGTAGCACGCTGCTGTCTTCTCGCACGAGGATGTTTGTCGGCTTGAGGTCGCGGTGAACGATCAGGCGTGCGTGCGCGAACGATACGGCGCGCAGCATGTTCACGAACAGCGTCAGCTTGTCGCGCAGGCCCAGTCGTTCGCGGCGGCAGAATTCGTCGGGCGGGATGCCGTCGACGTATTCGAGCGCGAGATAAGGCCGCCCCCGTTCGTCGACGCCCGCGTCGTACAGCCGCGCGATGTTCGGGTGCTCGAGGCTCGAGAGGATTTCGCGTTCGCGCGCGATGCGCTCGGCGATGCCGCGGTCGACGAGACCCAGGTGCGGCAGCTTGAGCGCGATCCTGCGCTGGATCGAGCCGTCGACTCTTTCCGCGAGCCACACGGTCGCCGTGCCACCGCTGCCGATCTCGTGCAGCAGGCGGTAAGGACCGACGACGGAGCCGGATTCGAGCTTGAGCGCGGCGGGTACCCCGCTGAATTTCGGCAGGCGCTTGAGGAAATCGCCGGTCTCGACGCCGGGGTGCGTGTCGAGCAACTCCTTCAAGCGTTCGCGCAGGTCCGAGTGCTCGGGCGGCAGCGAGTCGAGCCAGCTGGCGCGCTGGGCGGCCGGCAGGTCGAGCGCGGCATCGAGCAGCGGACTCAGTCGTTTCCAATTGGCGGCGGCATTCGGCATCTTGTTTGGCGCGCGTTGACCCTTTGAGGTACCGACGCGTTCAGCGCGCCAATCCGGACATCAGCGCAACAGGGTCGCCAGCAACATGCGCGCCTTCTCCCAGTCACGGCGCACGGTGCGGTCGGTGACGCCGAGGACGACCGCGATCTCCTGCTCGGTCATGCCCGCGAAGTAACGCATCTCGACCACCTGCACGAGGCGCGGATCCTCGCCCTGCAGCGCTTCGATCGCGTCGTTGATCTGGATGACCTCGTCCTCGCCCGCGCGCACGTTCTCCGCGAGCTGGGCGTCGAGCGGCACGTGCACGGCGTCGCCGCCGCGGCGCTCCGCCAGCCGCTGGCGCGCGAAGTCGACGATGACGGAGCGCATGACGCGAGCCGCGTAGGCGAAGAAATGCCCGCGCTCCGCGCCCGCGAGTTTCCCGGCGCGCTGGAAGCGCAGGAAGCTTTCGTGCAGCAGCACCGTGGTGTTGAGCAGGGTGTTACGGCCGCCGTCGCGCAATTGCGCGCGCGCCTGGCCGCGCAAGTCGTCATACGCGACCGCGAAGAGACGCTCGCGCGCGGCTTCGTCGCCGGCGTGGGCGCGTTGGATGAGGAGTGAGAGCTCGTCGGTCATTGGGGAGTGGCCCCAAAACGGCTTTTGGTGCCGAACCTCGTTCGCAAAGGCCGTGGCGTTACCAACAGTTGATGCGAGGTTCGGCACCAAAAGCCGTTTTGGGGCCACTCCCCTTTCACGACGCGTCTTGAGGCAGGTCGAGCGAAATCAGGAAGTACTCGAACACGTACTTGAGGAAGCGCACTTCATCCTGCAACCGGTGATCGCTGTTCAACAGGTGCAACGCGCAGCCGTAACGCCGCGCGAACTCCATGCTCTGCTCCACGGGCACGACCTCATCCTTCCAGCCGTGCACGATCATCGTCGGACAGTCGAGCACCCGGTCGCGCAGCGGCGGCAGCCCGGGCATCGTGAGCGCCGGCGCCATGAGGAACACGCCGCGCGCATGCAGCAGCGATGCCGCCGCGACGGAGACGTAGCCGCCGAGACTCGAACCGCACAACACCAGATCGCCCTTGAGCTCCTTGCAGAACTCAACCAGTTTGTTGACGCGCTCGCGCGGATCGTCGATGCCGCGATAGTCGACGGACTCGACCTCATACCCTTCGCTGCGCGCATTGCCCGCGAGCGCGGTGATCTTGACGCCCCAGGGGCCGGCGTCCTTGCCATGAGAGAAGACCACGTATCTGTCAGTCACTACTTTTCCTCACATCTTCCAGAGCAGCGCGTCGAGCGTGCGTGCGGACGACGCTGCCGGTTTCTGCCGCACGCGCGCGCCGCGCGCGTTCAAGCCTTCTCGCGCGAGCCGCCGCAACTGCTCGCGCGCATTCTTCGAACCTGCGGGGAAGGCAATCCGCCCGCCCGCGCCGGTGACACGGTGCCAGGGCAAACGCGACTCGTCACCCGACTCCCGCAACACCTGCCCGACGAGCCGCGCCCGGCCCGGCAGTCCCGCCCGCCTCGCGACCTCGCCGTAGCTCGCGAAGGTACCGCGCTGGATCGCGCGCACGGCTTTGCGGATGGCGGTGGCGCGTTGCGCCGGGTTGGCGGGATCGGTCATTCGCGGAGTCTGTGCGGAAATCTGTCGTCGAACTGTCGAAAAGTTTGTATTGGGCGCAACGGGACGATTAAAGTTTCGGTCCCGCGATGGCGCTGGATTCGATCACGCGATGGCAAGAGTAGCAACCGAAGTACACGCCGCCCGCCCTCAGATGGACTGGTTGACCATGACGGACACCACCTCCGCGGGACCCACGCTTCGCGCCTGGATCCGGTTGCAGGGTTCGAGTTTCGGACGCTGGCTGTTCGCACGCACCGTTTCGCGCCGCGCGCCCTATTTCGGCACCATCAAACCGAAGTTCCTCGACCTGCAGCCGAAGCTCTGTCGTGTTTCGATGCGCAAGCGGCGCGCGGTGGAGAACCACATCCGCACGGTGCACGCGCTCGCGATGGGCAATCTCTGCGAACTCGCCGCCGGCCTGTGCACCGAAGTCACGATCCCGCCCGCGATGCGCTGGATTCCGCGCGGCATGACGATCGAATACCTCGCGAAGGCCGAGACGGATGTGGTCGCGACGGCGCGGCTCGACAAGACGGAATGGGCCGGCGCGGAGAACGTGAGCGTGCCCGTCACGGTGACCGACGTGAATGGCAAGGAAGTCGTGCGCGCGGTGATCAGCATGTACGTGTCGCCGCGCAAAGAGAGCTGATCCCCGTGCCGAAGACCGCGCGGATCCCCTCGTGGACATTGTGGGGCGCGGACGGCAAACCCTTCGAGAGCGAGAGTCCCGGGACCATCGGCGGTCATCGGCGCAGCCGGATCTATGGCCGGCTCGATTGCCGGACCGCGTTGCAGGCGATCGCACGGGGCGGGTACGTCAAGTACCGTGTGTTCTTTCGCGATGAAGCGTCGGCGATCGCGGCGGGATATCGGCCGTGCGCGGTGTGTATGCCGGCCGAGTACGCGCGCTGGGAGCGATGAGGAAATGGGGACATTCCCCGTTTCCCCCGAAGGGACAAAAGGGGTTGGGCCTGCTGCAGGCCCGTCCCCTTTTGCTAGGAAACGGGGAATGTCCCCATTTCCTCACTCCGCATCGTGAAAGATGATCCCGAGCGTGTGCCGCCTTCCGCCGCGAACCCGGCTCACGCCATGCCGATGCGTCACGCGATACACGCCGCGCGATCCGGTCACCGGTCGCTCGCTCACGGCAAACACCACTGCATCGCCCTGCGACAGCGGCACGACCTCCGCGCGTGACTGCATGCGCGGCCGCTGCTCGGTCAACACGAACTCACCTCCGGTGAAATCCTCCCGCGGGTCCGAGAGCAGGATCGCCACCTGCAGCGGAAACACGAGCGGACCGTAGAGATCGCGGTGCAGGCAGTTGTAGTCGCCGGCGCCATATCGCAAAACCAACGGCGTCGGGCGTTTCTGTCCCACTGCGTGACAGAGTTCCAGGAACTCGGCATGCGTCGCGGGATAGCGCGTCTCGACGCCGAGCCGCGTGTTCCATTCATTCGCGATGCCCGCGAGCACCGGATACAGCCTGGTTCGGAGCGACTGCACGACTTCGGGCAGTGGATAGGCGAAGTAGCGATACTCGCCGCGGCCGAACCCATGCTTCGCCATGACGACCCGGCTGCGAAACCGTTCGTCTTCGTCGTAGAGCGCGGCCAGCGCGCGGCACTCCACGACGCTCAACAGCGATTCGACGATGACATGCCCGCGCTCATCCAGGTCTGTTTGCATGGCTCCGGACGTTAGATCCCGACGGGCGCCCGCGCATTCCGATTCTTGCTGTTCGGGTGCCCGGTGAGCCTATGTACGCCACAGCACCGACAGGCAGGGCCCGCTGCCGCACCCTGCGGCTCTCCCCGTCGAGAAGAGACCCATAGTGACCGGCCCAACCGACCGCGACGAGCCCATCGAGCAGCGCGAATATCTGATCGACCACTTTCGCGTGACGTTTCAACACAGCGCGGCGTGGCACTGCAGTTGCCGCGAGTTCGCGTCAGCCGATGCCTGCCGTCACACGCGCGAAGCCGCGGGTATGCGCGAGGCGCAAAGCGGAATGCTCCGCCACGTCGTCGCCGGCAAGTCGGGACTGCGCCGCTACACACCGCGTTCCCGATAACACGATCTGTGTGACAACCTACAGACCGCAGGCGGCGCCGCGCGGATAATGCGTCGATGACTCCAGAGACCCCCGAATTCCCGACCCTCTCCCGGTTCGCGCACGCGTCGCTGCCGCGCGCGCTGACGCAACTCGCCACCACCCTCCCCGCCTTCGCCCTGCTGTGGGCGACGATGGCGTGGAGCGTCATGTCGGGATGGTCTTATCTATGGACCCTGGCGCTGGCGATCCCGACCGCAGGACTCTACGTCCGCCTGTTCATCATCCAGCACGACTGCGGACACGGCTCGTTCTTCCGCAGCGCGCGCGCGAACCGCTGGCTCGGCGCGACGCTCGGCATCGTCACGTTGTTTCCGTTCGCGTACTGGAAGAAGACCCACGCCGTGCATCACGCGACGTCGGGAAACCTCGACCGGCGCGAACTCGGCGACATCCGCACGCTGACCGTGAACGAATACCGCGCGCACTCCCGCTTCGTCCGGTTCTGCTACCGCTTCTACCGCAGCATGCCCGTCATGCTGGGCATCGGCCCTATCTACCAGTTCGTCGCGAAACACCGCCTGCCCATCGGCATGCCGTGGCGCTGGCGGAAAGAATGGCGCAGCGTCGCGCTCAACAACTTCGTGCTGATCGCGCTCGGCGTCGGGTGCAGTCTGCTGCTCGACTGGCGCCTGTTGCTCGGCGTCCATCTGCCGGTCGTCGTGATCGCGGGCGCCGCGGGCGTGTGGCTGTTCTACGTGCAGCACACCTTTGAAGAAGGTTACTGGACGCGCCGCGAGGAGTGGAGCGCGCGCCGCGCGGCCATCGACGGCAGCTCGTTCTTCGACCTGCCGCCCGTCCTGCGCTGGTTCACCGCGAACATCGGCTACCACCACGTCCATCATCTCTCGCCGCGGATCCCGAACTACCACCTGCGCGCGGCGCACGAATCGCTGCCGCCGCTGCCGGGCCTGCGGCGGCTGACGCTGCGCGCGAGTTTCGAGTGCGCGCGCATGAAACTCTGGGACGAGGCGCTGATGCGAATGGTGGGCTTTCCGACCGCTCAGTCCATGAAGCGCGCGTAGGTTGCCTTGTCGCTCGCGTAGCAGGGACACGCGACGGACGCGAGACCGCGTGGATCCAGCAACTCGATGTGGCCACGCGTATAGCGGATGAAGTTGCGGCGCCGCAATGCGGTTGCCGCCAGTGTCACTCCCGCGCGCCGCACGCCGAGCAGGTTCGACAGACTTTCGTGCGTGAGCGCGAGCGCGTCGGAGTTCGCACGATCGCGCGACATGAGCAGCCAGCGCGCGAGCCGGCCCTCGACCCGATGAAAGCTCTTGCACGCGACATTTCCCGCGATCTGCACGAGCCTGACGTGGGCATAGCGGTTCATGCGTTGCCGCAGCGCGGGATTCTCATCGAGTTGTCGCGTGAACTGCGCCGCATCCATGCGCCACGCCCGGCCGGCGATCTGCACGACCGAGCGGAATGCCGCGTTGCTGGCGCCGAGGATCAGCGGAACTCCCAGCATGCCCTCGCGTCCTACGAGCCCGACCTCTAGCGGTGAGTGCCCGGCGCCGGTGACAATCAGGGACGCGGCGCTGTCGATCGGAAAGAAGACGTGTGGCATGCGCCGGCCGGACTCCGACAATGCATCTCCCACCTGCAGCGTCACCGGCTCCGCGCCCGAGATCAGATTTCGCCGGTCGCGCGCGCTCAAACCTTTGAGGAGCAGATTGTTAGACCCGTTCGACACCGGCGGATCTTGCAGTACCGGCGCGGCCACTTCTGTACGCCAGCGAACGCCCGGGAGCCGCGCGAGTGTGCGGCGGCGAACAGACGCGGGCGCGCGGCAATGTAAGACTCCCCCTTCAATCCACGTAGGAGATGCCTACATGAACCCCGCCAGAAAAACAGAAAACGGCCATGTGCCGGCCGATGACCGCAGCCAGTACGTGGCCGTCGTGGCGCATGAGCTGCGCGGGCCGCTCATGCCCATCCTGAATGCGGCCGCGATCCTCAGGCACCGGCCGCTCGACCTCGAGATGGTCGAACATTGCGCCGCGATCATCGAACGTCAGGCGCGCATCATCAGCCGCCGCGTCGACGACCTCATGGACGTCTCGCGCGTGCAGATGGGAGGCTTCAGCCTGCAGCGCACGCGAATCTCCATCGCCGACGTCGTGCGGCAGGCGGTCGAGATGGTGGAGCCGCTCGCCGGGCAGCGCGAGATGGCGTTGATCGTGAGCCCGTCTCCCGAATCGATCGAGCTCGATGCCGACGAGGGGCGGCTCGCCCAGGCGTTGCAGAACGTGTTGAGCAACGCCGTGAAGTTCAACAATGGCGGCCGCGAGATCCACGTGCGCGTACGGCGCGACCACGCGGACGCCGTCGTGACAGTGACCGACACCGGCATCGGTCTCGAACCGGTTGAAATCGAATCCATCTTCGCGCTGTTCGCGCAGTGCGAACGGGATGTCGCGGCGCACACCAATCGCGGGCTCGGCATCGGGCTCTACCTGGCGCGCACCTTCGCGGAAGCCCATGGCGGAAGCCTCACCGCCGCGAGCGCCGGGCGCGGGCAAGGCAGCACCTTCACGCTGCGCATCCCCGCCCTCGAGTCAGCATCCGACAATGTGACAACGCTCAGCGCCAGCCGGACAACCGATCGCTCTCTTTCTTGACTACGGCGTAACACTCGCAGGAAAGCTTTTCGAGCCGCCGCCGGTCGAGCACCGTGATCTTGCCGCGCGAATAGCGGATGACGCCCTGCTTTTGCAACTTGCCCGCGGCCTCGGTGACGCCTTCGCGGCGCACCCCCAGCATGTTCGCGATCAGCTCCTGCGTCATCTTGAGCTCGTTGGACTCGAGCCGGTCGAGCGACAGCAGCAGCCAGCGACACAACTGTTGCTCGAGCGCGTGGTGACGGTTGCAGACCGCGGTCTGCGCCATCTGCGTGATCAACGACTGCGTGTAACGCAGCAGCAGGTGGAGCATCTGCCCATGCCGGTTGAACTCTTCCTTGAGGCGATTGCGCGTGAGGCGATAGGCGAAGCCTTCGCTCTGCACGACCGCGCGGCTCGGCGTGCTCTCGCCGCCCATGAACAGCGAGACGCCGACGGCGCCTTCGTTGCCGACGACGGCAATCTCCGCGGACGCGCCGCTCTGGAGCACGTAGAGCAGGGAGACGATGGATTTGGTCGGGAAGTAGATGTGGCGCAACCGGGCGCCCGCCTCATAGACGACCGCGCCCAGCGTCAAGGGAACGAGCTGCAGGTGCGGGTAGAGTCGTGCGCGCTCCGCATCCGGCAGCGCGCGCAGGATGTGATTGGATTCCAGCGAAGGTTTATCGATCATTGTTGGAAAGTCGTCCGGCAGCGGGCAGGCAAGTGACCGACGGCCTGCGGGGCAATGTATGTTCGGTGGCGTACGGACCGCGCGGGCAGCCATCTTGTAGGTTGATGCGATGTTCATGTCAATGCAACGCGCGAATCCTTCGACTGTGATGACGCACCGCGACCAGCGCGGCCGCGACGGTGGAGCCCTGTCGCCATCGGGCACTCCGATTCTCATCATCGACGGCGACCGGAGCGTCGGAGTCGCGCTCGCTTTCATGCTGGGCGTGGCGGGGTACGACGACGTGCGCTGTGTGCGCAGCGCCGCACGAGCGGTCGCTGTCGCGGAAAAGTATCGCCCCGCCATCGTTTTTCTGGAGATCGAGCTCGCGGGCGGCGAGGGATATGACCTCGCGAGCCAGTTGCGACGCAGTGCGAAGCAACGCGCGATCCGTCTCATCGCGTTGACGACCGACAGCGAACACCCGGCGCGCGATCAGGCGCGCAACGCCGGCTTCGACCGGTTCCTCGTGAAGCCACCCACCCAGGCCGAGCTCGACAAGTGCCTGGGCAAGATGCCGGTGGGTACCGCGTGAGATCGGTGGGCCTTGCCTTGCTGCTGCTGTCGACCGGCGGTGGCGCGCTCGCGCAGGACTCCACGGTGCCGCCGGCCAACTCGGCGCAGAGTCGCTACGGCAGCGGCTGGGAATGCATGCGCGGGTACGTCCGCGCCGACTCCGCGTGTCTCGCCGTGCGCGTGCCGGCGAATGGCTACCTGGCTTCTTCCGGTAACGGCTGGGAGTGCGAACGCGGCTTTCGCAAGAGTGGCGAAACTTGCGCGCTCGTGCGCATTCCGGCGAATGCGCACGCCGACGACACGCCCTACGCGGCGGGTTGGCGCTGCGATCGCGGCTTTCGCGAGAGCGATGACGCCTGCGCAAAGATTCTGGTGCCGAAAGACGGATACCTCACGCGATCCGCGAGCGGGCGCGGCTGGGAGTGCGCGCGCGGCCATCGGCGGGTCGACTCGAACTGCATGCGCATCGATCTACCGGCGAACGCGTACCTCGGCGAGTCGGGAGACGAGTGGGAGTGCTCGCGCGGCTTCGCGCGCCAACGGGAAGATTGCGTGATGGTCGACGTGCCGGCGAACGGCTACCTCGACAATCGTGGCGACGCCTGGAAATGCGAGCGCGGCTTCGGTCCGCGGGACACGCGTTGCGTGCGGCTCGAGCCTCCGAGGAACGCGCAGCTCGACTACTCCGGCAACGAATGGCGTTGCGACGACGGCTACCGGAAGCACGCGAACCGCTGTGTCGCGGAGCTATAGGCTCGCTTCGCGCTCGAGCAGCGCGCGCTTGCGCGACACACCCCAGCGATACCCCGAGATCCCGCCGTCTTCGCGCACGACGCGATGACAGGGGATCGCGAGCGCGATGCGATTCGCACCGCACGCCTGCGCCACGGCACGAAACGACTTTGGCGCATCGATGCGCCGCGCGACTTCCGCGTAGCTCAGCGTCTTTCCCGCCGGAATCTCGCGCAGCGCGTGCCAGACGCGCTGCTGGAAATCCGTGCCCCCGGGATCCAGCGACAGCTCGAGGCCGCGCGCCGGGTCGTCGATGAACGCCGCAACGGCATCGAACTCGCGTCGCAGCCTTGCGTCGTCGCGCGTGAGCCGCATCCCGGGGAAACGTTGCTCGAGATCGCGCGCGAGCGCCGCTGCGCCGTCACCCAGCGTGATGGAACAGACTCCCCGCGCGCTCGCCGCGACAGCCACGAGCCCGAGGGAGGACTTGAAGAGACCGAAGTGGATTTGTGTGTTCATGGCGCGCAACTTACGCGCGCCCGCGAAGACGTTCAGCCCGTTTCTTGCTGACTTTCGCTGTGCCGGCTTTGATCCACCGAGAGCAGCGGCACAGCTTCCGGCGCGGGTCCGGCGGCGAGACCGCGCAGGATCGACGACTCGATGTCCTCGTCGACGGTCGGCGAGTAGTTTGCGAAGCGGTTGACGGTGATCGGCCGCGCGCGCGATCCACCCGGCGAATGTGTGACGAGAAACGCGTGGTACTCGCCCGGCTTGCTGGCCGCGAAACCGAACGCGAGATTCACCTTGCCGGCGCGCGCCGTCTCTTCGGTATTGATGCGATCGTCGCAGACCGCGAAATAGCTGGCATCGCCCGCGCGCACCGAGAACGCGCCCTCGGCATACAGCGAATCGAGGAAGGCCTCGACCTGCGCGCGCGCCATCGTCCATGTCGCGGGCGTGTTGCGTTCGAAGAGCATCCAGCGAGTGCCGCGCTCGATCGACGTCATCACGAACAGCGCGAGCCGACGCGCGGACAGGTAACGCCAGTCGCTGACGGCGGCGGAACCGCTCGCGAGCGTGCGCGGACTCGACGCGATGCGCGGCGGGACGCGCACCGACTGCAGCAGGTTGATACCCGCGGTCATGAGGCGCGTCCGATCGCTGAGGCTCACGTTCCACGCGGGACGCAGACCCGGTCGCAGGATCGCGTCCTCACCCTCGGCCGCCGACCAGACGGGCCAGGTTTCATCGCAGCGCGCGATCATGCCGGCCGCGACACCACAGGGCGCGAACATCTCGAAGCGTCCGCGCAGACGGTCGAACGCGACGATGCGCGGGTAGAACATCGCCGCGTCTTCGCTGCGGAAAGGCCAGTGGCGCATGCCATCGAGCGCCGCGGCGCTAGATGCCCACTCGGATGGCGGATCGCAGATCAACATCGCGCGCCGCTCGCGGCAGAAGCGCCCGGCGACGAGCAGCGTCGACAGCCCCACGTCCTGCTCGCGCGCCAGCGGCGGAATGCACAGCAGGTTGATGTCGGGCGCGGCCTGGAGCGCGAAGATGCCGGTGCCGAGCTGCGCCGAGCCGATGATGTCGTAGTCGGTAATCGGGCCGCCGTCATCGCCATCGGGGTTCGACGGCGTGTAGCCGATGACGGCGCCGTTGTTCGCGGCGGGTGTACGAGCCGGCCGTTCGGCGGGCACGATGCCCTGCACGCGCACGAGCCGGGATTCCAGCAGCGCGTCGGCGACGAATCGCTCGTGTCCGGGTGTTACGGAAAGCCGACGGAAGATTTCCTGATCCTCGATCTGCTCGGAGCCCGCCGTGCGCACACGCTGCACGACGAGGTTGAAGCGGTCGTGGTCTTTCGCGTCGATCGCGTCGTAGTCGACCGACGCGCGCAGGAACTCGCGCGAACCGGCACCGACACCGCGCAGCGTCAGGCGGCCGCGGGTCGTGGGCAGGGTCAGCGTTGGCGGGCGTGCGCCATTGACGACGCGGACGATGATCGCGCAGCGGCCGCCGTTCTCGAAGAATTGCTCGACGGCATAGGCCAAGGTCGACGGCTGCCAGAGCCCGCCGAACATGCGCGTGTAGTCGGCGAAACTGCGAACCGGCACGGGTTCGTTGACGGGACCTTTGAGGGCGCGTCCGACGAAGGCCGCGATGTTGGTCGCGGCGCGCGCGATGACACGGAGGGAGCCGGGCGCTTCGGCAGAAGAAATCTGCGAATCAAACTGCTCGGCCAATCAACTCCCCTTGCCTTTGCGCGCCAGCATCCGTGCCGCACAATGCTGCGGGAATGTAGCAGCGTCTCAGTAGCGCCGCCACAGCGAGACGCCGCGCCGTTTGAAAAACGTGACGAGAGCGAGACCGACGACGAATCCCACCACGTGCGCGAACACGGCGCCGAGCAGCACTCCGCCGCTCGTGTCATCGAGTATCGCGCCGAGCAGTATTTGCAATCCGAACCAGACGGCGAGCACCCACACCGCGGGAAACCGGCCGAAGTGCACGTTCACGAATCCGAGCGGCAGCACTAACAACACGCGCGCGCCCGGAAACAGCAACAGGTAAGCGCCGAGCACGCCCGACACGGCGCCGCTCGCGCCCGAGGCCGGCACGGTCGAAGTCGCGTTCGCGAGCGCAAAGCTGAGCGCCGCGAGCACGCCGCACAGCAGGTAGAACACGACGAAGCGCGCGTGACCCATCGCGTCCTCGACGTCCTTGCCGAACACCCAGAGGAAGAGCACGTTGCCCGCGAGGTGCAGCAGCCCGAGATGCAGGAACATCGAGGACACGAGCGTCACCGGGTTCTGCGCGAACGAGTCCGGCACCAGGCCCCAGGCAAGCTCGAATTCGCGCCCTTGAGGTCCCGAGAGCACCACGTGCTGCCAGACGTAGAGCGCGGCGCAGACCACGACAAACACGATCGTGGCCGCCGGCCGCAGTGCCGCGGGGTGGCCTTCGCCGGGTGAGCTCGTCAACGCGGCTTCAGCACGATGGCATCGATGGATGTCGCCGCGATCGGGTGATAGTTAGGCCGGGCGCCGGCGTAGATCGCGCGGGCGCGCGCCGCGCCGGCGGGCGTCTTCATGAGGTCCTCGTAGAGCGGCTTGATGAGCTTGCGGCGGCCGATCGTCGTGAGGTAATTCGCGAGCCGTGGATACGCGGGTGCGTAGTCGTTGCGGATCGCGATGCGCAGCCAGCTGAACGCGATCTCGCTGTTGCCGACGTTCGTGACGTCGAACGCCACGTCGAGCTCGGTGAGTTTCGCGGCGGGTGACGTCGGCGGAAATCCGTCGAGGAAGTGCACCCATTCATGCGTCGTCCACTGCTTCGCCGGCAGATCCGCCGCGGCGACCTGGCCCGCGAGCCAGTCCTTGCGCAGCGTGTCCACCGTGTCGAACGCGTCCGACACGGGCAGCACGGCATTCTTCGGCAGGCCGGGTGCGAACATCCATTCGTCGAGCTCCGCGGCCGTGACGGCCCCGGGCTTTCTGGGCAGCAGTTTCGTTTCGAGAAAGCTGCGGAACTGCTCCGTCGCGATGCTCTGGAACTGGAAGTGATCGAAGTAGTCGTGCAGGAACTGGTCGACGACGTCGACGCCGAAGCGGGAGCCGAGCCAGGTCACGAATAGCGCGCCCTTGATGTAGGGGATCTGGGTGAAAGCGTCGTCGGGATCGCGACCGCGCAGGTCGAGCGCGAGGATCTGGTCGGCCGGCGGATTCGTCTTCAATTCTTCGCGCACGATCGAGAGGTCGAGCGCCTCCTCCATCGCCTCGCGCGCGTCGCCATAGACCGCGCGCATGATGCGCCCCTGTAGATAGACGGTGAAGCCTTCGTTGAGCCAGAGGTCGCGCCACGTCGCGTTGGTGACGAGGTTGCCGGACCAGGAATGCGCGAGTTCGTGCGCGATGAGCGCGGTGAGGCTGCGGTCGCCGGCGATCACCGTGGGGGTGATGAACGAGAGACGGGGATTCTCCATGCCGCCGAACGGAAACGACGGCGGCAGGATCAGCAGGTCGTAGCGCCCCCAGCGATAAGGTCCGAAGAGTTTTTCGCTGGCCGCGAGCATCTGTTCTGTCTCCGCGAACTCCTTCGCGGCCGCCTCGACGATCGGCGCTTCGGCATAAACGCCGGTGCGCGGACCCGTGGCGCGGAACTCGAGTTTGCCGACGCCGAGCGCGATCAGGTACGACGGGATCGCCTGCGGCATGGTGAATTGGTAGACGCCGCTGGGCGTGAGCTCGAGCGGATTGGTGACCTGCTCCGCGCTCATCACCGCGCGCATGCCGGGCGGGACGTGGATCGTCGCCTCGTAGGTCATGCGCACCTGCGGCGAGTCTTGCAGGGGAATCCAGCTGCGCGCGTGGATCGCCTGCGATTGCGTGAACAGGAAGGGATGGGTTTTCGTGGCCGTGAGCGCGGGCTCGACCCACTGCAGGCCGCTGGCTTCGGGGCGTGTCTGATAAGAAATGCGCACGACGAACTCGGGCGCGGCGAGACCTTCGGGCAGATCGATGTTGAGCGGCGCGCCGAGCATGGGGTCGCGAACGCCCAGCGTGAACCGCAACGGCGCGAGCTCGTCCGGCGACTTCACCCACCAGACCTGGCGAATCACGAGATCGCGCGTGTCGAGCGTGAGCTTGGTCGCCTCGGCGGCGATGCGCTTGATCGTGAGATCGGCGACGCCGGAGAGGCGTTTTTGTTCGAAGGAGGTGTCGAGGTCGAGAGCGAGGTGCTTGACCACGAACGCGGCGGTGTCGGCGTAGGAGTGGTAGTCCTTGCCGGGCACGATCGGATCCGCGGGCGTAGCGGCGTGGGCGCCGAGAGTGGCGCTGATGAGGAGCGCGGAGAGGAAGGGTTTCATGCGCCGGATGATGAAGACTTTCATCGCCCCGGCGCAATTCGGAGGCGACGAAACTCGCGCCGAGAATGGGGCCTGGCCCTGTTTACGATATTGGGGCCTGACCCCTAATTCTTCGTCGAGTTCGCCGGCGCTGCGGCCGCCGCGGCAGATTCCACGGAAGGCTCGCGATCCTCGACGAGTTCCTGGAAGGTCGCCTCGTCCACGGGAAGGTCGGAGATGCCGTCCCACGTCGCGCCGGGCGCGACCTTGTTCTGCACGATCGGGGAGCTCGCCACGATCGCATCGAGCTGGTCCGGTCCGCCGGTCACCGACACCGGAATGCCGCGCGGCTCATGCGTGAGTTTCGCGACGGCATCCCAGTCGATCTTTTCCTTGCGCGCCTGCAGCTCCTTCTGGATGCGCTCGGCCATCGCCTTGTTGAGCAGCTTGGCCTGCGCCTTTTTCCAGTCGCGCGCATCGTCTTCGAGAACGTCGAACGCCTGGATGTGCAGCGCGCCGTCATGCCAGCCGAACAGGAACGGCTGGTTCACGACACGCACCGGCGTACCGATCGGCGCGCTCTCGAACAGCGCCGCGATGTCTTCCGGATAGAGTCGGATGCAGCCGTGGCTCGAACGCAGACCCACGCCCGCAGGCTTGTTCGTGCCGTGAATCATGTACGTCGGCCAGCCGAGATAAAACGCGTGACGGCCGAGCGGATTGTCGGGTCCGGCCTTCACGACGGTTTCCAGTTTCTCGCCGCGCTCTTTCAGATGCTCCCGGATGATCGACGCGGTCGGACGCCACTCGGGATCTTTCTTCCGGCGCACGAGCGTCGTAGTGCCCTCCGGCGTCTTCCAGCCCACCTTGCCGATGCCGATGGGGTACGTGTGCACGAACTGCTTCTCGCCCTTCTTCGCCTTCGGGTAGTAAAAGAGGCGCATCGCGGCGGCGTTGATGACGATGCCTTCGCGCGGCGCGTTCGGCAGCACGAACTGCGACGGGATCACGATTTCCTTGCCTTCGCCCGGCAGCCACGGATCCACGCCAGGATTCGCGCGCACGATCTCTTCATAGCCGATGTTGAAACGCCGCGCGATGTCGGTGAGCGTGTCTTCCTTCGTCGCGGTGGTTTTCTGCACGACGCCGACGATGTCGGTGGTCGGCAGGATCTCGAAGGCGTGCGTCGGCACGGGCTCAGGGATAGCTGGAACCGCGGGGCCAGACTTGTCGGCGTCCTTCTTCGAACCCCAGCGAGGTCCATCGCCGAACAGAGAGCAACCGGCAAGCAACGCAACGCCGACGAGAGACGCGGTGAAAAGCCGCAGCGCGGAGGTGGTCTTCATGACCCGAGTATGACATTGCATGGTGGTTCCGGGATGTCGGCCATTTGCTACAACAAGAGGCTTCAGGAAAAGGGGCTACGGGAAAGGCTTCAAAGCAGCGAGGGCTGATTCGACAGTTCGTTGCGCTCGGCCGCACGCGCCGGGAAATGCGCCTCTAACAACCCGGCGACGGCCGCGACGCCGGCCACGGCGCCGTCGCGGAAGCGCCGCGCGCGGAAGTGTTCTTCCATCTTCCGCGCCGCATGCTCCCAGTCCGCGGGCGCGACTCGCGCCGCGGCCGCGCGGTCCGCGACGATCTCGACGTCGCGGTCAGCCGCCAATACATAGATGAGCACGCCGTTCCGCAGTTCAGTGTCCCAGACACGAAATTCGGCGAAAACCTGGACCGCGCGCTCTCGCGGGCTCAATCCCGCCCACAACTGCGGCACGTCGAGCGCGGTTTCGATCACGAAGCGGATCTCGCCGCTCGTGCGCGACTCGGCCGCACGGATTGCGGCCTCGATGTCCGAATCGACGGCGTCGGAAAATCGCAGGCGCGTGCCGATGCGCGTCGCGAACAAGTGCCGCAGGAGCCGCCGGATTTCCATTCCCTAACTACCAGCGGCCGGACGCGCCGCCGCCTCCGCCGCGCCCGCCCATGCCGCCGCCGAAACCACCGCCTCCGAATCCTCCACCGCCGAAGCCGCCCCGGCCGATGTCGCGGAACACGCGCCCTCCCCGGCCGCCGCCGAAACCTCCGCCGAAGCCCATCAGCAGTACCACCAGGAAAGCGCCAACACCGACAGCACCCGCGAACAGCAACTTCGAAGTGAGCCACCACGCGATGCCGCCGCCGCCCACACCGGCGAGCAGCGCGGCCGGGCCGCGCCCGATCAGCGATCGCAATACGCTCGCGAACGCGAAGCCCGCGAACAGCAGGACTGGCAGCGACGGCATGGCGCCGCCGGGTTTCCACGCCGGATCCGCCGCGGGCAGTGGCTCGCCATCGACGACACGGATCATCTGATCGACGCCAGCGTTCACGCCGCCATAAAAATCGCCCTGCTTGAACAACGGCACGATCGTGTCGTTGATGATGCGGCCCGCGAGTGCGTCGCTGAGCGCACCCTCGAGGCCGTATTGCGTCTCGATGCGCAGCTCGCGGTCGTCCTTCGCGACGATCAGGATCGCGCCGTCGTCGACGCCCTTGCGCCCGACCTTCCAGGCCTCCGCGAGCCGCACTCCGAACTGCGCGATCTCCTCGGGTTCCGTCGTCGGCAGGATCAACACCGCGATCTGCGCACCCTTGCGCTTCTGGAACGCCGTGAGCTTTTCTTCGAGCGACGCCTGCTGGGCAGCGGTCAACGTACCGGTGAGGTCGGTGACGTACGCCTCGAACTTCGGCAGCGGCGCTTGCGCCTGGGCAGCGAAACTCGCGACCAACGCGATCGTTGCAAACGCGAACGAAACGAGCGCGCGGCCCGCGAGTTTCACGTCAGTTCACGGGCGCGGGCGCCGTCGTTGCCGCGGGCTCGGCCGGCGCCGCGGGCACCGCGGGAGCTGCCGGCGTGGCGCCTTCGAACGACACTTGCGGCGCGGTCGAGATCGCGGCCTCGTTCTCCACGGAGAAGTTAGGCTTCACTTCGAAATCGAACCAGCCAGCGGTGAGGTTCGTCGGAAACTCGCGCACGGTGACGTTGTACGCACGGACGGAGTCGATGTAGCGGTTGCGCGCCACGGTGACGCGGTTCTCCGTGCCCTCGAGCTGGACCTGCAGGTCGCGGAAGTTCGCATCCGACTTGAGGTCCGGGTAGTTCTCGGTGACCGCGATCAGGCTCTTGAGCGCCTGCGTGAGCTCACCCTGCGCGGCCTGGAATTTCTTGAACGCTTCAGGATCGGCGAGCAGCTCGGGCGTGAGCTGGATCGAGGTTGCGCGCGCACGCGCCTCCGTCACTCCCACGAGCACGCGCTCTTCCTGCGTGGCGAAGCCGCGCACGGTCGCGACGAGATTGGGGATCAGGTCGGCGCGCCGCTGATACTGGTTCACGACCTCGGACCATGCGGCTTTCACCGCCTCGTCCTGACCCTGCAGCTTGTTGTAGCCGCAGCCGGAGACGCTGAACGCTGCGACGAGCGCGATCATGATCGTCGTGTACGGAATCGAAAACTTGCGCATGGAGGTTCTCCGCAGGGTCACCAGATTCTGACGCGCTCGGCCGCCGGGCGATACATGCGATCGCCGGGTTTCACGTCAAACGCATCGTAGAAGCCGTCGATATTGATTGTCGGTCCATTCGTACGAAACTCGCTGAAGCTGTGCGGGTCGGTCACCAGACGCTTCAACAGCTCCTGATCGCGATACTTGCGGCGCCAGACCTGCGCCCAGCCCAGGAAGAAGCGCTGGTCGCCGGTGAAACCGTCGATCTCCGGTGCCAGCTTGCCCTCGAGCGAGAGCTTGTAGGCCTTGAACGCGACCGCGAGACCCGACAGGTCGCCGATGTTCTCGCCCAGCGTGAGCTCGCCGTTGAGCGGGCGATCGTCGAGGACCTTGTAGCCCGAGAACTGTTTGACGAGCTGGGCCGCGCGCTCCTTGAACTTCGCGCCATCCTCGGGCGCCCACCAGTCGCGCAGGTTTCCATCGCCATCGAACTGCCGGCCGGAGTCGTCGAAGCCGTGGCTGATCTCGTGACCGATCACGGAGCCGATGCCGCCGTAGTTCACCGCGTCATCGGCGGTCATGTCGAAGAACGGCGGGCGCAGGATCGCCGCGGGGAACGTGATCTCGTTCGTCGACGGGCTGTAATACGCATTCACAGTCTGTGGCGTCATGTACCACTCGCCCTTGTCGACGGGGCCGCCGGCGCGCGCGATGTAGCGGTTGGTTTGAAACTCCGCGCCACGCAGCATGTTGCCGACGAGGTCGTCCGCGCGCACCTGGTACGAAGAGTAATCCCGCCACTTGTCGGGGTAGCCGATCTTCACGGTGATCTTGGACAGCTTCGTCTTGGCCTCGGCGCGCGTCGCGGCGCTCATCCACTCGAGACCGTCGATCGACTTGTCGAATGCCTGCAGCAGATTGCCGACGAGCCCGATCATGCGGCGCTTCGCTTCGGCGCCGAAGTGCGCCTCGACGAACATCCTGCCGACGAGCTCGCCCATGCTGGAATCCATCGCGTCGACGGCGCGCCGCCAGCGTGGCCGCGGTTCGGGCACGCCGTTCAGCGTGCGCTGGTGGAAGTCGAACTCGAGATCGGCGAACTGCGCGGTCAGCACCGGCGCGAAGTCGTCGAGCAACTGGAACTTGAAGTATGCGCGCCAGTCGGCGACCGGCACGGTCTTCACGAGCTGGCCGACGCCCTTCACGAACGACGGCTGACTCACGTCCATCTTCTGCACGGGCGCGTTCAGTCCCTCGAAGAACGCGATCCAATCGAAGCCGGGCGCGAGCTGCTGGTACTCGGGCAGTGACATCGGGTTGTAAGTCTTCACCGGGTCGCGCAACTGCACCTTCGTCCACTGGTAGTTCGCGAGCCGCGTTTCGAGCGCGGCGATGCGCGCGGCGGCGGAGTGCGCATCGCGCACACCGGCGAGCGCGAGCATCCGCTCCACGTAGACCGCGAACTTCGCGCGGAACTCGGCGTACTTCGCATCGGGCGACAGGTAGTAGTCGCGATCCGGCATCGTGAGCCCGCGCTGCGCGGTCGAGGCGATGTAGACCTGCGAGTTCATGTTGTCCGGCGTCGAGAACCACGCGAACGGCTGCGAGAAGCCGACGCGTTGCGAATAGCCGATGTAACGCGCGACGTCCCGCGTTGTCGCGATCGCGTCGATGCGCGCGAGCTCGGCGCGCAGCGGCGTCAGACCCAGACTTTCCAGTCGAGCGCTGTCCATGTACGAGCGATAGAAGTCGCCGACCTTCTGCGCGTCCGAACCCGGCGCGCGATCCGGTTGTTCGGCAGCGGCGGCGATCAGCGCCCGCACCTCTTCCTGCGCCTGGTCGTCGAGGATGATGAAGGAACCGTAGTTCGAACGATCCGCGGGGATCTCGGTTTTCGCGAGCCACGTGCCGCCGACGAAGCGGTAGAGATCGTCCTGCGGACGGACGCTGCGATCGAAACCCGACAGATCGAGTCCGGACTTGAGCGGCGGGGCGGGAGGCGGAATCGGGATCGACGGCGGCGGCGGCGGAGCGGAAGCGCAGGCGGTCAGCACGGCGGCCGTGAAGACGATAAAACGATGCATGGAATTACCCCGGCGAGTTGTTTGAGGCCGAGTATAAAAAAAGCCCCGGGCTTTTGGGGCCTGGGGCTTGAGAAGGCGGACTTTCGATGAAGGGAAAGAAGTCCGCTAGGGGATTCGGGGCGGTTCGTCGCCGATTCAGTGCAACCTGGCGACTTGCAAAATCTTGATGTCCTCGGCGTCGATCTCGAAGTTCGCGGCCAGTAACCGGCGCAATTCCTTCGAATCCTTGCGTTCGCCGAGCGGATGCGTCAGCTCGATGACCCCGCTCCATTCGCTCGAGTGCGCGGGCTCTGCGCTCGTGACAAAGTGCGTGTAGTAGCGGGCTGCCATGGGAGACAGCGTAAATTGCGCCCCCCGAATCGGCTGTGAGCCGTTGCACGGTTCACCTTGGCCCGCCCAGATCTGACTGAGACCCGCATCACATAGTGATTCAAGACCCGTGATTCGTTATCGCACACCAGAGAAACCCGGATCGCAATTCATAACGCCAACGGGAGCTGCGCGCCTGAAACAGGAGCTGGACGAGCTATGGAGAGTAGAGAGGCCGCGCGTCACCCAGGCGGTTTCCGAGGCCGCGGCGCAGGGCGATCGCTCGGAAAACGCCGAGTACACCTATGGGAAAAAACGGCTGCGCGAGATCGACCGGCGCGTGCGTTTTCTGCGCAAGAGACTCGATGGAATGACGATCGTCGACAAGGCGCCGAGCGACCTTCGGCGTGTGTTCTTCGGCGCTTGGGTCACGCTCGAGGATGACGCGGGCAAACAGGTGCGGCATCGCATCGTGGGTCCGGACGAGTTCGACATGGCGCCGGGCTACATCAGCATGGACGCGCCACTCGCGCGCGCGCTGATGCGCAAGGCGCTCGACGACGAAGTGACCGTCGAGCTGCCGGGCGGCTCGCGCACGCTTCTCGTCGTCGAGATCGCTTACGAGGACGCGGCCGGCTGAGGCGAGCGCGCGCGGGCCGCGTAGAAATCGAGGATTCTCGCGGCGAAATCGCCGACCAGGAAATCCGCGACCGGACCCGCGTACCAGTTGAAGTGCGTGCTCACGCGGTAGCGCATACGTACGGAAAGGCGCGTGCCGGCGCCGTCGGGACGCAGCGAGTACGTCGTCTCGCCGAGATCGAAGTACTCGCCGCCGATGCGCACGTGATCGTCGAGCGCGCCGGCCGGGAACGAGTTGGGCGCGAAGCGATACGCCCAGGACACCCGCTCGAACGGCCGCCACTCGGTCGCGACCTGATCGAAACGAATGCCCTTCCCCATCGCGATGTGTCGCAGGTGTTCGCCGTCGAGCAGCTCGCCCGTACCGGCGCTCGGCACCGGCACGCCGATGCGGTACATCCAGGCAACGCCGACTTCCTCGCGGCGGATGTCGCGCGTGTCGACGAGTTCGCGCCACACGGCGGACGGCGGCGCGGCGACGAAGATCTCGCGCTCCTGCACGCGCTCAAGAGGGTCGCGCGGCAGTTGGTTCTCGAACGATCCGCAGATGAACGGCAGCACGGCGATGCAGCTCACGATCGTCGGCCGCGGCCAGTTCGTCATGCGGCAGATCGCGCCCATGGCGAGCCCCGAGAGACCGCCGACGATCGCGAACAGCGGCACGATGACGATGGCGCAGATCAGCCCTTCGATCATGATGGCCAGCGTGCCGAGCACAAACAGCGACGTCGCGATCACCGGCGAGACGAAGTAGTAAGTCCAGGTGCGCCGCTCTTCGAGCTCCGCGAGGTAGACCGTGACGACGCCGACGACGAGCGGCGAACCCAGGATGAACGAACCGAGCATGACGGAATACGCTTCGCCGGGATCGCCGTGAAAGGCGAGGCGCAGTAGCAGCCCGACGACCGCGCCCGCGACGGCCGGCCAGAACACCGCGTACGGAAGTCTGCGCTCGCGCCGCAACTGCTCGAGCACGGCGGGCGGCAGATCGTTTCTCATGCGGTGCTGGCGCGGGCGGGACAGAGGCGGCAGGCCTTGCCGGTTGGCGCCGGCAGCTCGCGCAATTCCGGACGCACCGCGAGATGCTCCGGCAATCGCAGATTCCAGACGAGCCCGACCCGCGACAATCCCGACAGCACCCACCAGCCCGGATCCCACTCGCCAGAATTGAGACCCAACTTCGCGGACCCCGGGAATGCGTGGTGATTGTTGTGCCAGCTCTCACCCATGGTGAGCAGCGAGGTCCAGCGCACGTTGCGGCCCTGCACCGCCGCGCCGTCGACGACGCGGTGCATCTCGCCGTGGTTGTGCGCGAGGAAGCCGATGATCCAGTGACCGAACACGCCGGTCGTCACGCGCGCGCAGACTCCCCAGAACACGAAGCCCCAACCGCCCCAGGCGTGGAACAGCAGCGCCCAGGGAAGGTGTTGCCACATCCAGGTTCGCTCCAGGAATAGATAGAAGCGGTCGTTCGCGATGCGCGGCTCGAGGACGAGATCGGGCTCGCGCGAAAGTTTCAGCTCGCAGACGAGCTGCCACCACGCGTCGCGCCAGAATTCGCGGCCGTGGCGCAGGTAGTCGTGGCAGACCGGCAGCCGCTGCGCGTAGTCGCGCAGCTCGTGTTGCTGCAGGAGCCCGAGCGGTCCCGCGAGCCCGACCTGCACGCCGAGGTACACCAGCGTGTACTCGAGCCAGCGCGAGCATTGAAAGCTGTCGTGGATGAGCTTGCGGTGGCTGCCCAGCGAATGGCCGAAGAGCAGGACGGTCGCGGTCGTCGCGACATACAGCGCGAGCGCGCCGGGCGTGAACGTCAGCGCGCCGCCAACGAGGGCGGCCGACGCCATGCCGAGAAACCAGAGTCCCTTGCTCCAAGAGAAGACGACGCGGCCGCGGGTTACCTCGGCGACGTCGCGATGACGGATGCGGTGACGCGCGAGACTCGCAGGCAGCGCGCGTCCGGCGTCCATGAGTTCAAGCCTTCGCCTTGCGGCGCTTGGCGAGCGCGCGGGACTCGCGCTTCAACGGCCCCGCGACGGGGCACACCTCGAACGCGAAGCCGGTGAGCGTGTTCACGAGACTGTCGGGCACGAGTTCGTAGAGCACGCGCTGGCCCTCGCGCGCGCTGCGCACGAGCCCCGCGTTTTCGAGAACCGAAAGATGGCGCGAGATCGCGGGCGTGCTCATCGAGAACTTTTCCGAGAGCTCGGTCGTCGTCAGCGGGGTTTTCGAGAGGTACGCGAGGATCTCGCGGCGGGGTCGCGAAGCCAGGGCGTCGAAGATGCGGTCGATGGACATTTAGTCATTATTAGCTAATTCGTTAATTAAGCAATTACTATCTGCGGTAATCTTCCGGGAGCCGGGACTGACGTCGCAGAAGCCACCCGCTTCCGGATTAAGTCAGTCAGTGAAACGAGCCAACCGCCCAGAATGACCGCCATGGAACAGCGCATCGCCACCACCGCAATCGACCTGCCTCTCGCGCCCGAACGCGTCGAGCGGCACAGCCTCCGCCAGGTGCTCGGCGCCGCCGCGTGGCAGCGATTGCCCGAGGCCGTGCGCGCGCGCTTCGCCGAAACGGCGCCCGACGTCACCTACGCGGGCGCTTTCGAAGTCGTGAACGCGAGCGGGATCGGCCGGTTCTTCGCGTGGCTCGGCGCGCTGGTCGGCACGCCCGTCGTGCCGCGCACCGGCCGGAATGTCGCGGCCAAGGTCGATGTGCGCGCCACACGTGACGGCGTGGAATGGCGGCGCGAATACGCATGGGAAGGTGGCGGCAAGAGCGTCGTGACTTCCACGAAGCTCGTGCGCGACGGCGAGCTGATCGAGCGTCTGCCGGCGCGCCTCAACATGCCGCTCGACGTCCGCGAGGAAAACGGCGTCCTGGTGTTCGAGAGTCGCGGCTACTATTTTGACTTTCGATTCGGCGACTCCCGATTCGGCGGCCTCGGCTTCCGCCTGCCCCTGCCCGCGTTTTTCTCTCCCGGCCTGACGCGCGTCGAGCACATCGACCTCGGACACGGCTGGTTCCGCTTCACGCTGATCGTGGTACATCCCTGGTTCGGAGAGATGTTCTTCCAGACGGGTCGCTTCTGCGCGATGGAGAATGACGAATGACAGTGCGCGGCGTGTTGGTGACGGGTGGGACCGGCTTCATCGGCGGCCACGCGATTCGCCGGCTGCTCGTGCGCGGCGTGGCGGTCTGGGTGTGGAGCCGCGACGCCGCCGCGGCCCGCAAGAAGTTAGGCACAACCGTGAACGTCGTTGGCGCGCTCGCCGACATTCCCGCGGACGCGCCCATCGACGGCATCGTGAACCTCGCGGGCGCGGCGGCGATCGGCCCGCCCTGGACCGGAGCGCGGCGCCGCGTGCTGATCGACAGCCGCGTGAAGTCCACCGAGGCCGTGATCGCGTGGTGCGCCGCGCGAGCGCAACGGCCGGGTGCGCTCGTCAGCGCGAGTGCCATCGGCTACTACGGCCCGGGCGAGGACGAGTGGTTCGACGAATCGTCGCCGCCACAGGCCGGAGTTTTTCAGTCGGAACTCTGCCGGTTGCGCGAGCTCGCGACACGGCCGGCGGAAGACGTCGGCATCCGTGTCGTGAATCCGCGCATCGGCCTCGTGCTCGGCGCCGACGGCGGCATCCTGCAGCGACTCGCGCTCGCGGCGAAATTCGGTGGCGCCGCGGTGATCGGCGACGGGAGACAGTGGATGTCGTGGATCCACATCGACGACATGGTGCGCGTCCTCGAACGCGCGCTCGAAGACGAAACCTGGAGCGGGCCCATCAACGCGGTGGCGCCGGAGCCGGTCCGCCAGCGCGAGTTCCAGCGCGCGCTCACCCGCGCGCTGCGGCGTCCTCTGATCCTGCGCATTCCCGCGATCCTGTTGCGCGCGGGTCTCGGCGAGATGGCCGAGCTGCTGATCAAAGGTCAGCGTGTCGCGCCCCGCCGCCTGCGGGAAGCCGGCTTCGGGTTCCAGCATCCGTCACTCGACGGCGCTCTGCGCACTCTCATCACGAACGAAAGAGGAGAAAAGAAATGACGCCTCTGGAAGCCCTGCTGACCGCCATCACGATCACGCTCGCCGCGAGCACCATCACCGTCGTAGCGATCTATCGACCCATGCGACGACAACTCCTGGCGTCCTGCGTCGTCGACACCACCGCCGCATTCTGGATGCGCGCCGCGATCGCGGTGATCTATCTTCTCCCCCTGTTCATGGTCGTCGCCTTCGGCGTGCCCGTGCTGGGAGCGCAGGAGTTCACGGCAGCGGAGATCGTACGGCGGACTCTCGCGGCATGCGCCTTCACGCTCGTGACGATCGTCATCGCGCTGGGATTCAGGCTCGCGAGCCTCGAGCCCGCGAGCGCGCACGAGTATCCCCGGCCCGTCCGCTAGACGCGGACGTTCTTGAACTGCCAGGGATCGGTCTTGTCGAGATCTTCGGGAAAGAGCCGTTCGCGATCGTGCAGCGGCGTCCAGTCGGAGTAAGTGCCCGACACGTTGCCGAGATACGGCAGGCTGATCTCGAGATTGCGCCGGAAATCGATTTCGTCGGGCTCGACCAACCCCAGGTTCGGGTTCTCCATCGCCCAGACCATCCCCGAGAGACACGAAATGGTGACCTGCAGGCTCGTCGCGTTGTTGTTGGGAGCGAGCTTGCGGGCTTCGTCGATCGACAACGTCGATCCGAACCAGTACGCGTTCTTCTTGTGTCCCGCGAGCAGCACACCGAGCTCGTCCGTGCCGGAGATGATCTCGTCCATGAGGATGCGCTTGCGATCCTGGATGTGCCAGTTGCGGCCGGCGAACTCGTGCACGGAGACGACGGCGGAGTCGCTCGGGTGATACGCGTAGTGCACCGTCGGGCGGTACACGGTTTCCGAGCTCTGGCGCACGGATAGATAGTCGGCGATCGAGATCGCCTCGCCGTGCGTTATCAGGAAGCCGTGGAAGTGGCCGGCTCGCGGCGTCCAGGTGCGCACGCGCGTCGCAGCTCCAGGCTGCATCAGGTAGATGGACGATCCATTGCCGAAGTCGTAGCGCTTGCCGTCGCGCGGGAAATTCTTTTCGTGTGTGCCCCAGCCGAGCTCCGCCGGCTGCTGACCTTCGCTCACGAATCCGTCCACCGACCAGGTGTTGACGAATTCGTTGAACTCCTTCGGCTTCGCGGCGATCTGCGTGTCGCGCTCGGCGATGTGGATCACCTTGATGCCGAGCTTGCGCGCGAGTTGACCCCAGTCGTCGCGAGTCGTCGGCGAACCTGCGTCGACGCCGGTGTCGGCGGCGACGTTGAGCAGCGCCTGCTTCACGAAGTGCGAGACGAGACCCGGGTTCGCGCCGTGCGTGAGCACGGCCGTCGGCGCGCGCACACTCTCCTTGCGCAGCGCCAGCGCTTCTTCGCGCAGCGCGTAGTTCGTCCGCCTGGCGTGCGGAATCGTCGCGTCGGTGTAGCCGCCCGGCCACGGTTCGATGCAGGTGTCCAGGTACATCGCGCCCTTCGACCAGCAGAGCTTGACCAGCGCGATCGACGACACGTCGACCGACACGTTGAGCACGAAGTCACCGCGACCGATGTATTGATCGAGCTCGCGGCGGTAGTTGTCACGCGTGAGCGGCAGATTCACGAATTTGACGCCGTACGACTCGGCGACTCGCTTGCCGTGATCGTCGGCAGCAATGATGGTGATGCGTTCTTTCGGGATTCCGATGTGGCGAAGCACGAGCGGCAGCGTGCCCTGACCAATGCTGCCGAAGCCGATGAAGATCAATCGTCCAGGAAATTCGATCAGAATCTTGTTGTGCATCATTTGCCCGTCCAGAACAGGCCGTGAGGGTATCAACCAACTCCCGGCGATGCCACCGAGAGAGCGGTCAGTTCTTGTCGCGCCAGTGCGGCGGATACGTGCGCTCGAATCCCGGCAGCGTTTCGACTCGCGTCAGCCACTGGCTGAGCGCGGGATAGTTGGCTTCGACCGGCATGAAGCGCGACGAGAGATCGCTTGCCTCGGGACGCGCGAGCGCGCGCATCAGCAAACGAATGCCGGGATAGATCATGTAGTCGGCGGCACCGGGTTTGTCGCCGACGATCCAGTCGCCCTTGGACAGGCGCATCTCGATCGTGCGCGCCTCACCCGCCGCCACGAGCATCGAGTTCGTCACGAGATCGGAGCGCGAATCCTCGCGACGCATCAGCACCGCGCGCGCGACGCGCATGACGTGGTCTTCGATGTACGCCTGGAACTCGCAGCACACGCGCATGATGACCGCGCCTTCTTCGGGCGAATCGCCGAACAGCGGCTTAGCCGGATACTTTCGCTCGAGGTAGTACATCACGGCCAGCGATTCGAAGACGACGTAGTCGCCGTCCTTCAGCGTCGGCACGCGGCCGCGCGGATTCAGCGCGAGCATGTGTGGCGATTTGTGCTCCTGCATGTCGAGCGACAGCAGGTGGCTGTTGTACGGCAACCCTTTGTGCTCCAGCGCGAGCAACACTCGCCAGGAGTAAGGACTGCCGCTTCCCCAATAGACGTCGATGGCCATCGCCACGGATTGTAAGATGCGCCATGAACCCTTACACCACATTAATCGACGCCGCGACGCTCGCGACCCGGCGCGATTTTCTCGTGTTCGATTGCCGTTTCGACCTCGCGAACACGAGCTGGGGCGAGACTGAATTCGCCGCGGCGCATCTTCCCGGTGCGCAGTACCTGCACCTCGATCGCGATCTGTCGAGCCCGGTGACCGCGACTTCGGGGCGCCATCCATTGCCGGACGCCAGTGCATTCGCGCGACGTATCGGCACGGCGGGAGTCGACGCAAATTGTCAGGTGGTCGCCTACGACCAGGGTCCGGGCGCTTATGCCGCGCGCTTCTGGTGGCTCGCACGCTGGATCGGCCTCACGAAAGTCGCGGTGCTCGACGGCGGCATCGCGGCCTGGCGCGCGGCGGGTCTGCCGCTCGAGCGCGAAAGTCTCGCGCCGCTGCCGCGCACCCTCGAAGCACGAGTCGACGAGCGCGCCGCCCTCACCGCCGCGGAAGTCGGGCAGGCCGTGCGCCGGCCGGGCACCCTGCTGCTCGACGCGCGCGGTGCCGAGCGATTCGCGGGCCGCAACGAAACGCTCGACACGATTGCGGGCCACGTGCCGGGAGCGCGCAATCACCCGTTTCTCGGAAACTTGAGCGCGGACGGAAAGTTCCTGCCCGCGGCGCAGTTGCGGCGACGGTTCGACGTGCTGCGCGGCGCGTTGCCGCCGTCCGCGATCGTCTCCATGTGCGGTTCCGGCGTCACGGCGTGTCAGACGCTGCTCGCGCTCGAATATGCGGGTTTGCCGGGTGCGCGCCTGTACGCCGGCTCTTGGAGCGAGTGGATTCGCGATCCGGCACGACCGATCGCCACCGGCGCTACCTGACCTTAAGCGTTTACTTGCAGACACCATTTGGTATCGTGCGCGCCATCGTGGCAGCCGAACCCAACAACGCGAACGGCGAAACGCCGCGACGCACCGACCGATCCATCGCCTGGTCCATCGAAGACTCGGCGGAGCTCTACCAGGTCAACGGGTGGGGCAAAGGTTACTTCTGCGTGAATGCGGCGGGTCACCTCGTCGTGCGTCCGGACATGAACCCGGCGCGCGAGATCGACCTGTACGACGTCGTGCAAGGCCTCAAGGAGCGCGAACTCACGACGCCCGTCGTCGTGCGCTTCTCCGACATCCTCGCGCACCGCCTGAAGCATCTGCACGATGCATTCGCGCAGGCGATCGCGGAGAACGACTACCAGAACAAGTACACCGCGGTGTTCCCGATCAAGGTGAACCAGCAGCGTCTCGTCGTCGAAGAGGTGTACCGCTTCGGCAGACCGTTCGGCTTCGGACTCGAAGTCGGCAGCAAGCCGGAGTTGCTGAGCGTGATGGGCATGACGGCCGACGCACCGGACCGGCTCATCGTCTGCAACGGCTTCAAGGACGACAGCTACCTCGAAGCCGCGATCATCGCGACGAAACTCGGCCGCACGATCATCCCGGTCGTCGAGAATTTCAGCGAGCTCCCCGCGATCCTGCGCATCGCCGAGAAATACAACGTGCGGCCGCGCATCGGCATCCGCGTGAAGCTCGCGAGCGAAGGCTCCGGCAAATGGCGTGAGTCCGCCGGCGACAAGTCGAAGTTCGGCCTGTTCATCACCGAGATCCTCGAAGCCGTCGAGATCCTGCGCGAGAAGAACATGCTCGACTGCCTGCAGCTCGTGCACTGCCACCCGGGCAGTCAGTTGCAGGACATCCGGCGCGTGAAGGACGCGATCAACGAACTCGCGCACGTGTACGCCGAGCTCAAACTACTCGGCGCCGAGCTCAAATACATCGATGTCGGCGGCGGCCTGGGCGTCGACTACGACGGCAGCGGCACCAACTTCTCGTCGTCGATGAACTACACGTTGAACGAGTACGCGAACGACGTCGTCTACCGCATCGCGAGCGTGTGCAACGCGCGCAAGATCGCGCATCCCATGATCGTCAGCGAATCCGGCCGCGCCATTGCTGCCCACCACAGCGTGCTCGTGTTCAACACGCTCGGCACTTCGGCGCTCGACCAGTTCCGCGTCACGGGCAAGGAAGACCAGCAGCACGGTCGCGAGCTCCCGCAACCGGTGCGCGACCTGCTCGACGCGTTTCGCACCGTCACCGAACGGCGCGTTGTCGAGTGTTATCACGACGCGCAAACCGCGCGCGATCAGGTCCTGCAGATGTTCAACCTCGGGCTGCTGTCGCTCGAGCACCGCGGGCTCGCGGAGCGCCTCTACTGGGCGACCTGCGCCAAGGTCCGCGACCTCACGCGCAAGCTCGACGAGATCCCCGAAGAACTCGAGGAGCTCGAGTCCATCCTGTCGGACATCTACTTCTGCAACTTCTCGGTGTTCCAGTCGCTGCCCGACAGTTGGGCCATCGACCAGTTGTTTCCGATCATGCCGATCCACCGGCTCAACGAGCGGCCGACGCGCAAGGGTGTGCTCGCCGACATCACCTGCGACTCCGACGGCAAGATCGACCGCTTCGTGAGCCCGCGCGACGTCAAGAAGACGCTCGAGCTGCACGCGATCACGGCGCAGGACGAGTACTACCTCGCGGCCTTCCTCGTGGGCGCGTACCAGGAAACGCTCGGCGACCTGCACAACCTGTTCGGCGACACGCACGTCGTGCACGTGCGCTTCCACGACGACGGCCGCTGGTGGATAGAGGAGATCGTCGAGGGCGACACCGCGAACAAGGTGCTCGAGTATATGGAATACGACGTTGCCGACCTGCACCCCGCGCTGGCGCGAGATTGCGAACGCGCCGTGCGTGAAGGTCGCATGACGGTCGCCGAGTCGCAGGGCATCAAGCGGTTCTACGAAGACGAGCTCGACGGATACGCCTATCTAGAATAGCTGTGGTGCGGCGTCCGCCCCGAGGGGTGAGCGCTACCAGCCTGCGTTTTGCGCGCGACTTTGCCCGTGAAACAAGGCGGTTTGACCGAATGTGGCCGCGGCCGCTCCCCCTTCCCGCCCATTGTTTACAGCTTCTCAAAACGAGGAGTAGCATCTTTGGCGTTCGATGCCAGGTGGTGCAGGCGCGGGCTTGGACCCTCGACCTGTAGTTAATCCGCACGTTTTGAGCGAGAAGTCTGGGATGACGACGATCTATGTGGGCAATCTGCCCTTCTCCGCGACCGAGGAGGACATCAAAGTTCTCTTCGAGCGTCACGGGAAGGTCGACTCCGTAAAGCTCATCAACGACCGCGAAACGGGCAAGCCCCGTGGGTTCGGATTCGTCGAGATGGGTTCAGGCGAAGCGCAAGCCGCAATCCAGGGCCTCAACGGGTACCAGATGAACGGCCGGCCGCTGCGCGTGAATGAAGCGCAAGAACGTCCGCCGCGTCCGCGTCAGGGTGCGGGCGGTCCGTTCCGCCGCTGAACGCGTCGGGCCGACACAGAACCAGTTTTCAAAGGAAACCCGCCGCGCGCGGGGTTCTTTTTCCCTCTAGCTTGGGGATGTTCCGTCAACCGGAGACCTGAGATGAGGTGGCGTTTTCTTTTTCCTGGGTTTGCCGTCGCGGCATTGATCGGCGCCTGCGCTTCGCCGCCGAACTCGCACGCGCCACCGCCGCCCACCGCAACGCCCGCTCCCTCGCCCGCTCCCTCGCCCTCGCCCCCGCGCGATGCGGCCACCGCCGCCGCGATCGAAACCGTTCTCGCGTCGGAACACCGCAGCGCGGAAAACCGCGCGCGCGACGCGCGGCGGCACCCGCTCGAGACACTGCTGTTCTTCGGCCTGAAGCCCGACATGACAGTCGTCGAGGTTTGGCCGGGCGCGGACGGGTGGTACACAGAAATCCTGGCGCCGCTGCTCGCGGAACACGGAAAGCTCTACACCGCCCAACTGGCACCAGCGCCCGGGAATGCCTTCGTCACCAGCAGCCTGAAGAGTTTCGCCGACAAGCTCGCCGCCCATCCTGTGCTCTACGGCAAGGTCGAGGTCACGGCGCTCGGCGCGGGCGCGCTCATCGCGCCGGCGGGCAGCGCGGATCTGGTCCTCAGCTTCCGCAACGTGCACAACTGGATGAGCCTCGGCATCGCGAGGGAAACGTTCCAGGCGATGCACCGGGCGCTGAAGCCGGGCGGCATCCTGGGCGTCGTCGACCATCGTGGCGACCCCGCCAAGCCGCAGGATCCGCGCGCGGCATCCGGGTATGTGAACGAGGAGTTCGCGATCGAACTGATCCGGAGCGTAGGGTTCGAGCTCGTCGATCGATCCGAGATCAACGCGAACCCGAAGGACACGAAAGATCATCCGCAGGGTGTCTGGACGTTGCCGCCAAACTACCGGCTGGGGAACCGGGATCGCGAGAAGTACGAGGCGATCGGAGAGAGCGATCGCTTTACGCTGAAGTTCAGGAAGAAAAATGGGTCAGCGAACTAAGGTCGGAAGAACAATGGGGACATTCCCCATTTCCAATTACGCGGCGAAGAAAGGGACAGGCACCATTTTCGGAGGACCGAAAATGGAGCCAGTCCCTACCACATCTGCTTCAGGCGCGACGCAACGTCGATCGTGCTCGAGTCCGCCGCGGCTTCGAACTTCGCCTCGACGTTCGCGCTCTGGAAAGTCTGTTCGTCGAAGCACTTCATGACCTTCTCGGTCAGGAAGCGGCTACGGCCGCCGTACACGTGTCCATCCGACGTCTTCGGCTGGCTCGTGACCTGGAACCGCAGCGGCACGATGCAGTTGAGTTCGTTACGCGCGCGGGTCATCGCCACGTAAAGCAGTCGACGCTCTTCCTCGATCGACTCCGCTTTGCCCGCGGAGAACTCGTTCGGGAAGCTGCCCTCGACGACGTTCATGACGTATACGTGATCCCACTCCATGCCCTTGGCGGAATGGATCGTCGAGATCACGAGGGTGTCTTCGTCCTGGTGTGCCTGGCCGGCGAGATCGCTGCTGGCGTTCGGCGGATCGAGCGTGAGCTCGGTGATGAAGCGCTCGCGCGTCGCATACTGCGACGACAGCAACTCGAGCTGGTCGAGATCGCCGATACGCGTGTGCACGTGGTCGTACAGGCGTTCCATGTGCGGCTTGTACCATTCACGGATCATGTTGATCTGGCCGCGCCACTCACGATTCGGCTCGGTGAGCGCGGTGAACAGATCGACGCATTTCTTCCACGCGATTCTCGATTCGCTCGGCGGTTCGAAACTCTCGAGACCCGCCCACAGAAAATTCTTCGACACGAAGTGGTCGACCGCGCGCTTCGCGTTCGTGGGACCCATGCCGGGCATGAACTGCAGCACGCGGAACGCCGCGATCAGGTTCCGCGGATTGTCCGCCCAGCGCAGCACACCGAGCAGGTCTTTCACGTGCTCCGCTTCGAGGAACTTGAGGCCGCCGTACTTCACGAACGGGATCTTGCGCTTCACGAGCTCGATCTCGAGCAGGTCGCTGTGCGAGCCCGTGCGGAACAGGACGGCCTGGCGCTTGAGCGGCACGCCCGCTTCACGCGCGGCGAGGACGCGTGTGCAGATGAATTCGGCCTGCGTCGGCAGATCGTCCACGGTGACCAGTTTCGGACGCGGCCCCTGGCCGCGCATCGACAGCAGATGCTTGCGGTACTGGCGCGGCGCCTCCGCCATCAGCGCGTTCGCCGCATCCAGCACGCTCTGGCTCGAACGATAGTTCTGCGCGAGCGTGATCGTCTCCGCCTTCGGGCGGAAGCGATCGGGAAAGCCCGAGATGTTCTCGACCGCGGCGGCGCGAAATGCGTAGATCGCCTGCGCGTCGTCACCGACGACGGTGACGCCCTGACCGTCGGGGCGCAGCGCCTGCAGGATGTCGCCCTGCAGTTTGTTCGTGTCCTGGTATTCGTCGACGAGGATGTGATCGAAATGCGCCGAGACGGACTTGGCGATCTTGTCCTCGCTCATCATCGCGTGCCAATAAAGCAGCAGGTCGTCGAAATCGAGCACACGGTACTGGGATTTGCGCTCGACGTAACCGCGCAGCAACTTGCCGATGTCTTCCTCGAAATGCGAGCACCAGGCGTACTGGCTTTCGAGCGTTTCCTTGAGGGATCTTTGCGTATTCACGCGGTAGGAATAGATGCCGAGGCAGGTGTCTTTACGCGGGAAGCGCTGACCCTTGCCCGAAAATCCCATCTCGCCGCGAACCGTGTCGAGCAGATCCGCCGCGTCCGCGCGGTCGATGACGCTGAACGAGGGATCGAGGCCGACGTGCTTCGCGTAGTGACGCAACAGACGATTGCCCGTCGAATGGAATGTGCCGGCCCAGGTGAGTCGCTGCGAGAGCGCGCTCGCCTTGCCGCCGAGTTTGTCGTCGAGCACTTCACGCAGGATTTCGTTGGTGCGGCGCTTCATCTCGATGGCCGCACGGCGCGTGAACGTGAGCATGAGGATGCGCGCCGGATCGGCGCCGCTCATCGCAAGGTGCGCGACCCGATGCGCGAGCGTGTTCGTTTTGCCGGTGCCAGCACCCGCGACGATGAGCAACGGCCCGGAGCGGAAACCTTTTCCGCCAGGCATTGCTTCACCGTAGGTCACCGCCTTGCGTTGCGGCGCGTTGAGACTTCCGAGCTTTTCCGCCGTGGACATCGATACAACAATATACGAAAGAGGGTGGGTTGAAGTCCCTGCTCCCTAGAGACCCGTGACGCCCGTCACGCGGCTATGTACCGGAATGTGACGCCTTTTTGATCCCGCATTTGGCCGCAGCCGGCACCCGGGCGAAGAGCGGCGATTATGGGCGGGGATGGATCGGCAGTACAGGCGTCGACGCGCGTGTTGCCGCCACGCATCGCCGGCGCCAAACAACCCGTGGCCGCGATCCTCACTACCGCGCGGGTACACTGCGGCCATGCTGCTAGACCGCAAATCGATCTACGAAGGCCGTGTCATCCAGGTGAGCGTGGACACAGTGGACCTGCCGAACGGCATGCGTCTGCCGCTCGAGATCGTGCGCCATCCCGGCGGCGCGGCCGTCGTCGCGCTCGACGACCAGAATCGCATCTGCATGCTGCGCCAGTATCGCCACGCGGCGGGTGGCTACATCTACGAATTGCCCGCCGGCAAGCTCGAGCCCAACGAGCCGCCCGAAACCACCGCGCGGCGCGAGCTCGTCGAGGAAGCGGCGGTGAGCGGCGGCGAATGGGAGTTCCTGGGCGCGTATTTCAGCTCACCGGGCGTCTTCACCGAGGTCGTTCACCTCTACCTCGCCACGCATCTGACGCCGGCCACCGCCGCGCCCGGCGCGGACGAAGTTTTCCAGATCGAGTGGTGGCCGCTCGACGAGGCCGTGAAACGCGCAGCAAGCGGGGAACTTACGGATGCGAAGACCATCATCGGAATTTTCCGGGCTGCGACACGCAAAAAATTTGCGTGAAGCGGCTCACAAGCTGCAATTCATGGCCTCCGGAATCAGGCCTATGTCAAACAATTTCACGGGGTCGTGGGTCATACTGCACGCGTGAAACAGAACGATAACAACGGCAACCCGCCGCAGGCTGCAAACCGGCGCCGTGTTTCTCAGATTGTCCACGACGAACGTGGTAACGCGCGCGTCGAATGGATCGACGCCGGCCGAGCCGGTGTACCGCTCGAGCGCGCGCCGCTCAGCATCGAGTCGACGCCCGCGCGCGGCGAACACGGCAAGTTGGCTGTCGAACGCAATCGGCCGTCGGGATTCGATCCGTATGCGCGCGTGGGGACCGCGGGAGTTCGCGAGCCGCAGAAGCAGCCGCAAGGCAAGCGCGATCTTCGCAAGCTCGGCGAGTGGATCAAGTTCAAGCGCGAGCTTGAAGCCAAGAAAGAATCCGGCGAGCTCGACTCCGAATAGGCGGCAGCGAAGCGTGACCCTTCACGCGAGTTCGTTCTACGCAAAGCGTTCGATGAGGCGCATCTTTCGCGCAATGCCCAATCGATAGAAGCGACGGAGCTCAGTCAGCAGTTCGCTCGTCGCGCCCTGCGCTCGCCGCTCGAGCCGTGACGCCACGCGCCGGCAAAACTTCCCCGCATAGTTCGACGCCGTGCGATACAGACCCGCGCGATCGCCCGCGACGCATGGATCCACGTGTGCCCGCTCGAACAGCGCGCGATGCAACTCGCGCGGAAAACGACCCGCGCCTTGGGCTCGCAGCAGCCACGCGCCGAGCACGTACTTGTCCACCTCCGCCTGCAGCTCGAGTTCCAGCAGCGTCACGGGCTTGTCGTGTCCCGCGTTCCAAGCGACGTACACGAAGTGGCTCACACCTTCGGCGACGGTGAGGTAGTCGGCGAGATTTTCGCCAGTGAGCGCGTCGCAGGGATCGCGGTTTGCCAGCCGCGCGAGCACCGCCGCGTCGATGTACAGCGCGAGCGACAGCGTGTCGCCATCGTGGGCGACGAGCAGTTGCTCATCGCTCGCGCGTTGCGAATATGCAGCAAGGTGCGCGCGATCCGTCATCAGGAATTCCTGCACGTCCGGCGTACCCGGCAGGTCGTAGATGGCGGCCAGCGTTCCCTGCAGAGTCGCGAGGGTGCTGGCACCCATCTAGTGAGCGAGACCGCTGCGGGCCGCCGGCGCGGGTTCGATTCCAAGCTTACGCAGCAGCGCGCGCGATCTTTCGCTGCCGGTCTTCACCCACAGCTCATAGAGCCGCAGCCGGTCGCGATCGGAATGTTGATAGGAGCTCTCGCTGATCTCGTTGAGCGCGTCGACCACGGGCACGAACTTCGCGGCGAGTTCCGCGAAGACCTGGCGCAGCGTGCGGCCGCGGGCGGGTGGACAGCTTTCGGCGAGCGTGCCGTACGCACGGCCGCCCATCGCGATGTGGTAGTCGATGTCGACGAGCTTGCGCGCGAAGCCAGCGGCGAAGAAGCCCGAGATGAACAGCGACGCATCGCCGAGTTTTTGCAGACCGCGGCATTTCGCCTCGGGAGTCGGCGCCTCGAGCGCCTCGCTGAGCATCACGACCAGGGGTTTGAGGCGGGCTCCACGGCCATGCGTCGGTTCGTACGCATCGGCATCGGCGAACAACGTGAGCAGGTTGACGACGTAGTGTTCGGTCTCGCCTTCGACGGCGACGCGTTGATGGGCGAGCGCGTCGTGCAACGCGTCCCGGAAAAATTCCTTCAGGTTCGCAACCGGCTGAATCGCCATTCACTCACCTCCGACCGTAGTTGAACGCGATGCGGACGCGGATTCCGTGACGCAGGAGCCGCTTTTCACCGTTCCCGCGCTGGCAGCCACTGCCCCACACTGCTAACCGCGACACGCCCGTGGCGTGCTTCACGTTTCGAGAATCGACACGAGCTCGTCGAGACTCGCGACACGAGCATCCGCTGCCGGCAGCGAGTCGGGCCATTCCTGCGCGCCCCGACATACCCATACAGTTTGCATGCCAACGTCGTGCGGACCCACGACGTCGGCGTGAGGTTCGTCGCCTACAAACAGGATTTCCGCGGGATTCAGCGCAAGGGTATCGGCAAGTTGTTTGTAGGCTCGCGCATCCGGCTTGGCGCATCCGAGTGCAGCCGCGTGGAGACTCACCTCGAAATGGTGCGCGAGGCCGATGCGCGCGAGATCCGCGTTGCCGTTGCTGAGCGTGGCGAGCCGGTACCGCAGCTTGAGCGCGTCGAGCGCCGGGACCACGTCCGGGAAGGGTTCGAGGTCGTTGCGCGCGGCATGCCAGACGGCGAATGCGTCGTGTGCGATCGATTGCGCCATGGCGCGCTCGTAGCCGGCGCCATGCGCTGCACGAGCAAGGGATTCGCGGCGCAGGAACGTAAAATCATGTGCGCGTTGCGGCTGTTCGACGAGCAGCGCTGCGCGCAGCTCGAAGAGCTTCGCGGCAGGAAATCGTTCCGGAATCTTCGGGTACCGGCCTTCGAGCCAATCGGAGAGAATCCGCTCCGCGCGCGCCAGCACCGGCTCGACATCCCAGAGCGTGTTGTCCAGATCGAAACAGATCGCGCGAACGGCGCGTAACGGCATGAGTGGATCTTAACGGGAGAACTCGATGAGCGAACTGCGCCTCCACATCGGCAACAAGAACTATTCGTCGTGGTCGCTGCGCCCGTGGATTCTCATGAAGCACCTGGAACTCGAATTCGACGAGCACCTCATCCCGCTCGACACGCCCGGCTTCGCGCGCGACATCGCACCGCTGAGCCCGACGCGTCGCGTTCCGGTGCTGGAGCACGGCGGCCTCACGATCTGGGACTCTCTCGCGATCTGCGAATACGTCAGCGAGCTCGCCGGCGCAGGCTGGCCGACGGAACGTGTCGCACGCGCCGTGGCGCGCTCCGTGTGCGCCGAGATGCACGCCGGCTTCGGTGCGCTGCGTTCACAATGGCCGATGAATGCACGCGCCGAAGGACGCAAGACCGCCCCGAATCCGGACCGCGAATCGGACATCGCGCGGATCGGCGAACTGTGGAACGATTGTCGCGCGCGCTTCGGCGCCGGTGGCCCCTGGTTGTTCGGTGAGTACAGCGTCGCCGATGCGATGTACGCGCCCGTGGTCCTGCGCTTTCGCACGTACGGCGCGCGACCCGCAGGTACCTCGGGTTACATGACCACCGTGCTGGCGGATCCGCACCTTCGCGACTGGCTCGCGGCGGCGACCGCGGAAACGTGGACGATCGAAGCGTCGGAAATCGGCCTGTAAGAGTTGGCCTATGAATTTAGTCGTACGAGGGAAGCCCATGACATTCCGGTTCGGTCTCGCGTGTTCGATCGCACTCATCGCGCTCGCGTCGGGCGAAACGCCGGCAAAGGAAAACAGCGAAACGCCCGCAAAGGAAAACCGCGAAGCGCCCGCAAATGAAGCGTTCACGCCCACCGACCTCAACGCGCTCGCGCGCGTCAGCGATCCGCAGGTCTCCCCCGACGGACGCACCGCCGTCTACACGCAGCGCGACGCGGATCTCGATGCGAATCGCGGCCGCACCGACATCTGGCTCGTCGATTTGCGTAACGGCACGAAGCCGCGCCGGCTGACTCAGCACTCCGCGAACGACACGCACCCGCGCTGGTCCGTCGATGGCACGAGCATCTACTTCCTCTCCACGCGCGCGGGCACCTCGCAGATCTGGCGGCTGCCGCTCGCCGGCGGCGAAGCCATGCAGATCACCGACTATCCACTCGACGTCACCACATTCGAGTTCTCGCCGGGTGGCGGACGCATCGCGCTCTCGATGGACGTGTTCCCGGACTGCGCGGATCTCGATTGCACGCGCGGCAAACTGGAGGCCGCCGCCAAGAATCCCGTCTCCGCGCGCAACTACGATTCGCTGCTCGTGCGTCACTGGGATACCTGGCGCAATGGCACGCGCTCGAACCTGTTCGTGGCCCCGGTGAATCCCGACGGGCGCGCCGGTGCTCCCGTGAACGTGACGAAGGCGCTCGCCGCCAACGTGCCCTCGAAGCCGTTCGGCGGCGGCGAGGAGTACACGTTCAGCCCCGACGGCAAGCGCCTGGTGTTCAGCGCGCGTCTCGCGGATGCCCGCGAGGCCTGGTCGACGAATTTCGATCTGTACGAAGTGGCCGCCGATGGCGGCGGAACGCCGCGCAACCTCACCGCCGACAATCCGGCCTGGGACACGCAGCCCGTGTTCCTGCGCAACGGCGACCTCGCCTGGCTCGCGATGAAGCGTCCGGGCTTCGAAGCGGACCGCTTCGCGATTCGCGTGAACCGCGGCGGCGTCACGCGCAACGTCGCGGCGGATTGGGATCGTTCCGTCGCGCACCTCGACGTCAGTTACGACGGACGCTCGCTGCTCGCGACCGCGAACGATCTCGGTCAAACCGTGCTGTTCTCGGTGGACGTCGACACGAATCGCGTCACGCCCCTCACTGAAGACGGAACCGTCGCCGAGTTCTCGCCATCGGGCACCGGCGCGGTCGTCGTGTGGCACGACCTGGCCTCTCCTCCCGATCTCTTCCGTCTCGACGTCAGGACCGGCCCGCGCGGCGGCCTGCGTCCGCTCACGCACGTCAACGCCACCTTGTTAGGTGCGCGTTCCCTGAGTGAATTCGAACAGTTCACTTTCAAGGGCTGGAATGACGAGGCCGTCTACGGCTACGTCGTCAAACCCGCGGGCTTCAAGCCGGACGGCAAGTTTCCGATTGCGTTCATCGTGCACGGCGGACCGCAGGTCAGCTTTCAGAACCAGTGGAACTGGCGCTGGAACGCGCAGACCTTCGCGGGCCGCGGATTCGCCACCGTCTTCATCGACTTTCACGGCTCACCGGGGTACGGCCAGGCGTTCACCGATTCGATCAGCGAGCACTGGGGCGACCGGCCATTCGAGGATCTCCAAAAAGGTCTCGCCGAAGCCCTCACGCAATTCCCGTGGCTCGACGGCAAGCGCGCGTGTTCGCTCGGCGCGTCGTACGGCGGTTACATGCAGAACTGGATCGCGGGAAAGTGGGCCGACGGTTTCAAATGCATCGTGAATCACGCCGGCATCTTCGATGCGCGCTCGATGTACTACACGACCGAGGAGCTGTGGTTCACCGAATGGGAGAACGGCGGCGCGTACTTCGACACGCCCGAGATCCACGAGCGCTTCAACCCGGCGCACTTCGTCAAGAACTGGAAGACGCCGATGCTCGTCACCCACGGCGAGAAGGATTTCCGCGTGCCCTACACGCAGGGCATCGCGACGTTCACCGCGTTACAGCGGCGCGGCATCGAGAGCCGGTTCGTGGTTTTCCCGGACGAGAACCATTGGGTTCTCAAGCCGGCGAACAGCATCTACTGGTATGGCACCGTGCTCGACTGGCTGGAACAGCACACGCGGGACGCGCGCAACTAGAGGCGCTTGAACGTCTCCGCCGCGGAGCCGCCGCAGGAAAAAGTGATCGCGTTGTTGTCCTTGCCGGGCGTGATGTCGCAGGTGCCCGCGGGCCGGACGTCTTTCGGCAGCAACGCAGTCAAGAGCTCGGGATTCTCGCGCAGGTCGCGCCACTGGCCTTCTTGTGTGAACGTCAGCGCGCCCAGGCGGATCTTTCCCTCTTTGTCCATGACGATGTTCACGATGCGGATCATCACGCCCGCTCCCTCGTGGCGCTCCAGGTAGAGCGCTTCGTCAGTCACCATCCGCGCGCGGATCGGCACGATGAACAGCGTCGCGCCCGTCGTTTCGCTGACGTACTGGCCGGTGACGTCCTGCTTGAATTTCTCGACGGCGGCCTTGTCCTTCACTTCCTGCGACGCGCAGCCCGTGAGCAGCGACAGCGTGGCAACGACGGCGGCGCTGAGCGAGAAATTCTTCATGGCGACCCTCTCATCCGTAATAGGCGCGCCACTCTGCCTGATACCCGGCGCCGAGTGCGAGCAGTTTCTCCAGTAGCTCGGGGTAACTCACGCCCGCGGCGAGTGCCGACTGCGCGAAGTCTTCCTCGGCAGCGAGGTTGGGATTCGGGTTCGCTTCGATGACGTAGATCTGTCCATCCGCGGTCATGCGGTAGTCGATGCGCGCGCAGCCGGAAAGGCCAAGGCAGCGGTAAATGCGGCGCGAGAGTTTGTCGAGCCGCGCGATGATCGCGGGCGAGAGCTCCTTCGCCTCGTATGTATTGATTCCGTGTTTCTTCTGGTACTTCTTGTCCCACTTCACGCGCCGCGTCGCGATGCCCGCGCCGGACTCGGCCATCGAGCCGAACTTCATCTCCCAGACGGGCAGCCGCGTGAGGCGGTCGTTGCCCATCACGCCGACGTAGAGCTCGCGACCCTCGATGTACTCCTCGACGAGAGCATCGGTCTGCACCTGGTCGTGGACGAACTCGATGCGCTGCTTGAGCTGCTGCTTGTCGGTGACGATCGATGCCTGCGAGATGCCGAGCGACGCATCTTCCGTCGTCGACTTCACGAATAGCGGGTACTTGATCTTGCGCGGCAGCCGCAGCTTGAGTCCGCGCCGAAACACGGCGAACTGCGGAGAGGGAATGCGGTGGAAAGACAGCAGTTGTTTGGAGAGCGGCTTGTCGCGCGACAACAGCAATCCGCGCGGGTTGCATCCCGTGTACGGCTGGCGCAGCAGTTCGAGGAACGCGACCACGTGCTGGTCGTAGGTGACGATGCCGTCGAACTCCTCGAGCAGATTGAAGAC
>JAYTOK010000116.1:0-1353 GCA_043747835.1 Pseudomonadota bacterium | reverse complement strand
CCCAATAACAATAGGGACTCCAAATGTTGCTGGTTCTAAAATATTATGAACACCGGGATTTCCGAAACCGCCGCCAACATAAGCAATATCGGCTTGGCTATATCCCTTGCGCTCGAGCACACCGATGATGGTGAACGGAGCGTCGCGGATGCGGATGATCTGGCCGATGGGATCCACTCCCGGACCGAAGAGATTCTCGGCGGCCGTCAGGCCGATGACGGCATTCTTGGCCGCGCTGGCCTGATCCGAAGCGGTGAACATCGAACCCTTCTCCACCGGCCAATTGCGGATGGTGAAGTAGTCGGGCGTGGTGCCCGTGATCTGCGTGTTCCAGGTGTTCGTTTCGGAGATGACCGGCTGGCCGGCGTTCATCTGTGGCGCGACCGCGGCGACCGATGGCAGTTCGGTCTGGATCGCGCGCAGATCCTCCCAGGTGATGCTTGGCTGCGAGCCCGCGCCACCGCGCCCGCCGGGTCCCTGACTCGAACCCGAGAACAGCATGACGATGTTCGTGCCCGCGCTCTCGATCTGCGAACGCACGCGCGCCTTCGCGCCCTCGCCAATCGACTGCATGAAGATGACGGCGCCGACGCCGATGATGATGCCGAGCGCGGTGAGGAAGGATCGCAGCTTGTTGCGGCTCAGCGCGCGCGCGGCAAGCCGCAGGGTTTCTCCGGCACTGATCATGGGTGACTCTCCCCGGGTCGATTTCCCTTTCGCCGCTCGTCGCTGATGACCGCGCCATCCTTAAGCAACAGTTTGCGATCCGCATAGGCCGCGATGTCCGGTTCGTGCGTGACGAACAAGATCGTCATGCCCGACTCCTGCAAGTCCGTCAGCAGTTTCATGATTTCGATGCTCGTCGCGGAATCCAGATTGCCGGTCGGCTCATCGGCGAGGATGAGCGGCGGCCGCGTCACGAGCGCGCGCGCGATCGCGACGCGCTGCTGCTGTCCGCCCGAGAGCTGCGACGGCGTGTGCCCCGCGCGGTGCCCGAGACCCACGCGCTCGAGCGCCTCGTTCGCACGCGCGTGACGTTCGGCCGGCGGCACCTTCGCGTAGATCAGCGGCAGCTCGACGTTTTCGAGCGCGGAGGTACGTGACAACAAATTGAAGTTCTGGAACACGAATCCGATGAATTCGTTGCGCACGCGCGCGAGCTCGATGCGCGATTGGCGCGCCACGTCGCGATCGGCGAGCAGGTAACTGCCGTGCGTTGGCGAATCGAGGCAGCCCAGGATGTTCATGAGCGTCGATTTCCCGGAACCCGATGACCCCGAGATCGCGACGAACTCGCCGCGTTCGATGTCGAGGTTCACGTCGTGCAGCGCCGCGAACTCGCTGTCGCCCGAC
>JAYTOK010000115.1:0-3131 GCA_043747835.1 Pseudomonadota bacterium | reverse complement strand
GATCGAGCGCCACGCGCTCGATCGGTTGGGCGTCCTTGGCGCGAGGGTCACCCTTGGGCGAGGGAAACAGATAAACACCTTTGGCATCGGCCATGGCGTCAGTGATGATGCGACGCGCCCACGGCGGTAACGGCACCGTGTGCGTGTTGTTGCTCTTCATGACCACCGCGGGGATGGTCCAAACGGCGCCGACGAGGTCGATGTCGCCTTTGCGGATACTTGTCACCTCGGCGCCGCGTGGGGAAAGCAGCAGTTCGAGCATGAGCGCACGACGGGTGGCGACTTCCATGGCCGCGCGCGGCAGATCAGAGATGAAGGTGCGCAACTCCGGCACGGACAAAATGCCCGCACCGACGATCCTGAACAGTCATTCCGACCGATCTCGAACACCTGTTCCGGGCGATCCCGAACAGGGGGATCAAGGTGCGTGACGGCTTCGTCGGGTGTGTCGGCTGATCTCAGTGTTCGCGTTTCGTGTCAAGCTTGACTGTGTCTTCGTGGCGACGCTGTTTGCCTTCGATCCAGCCGCCGATCCAAGACGAGCTTTCGTGGCTGGGCGAGGGATACGGTGAACGCATCGGATCGCCGCGGCGGCCAGCGTGAAAGCCCTGATAGAAGCAGCGGGCGTCATCTTTGAGCTTGGGTTCGCGAGCGGTCATCGTTTCGCTCCCTTGGCTTTTGTCGGTGTCGTGGTGTCAGTGTCGTCGGCAGGTTTGGACGCCGCTTCTGCCGCCTGGACCTTGCGGATCGATGCGCCGTCGAGCGCGAGGCGGTAGGCGTTGTGCACGATGCGATCGAGGATGGCGTCGGCGAACGTCGGCTCGCCGATCACCTCGTGCCACGCGTCCGTCGGCAGCTGGCTGGTGATCAGCGTCGAGCCCGAGCCGTAGCGATCCTCGACGATCTCCATCAGGTCGCGCCGCTGGTTGGCCGACAGACGCTCCGGTCCCCAGTCGTCGAGGATCAGCAGATCGACCCGCGTCAGCGTGCGGAACAGTTTGGCAAAGCGCCCGTCGCCGTGCGCCAGTTCAAGATCGGCGAACAGGCGCGGCACCCGCGCGTAGTGCACGGAATGCCCGTCGCGACAGGCTTTCTGCGCCAGTGCGCAACTGAGCCACGACTTGCCGACGCCGCACGGGCCGGTGACCAGGAGATTGCGATGATCCGTGATCCACCGACACGTCGCGAGCTGCTGGAACAGCGCCTTGTCGAGTTTTCTCGGCGTACGGAAGTCGACGTCTTCGACCGACGCCTGGCCGTGGCGCAGGTGCGCGGCTCGGAGGCGCGTTTCGAAGCGTCGCGTGTTGCGGCTCGCGACCTCGCGATCGAGCAGCAGCGCCAGCCATTCGGCGTGACCGAGATCGCGCGCGCTGTCTTGCCGGTCGAGTTCGATGAAGGCGTCAGCCATGCCGTCGAGTTTCAACTCGCGCAGCAGGTTTATCGTTGGATGCGTCAGCATTGAAGGTATCCTCAGTGGAAGTAGGTGGGGCCGCGGATGTTGTTGTGCGCAATGGCCGGCCCGTCCGCGGCAGATGCGGGCCGATTGCGATCGCGCTTCGTCTTCAGGATCGAAGCGACGGATCTGTACGAGCGCGCGCCGATCCCCAGCGCGCAGACGCACGCGGCTTCGAGTCGCTCGGGCGAGTAGCTGTTGACGAGACGCACGATGCCGAGTGCTTGCCGGAAGCTTTGTTCGGGATGTTTGTCGTCGTCACGCAGCAAGAGCTCGATCAGCGCCGCCGTGCTCGGGCCGATCTCGCCCGCCTGCCGCTGCACACGCTCCGGCGTCAGATCGGCATGGTGCCGGTGGCGCGCCGCCATGTGATCAGGCGTCGTCGTGTGACGGCGGTTCGGCGGCTGGCGCACATGCGCCGCGACGCGCGTGTCGCGACGGAACACTTCGATCGTGCTTGCAGTCATGCGCGCCCACAGCTTCTCACCCAGCAGCGTGTGCGGCACCGAGTAGAAGTGCTTGTCGACATCGACGTGATAATCGCGCCCGACCGTGCACTGGCACCATTGCCCGAATCCGAACGGCTCGGCCGGCAACGCCGTCAGCGCACCGCGTTCGACGCTTTCAAACAACGCGCGCCGGCTGGCGCCGAGATGGCGCGACACGCGGTTGTTCAATGTTGTCAGGCATTCCGCGATTGCCGCGTTCAACTCCGCGAGCGAGAAGAGCTTGCGGTTCCGGAGTTTGGCGACGATCCAGCGCGTGGCGAGCAGCACGGCCGCTTCGACCTTCGCCTTGTCGCGCGGTTTGTAGGGGCGCGCGGGCACGATCGCGGTGTCGTAGTGCGCGGCCATCTCGGCGTAGCTGCGATTGACCGCCGGCTCGTAGAAGCAGGCTTTGGTGATGCCCGACTTGAGATTATCCGACACGACCATGTCGGGCACGCCGCCAAAGAACGCGAAGGCGCGAACATGCGCGCCGATCCAGTCGGGTAGCCCCTGCGTCAGCGTCGCTTCCGCATAGGTGCAGCTCGACGCGCCGAGCGCTGCGACGAACAGCTGGCAGGCGTGCACCGCGCCGGTCTCGGCGTCGAAGATATCGATCGTAGTGCCGGCGTAGTCGACGAACAGCTTTTCGCCGGCGACATGCATCTGCCGCATGGTTGGCGACAGTCGACGTTCCCAGGCGCGATACAGATCACAGAACCGGCTGTAGCCATAACCGTCCGCGTGCGTCTTGCCGTACTCGATCCACAGCAACTGCAGCGTCACGCCTTTGCGGCGCAATTCGCGATGCACGGTCGGCCAGTCCGGCAGCGGACGATCGTTCGGCGGGATCTGAGACGACGGTGGGAACAACCGCACTTCGAGTGCTTCGTCCGACAGGTCTTCGGGCAACGGCCACGCGAGAGAGGCCGCACGTGCCCGCGCCAGATGATCGCTCACCGTGCCATGGCCGATGGCGAGGCTCGCCGCGATTTTGCGGGTCGATAGGCCGCTCGCGTTCAACCGCAATACGTCGCGCAATTTGCGCATGGGTAATCTCGCTCCGGGCATGTCCGCTCCCCCTGATGAAGGGGGCGACGCGATGCCGATTCGCAGATCACCCAACGAAATTCGTCACGCTATCCACAGACAGAACAGGACTGTTCGGATTGGCCCGGAACCCCTGTTCGGGA
>JAYTOK010000114.1:0-3765 GCA_043747835.1 Pseudomonadota bacterium | reverse complement strand
CACGGCGCGGAGTCAAACAGATCTGACCCCTTTAGCGACTCAACTCATACGCCTGCATGATCGTCGAGTACTTGACGATCATGTTGGGCACTTCCCAGTCGGGCAGGTTGCCGTTGCGCAGGTAGCCGAGGAATGCCTCCGTCACCTGACCGAAGTGCGCCTCATGACCGTTGTGGTACTGGTCCGGGACGACGATCTCGAATGCACCACCGTCCGCCGCTTTCACATCGATTCCAGGAAAGATCTTCGCGACATTTGAAACCGCCGCGCGCAAGACCTTCTCGTTCGCGCGCTCGACGTACAACGTCGGCCGGAATTTCTGCTCCGCGCCCTGCCTGATGATCAACGACGCTTTCGTGCCGCGCATCACCGAGAAGTGCGTGTCGCCACCCCCCGGCGGCGCTTCGAAATCCCAGGTCACGGACGTGCGCGCGTGCACACCCTTCAGTGTGTATGTCATCTCGCCGTTCGCCGGTGCGTTCAGCACGCCATCCTTCACGTACGGAGCGAGGTAGGAAGGAAATTCTTTCGCACCCGTCACGCGGCCGAACTGCTCGAGCGTGAGCGCCGTCGTCCAGCGACGCGCCTTCAACACCTTCGCGTCGGAGATCGTCAACGTCACGCCGGGAAACGCTTCCCACTGCACGAGGTCGACGAGGTGCGTCATCACGTCGACGATGCCGGCGCCCTGCTGCTTCGGATCGAAGAACCACTGCGGCCGCTTGAGCTGCGAACCCGCGACGATCTTCGAGAAGTTGTGCACGCTGACCTTGGAGATCGCAGGATCATCGGCCGTGCCTTTCTCGAGCGTGCCGAACAATTCCGTCTGCTGCGAGAACGCCTTCTGCAACATCGTCGCGATCTCGAACCGCTCCGTCATGATGTCGTAGAGCAACGTTCCCTTTTTCTCTGCGGCCGCAAACGCCGCTTCGAGCGCCGGCAACCCGTCGGGCACGATCACCATCGGCTTGTCGGCCATGACATGGAAACCGCGATCGATCGACTGCGTGATGTATTCGCTCTTGCGCGCGTTGTTGCCGGAGATCACGACGACGGGAACGCGGCCCGCCTTGACGCCGGCGCTACCCGCTTCGAGCAGCCGCTCGAAATAGTCGGCACCCTGATAGATCGTCGTCTTCCACTGCGTAGGATTCACGGCCCGCCCGTTGAACCCGTCGATGCGCTTCATGTGGAGCGCGACATCCTCGCCCTCCGGCCCGAACACCAGGACGTCGGGCACCACGCCCGGCAGCATGAACTTCTGCACCAGTGCCGCGTGGAAGTGGCCGGGATCGAGCGTGATCAATTGCACGGGAGCATCCTTGTTCGCGGCAACGGCCGCCCCGGGGATCAACCCCGAGACGGCCGCGCCGAGCGCGAGTAGTTTGAGCAGTTTCATCAGGCCTTCATGAGGTGAATCGCGCCGTACGGTTCGCGTTCGGTGCGCGTCAGCATCGCGTTCGCTTCGGCGTCGTTCTTGAACTTGCCGGCCTTGTGGTCCCAGTCGAGCGGCCGCCCGAGCTTCATCGCGATCCAGCTCACGATGCACGCCGTGTTGCTGTTGTGGCCGACGGCGGCCGGCGTGAGTCCCGGCTTGCGTGCGATCACGCCTTCCAGCCAGTTCTTGTGGTGCGACTTGCTGACCGGCAGCGTCACCGACAGTCCCGCGGGATCCAGCAACTTCTCGTCACTGGCCGCGAGCGGCGGCAGGTTCGCTCCCTTAGCCTGCGGATCGCTCGACGTGGCGCCCGTGCCCTCGCGCGTAACCCAGAGCCAGCCCTCGTCGCCGATGAACTTGAGACCCGTGTTGTGCTTGTCCGAGACGTTGACCACGACGTTCTTCGGATACTGCAGCGTCACGTCATACGAGCCATGCACGTTCCAGATGCGGCCCGGATCGGGGAAAGTGCCCTTGCCCTCGACGCGGCTCGGGCCTTCCTTGTCGAAGCCCAGCGCCCAATGCATCGTGTCGTAGTGATGCGAGCCCCAGCCCGTGATCATTCCCAGGCAATGCGCCTCGTGGCGCAGCCAGCCCGGACGGCTGTAGTCCTTCTGCGGATGCACGCGCATCTCGGTGTAGTACTTGAACGGCGTCGGGCCTAACCACTGACCGAAGTCGAGGACGTCCGGTATCGCCTGCGGCGGCGCGTCTTCCGTGGTCGGATCCGTCGGCAGGCCGATCTCGACGCGCTGCACGTTGCCGATCCGGCCCGAGCGGATGAGTTCGGCGGCGCGGCGGAACTGCTCCCACGAGCGCTGCTGACTGCCGATCTGCAGGATGCGTCCCGTGCGCTTCACCGCGTCACGCAGGATCACGCCCTCGGCGTACGTCATCGTGAAGGGCTTCTGCAGGTAGACGTCCTTGCCCGAATTCACGGCGGCCAGCGCCACTTCCGCGTGCCAGTGGTCGGGCGTGCTGATCACGACGGCGTCGATGTCGCGCCGGGCGATCAGCTCGCGATAGTTGCGATAGGTGGCAATGCTCGGCGGGGTGTAGTTTCGATCGATGTACGACTTTTCGATGTGCTTCAGGCCATCGGCGAGACGCTTCGTGTCGAGCTCGCAGACGGCGACGTAGTCCGCGAGATCGGACTTGATGACGCCGGGCATGTCGTGGCCCATGGCGATTCGGCCGTAGCCGATCTGGCCGATACGCAGGCGATCGTTGGCGCCGAAGGCGCGGGACGGCACGATGAATGGCGCTGCGACGGCCCCGAGGGCCGCCGTGCGCATCACATCGCGTCGTGACAGAAGCGAGGTCCGCGTTTCTTTTTTCATGTACGACGAGTGCTTGGTGGAAGGAGCGCCGAGTGTAACTGGCCTGACCAATTATTCGTAGCGTAGCGCCTCGATCGGGTCGAGCTGCGATGCTTTCCGCGCGGGATACAGCCCGAAGATCACACCAACTCCGGCGCTCACACCCAGCGCCAGCACGACGATTTCCGTGCGCGTCACCATCGTCCAGCCGAACTTGCCGGCCAGTAGATGGCCGAGCCCCACGCCGAACAAGACGCCCAGAGCCCCGCCCACGGTCGCGAGCACCAGCGCCTCGATCAGGAACTGCGCCATGATGTCCGCGGGCTGCGCGCCGACGGCCATGCGGATTCCGATCTCGCGAGTCCGCTCCGTCACCGACACCAGCATGATGTTCATCACGCCGATGCCGCCGACGATCAGCGACACGAGCGCGATCGACGACAGCAGCAGTGTCACCGTCTCCTGCGTCGAGGTCAGCATGCTGGTCATCTCGGCCATGCTGCTGGTGGAGAAATCGTCTTCCTCTTCGGGTCCCAGGCGATGCCGTTCGCGCAAGAGCTGTGCGATTTCATTGCGGGCGCGCGGAATCGCATCGGGCGAAACGGCGCTCACGAAGATTCGGCCGGGGACGAACTTGCCGAGTCCGCGCTGCATGCGTGTCTGGAACGCGGACAGCGGGATGAAGATCACGTCATCCTGATCGTTGCCCATCGCGTTCTGACCCTTGCGCTCGAGCACGCCGATGATGGTGAACGGCGCATCACGAATCCTGATGATCTGTCCGATCGGGTCTACGCCCGGGCCAAACAGGTTTTCTGCCGCGGTCTGGCCGATGACCGCATTCTTCGCAGCGCCAGCCTGATCGGACGCGGTAAAGATCGCACCGCTTGATACCGGCCAGTTGCGGATGGTGAAGAAGTCGGGAGTCGTCCCGGTGATCTGTGTGTTCCAGGTATTGGTTCCTGAAATCACCGGCGCATTGGCGTTCATCTGCGGCGCCACCGCAGC
>JAYTOK010000113.1:0-68530 GCA_043747835.1 Pseudomonadota bacterium | reverse complement strand
GCACACGGTGAGCGGCACGAGCAACCGCATCGCATCGGTGTCGGGCGCGCTGACGCGCAGCTATACCTACGACGCGGTCGGCAACACGCAGAACTCTGGCGCGACGGTCCACACGTACAACAACCGCGGTCGAATGAAGACGGGTCGTCTCTCGTCGACCGGCACGAACACGAACTACGTGTACAACGCACTCGGGCAGCGCATGCGGAAATCCGGAGGCACGCCGGGCACCGTCTACTTCGCGTACGACGAGGCGGGGCACCTCGTTGGCGAATATACGTGGAGCGGCTCGGCGCTCGTGCTCGTGCAGGAGACTATCTGGTTAGGCGATATCCCAGTCGCGACGCTTCGGCCGAATGGCGCGAGCGTCCTCGTGTTCTATGTCCACACCGATCAGCTCAACACGCCGCGCAAGGTGACTTCAAACGACCTGACCCCCATCCTGCGCTGGACTTGGAACCCAACACCATTCGGTGAAGGAGTTCCGGTTGAAAGTCATTCAGGCTCAGCAGTCTTCAAATACAACTTGAGATTCCCGGGCCAGTATTTCGATTTGGAGAGCAATCTCAACTACAACTACTTCAGAGACTACGATCCGACGATAGGTAGGTATGTGCAAAGCGATCCAATCGGATTTCTTGGCGGATTTAATACATTCAGCTATGTTGCTTCAAACCCAGTTCAATTCGACGACTCACGCGGTCTTCAAAAGGGCGGAGTTCGCATGGCATATTCACCGCCGAACAACGCTTGGGAAGCATACGGCTGGCATAAACCGGAAGTATGGAACCTCTGTGCGGTCTGGTATTGCCCGAAAGACGAGCCAATGATGTGCAATATCGGAGACACCCGAACCCGACCTCAGTATCGAAGGGCGAGTGAATTTATCCCTTTCGCTTACGATCCACTCGACCCTCCTGCGGGGTGCGTCTGCGCCACGTTTGGATATCAGGTCATCTACGACAAAGCTTCGGACTCGCCCGATTTGATAGGGGCCGCGAATGCAGTGGTCGAAGGAAACACGGACGGGCGAGGAAATTGGAAGAGATTCTTGAAGTCACTCGAGCCGCTCAAGCGACGCTTCCTTTAGTCGAGGCGTTCAACTCTAATGGCGTACCGACGGTCAAGAACGGCGAGGGGAATTTTTCTCGGCGTACTTCTTTCGATCCCGCATTGTGTAGTTTGAGATGTCGGACTTTCTTCTCTATCAAACGTCAGATCCGAATTTTGCAGACGAGATTGTCGAAGCGCTCCGAGCATCCGGAATCGAAGCGTACAGAGTTGGCGAGGGTGTCGAGCGTATCCATGCGGTGCATCGACGAAGTTATGCTGATCTCGTTTCAATTTTTGTAAAGAGCGAATCCGATCTCGCGCGGGCAAATGACATTGCGGTAAAGCTTGGTGCGATTGTCGAGCCGCCGCGCCGCAAGCTTCAGCCATGGCAGATGGTTCTGATTACCGCCCTGATAGTGTTCATTTCTCTCTTCGTCGCGCTCAACGCTTAGCTTCATCTAGAGGTGGCCCCACGGAGTTAGACAACGGGATAAGTGGAAAGCCGGCCTGTTGCGAGCGAGGATATCGCCCGTTGCGTCATCGGCCGTACGCCTACTTCGCCGCTTCGATCAGATCGATGTCGCGCTTCAGAAGATCGTTGACGAGTTCGTTCACTTCGACCCCCTTGGCCATGGCGCGCGCGGTGAGGTAGTCACGCACGGAGGCGTTCAGGTACACAGGGATATCGAGCGCGATGTCTTTGCGGAAGAACTTGCCGCGCGTCGCGTTGAAGAAATCGTATTCGTCCTTCATGGTGTTCGCCTTTAGCGGCCTTGGCCGCTCTCATACTGCGCGCGCTCCCGCGCGGTGGCGTTGCGTGCCGAGATGATGCACACACGCGCTTCAGTGTCACTCAGCTCCTCGAATGTGTGAATGACGACGAGCGGCGTTGCGTTCTCGGCCTGGCCCAATGTAATCCACCGTTCCTCGCCCTCGCTGTGTTCCTCATCGTAGCGGCTCAAGGTGAGCGGCTCGCGGAACACGGTGCTTGCCCATCTCAAAACTCACCTGGTGTTTGTGCCGCTTGAGGCTTGCCTTGGCGACATCCCAAGCGAAGCGATAAATGAACGGCTCAGACATCCACTTTAGCGGGAGGCCGCTGCAGGACGGTGTCCAGCATCCAAATCACGATTTATTCGGCGGCTGTCGTATGGGGCTGCGTTCGCCAAAGTTTCCGCTCCGGGCAAGAAGAAATGCGGCGTCGCGTATTCGTGTCTACTGCAATGGTTTCTGCACTTGCCTTCGTCGTCCGGCGTCGGGTCGGAAATGCGCCGTGCTAGCATCCCCACCCCTTGAATACGCTCCTCTGGATCATCCTCTCCACCCTCGTCTCCGGCGTGCTCTCCGTCCTCGCCGCCGGCCTCTTCCTCGCGCTCCCTTCTAAACAACGCGAGTCCGCCCTCCCGCACCTCGTCTCCTTCGCCACCGGCGCCTTGTTAGGTGCGGCGTTGCTAGGCCTCATCCCCCACGCGGTGATCGGCGTCGGCGCCGAAGGCGTCCACGGCGTCGGCATCGCTTTGATCGCCGGCATCGCCCTGTTCTTCATCCTCGAAAAATTCCTGCTCTGGCGTCACTGCCACGACGACCATTGCCACGAACACGCCGTCGAAGATGAGCACGATCACGCCACGCACGCAGGCCACGACCGCAACCACGACCGCGCGCTCGCCCACGATGCCGCGCGGAAGAAAGCCTCGGGCTCCCTCGTCCTCATCGGCGACGCTCTCCACAACGTGCTCGACGGTGTGCTGATCGCTGCCGCCTTCCTGACCGATGTCCATCTCGGCATCGTGACGGCCCTCGCGATCATGGCCCACGAAATCCCCCAGGAAGTCGGCAACTTCGCGGTGCTCCTGCACTCCGGCGTCCCGCGCAAAAAAGCGCTGGTCCTCAACCTCCTGACCAGCCTGACGGCGGTCATTGGCGGCGTCGTCGGGTATTTCGCCCTCGAGCAATCCCTCAAGGCCCTCCCATTCGCCCTCGCGGTCGCGGCGGCCAGCCTGCTCTACGTCGCGGTCGCCGACCTGATCCCCGGCCTGCACCGGAAGATAGATCCGCGCTCGAGTGTGATGCAGGTTTTGCTCATTGGCGCCGGTATTGCCATCATTGCCTTCGCGGAAACTCAGGCTCACTAAGAAGCCGGGTCAACTGGGAGGTTAATGATGGAAACGAATCCTTACGCACACGCCGCGAGCGGACCGGCCACCCCTGCGCCCGGCGCGCCTGGCCTGACGCCCGAGCAGCAGAAGCTCAACGACTATTCGACAGCGGTCGGCGCGAGCACCGACTACTTCCTGCCGAAGTTCGAGAACTTCGACAGCGGCGCTTCTCGCGTCGGCTGGAACTGGCCTGCGTTCTTCATCACGGGGCCTTACTTCCTGTACCGCAAGATGTGGCTCGCGGGCTTTCTCTACATCTTCTGGCCCTGGATCCTGATGATTCCGCTCGCCATCGCCGCCGCGGTCATGCCGAAATCGGCCGGCGCGATCATGGGCGTGGGGTTCCTGCTCTATTTCGCGTCGTGGATCGTCCTCCCGATGTACGCGAACTCTTTCTACTGGTCGAAGATCAACAAGCTCATCGACAACCTGCCGCGCAACATCGCGAACCAGCCTGACAAGCGCGAGCGGCGCCTCGCGAACAACGGCGGCACGAGCATCGTCGTTCCGTTGATCGTCTTCCTGTTCGGAGGCGTGTTTGGAATCGGCATCCTTGCCGCGATCTCGATCCCCGCGTATCAGGACTACACGATCCGCTCGCAGGTGACCGAGGGGCTCAATCTCGCGGGCAGCGCCAAGGCGACGGTCGCCGAGTATTTCGCGCAGCGCAACGCGTGGCCGGCCAACAGCGCGGAAGCGGGCTTCGACGGCGCCTCCGGCAAATACACCGAATCGATCGACATCGACCAGGGCAGCATCATCATCACCTTCGGCGTCGGCGCGAATCCGAAGCTCAAGGGCGGCCGTCTCGCGCTGGTCCCCGGAGTCCGCACGAACGGCGACATCGTCTGGGTTTGCGGCGACGGGCCGACCCCGGAGGGCGTGCATCTCTCGGAAGGCCCGCGGGGCATTGAAGTCGAGCAGAAATACCTGCCAGCCGCCTGCCGGGGTCCTTGAACGGGTGGGGCGCAAGCCCCACTTTGGTCGTCTATGCGAATGGACAAACTCACCAGCCGGTTCCAATCGGCCCTGGCGGACGCCCAGTCCCTGGCGATCGGGCGCGACAACCAGTTCATGGAGCCGGCGCACGTTCTTGGCGCGCTGCTCGATCAGCAGGACGGCAGCACGCGGCCGCTGCTGGTCAAGGCCGGCGCCAATGTCGCCAAGCTCCGCAAGGATGTCGACGAGGCGCTCGACAAGCTACCGACGGTGCAAGGCACACCGGGTGACGTGCACGTATCGCAGGACCTGAACCGGCTGCTGAACGTCACGGACAAGCTGGCGCAGCAACGCAAGGACGACTACATCTCCTCCGAGCTGTTCGTGCTCGCGTCATTCGAGGACAGGAACACGCTCGCCAAACTACTGAAGGATGCCGGCGCGTCCAAGGCGGCGATCGAGAAGGCGATCGAGCAGGTCCGCGGTGGCGAGGCTGTCAACGACCCGCAGGCCGAAGAGAAGCGCGGCGCGCTCGAGAAATACACAGTCGACCTGACGGCGCGCGCGTCGGCGGGCAAGCTCGATCCGGTCATCGGCCGCGACGACGAGATCCGCCGCACGGTGCAGGTGCTCGCGCGCCGCACGAAGAACAACCCCGTGCTGATCGGCGAACCCGGCGTCGGCAAGACGGCCATCGTCGAAGGGCTCGCGCAGAGAATCATCAACGGCGAAGTGCCCGAAGGCTTGAAGGGCAAACGCATCCTCGCGCTCGACATGGGCTCGCTCATCGCGGGCACGAAGTTTCGCGGCGAGTTCGAAGAGCGCCTGAAGGGCGTGCTCAACGATCTGTCGAAGCAGGAAGGCCAGATCATCCTGTTCATCGACGAGCTGCACACGATGGTTGGCGCGGGCAAGGCCGAAGGCTCGATGGACGCCGGCAACATGCTGAAGCCGGCTCTGGCGCGCGGCGAGCTGCATTGCGTCGGTGCCACGACGCTGGATGAGTACCGCAAGTACATCGAGAAGGATGCCGCGCTCGAACGCCGCTTCCAGAAAGTGCTGGTCAACGAACCGACGGTCGAAGACACGATCGCAATCCTGCGCGGACTGCAGGAACGTTACGAAGTGCACCACAAGGTCGAGATCACGGATCCGGCCATCGTGGCCGCGGCGGTGCTGTCGCACCGCTACATCGCCGACCGTCAGCTCCCCGACAAGGCCATCGACCTGATCGACGAGGCCGGCGCGCGCATCCGCATGGAGATCGACTCCAAGCCCGAGGTGCTCGACAAACTCGAGCGCCGCATCATCCAGCTCAAGATCGAGCAGGAAGCGCTGAAGAAAGAGAAGGACGAGGCGACGAAGAAACGCCTTGCCACGCTGCAGGCCACGCTGCAGAACCTCGAGAAGGAATACTCGGACCTCGAAGAGATCTGGAAGAGCGAAAAGGCGTCGCTGCAGGGCGCGGCCACCGTGCGCGAGGAGATCGAGAAGGCGAAGCTCGAGATGGACGCGTCGCGTCGCAAGGGCGACCTGACCGCCGTCGCGCGCTTCCAGTACGAAATTCTGCCCGCGCTCGAGAAGCGTCTCGCGCAGGCGCAGATCGCCGAGACGAAAGAGACGCAGCTCGTCCGCAACAAGGTGACGGAAGAGGAGATCGCGGAAGTGGTCTCGGCGTGGACCGGCATCCCCGTGTCCAAGATGCTCGAAGGCGAGAAGGAAAAGCTGCTGCGCATGGAAGATGCTTTAGCCAAGCGCGTGGTTGGCCAAGAGGAGGCGGTGAAGATCGTCTCGAATGCGATCCGCCGCTCTCGAGCCGGCCTCTCCGACCCGAGACGTCCGAATGGATCTTTTCTGTTCCTCGGCCCCACCGGCGTCGGCAAGACCGAGCTCTGCAAGGCGCTCGCGGAGTTCCTGTTCGACACGGAAGACTCGATGGTGCGCATCGACATGTCCGAGTTCATGGAGAAGCACTCCGTCGCTCGACTCATCGGCGCGCCTCCCGGATACGTGGGCTACGACGAAGGCGGCTATCTGACGGAGGCCGTGCGTCGCCGGCCGTATGCCGTGATCTTGTTGGACGAGGTCGAGAAGGCGCACCCGGATGTGTTCAACGTGCTGCTGCAGGTGCTCGACGACGGTCGCCTGACCGACGGGCAAGGCCGCACGGTCGACTTCCGCAACACCGTGATCATCATGACGTCGAACCTCGGTTCGGATGTCATCCAGCAATTCGCGGGCGAAGGAAACTACGCGCGCATGAAGTCCGCGGTCATGGAAGTCGTGCAGCAGAACTTCCGCCCCGAGTTCATCAACCGCATCGACGACATGTGCGTGTTCCATCCGCTGGGACAGGCGCAGATCCGCGCGATCGTGGACATCCAGCTTTCGCAGCTCAAGAAGCGTCTGCTCGACCGCAACCTCGAACTCGTGCTCGAAGATGAGGCGCTGAACAAGCTCAGCGAGGCGGGGTACGACCCGGTGTATGGCGCGCGGCCGCTCAAGCGCGCGATTCAGCAAGAGGTCGAGAATCCGCTGGCGCAGGCGATCCTGTCGGGCAAATTCCTGCCGGGGGATCGGATTCGCGGGTCGGTGGACAGTCATGGGCTGGTGTTCGAGAAGGCCAGATAACCGGCTATGATCGCGCCGGAGAAATTCCGGGGAAATCATGCCTTTCTACGAATACGAATGCCCGAATTGCAGCTACCGCGACGAGGTGCTGCAGAAGATCAGCGACAAGCCGCTCACGAAGTGTCCGACCTGCGGGAAGAAGGGGCTCAAGAAGCTCATCTCCGCGCCCGTGTTCCGGTTGAAGGGATCGGGCTGGTACGAGACTGACTTCAAGTCCGACAAGGAAAACAAACGCAACCTCGCGGGCGCCGACAAGGAAGAAGCGAAGAGCGAAACGAAGACGGACGCAAAGGCGGACGCGAAATCCGACGCGAAGCCCGAAGCGGCGAAGGCCGACTCGGGGAAGGCCGACTCTGGCAAGGCCGACGCGCCGAAGGCGGAGAAATCCGAAAGCGCAAAGCCCGCTCCCGTGAAAACCGCGGCGAGCAAGTCGGCTTCCAAATCCAAAGTGAAGACGCGAACGGCAAAACGCCCGACGCGTCGCTGACGCGCGGCCGCCATGAACTACTCGCGGCGGCCGGGCATCGACAGCGAACGTCTGAGTGCTCTCCACGCGCGTGAGCGCGAGAGCTTCGTCGCGACGCACGCCGAGTCCGCGCGCCTCGCAAAGGCCAGTGCGGCGCACTGGCTCAACGGTGTGCCGATGCATTGGATGCGCGACTGGTCGACACCGCATCCGCTGTTCGTGCGCGCAGCAAGCGGGGTCGAGGTCGAAGACGTCGATGGCAACCGCTACATCGATTTCTGCTTCGGCGACACCGGGTCGATGTTCGGCCATTCGCCGCCGCCGATCGCGCGCGCGCTGGCCGAGACCGGCGCGTCGGGGATTACTTCCATGCTGCCGGCCGAGCGCGTGGCGCGCGTCGGTGAGAAGTTAGCCGACACATTCGGGCTGCCGTTCTGGCAGATGACGCAAACGGCGACGGACGCGAACCGTGCCGCGTTGCGCTGGGCGCGCGCGATCACGGGCCGCGCGCGCATGCTCGTGTTCGACGGCTGCTACCACGGCACGGTCGAGGAGACGATGGTCCGCGCCCTGCCCGAAAGGCGCGACAAGGGCGGCACGCGCCCTCGCGCGGGATTGATCGGCATCGCGCACGACGTCAGCCTCACGACGGATGCCGTGCCGTTCAACGACCTCGCTGCGCTCGAGCGCGTGCTCGCGCGTGGGCGCACGGCGGCGGTCATCGCCGAACCGGTCATGACGAACATCGGCATGGTGTTGCCGGAAGAGGGCTTCCTCGCGACCTTGCGAGAGCTCACGCGCAAGCACGGCACGCTGCTCATCGTCGACGAGACGCACACGCTGTCGACCGCGCGTGGCGGGTACTCGCGCGCCAAGAATTTGCAGCCCGACGTCTGGGTTTGCGGAAAGGCGATCGCGGGCGGCATGCCGTGCGCGGTGTTCGGCTTCACGGCGGAAGTCGAAGCGGGCATGCGTCGCGTGCAGGAAGAGCGCGCGGGCGGTCACTCTGGCATGGGGACGACGCTGTCGGCGAATGCGCTGGCGCTCGCCTGCCTCGAAGCCAGCCTCGACGAGCTGATGACCGAAGCCAACTACGCCACCATGCTTGAAACGGCGTCCTATCTGTCGGAAGGGCTCGGGCGAGTGTTCGCCGCGCAGAGTCTTTCCTGGCATGTTGCGCGCGTCGGTGCGCGACTGGAGTTCGGCTTCGGGACGCGCGCGCGCAATGGCGAGGAGTCCGAGCGTGCCGCGTGGCCGGAGCTCGAGCACGCGCTGCATCTCTATCTATTGAACCGCGGCGTGCTGCTCACGCCCTTCCACAACATGATGCTGTGCTCGCCCGTCACGACGACGGCGCATGCCGACGTGCTGCTGAAGCATTTGCATGAGGGTTTGCGGGAAGTCGGGGGTGCGCGTGACTGAGTCGTCGTCGAATCGGATCGCGCTCGCGTCGCGCGCGGAGCTCGACGCTTTCCTCGCGGCGAACCCGGACATCCAGGCCGTGCAGATCATGATCACCGACCCTTCCGGCGTGTTGCGCGGCAAGTCCGTGCGGCGGGAAGAGCTCGAGCGCATCTTTGATTCGGGAAGGCAGGTCGCGGGATCGATCCTGGGATTGGACATCACGGGGCAGGACGTCGATGCGACCGGGCTCGTCTGGGATACGGGCGATGCCGACATGACCGCGCGGCCGATTGCGCGCACGCTCACGCGCTCGCCGTGGTTGACGAGTTGCGGGCAGCTCATGCTCACGATGTTCGACGGCAAGGGCGCGCCCGCGGCGGCGGACCCGCGGCACGCGCTGGTGCGCATGGTCGAGCGGTTCGCGAGCGCGGGGCTCACGCCCGTCGTCGCCTGCGAAATCGAGTTCTATCTATTGAAGGAAGAGGCGGGCGGCAAGCTCGTGCCCGCCGGCGGCGGGCGCGCGGGCGAGAGAGAGAAGATAGACGCGTACAGCCTGCAGCGGCTGGACGATCTCGCGCCGGTGTTCGACGAGGTGTACCGCGGCGCGGCCGCGCAGGGGCTGCCGGCCGAGACGCTGATGTCGGAATACTCGCCTGGACAGTTCGAGATCACGCTGCATCACCGCGACGATGCGCTGCGCGCGGTGGACGAAGCGGTGATGTTCAAACGCGTGCTGCGCGGCGCCGCGCAGAAGCACGGCTACATCGCGTGCTTCATGGCGAAGCCGTTCACGGCGCGCGCGGGCAGCGGGCTGCACGTGCACGTGAGCGTGAACGATGCGCAGGGCGTCAACCTCTTCGCGAGCGAGGATCCGGCGGGTACGCCGCGTCTGCGTCACGCGATCGGCGGGATGAAAGCGAGCATGGCGGAGTCGATGGCCGTGTTCGCGCCGAATGCGAATTCGTATCGCCGGTTCGTGAGCGAAAGCTACGCGCCGATCGCGCCGATCTGGGGCGTGAACAATCGCAGCGTGAGCTTGCGAGTTCCGGCAGGGCCGCCCGTGTCGCGGCATGTCGAGCATCGGATCGCGGGCGCGGATGCGAACCTGTATCTCGCCGTGGCGACCGTGCTCGGTGGCGCGCTGCGCGGGATGCGGGACGCTGTCGATCCGGGTCCGGCGGTGGAGGGCAACGGCTACACGCAGGCGACAGAGCGGGTGTTGCCGTCGACGTGGCGCAGATCGCTGATGCTGGCGTCGAGATCGGAGTTTCTCGCCGACGCGCTGGGCGCGGATTTCCTGAAGATCTTCCTGGCGATCAAGGATCAGGAGTGCGCGCGGTTCTCGGCGGAAGTCAGCGAGCTCGACTATGCCTGGTACCTGCGCAGTTAAAGGGGTCAGATTCATGAAACGCGTCTTCGCGCCAATTCTTCTGTTGCCGCTCATTGCAGTAGCCCAGCCGGTTCCCGGCGACCTCGACGTCCCATGGAACCCCGGCGCGGAAGACTGCGCCGCGAATCCGCAGCCGCCCTTGCAGGTGCATCGCTACGACGCGAACACCTACATCCTGCGCCAGAACCTTTGCGCGGATTTCGAGGCGCCGCTTCTCTATCTACTGATCGGCGACCAGCGCGCGCTGCTCATCGACAGCGGCGCCGTCGAAGACGAGGCCGCGATGCCGCTCGCGAGAACGATCGCCGGCTTGCTGCCGAAACCCAACGGCGTGCCGTTGCCCCTGCTCGTGGCCCACACCCACCGCCACTCCGATCACCGCGCGGGTGACGCGCAACTCGCCAAACTACCTGGCACCGAGATCGTGCCGATCGAGCCGGATGGCATCGTGAAGTTCTATGGCTTCAAGAGCTGGTTCGACGACACGGTGAAGGTCGATCTCGGTGGCCGCGTCGTCGAAGCGATTGCGGCGCCCGGCCACTTGCGCGATCACCTGCTGTTCTACGACGCGAACACGGGCCTCGTGTTCACCGGCGATTTCCTGCTGCCTGGCCGCCTGCTCGTCGACGACATCGACGCCTACAAGGCGAGCGCGGATCGCGCCGTTGCCTATCTGAAAGACAAGCCCGTCACCGCGGTGTTGGGTGGCCACATCGAACTCGGCACCGACGGTGAGCCCTTTCCCGCCGGCAGCACATTCCACCCGAACGAACGCGCGCTCGCGCTCACCAAACAGGATGTCGAGGCGCTGCCCGCGGCGCTCGCGGACTTCAACGGGTTCTATTCGAAGTTCCCGAACTTCGTCGTCGTGAACCCGGTGCGCAATCTGATCGCGGTCGCAGCCGGCGTCATCGCGGTGTTGGGATTGGCGATCTGGGCGCTGATGCGCTTCTGGAAGCGCCGCCAGAAGAAGCCCGCGGCGACTGGTTAGAACCAGGCCGCGGGCATCGCGGTTCAGATCACGACTTTTTCGCGGGCGCCTGAGCGGGCGTGGCAGCCGGAGCCGGCGGCGCGCTTTCCTTCACGACGAGAAACTTGATCAGCTCGATCATCGCGTCGGTCGACTCGAGGTTTTCGTTGTTCACACGGTACTTGCCATTCACGACGATCGTGGGTGTGCCCGAGACGCGCATCGCGATGATCTGCGCATCGGCCTGGCGCATCTTCATGTCGACGCTGAACGACTTCGCGGCGGCGACGAAATCCGCCGCCTTGTATCCCGTCACGCGCTGATAGAACTTCGCCGCATCCTCGATCGTCGGCAGTTTCTTCTTGAGGCGCTGGCCATCGGCTTCGATGATGCTGAGTTCGCCGCCCGTCATCCAGATTGCTTTGAACATCTCATCGTGCGCCTTGTCGGCGACACCTAACGATTGGGCGGTGAGGTACGCGCGCTGGAACAGCGGCCAGTTCTCCGCGGCATTCCACGACGCAGGCAGGTACGTGATCTGCGCGTTGGCGGGCAGGCTGGACTTCAGCTTCTTCATCGCCGGCAGGAATTTGTTGCACGCGGGACAGCCGTACGAAAACACCTCCATGACTTCGACCTTACCGGCCGGGACGTTGGTTCGCTGGGGCTGGGGCAGCACGGTGTAGTGCTTCCCGGATTCCCAGGTGGCGGCCGGCGCCTGGGTGGCCAGAACGAGGGCGAAGAAAGCGAGCAGACGTCGTGTCATGGGGGAGTCCGGTGGTGAAAAATCGGGGGCCGAAACGGGGGCAAATATGCCGCGCCCGGGGGCCGGTGGGAAGCATGTTGGATCGGCTTTCCTGACTTGGGGCTGAACCGTTACCATCGCCGCCCTTTCACGCGTCTTTCCAGGGTTTCCATGCGTTCTCACTACTGCGGCCAGGTCAACGAAAAGCTGGTCGGTCAAGAGGTTACGGTCGCCGGCTGGGTCCATCGCCGCCGCGATCATGGCGGCGTCATCTTCGTGGACATGCGCGATCGTGAAGGGTTGCTCCAGGTCGTCATAGACCCGGATAACAAGGACCAGTTCTCCGAAGCCGAAAAACTGAGAAACGAGTTCGTGGTCCAGGTGCGCGGCCGGGTCCGCGAGCGCCCGCCCGGAACGGCGAATGCGAACCTCGCTTCGGGCAAGGTGGAGTTGCTGGCGCTCGAACTCGTGACGCTCAACCGCTCGGACCCGCTGCCGTTTCAGCTCGACGAGCACGTGAGCGAAGAGGTCCGCCTCAAGTACCGCTACATCGACCTGCGCCGCGAAGAGATGGCGAAGCGTCTGCGACTGCGCCACAAGATAACTCGCGCGATGAGACATTATCTCGATGACGCCGGCTTCATCGACATCGAAACGCCCGTGCTCACGAAGGCAACGCCAGAAGGCGCTCGCGACTACCTCGTTCCCTCGCGCACGCACGCGGGCAAGTTCTTCGCGCTGCCGCAGTCGCCGCAGATCTTCAAACCGTTGCTGATGGTCGCGGGCTTCGACCGTTACTACCAGATCGTCAAATGTTTCCGCGACGAGGATCTGCGCGCCGAGCGTCAGCCGGAGTTCACGCAGCTCGACATCGAGACCTCGTTCCTCTCGCAGCAGCAGATCATGGAGATGATGGAAGGCCTCACGCGCCACATCTTCAAGGATGCGATCGCCGCGGAGCTGCCGGATCCCTTCCCGCGCATCACGTTCGCGGAAGCGATCCGCCGTTACGGTTCGGACAAGCCCGACCTGCGCAATCCGCTCGAGCTCGTGGACGTGGCGGATCTCGTCGCGTCGTGCGACTTCAAGGTCTTCGCCGGTCCCGCGAAGGACCCGAAGGGCCGCGTCGCGGCGCTGCGTGTGCCGGGCGGCGGCGCGATGCCGCGTTCGCAGATCGACGAATACACCGCGTACGTCGGCCGTTATGGCGCGAAGGGTCTCGCGTACATCAAGATCAATGAGACGGCGAAGGGCAAGGACGGCTTGCAATCGCCCATCGTGAAATTCCTCTCCGATGATTCCGTCAAGGGCATCCTCGAGCGCACCGGCGCGAAAGACGGCGACCTGATCTTCTTCGGCGCGGACAGCGCGAAGGTAGTCAGCGATGCGATCGGCGCGCTGCGCCTCAAGGTCGGCGTCGATCTCAAGCTCGCGACCGCGGGATGGAAGCCGCTCTGGGTCGTAGATTTCCCGATGTTCGACTGGGATCCGGACGAGAAGCGCTGGGTGGCCATGCATCACCCGTTCACCGCGCCGGCGAGCGACGACATCGCCGCGCTCAAGGCGAAGCCGGATGGCGCGCTCGCGAAGGCGTACGACCTCGTGTTGAACGGCACGGAGATCGCGGGCGGATCGGTCCGAATCTTCCGCCAGGACATGCAGTCGGCCGTGTTCGAGCTGCTCGGCATCGGTGCCGAGGAAGCGCAGAACAAGTTCGGCTTCCTGCTCGATGCCTTGAAGTTCGGCGCGCCGCCGCACGGTGGCATCGCGTTCGGCCTCGACCGCATGGTCATGCACATGACCGGCACCGACAGCATCCGCGACGTCATCGCGTTTCCGAAGACGCAGACGGCGGCGGATCCGCTCACGGATGCGCCAACGGAAGTGTCGGAGAAGCAGCTGCGGGAGATCCACATCCGCGTCAGAACTCCGCCGCCCACGAGCTGAGAAATGGGGTCAGGCCCCATTTCCGTCGTCTTCGTTCACGGCCTGTTCCTGAACGGCGCCGAGTTCGGCTTGATGCGCCGGCGGCTCACCGCGGAGCGCGGCTTCGAGTCCCATCGCTTCAGCTATCCCACCGTGCGCGGCTCGCTCGAGAAAACGCTCGACGAGCTCGCGCGCTACGTCTCGCGCCTCGATGCGGAGCGGATCCATTTCGTCGGCCACAGTCTGGGCGGCATCGTGTTGAGCCGTTTCTTCGAGCGCGAGAGCGATCCGCGCATCGGCCGCGTCGTCATGCTCGGCGCGCCGCTCTGTGGCAGCCGCTCGGCGCAAGCCGTCGCACGGCACGCGTTCCTGCGGCGAGTGATCGGCCCGCTCGTCGCGCGTGAGCTCGTCGATCCGTGCGAGCCGCGGCGCTGGAATTGCGCGCACCAGCTCGGGCTCATCGCGGGCACGCGGCCCAGGGGGCTCGGTCAATTTTTCGCGAAGTTCGACGAGGACTGCGACGGCACCATCGGCGTCAGCGAGACCAAACTACCCGGCTGCAGCGCGCACATCACGATGCCGGTCAGTCATATGGGCATGCTGCTGTCCGCGGATGTCGCGCACGAGGTGGGCGAGTTCCTGGCGAACGGCAGTTTCAGTTGAGCCGGAAGACGAGTTCCTTGACCGAGTTGTCGCCGAGACGGATTTGCACGCGACGGCAGGTGCCGGCCCATGACGCCTCCGTCTGCCAGTTGTAGGTGAAGTAGCCGTTCGCGGGATTCACGCTGAGGCCCGCGCCGCCGGTCGCGGTGTCGGAGAGCGGGACGGCCGCGCCCTGGCAGGTCAAGTTGAGCACCGTGAAGGACTGGAACGCGGCGGGGTTCGTGACCGCGACGCCGGTTCCGTCGAGCATGCGCCAGCGGATCGGAACCAAACTACCCGCGGTCACGCCGTTGAGCGTCGGCGAGCGACGCAGCGGTTCGATGAAGCGCCCGAACTGCAGCGCGGCGACGGAGTAGGAGCGCGTCGTCGTCGCGACGTTGCCCGCCGCGTCGGACGCTGAAGCGGTGAAGGACTTCGCGCCGGCCACGTTCGTCGGCAGCGGTGCGCCATTCGCCAGCGTTCCATTGCAGATCACCGGCAATGCTTGAGCATCGCTGCAGGTGTACTGCGCATTGATTGCTGCGAACGCGCCGTAGTTGCGGCCGGCCGCTGGGTGCAGCAGCGCGATCGAAGGCGGCGTCTTGTCGATGTTCACCGCGGGCGTGGCGAACGTGGCCGAATTGCCAGCCTGGTCAATCGCCGCGACTTGCGTCACGACGCCCTGACCTTCAGTCGCGATCACGATCGGGCTCAGTGCGCCGACAGTCGCGATACCCGAGGTCGCATCGCTGGCCGTGAACGCGATGCTCACGTCCGTGTTGTTCCAGCCCCCGGCATTGGCCGCCGGGGAGGGCGGACCGAAGCTCACGACGGGTGCCGCCGTGTCGCGCCTGATGGTGACGGATTGTGTCGTCGATCCGCCGAGCGACGTCGCGCTGCATTGGATGGTCACGCCCGCGGTGTCCGAGGGAATCGTAGGCGTCGTACAGTTGCTGGAAACAATCGCCGATTCGGGGTCGGTGACGGTCCACTCGACATGCACGTCGCTGCGATACCAGCCGTTCGAGCCCAGAGTTCCGGAGATCTGCGGTTCGATGACCGGCGGCGTCGGGTCGATCAATCCCGAGATGCGAAAGACATAAGGCTTGTATCCGTCGGTGAGATACAAACGGCCGCCGGCATCGAACTTCATCTTGTCCGGATGGCTGAAGCCCAGGCCTTCGGGCGTTGTCAGGCCCGCCGAAGGTGCTGGAACTCGCGTCATCCATCCCGTCGAATCGAGTCGATAGAGGTGGCGACTCCAGCTCAGGAAGATGCTGCCGTCCGGAGCGACCGTGAAGGTCGTATACGAACCGATCGGCGTGAAGATCGCCTGGCCCGTCAAGGTCAGATCGTTCGCCGCGCAACTGCCGGTGCCGGCGATCGACGTGCTCGCGCCGGTGTTCACATCGATTCGGCGGATGCGGCATTCCTGTCCCGCGACGAGCAAACCACCTGTCGCGTCCAGCTCGACGGTGGCCGGGCCCGCGAACGTCGCGAGCGTCGACACGATGCCCGTGGCATCGACCTTGCGAATGCGGTTGTTGCCCTGGTCCGCGATGTACAGGTTTCCGAGCGCGTCCACGGCGACGTCGGTCGGTGACGCGAACGATGCGGCGGTCGCGATGCCACCGTCGCCGCCGAATCCGTAGCCGCCCGTGCCTGCGTAGCGCGTCATGGCGGCGGTGAACGCGTCGATACGGTTGATCTGATAGCCGCCGTACGTCGCAACGAATGCATTGCCGGCCGAGTCATGGTCGATCCCGAGCGGGCTCAATCCGGGCGTCGGCGCCAGCGTGGAGACGAGACCGGTCGACACGTCGAGCTTGCGCACTCGCCGGGTGACGACATCCGTGATGAGCAGATTGCCCGCCGCGTCGAAGGACAGGCCATACGCCTGGCCGAAGCAGGCCGAGCGCGCCGGGACGTTCTCGCCGCAGAAGTAGCTTTCGTCGGACCCCAGCGCGCGGCTGATGATGCCGGTGTCCGCCGCGATGCGGCGAACGGTGCCGGGACCCGATGCAATGTCGGCGAAATAGAGATTGCCGGCCGCATCGAAAGTGATTCCCTTCGGAGCGAAGACACGCGCTGCCGTCGCGAGGCCGCCATCGCCGGTGTAGCCCGCCGAGCCGGTCCCCGCGACCGTCGTGACGACATGGGTCGTGACATCGACGCGGCGCAGGCGATAGTTGCCATCGGCGAAGTAGAGATTGCCGAGGGCGTCGAACGCCAGGGAGTCCGGCCGGTAGATGTTCGTCAGCGTGGCGATGAGTCCGTCGCCGTTGAACTGGGTATTTCCCGAACCGACGAACGTCGTGATGGTTCCGTCCGAGATCGAAATCCGGCGGATGCGGTTGTTAGGAGTGTCGGAGACGTAGATGTCGCCGTCCGGCCCGCGCGCGATCGCGAACGCACCGTAGAGCTGCGCATCCACCGCGGGACCGCCGTCGCCCGAAAAGCCGTCCACGCCCGTGCCGGCGATCACGACAGTCGAACCGGAAGGAAGTCGCGCGCGAACGCGAGAGTCCTGCGTCACGTAGTAGAGCGTGCCATCCGGCGCGAAGACCATCTGCCGCGCGGAGCCTGAGAGGCTGCCCGTGTCGACGGTCGTTCCCGCCACCGGATCGATTCGCAGGACGCGGCCGCTCACGACGAGATGCAGGTTGCCATTCGCGTCGAACGCGAGCGCATTCGAGTTGTTGAGTTGAAAGTTCAGGCCGCCTTCGTTCGCGGGCAGCGCTGTCGCGGTTCCGTTTGCCGGATCGAAGCGGACGAGGTTTCCATTCAGGTTCGCCAGGTAGAAGCGGCCGTCCGGCCCGCTTGCCATGGAATTGGTTGCGAACGGGATGCTGACTGCCGGCACGTCGACGTAGCGACCGGCGCCGGTCACGACGTCCATGGTTTGTGAGATCGCGGAATTCGCAGACAGCAGGAAAAGCCCGCCGAACAGGCTGGCACGCAGACAGATCGACATCTCTATTGCTCCCATGGCATCCCGGAAGAAGGATGCTGGAGCGCATCAAACCACATCGTTCCCGGGCAATCTAGCTAGCAACCGCGCGGCCTAGCATGAAGATTCCGCGGCATTCTTCGGCCGCCGCCGTGCCGCGTCACCGATCGCGACTTCATGACAGAAGGCAGCGGTGGAGTACCGCGCGGCTACCCAGCCGATGGACCCCGACGCAGGAAGATCGCCAAGGCCCCAAGCACCAGCGCCGCGAGCCACAGCGATTCGCCTAACATCGCATACGGCGTCGCGCCGTTGCGCGGCACGATCTCGTGCGACAACGCACCCGGCTTTCCGTACGGCAACGATGCCCGGATCTTTCCCCGCGCATCGATCACCGCGGTCGGTCCGTCATTCGCAACCAGCAACAGCGGTTTTCCCTGCTCGAGCGCGCGCACGCGCGCGATCGTCGTGAACTGCGCGCGAACACGCTCCCCGGGAAGCGCGGCGAGGTTCGATTGGCTCACGATGACACCGGTCGCACCCGCCGTCTCCGAGAAGTCGGCGCCGAACGCCAGGTCGAGACAGATTGCCGTGCGCACGCCGATCCCGCCGACCTCGAACACGACCGGCGCTTCGTCCACGATCGTGCGCGCCGGATAGCGCAACGCGAGTGCATCGCTGAGCCAGCGGAGGCCGGCCGCCTCCCGCTCGGCGACCGGTACGAGTCGCCGTTTCGTGTATCGCTGGGGTGCGGAATGTTTCGAACTCAAACGCAGCGCGCTGGAAACGTTGAGCAGACCGCCGGTCTCGGGATTCACGTCGAACATGCCGACGAGAAACACCTGGTCGCCGGATGTAACCGCTTGCAGAAGCGTGTCGGCGACGTCGCTCGGCAGCGCCGACCACAAATGCGGGAACGAAGTTTCGGGCGCGACGATGAGCTGCGCCCCGGAATCCCGCGCCAGCGACGCCAGTTGTTCCGCGAGCGCGCGCATTCGCAGACCGTCGAATTTCTCGAGCTGGTCGACCACTGGCTGCACGAGCCGCACATGCAACGCAGCGCTGGCGGGCGAAGTGAGATCCCGATAGTTAGCGAGCTGGGCGACGACAACCGCGGCAACGGCGAGCGCCAAGGGGCCCGCGCCCCACGACGGTGCGGGATTATTTTCCGATGCTGCGGTGTGGAACTCGACTCTTGCGGCAATCGCCGCGCCGGTCATGGCGGCGATGAGACTGACCAGCGCGGCAATTCCATACACGCCGATCCACGGATAGAGCGCCGCCAACGGCGTTCCGAGCGGCGCGTAACCCGCTGAGGTCCAAGCGAATCCGACGAGGAAGTTCGTCGTGATCTCGGCGAGCGGTACGCCGGCCGCGAACACGAGCGGCGCGAATGCGGCGCGCGACGATTTCATGAACACGAGGCCGGCGAGCGCGAGACCGATCGCCGGCAGCACGCACAGCAGCAATACGAGCGCACCGAAAACGATCGTCGTGAGCGGCCAGCCGAGCGCCATCACGCGCGCGAGCGCATCGAACAGCCACGCGTGCGCCGTTGCCGCGCTCGCCGCGAAAAAAACCAGCGCGCTCAAGATGCTTACGGCGACTAGTTTGTTCCGGGCCGCAAGAAAGATCATGGCGATCGACAACGTCATCGACGCGAGCTGCAGCCACCACGAGGAGGGCGCGTTCGCACCCCAACCGTGCGCAATGCCGAGCACAAGCGCGAGGATCGGAAAGGCTCGTGACACGTGAGCTAACTTCATGACAGGCAAATGCGAAATAAATTATTGGAGCAATAACGAACGCATAACTGTCGGCGCTTGCCGACAAAACTCAACAACTGTTGAACACGTCGCAAATTTCACGAAAGTCATGCTAGCGTATTCGGGAGGTCGTGAAGACCGTATCGCCTAACTACTAAACGGCATTGGGGAGCGAAAGATGAAAACGCAAGGGAATACACGGAAGCAGCGCGGCCAGGGCATGACCGAGTACGTCATCATCGTCGCCCTGATCGCGGTCGCCGCGATCGGCGTCTACAGCCTCTTTGGCCGCACCGTGCGCAATCAGACCGCGGGTCTCGCGCAGGAAGTCGCTGGTGTCGATGCCACGACGGCGATTGGTAACGCCGGCACCGCTGCGTCGACCGCGCAAACCAACGCCGACGTCAACAAGGGCCTGGCGAACTACGACGACAGCAACCGTCCCTGATCGAAAGTCCAGCGTCTAGCGTTTGAACGACCGGCGGCCGCGGTATCGCGGCCAGCCGGCCATGCTTGGGAGTCTCCATGCCACGCGCACAGCGCGGACAGGCTCTCGTGCTGGGGCTGTTCGTCCTCTTCATGGGGACGATCTCGCTGTTTTTCCTGTTCAGCACGGGCCAGGTCTCCGCCGACAAACAACGTGTGACGAACACGGCCGACGCCGCGGCGTATAGCGCCGCGCTGTGGCGCGCGCGTGTTCTCAACTACGACGCGTACTCGAATCGCGCGATGATCGCGAACGAGGTCGCGATCGCGCAGACGCTCACGCTCGCGTCCGAGCTGCAGTTCAACAAGAACCTCGCGGCCTGCTTCGCCATGCAGGCCGGCGATGGCGGCACGACCTGCAACGCGCACCTCGCGACGATCGCGCAGATCATTCCGTACTGGACATCGATTTTCTCCGCGATCCAGTACGCGCTCGAGTATGCGGACCAGGCGATGACGGCCGTGATCGATGCCGAGATCACGACGCGCAGCCAGGCCGTGAACCGCCTGTTGTCGCTCAGCCAGACGACGATGCACACCGCGGCCAATTTTGCGCTGCTCGACAACGTGGTCGACCAGGTCGTCGCGATGAACGATCGAAATTTCCGCTCGACCGTGATGCCGGACAATTTCGAGGGATTCACGCGTCGCTACACGGGCGACGACCGCAACCGGCTCGCCAACATCGTGCGGCGCCAGCTCGATCCCTACTCGCGCGGGCGCAACTGGAATCTGCAGCTCGGCATCTGCATCCCGCCCGTGCTCGCGTTCGGCTACATCTACCGCAAGCGCGGCGCCACGGTTCTCTCGAATTCCCTCGATCGCTGGGAAGCGATCGACAATCTGTCCGAGTGGCGCTATTCGCTGCGCAGGGGCCGCTGCCGCGAGACGGAGGAACCGATGTCCTGGGCGGATCGCAACGCGGATGGGCAGTCGAATCCGCCGCCGCCGCGCACGCGCGACAACGACGACGCCTTCGATCTCTCGCGCGACAACGACTACACGGTGTCCAACTACATCGGCATTCAGCCATTCCGCGACCTCGACTACCGCAATCTCACGAACGGCGACCCGAACGTGCGCAATCCGCGCCGTGGCGTGGCCGTCACCGTCTCGCTACCCGGCGCCAACATCCGCACGGCGAACCAGCTCAACGTCGGCGTGGGCCGACTGCGCATGACCGAGGACTACTCGCGAAATCGCGTGGCGAGCGTCGGCGCGGCGGAGGTCTACTTCAGCCGCCCCGTCACTGTGCAGCGTGTCGGGCGCGTCGAACTCCCGAGCCTGTTCAATCCCTATTGGCAGGCCCGGCTCATCGAGCCGACGACCGCACAGCGCCTCGCCGCGAGGGCCTTGTGAGGAAAGCGGCCCTCATGCTCGCACTCGCGGCGTTGACCGCCTGCTCCGACGACGCGCCGACGCAGGCTTCCGCGCCGCCGGCCGGCGCGGATACGGCACCCGGGAACTGCGTCGACCGCTTCGTGCAGCGGTACGAGGAAACGGCGGCCGATACCGCGTCGGTGAATGCCCAGAACATCTGCTTCGAAGGCACGTCGGCCGAGGGTCCGCCGAAATATCCGACGCGCTCGATCTCGGTCCGGCTCGAATACGATCGCGGGGACTATTTCGTCGTGCAGGAAAGCGCCGACTGGGCGTATGACGAAGAGCCCGACGCCGCGCGCGGTTGCGTCATCGCCCGCCTCGAACGCACGACTGTCGTAGAGCGGGTGCTTGGCAACGTCAAAGTGTCAGCGATGACGCGGAAGGGCGAGACGTTGCGCAGCGCCGCGACGGGCGAGCAATACGGCAGCCGCATCCGCCTCGGCTCGGGCCCGGGCGAACTACCCAACCTGCCGAGCCTCACCGTGCAGAATCCCGCGACCGAGTTGCTGCGCGAGGATTCGCCGTACGGCACCTGCCTGCGTGCGATCACGGCGCCGATGAGGAGTTCGTCGTGCACGCTCGAACAGCTGCGCGAATGCAAGTCGAGTCAGGTGATGCTGCCGATCGACAAGCGTTTCCCCAACGCGCAGGGCGGCATGCAGGCTGGTCGAACGACGTCGCTCGAGCGAGTCGCCGCCAACAAGTCAGAATGGGTGGTGCCATGAAGCGCCAGTCCGGTCAGGCGCTGGTGGAGTTCATGGTGGCGGCGCTGGTCATCGTGCCGCTGTTCATCCTGTTGCCGCTGCTCGGCAAGTATCACGACATCAAACAATCCTCGATCGCCGCTTCGCGCAAGCTCGCGTTCGAGTGCACGGTGCGCTACCAGGACTGCGCGTCGCTCAATTCGAACCCGGCGCTGGCGGACGAGATCCGCACGCGCTTCTTCGCCGGCAACGGGGAGCCGGTGCTGTCGAACGACCGGCCGCCCGCCGACGCGCTCGCCATCGGTGACGGCAACCCGCTGTACACGGATCGCGCGGGCCGCCCGCTGCTCGAGCGATACAGCGATGTCGGCATCCGCACCGACGCGCGCAACATCAGTCCGGGTGTCGCCTCCGCGGCGAACATCGGCAACATCGGTCCGGACGGTTTCGGTCTCGATCTGCGTCGTGGCGCCTTCGATGCGCGAGTGCAGGTGTCGCTGTCGCGTCAGAACGGCGGCCAGACTTTCCTGAACCAGCTCGATTCCCTCGCGCTCACGATGCAGTTCCACACCGCGATCCTCACCAACGCATGGGACGCGAACGGTCCGGGCGGGGGCGGCGACAACTGCCGGCCCAACAGCAACACCGTCACGGGCCGCGCCTCGGAACAATCGCTGTGCTACGGCCCGTTCCCGGCGCTGGACACCGGCTACCGGGCCGTGATCCTGCTGATGACGCCGCTCGCGACCTTCGAGAACGCGCCAATCGGCGATTTCGACTTCCACCGATTCTTCGACGCCGAATTCTCGGACGACGTTCCGATCAGCGACCCGGTCGGATTTCCGCGCCTGGAGAATGCGCCATGAACCGCGTGCCGCGCATCGCAGGTTCGCTCGCGCTCGCGCTCATGCTCGTCGCGATGGCCGCGCCTGTGTTCGCGCAGGAACTCACGTGGCCGAAGCCGTTGCTGCCGCGGGACGCCACGCTCGAATCGCCGGGCGAATCGATGGCCGTCAACGGCATGCCGATGAAGATCTACCGTTACGAGACCGCGTCGACGCCGGAAATTCTCACGCGCGCCTTCCGCTCGACGATCGAGGGCGAACTCGTTCGCGGCCCCGCTCGCGCGAACGATCCGCGTGCGACGCTCGCCGGGCGCTCGGGCGGCTTCTGGATCACGCTGCAGCTCGCTCCCACGGAGTCGGGACGCACGATCGCAACCTGGTCCGCCGCGCCGCGTTTCATCGAGGGCGCGCAGCGCGCGGTCACGCTGCCACCGGGCTTCCCGAGCGAGGCCGAGCTGTACCAGCACGTCGATTCGTTCGACGACGATCGCCGCAGCCAGATGGCCGTCGGGATGATGCGCGCGCCCGTCGACGCCGTGGCCGCGAATCTTGCGCAGCGCCTGCGCGAGCTCGGCTTCGCCAAACAACCTTTTCCCGCGCGCAACTGGTCCGCCGACGGCGCGTTCGCCGCCGTCTATTCCCGGAGCCGGGAGGAAATCGTCGTGTCGCTGCGCCCCGAAGCGGGCGGCACCGCGATGGTCGTCAACCGCATTTCCGCACTGGATCGACTGCCATGACATCCATCAAGAAAAAGACCCGTGGCCAGAGCACTGTCGAGTACCTGGTCATCGGCGTGCTGATGCTCGTGCTGCTCATCAACGGCAACCCGAGCCCCATCGAAAGATTCTTCGACGCGATGAAGACGGCATATCAGCGCTTCAGTCACGCGATGTCGCTTCCCTGATCGCCTTTTCCCGGGAGAATTCCATGTTCGCCAATATCAATCGCAGCTGGGTCATCCTCGTCGGCGCCGTCGTGTTCGGCGGTCTCGCTGTGTTCGCGGCCAGCCGCTACATCTCGCAGACGATCGCGGTCGAGCGCGCGAAGCTCGCCCCGCAAGTCGAGATGGTCGACGTCGTCGTCGCGAAAGGCGATCTCGAGCGCGGCACGAATGTGGGACCTGAGAACATGGCGGTGCGTCCGGTACCGCGCGAATATGTTCCGGGTTCGGCGGTCACGCCGGATCTCTTCGCGAACGTGGAAGGCGCGCGGCTCTCGGTCGACATGCGCGCGGGCGAGGTCCTGCTGCGTGGGACTCTCGAAGGCGCCGACGAGGCAACCTTCGCGCACAAGGTGCGCGACGGCGTGCGCGCGATGACGGTGGCCGTCGACGAGGTCAATTCGATCTCGGGCCTGCTGCAGCCCGGCGACCGTATCGACCTGTTCTTCACCGCGCGCCCGCCGCGCAGCGGCTACACGCAGTCGCCCGAGACGACGATGGTGCTCATGCAGAACGTCACGTTGCTCGCGACGGGCCGTCAGGTGCGCCCGAGCATCGGCGACAACGGCCAGCCCGGCGTGAGCCGCTCGTATTCGACCGTGACGATCGAAGCGGCGCCGCGCGATGCGCAGCGCCTGATCCTCGCGCAGAAATCCGGCACGCTGACGGCGGTGTTGCGCGGGCCGGAGGACCAGGCCCCGCTGACGGCGGGCGTGATGGACAGCCGCGATCTGTTCGGCACTCCCGCGGCGCGGCGCGTCGCGCGCGCTGCCGGCCCGAACGCCGAGATCATTGTCGGCGGCCGCAGTGGTAAGGCCGAGCGCGAGCTGATGTCGATCCCCGACCTGATCCAGCAGTTCACTCCGGCGCCGCGCGGCGCGCCCGCGGGTGCGCCGCCGCCGTCCGCGATGGACACCAAGGCCGCCGAGGCCGTTCGCCAATTGCTCCAGGCCGCGAGTCCCGCGCCCATGGAAGTCCGCTGAACCGACGAAGACAACATGACCAGAATAAAAACATTGACGATGCTCCTCCTCGCCGCCTGCGCGCCGTTGACGGCGGCCGAGATCCAGACACACGACCTCACGCTGTTCCGGGGTGAAGCGAAAGTCCTGAACGAACCCGGCGTCCGCCGCATGGCGGTTGGTGACGGCGAGGTTCTCCAGGCCAGCCTGCTCGATGGAAGACAGGTCCTGGTGCTGGCCAGCGAGGAGGGTCAGAGCTCGCTGCACCTCTGGCGGCGCGACGGCACGGAGTCGAGCTACTCGATCACCGTCGTCTCCTCGGATGCGGGACGCATGCTCGGCGAAGTGCGCGCGATGCTCGGCGAGTCGAAGAACATCACGGCACGCATCGTCGGCGACAAGATCGTGGTCGAAGGCAACGACGTGACCGGCGAGCAGGCGCGGCGGCTCGAGGAGGTCGCGAAGCGTTACCCGCAGATCGTGAACCTCATCTCGATGGTCGGACTCGAGCGCATGGTGGCGATCGACGTCAGCATCCTCGAGTTCCGCAAGACAGCGCTGCGCGATCTCGGCATCCGCTGGAACACACGCGAGGTCGACGGCCCCAACTACGGCATCGTCGGCGATGTCCATCGCAGCGGCGCGCTGGGACCGGGCGGCCCCGGCAACGGCTTGCTGCCGGGTGTGCCCACCGGCAATCTCGTCTCGCCGTTCGCCAGCTATTTCGGCCTGACCTCGACGATCACTTCGATCATCAATGCGGCCGTGAACAATGGCGACGCGACGTTTCTCGCGGAGCCGCGGCTCACCTGCAAGAGCGGATCGTCGGCGAAGTTCCTCGCGGGCGGTGAAGTGCCGATTCCTCTCGCCAACGGCTTCGGCAACGTGACGGTGCAGTTCAAGCCCTACGGCGTGAAGCTCGAGGTGAAGCCGATCGTTTCCGACTCCGGTGTCGTCACGACATCGGTGCTGACCGAACTCTCGGCGGTCGATCCCCAATTGTCGGTCGGCGCAATCCCGGCCTTCATCACGCGCCGCACGGAAACCGACGTGAATCTGCGCGCGGGGCAAACGTTGGTGATCTCCGGCCTGTTCGACGGATCATCGACGAAGTCGCTCGAGAAAGTGCCGGGCATTGGCGACATCCCGGTCATCGGCGAGTTGTTCCGCAGCCGGCAGTACCGCCGCAACAAGACCGAACTCGTGATCTTCCTCACGCCGCGGATCATCGTCGCCGGTGAACCGCCGGCTTTGGCCGAGACCGAACAGGCGAACGTCGATCGCGCGAAGGTGCGCGAGGAATTCGATCGCACGACCAAATCCAAGAAGAAATCCACACGGTGAACCCATGCTGAGACTCACCATCATCGAACACGGCAAGTCGCCTCGCGAAGAGGCCTTCGACCGTTTCCCGATCTCGATCGGGCGCGGCAACGGCAACGCCGTCGTGTTGCCCGGATGGAAGGTCGCGCGCACGCACGCCGAGATCCATCAGCTCGGCGGCGGTTACAAGCTCGTCGACAAGGGCAGTCTCGCGGGCACGTGGGTCAACGGCGAACGCGTGGTCGAATACGGCCCGCTCGACGAAACGGATGAAGTCGTGATCGGCGGCTACCAGCTGCGCGCGCAGGTGGCGCTCGCGAAGGCGCGTGTGCCCGTGGCGAACGACGAAGTGCACGCTCCGTCGACCGCGCAGTCCGCACGCGCGACGCTCGCGGGCGGATTGCAATTGGTGCCGCGCGCCGCGCCGGCTTCGCGGCCGGTCGCCGTGTCCGCACCGCTCGCCGATTCATCGGCCAGCGACCGCGACATCGAGCGTTACCTCGCGGGATTCGAATGGCGCCGCAAGCTGCATCGCATGCTGCTCGCCACGATCGACCTGCGACGCAAGGACCTGCGGCAATTCTCCGACCAGGACCTGCGCGCGGAAACCGAAGTCCTGGTGCGCGAGATCGTCGAGAACCAGCTCAAACTACCGGCCGGCATCGACGTCGAGGAGCTGATCACCGACGTCATCGACGAGGTCGTAGGCTTAGGGCCGCTCGAACGGCTCATCGCTGACGAGGACGTCTCCGAGATCATGGTCAACAGCAGCGATGAGATCTTCGTCGAGCGCCGCGGCAAGCTCGAACGCTGCCGTGCCGCGTTCACGAGCGACGAAGCGATTCGCTCCGTCATCGACCGGATCGTGGCTCCCCTCGGCCGGCGCATCGACGAGTCTTCTCCCATGGTGGACGCGCGCCTCAAGGACGGCTCCCGCGTCAACGCGATCATCCCGCCGCTCGCGCTGCGTGGACCCACGATCACGATCCGCAAATTCAACAAGAAGCTGTTCGGCGTCGAGGACTACATCCGACTCGGCAGCGCTAGCCCCGCGATGTTCGAGTTCCTGAAAGTCTGCGTCGAGTGCCGCAAGAACATCGTGATCTCCGGCGGCACGGGCTCCGGCAAGACGACGCTGCTCAACATCCTCTCGAACCTGATCCCGAAGGGCGAACGCATCATCACGATCGAGGATGCCGCCGAACTCAAGCTCAATGCACCGCATCTCGTCTCGCTGGAGGCGCGTCCGTCGAACGTGGAAGGCAAGGGCGTCATCATGATCCGCGATCTCGTGCGCAACTCCTTGCGCATGCGGCCGGACCGCATCGTCGTCGGCGAGTGCCGCGGCGGCGAGGCGCTCGACATGCTGCAGGCGATGAACACCGGCCACGACGGGTCGCTCACCACGGCGCACGCGAACAGTCCGCGCGACGTCATCAGCCGTCTCGAAGTCATGACGCTCATGGCGGGCATGGACATTCCGATGAACGCGGTGCGCGAGCAGATCGCCTCCGCGGTCGACGTGATCGTCCAGCAGACGCGCCTGTCCGATGGCTCGCGCCGCATCACGAGCATCGCCGAAGTCACGGGCGTGGAAAACGGCACGATCCAGCTGCTCGAGTTGTTCAAGTTCGAACGCCGCGGATTCGGCGCGAACCACGAAGTCATCGGCAACTTCACGGGTTGCGATGCGGTGCCGACGTTCTACGAGGACCTGCGGCGCATCGGCATCACCCTCGAGCTCAGCGTCTTCGACGCGGCGGACGCCAATGGATAAACACAACCTGATCGCGTTGTTGCTCGTCGCGGCGTTCCTCTGTGCCGCCATGATCTTCTGGCTCGCCGTGCGCGCGGTCTCCACCGGAGTCACTCGCTATCGCGAAGCATTCGCCGAGAACACGAAGATGAACCTGGAGCGCATGTTCCTGTTCATCGACACGGGACAGTTGCTCGCGCTCAACGTGCTCGTCTGCGTCGCGGCCGGATTGTTCGCGCTGCTGCTCACGGGCTCGTGGATCTTCGCGGCCATCATGTGCGGGCTCGCGGCGCTCACGCCGCGCATCATGATGAAAGTCTTCCTGTGGCGGCGGAACGAGGGACTGCGCAAGCAGTTGCCCGACACGGCCATGCTCATGGCGGGCGCGCTGCGCGCGGGCGCGAGCGTCCCGACCGCGATCGCGCAGATGGCCACCGAGATCCGGCCGCCGATTTCGCAGGAGTTCGAGCTGTTCATGCGCGAGCAGCGGCTCGGCGTCTCTTTCGACCAGGCGCTCGACAATCTCGAGGTGCGCATCCCGCTCGAGGACATGGCGCTGTTCGGATCGGCGCTGCGCGTGTCGCGCGAAACCGGTGGCAACCTCGCCGAGACGCTGGAGCGTCTGGCCGACACGCTGCGCCAGAAACTCACGATCGAAGGCAAGATCCGCGCGCTCACGGCGCAGGGAAAGTTGCAGGGCGTCATCGTCGGACTGCTGCCGTTCGGCCTGATGCTCGTGCTCATCAAGATGGAACCAGCCGCGATGTCGAAGCTGTTCACCACGTGGTACGGCCTCGCCGTGGTCGGCTTCATCGTCGTCATGGAAATCGTCGGCGGCCTCCTGATCAAGAAGATCGTGACGATCGACATCTAGGAGCGGATGCATGTTGTTAATCATCAGTCTCGTCTGCATCGGCGCCTGCGTGATGCTCATGGTCATCGGCGTACGCCGCGCGTTCGTCGAAGTCCCCTCCGAGGACCGCGAGTTCCTCGACGTTCCACCGCCGGCATTCCGCATCGCGTGGCCGCTGGTGCAGCTCGTGAGTTTCCGGATGGGCGGGCTGTTGTCGGTGTCGTATCGACACAAGGTGCAGCTCTCGCTGCGACACGCCGGTCTCGACTACGCGCTGTCGCCCGAGCAGTTCTACGCCGGGAAGATCGTGAGCGCACTGGCGTGCGCGGGCGTGCTCACGCTGCTGCTCGCGGCGAACGACACGAGCTCGGTGCTCTGGGCGTCGATCCTCGGGTTCCTGGGTTTCCTGTTCCCCGACATGTGGCTGCGCGACGAACGGCTGAAGCGGCAGTTGTCGATCTTGAAGGCGCTGCCGTTCTATCTGGACGTCATCACGCTGTGCGTGGAGTCTGGCCTCAATCTGACCAGCGCGGTCTCGCAGGCGATCGCGAAGGCGCCCGCGAATCCGTTCAAGGTCGAGCTGCAGCGCGTGATGCGCGACATCCGCACGGGTCGCCCGCGCCTCGAGGCGTTCCGTTCCCTGTCGGACCGATTGCAGATGCCGGCGATCTCGAATCTCGTCTCCGCGCTCGTCACCGCGGACCGGCAGGGCGCGGCGCTCGGTCCGATCCTGCGCGCGCAGGCGGAGCAGCGTCGCAGCGAGCGCTTCCTGCGCGCCGAGAAGCTCGCGATGGAAGCGCCCGTGAAGATGCTGTTCCCGCTCATCGCGTTCATCTTCCCGTGCACCTTCGCGGTCATCGCGTTTCCGATCGCCGTGAAGTTTCTCGAGGAAGGATTCTTCCGCTGAGCGGGAGCGAACCATGTGGCGCTATCCCCATCTACCGAGCCTGCGACTGCACGTCGACGGTCGCGACGCGCGCGTGAGCGCGTTCAAGGCGTCGTCGGTGACCGCGCGCCTGTTCGGACTGCTGGGTCGGCGCGCGCTCGCCGCCGACGAGGCGCTCTGGCTCACGCCCTGCAACTCCGTGCACACGCTCGGCATGTCCTATGCGATCGATGTCGTCTACCTCGACAAATCGGATCGCGTGATCGGCATTCGTAGCGCGCTCGCGCCGCGACGTTTCTCGGCGGCACGCCGCGCCCGCAGCGTGCTCGAATTGCCGGCGCGTTCGGCTGCGCGGTTGGGTCTCGCGCCCGGCGTTCGCGTGACGCTGGAGGCCGCATGAAACTGCGAATGCTGCTCGTGGCGATGGCGATTGTTCATGCTCTGGCGGCGCTGCCGCAGGTTGCGCTGGCCGCATCGCCGTCCGCACCGGCCGCCGCGTGGCGCGCGGCCGAGGAAGCCTGGCAGGCGGGTGATGTCATTCTCGCGCGCGGTCTCACCGCGGAGCTGGTGACGCGTTTTCCCGACGATCCCACGCTGTGGCTGCGGCTCGGCGAGATCGAGCAGCGACGCGGGGATTTCGCGGCGGCGCTGCTCGCCTACGACAGCGCGCTCGCCTCGGTGCGTGACGGCGACGGCGCATTGCTCGCGACGACGCGGCTCAAGCGCGCGGAATTGCTGCTGCAGGAAGCCGACCGGGATCTCGCCGCGAGCGGCAACGCGCCGTTGTTGGCGGACGTCGCCGACAACCGCGAGGCGCTGCGGCGTTCGCTCGATTCCGCGCGTGGCGCGGGCTTGCTGGCGGCGCGAACCAAACCCGCGCGACGCGATGGCGGTCGCGCCCGCGGCTATGTGCTGGACACAAAGCCAGTGAACAACAAATGAAAGGGAGCCTGGCCATGAAACACCACAACCCCACGACCCGGGTATTCCGGTCGCGCCGCTCGCGCGGTGCCGGCATCGTCGAGTTCCTGATCGTCGCGCCGCTCCTGCTCCTGTTGGGTCTCGGCCTCGTGCAGACCGGCATGGTGTTTCACGCCAAGAGTTCGTTGAACTTCGCATTGCAGGAAGGCGCGCGCATCGGCGCCGTGAACAACGGCGACGTCGGCGCGATCGGCCGCGGCATCCGCGAAGGCCTCGTGCCGTTCATGGGCGGCGGGCGCTCGGACTCCGAAGTTCTGCAGACGCGTGCGCGCGTCGAGCGGGAGTTCGCGCTCGGCAGCGCGGCGGGCTGGATTCGCGTGCGCCAGCTCTCCCCGACGCAACAAACGTTTTCGGACTGGGCGGTGAATGCGTTCGACGAGCAGGGCAACCGGATTCAAGAGATCCCGAACGCGAGCCTCGCGGTGCTGCGCTGTTCGCAGCCACCGAACGGCGGAGCGTCGGGCACTCGCGCATCGAGCGCGTGCCCCGGCGGCGGCGAGCCGATCGGCGCGACCTCGCAGCAGACGCTCGCGGACGCGAACCTGCTGAAACTCAACCTGACCTACGGCGTGAAGCTCTCCGTCCCGTTGGTGAACCGGATCGTCGCGGGAGTGTTGTCGATGTCGGCGGGTTGCCGCGCGAACGAGGCGCAGCGCCTGGGCGCGTTGAACCTCGGCGAAGCACCGCTCGCTCCGCAACCGGCGAACTGCGTGTACTACAACGCGGTCGACGAGCGGGGCCGGGCGGCGCCGCGCATTCCCGTGAATCTTTCCGTGACGGTGCGCATGCAGTCGCCCGCGCGTTTCGCCGGCAATGGTGGCTGGTTCGCGCGCGTGAATCGCGGTCGCGATGCGAACACGGGTGGGCAGCAGTCCGGCAACGGCAACATGCTCGACGCGGCGACATTCGCGCCGATCCCGGTCGCACAGTTGAATCCGAACGGCGTCACGCAGGCGCAGGACCAGATGAACCAGACCGGCAACGGCGCGCTGCATTTCGGCTCCGACACCGAGTGGTTAGGCGCGCCGTCGCCGCCGGGCGGCGGCGTGTGCACCGCGCCCCCGGTGCTGATCCCGCCGGAAGAATGTTCCGCCCGGAATCCGTGTCAGTCGCCGGTGCCGCCGCGGACGCCGATCTTTCCGCGGATCGGCGGGGGCACCACCGCGCAAGTCGCCTCGCCATGAAAACCCGCGCACGCGTCTGGTTGCGGGCTGGATGTGTTCTTGCGCTCGGCGTCGTGGCCGCGCCGGTCTGGAGTCAGAGCTGCCCGGTGACCGGGGGAAATCCGGGTTGCCGTGGAACCAGCGCGAGTCGATCGACGTCGGTCACCTCGACGGCGGTCGGCAATCCCATCGACGTCACGACGGGCAACAAGTACCAGTCCGAAACCGATCTCGCGTATCCGGGAGATCTGGCGATCGGCTTCTCGCGGCACTACAACAGCGCGGCGAAGGGCGGCGCGGCGCTGGGACCCGGCTGGACGCATGAGTTCGAAACCGTGCTGTCGCGCGAACAGCGCGGCAAGGCGGCGCTGATCCGCATTCAACAGGCCGACGGCCGCGTGCTGGAGTTCCGCGAGCATGCCCGCGTCGGCACGGTGACTAGCTACCGGACAAATTCGACGAGCCTCGGCATCATCGAGGAAGACGTGGCGGCGCTCGAACGCCTCCGCCGGATCGTCGGCAAGCGCGCGACGGCGCGCGACGGCTCTGATCCCGCCGCTGCGCAACCCTGGAGCTGGCGCTGGCCGGACGGCCGCCGGCTCGCGTTCGACGGCAGCGGTCGGCTGCGTCAGCTCGCCGAGCGCAACGGGGCACGGCTCGATCTCGAGCACGACCGGGCTGGTCGGCTCGTTTCGCTGCGCGACGACGCCGGGCGTTCGCTCGCGTTCACGTATTGGGACGACACGACCGCGTTGCTCGGCTCGTACGGCGGGAAACGCCAGGACGTCGAAGGATTTCGCGGGCGCCTCAAGTCGATCTCCGTGCCGGAAGGCGGCGCCGTCGCGTTCGGTTACGACTCGCGCGGCCTCCTGACGGCGGTGCGTCATCCTGACGGCCGCCTGCGCCGTTACGAATACAAGGATGCCGCCGGCGCCGCGCGCCTCACGCGCATTTTCTCCGGCGACCAGAGCGTCGGCGAGTACGCCTACGACTCGCAGGGCCGTGCCAACTACTCCGCGGGCGATGGCGAGACGGTGCGGCTCGACTTCGGCACGACGTCGCCGCAGGCATTCTCGGGCGAGACGCGCGTCACCAACAGCCAGGGCGCGTCGACCCACTACCGCTGGAAGCTGCTCGCGGCCACCGGCCAGCGGCAGATCGTCGAGTCGCGCGGACCGGGCTGCGCGGTGTGTCCGCCTGGCGACCGGCGCTACAGCTTCGACGGACGCGGGCAGATCATCGCGGTCGAATCGCCGACGACGCGTGGCGCGCGCATCGAGACGACGCGCTACGACGCGCAGGGCCGCCTGGTCGCCCGGGTCATGAAGATCGGCGGCGCTGCGCCCCGCCTGATCGAGAGTCTCGAATACGCGAACGAAGATCCCTACGCGCAGCCATCCGCGGTGGAGCGCGCGAGCGTGTTGCCGGGCCGCGTGCATCGCACGACGTTCGAGTACGACTCGAACGGGCGCCTCGTGCGCGCGGAGGAGAACGGTTTCGCTCCGCCGCTCGCGGCCAGCGCCGGCCATGCGCGCGTGGACGCCGCGCCGATCCGTCGCGCGACGACGCTTCGGCATGAACGCAAGGGTGCGCGCATCGTGCTCGCCGAGGTCGACGGGCCGCTTCCCGGCGACGCCGACGTCGTCCGTTTCGACTGGGACGATCGCGGCATCGAGCTGGTGCGCGTGAGGCACCCGCACGGGTTGCAGCACACGTGGAAGTTCGAGCCGGTGACCGGCCGCCTCGGGAGCGAAACGCCCGCGGACGGAGTGCCGATCGAGTACGGCTTCGATTCGCGCGGGCTGCTGTCATCGCGCACGCGCGCCGGCGCCGTCATCACACTGCGGCACGATGTGCGCGGCCGCGCCGAGCGCATCGAGCTTCCCGACGGAGAAATCATGCGAGTCGCGTACGGCGGTCCCGGCGCGTCGATCGCGATGATCTCGAACCGCGGCGTAGCGCGCTGGCTGCGGCCGCCGACTTCGCAGAAGGCGGTCGATGGGTCGGCAGACTCGCCACCAGCCATCGAAGCGCAGCGACGCGACGAATTCGAATCCGGCCGCGGCTGGGGCCGCACCGACCTCAGCGTCGACGACTTCGGCCGCATGCTTGCAGTGAGCACCAGCGCTACTGGCGAGGAGCGCTACGTCTACGACGCGGCCGATCGCGTGATCGAACGGCGCTTCGCCGATGGCACGGTGTGGGTCTATCAACGCGACGCGCTGGGACGCGTCGTCCTGCACCGCTCCACCGATGGAGGGTCGAGACGCGAAACGCGCCTTTCATACGTCGGCGCGACGCTCGCTTCGCTCGACGAGGCAAACGAGTCCGTGCGCAACGCGCGTGATGCTCAGGGTCGCATCGCCGCGCGTACCGTGATGCGCAAGCTGGCGGGCGGCGGGAACCTCCGCTACACGGAGCGCTTTGGTTACGACTCGTCCGATCGTCTCATCGAGCACCGCTTGCCCGAAGGCGGGCGTCTCGAATACACCTGGGGCGTGGGCGATACGCTGACGTCGATCACCTACTGGAACGAACTCGGCAGCGCCACGAAGCTGCTGGTTGGCGATAGCAAGCGCGGCTTCAGTTTCGGCAATGGTGTGACCTACACGGGCACCCTGGGGAAGGACGGCCGCCTCGAAGGCTTCGAGTACCGCGCGCCGCCGCTGACGACGACGGCGAACCGCGGGAGCTGGTCGTGGTTCCCCGAGGCGCGTGCCGGCGACGCCTCGCGAGTGCTGTTCTCCGCGCAGCTCGAGTTCGACGGGCGCGGCAAACTACTGAGCCGGACCGAGAACGGCGAGCGGACCGCATTGGCATACGACGACTTCGGGCGCCTGCTCATTGCTGCCGGCAAGACCGAAGGCCGGAACCAGTTCTTCGCGTACAACCGCGGCGGCGACCTGCTGGCGCGAGACGTCGACGGCGCCACACGCAAATTCGATGCCGGCGCAATCGAACGCGAAGCGGGCGGTTTGCCGACGCGCGTCCCTTCGATGATGGGCACGCGCGAGCTGCGTTACAGCCCCGACCGGCGTCTCGCCGAGGTGCGCGCCGGCGACCGCCTCGTCGCGAGGTACACGCACAATGCGTTCGGGGAGCGCATCGCCAAGACAGTGTTCGGCGCCGGCGGCGAATCGGCCACGATGTCGTTTTTCTACCTGAACAACCGGCTCGTCGGCGAATCGTCGCTCGATGAGCCGCAGCGCATCGCACGGCGTTATGTGTATGCGCACGACGTGCCGGTCGCCGTCCTCGACTACGACGAGCCACGGACGCTCGATCGCCAGCCAGCGGCGGACGAAGGCGAGCCCGGCGTGTTCGGCTGGATGGGCGCGCGGTTGCGCGGGGCGTGGACGTCCACGTTCGGCGACGAAACGCGCGTCAACTATCTACACGCCAACGAGATCGGTACGCCCATCGGCGCGACGGATGCCGCGGCCCGCATCGTCTGGAGCCCCGAGTATCTCGCCTACGGCGCCATTCGTGGGCAGCGACGCGGCCTCGAGCACGGCGGCCGCCAGTTCACACTGAATTTGCGGCTGCCGGGGCAGTACTACGACGTGGAGACCGGCTGGCACGACAACTATTTGCGAACCTACGACCCGGCGCGCGGACAGTATCTCGAGCCCGATCCGCTGGGCCCGTTGCCCAACCTGCGCGGCGGCCGGGAACTCACGCAGCCGTTCGCGTACGTGAATCACGATCCGATTCTGAACGCGGATCCAATGGGTCTCGTCCTGTTTCCGTTCGATGGCACGGCGAACCACCTCAACGATCGGACGAACGTCTTTCATTTCGCCGACCACTACGCGTCGTTCAACGACTACGACCGCGCAGCCGGAATCAACGGCAGGACTTACTACGTCAATGGCGTGGGCACCGAAGGTGGCTTTGGGGATAATTTCGTGACTGGCGGCGCTTTCTCGAGAGCGCTACGCGAGCGCGTCAATCGCGGACTCGATTTTCTGGACCAGTACCTCGACGGCTATGTGGGTTGGGAAGAGAGTCGCCGCCGTCAGGCCGGTCTTCCGCCGTTGCTAGGTGCCGCACCTCTGGTCATCGACATCGATACGGTAGGATTCAGTCGAGGTGCGGCGACCGCACGCGAGTGGGTCAACCGGGTTCTGGATCGCGTCGAGGAGGGCTACTACGATCGGCGCTTCGGTGGATGCGTAACCCTGAACCTGCGGATGATGGCGCTGTTCGAGAGCGTGCTGGCTCGAAATACCGACACGTGGTTTGGAAACCCGTTTCGAATGGTCATCCCGGAGGAAGTCGACTACGTCGCACACGCCGTGGCGATGAATGAGCACCGTGGGGAATTCCCCGTTGAGCTGATCAATCCGTCGCAGGCGTCGCTCGGCGGCTCGGGTGACTTCCGGTCGAATCGCGTCGAGCGAGGTTTTGTCGGCGCGCACTCTGACATCGGCGGCGGCTATAACGGTGACGCGTCCAGCGGCGAGGGATACGATGGCGGCGATCTCTCCGACGTCGCACTGAACTGGATGTTCCAACAGGCGGCCGCGGCTGGAGTCACGATGAGGGCACTGCCGCCGGACTTGCGCGAGGTCACGAGTCCGATCGTTCACGATCCGCGCCGCTCCTACATATGGTCCACCTTCGACGATCGCAACGACACGCGTCATGCGCGCTTTCGCGGCACCGGTGATCGTCAGAACACGAGCATGGCGTGGACACGGATGCCGGAGCTCGAGCTGCGATTCGGCATGACAACCGCGGCGGCGGAACGCTTTTACGATCGGCGATCGCTGACCTGGGGCGGTAACGACACCCGTATCGGAGACGTGCGTATGTGCGAGTACCTGCGATGGATCACCTCTCAGTACGGCAACTTCATGCCCTTGCCGGCTGCGTGTCCATGATTCGCAAGAGCGTGCTCGCCGTCTGCGCGGGGTTCCTGCAGAGCGCATGCTCGCACGGCGGGGATTTCGTGACGTACGCAGTCTGGAATCGCAGCTCCGATCATGAAATCGAAGACGCACGCATGTTCGCGGCCAATGATGGCGCGAAGACGAGCACGACACTTTTCGTTGCGTCCTTTCTCATCGCGCTGCCAGTGGGTGCCGAAGGATGGAGTTTCGGCGGCGTCACCAATCTGCCCGATAGCGGGCATCGCATGCCGGATCGCATTGCCGTGACCTGGCGTCTGCCACCGAAGCCCGGTCAGGAGATGCAGAAGGGAGATCAGGTCGGTCCTTACTACTTCGATCTGACGAAGGAGATCCCGGCTGACGTCCGTCAGATGATCCGCAGCGGCAAGAACTATCACCTGCACATCGGCGTGGCCGGCGGCATCGAACCGGCGACGCTGCGTTGGCGGTTGGTGGAGTGGCGGCGCGAGGATACGGTGGGTTCCAAGGAGCTGCGTCGTGGCGGCGATTGGTAGTTCGGTGGCCAGGCGCGCCGCCACGGTCGCCGGTCTTCCGGAGAAACGGCTGATGAAGAAACTGACGATGGTGCGCGTGGCCGCGCTGGCGCTGTCTGGCACGCTCGCGTGCCTGCCGCACCCGGCCCATGCGCAGCAATGTACGGCTGGCGATCCCTGCGGCATCGGCGATACGGTGAGTCAGGGCGGCGTCAACGGCAACACCGGCGCGGGCAATCCCATCGACGTCACCAGCGGCAACAAATACCAGGTGGCTGTCGACGTGCCGGGCGAAGGCGATCTTTCGCTGTCGTTCCGTCGCCACTACAACAGCGCCAACAACGCGAAACATTCCCTCGGTCCCGGCTGGACCCACAGTTTCGACACGCGATTGCAGCGCGCCGAAAAGCGCGGCGATGCCACGAGCACCACCATCCAGATCACGCAGGCCGATGGACGGATCCTCCACTTCGTGCCCGACGTCGCGTCGCACGATGGCGCGCGACGCTACCTCTCGCGGCCGGCGGGCTACGGGGTCATCGAAGAGAGCGTTGCCGATATCGCGAGCCTGCGCAAACAACTCGCCGGAACTCCGGGGCCGCGCTCGGATCCGGGCTCGTTGAGCCCATGGACCTGGCGCTGGCTGGACGGACGGCGCGTTTCGTTCGATGGCCTGGGCCGGCCTCGCATCGTGCGCGATGCGGGCGGTGCGCGCCTCGAGGTGGAGTTCGATCGCGCCGGACGTCTCTCGCAGTTGCGCGGGTCCGCGGGCAAGTTGCTGCGCTTCACGTATTGGGATGATGGCGCGGAGCGGCTGCAGGTCTTCGGTACCGATCGCGCGACGCAGCTCACGGGCCCTGCGGGCAGCCTGCGCTCGGTCGTGATGTCCGCGGGTCCCGAGATCCGTTACGGCTATGACGACTCGGGCCGGCTCGACGAAGTCCGCCTGCCCGATGGCAGCGCCACGAAGTACGAATACGAATCGGGCGGCACGCGCCTCACGCGCATCGTCGGTCCCGATAAAAAAATCCTGGGCGAATACGGTTACGACATCGCGGGCCGCGCAGTTCGGACGCGCGACGAGAACGGCGCGCCGTTGCGGTTCGAATACCTGGCGAGCGTGGGAAGGCTGAGCGAGACGCGGCTGCACCACGCCGACGGCAAAGTGACTCACTACCGCTGGATGCCCGCGATCGGCACCGCCGATTCGCGCATCGTCGAGTCCACGGGCGCCGGTTGCCGCGACTGCGCCGCGACGAATACGCGCTACGAATACGGCGCCGACGGCCGCGTGATCGCGCGCCTCCCGCTCGATGCGACGGGCAAGCCCGGCGTCGCCGAAGAATTCCGCTATGACGCGCGCGGCCGCCTGTGGATGGTTCATGCGCGCGCCGTCAATGGCGAACGACTGTTGCTGCGCAAGTTCGAATACGACGACGCGGCCGGTCACGACTTCCCCGTGCGCGTGCGTCGTCCGAGCGTCGCGCGTGGACTGCAGTCGATGCTTTCGATGGCGTACGCGCACGACGCCAGTGGCGGATACCAGCTCGTCGGCATCACGGAATCCGGCTACGTGCCGCAGCCGGATCGTCCGCTGCGATTCGTCGCGCGGCGGACGACGTATGAATACGAGACGCACGACGGCCGCTCGCGTCTGCAGCGCATCGACGGACCGCTGCCGAACGGACGCACCGCGACGCCGTCGGACAGCGACATCATCGAGTTCGAGTACGCCGCGAACGGCTCGCTCACGGCGCGCGTCTCGCCCGGTGGCGAGCGTGTGTCGGCGCCGGAGGCCGCGGCGGTTCCCGCCGTTGCCAACGCGACATTCCAGACGGCTCCGGTCGGCGTCGTACGCGCGGCGGTCGACACGTGGTCGCGGCCGACTCACTACCGTGGGCTAGCGCTTGGCTTTGGCAACGCGGGCAGCGTGGCGCAGAACGAGGTTCTCGCCGCCGCCACGCAGACTCGCGCCGTGGCGCGGTTGATCGACGACTTCGGCCGCGTCGTCGCCATCCGCAATCCGGACCAGGGCTGGCAAATCGCCACGCATGATGAGGCGGATCGGCTGGTGCGCGTGGTGGACGCGCGTGGCGCCGCGACCTCGCTGCGCTACGACGCCGCGGGGCGCCTGGAGCGGTTGAGCCGCTCGGGTCTCTCGCGGGCGTACGACGAGGTCGTGCACTTCGAGTGGTCCGGATCGCGCCTCGCGCGCACGCGAGTGGTGGACGCGGATGGCGAACGCGTCGATCGTTACAACTATGCCGCGACCGGCGCGCTCGAGCGGCACGAGCTGCGCATCGCGCGAAAGTCGCACGAAGTGACGCTTGCGCAGGAATTCGAGTGGAGTGCCGCCGGCGAGCTGCGCGCCATTCGGATGCCCTCGGGCGAACGCGCCGAATACCAGCTGCCGTCTTCACCGGAAGAATTGCGCGTCGTGACCGCCTCCCTGTCAGGCGGATTGTCGACGGAGGACGACGCGAGCCTCGAGCTCGCCGTGCCCGTGCAACGTGCGTCGTATGTCACGGACGCGGCGCTGGGTGCGACACCCGTTGGCGCCGACGAAGCCGACGAAGCCGGCGCGGCGGCGGCAGCGGAACTCGACGACGTACTCGCGCGCCGATTCGCGGCGGGGGCCGCCAGAGTCGATATCGCCACGCTGGACGCGGCGGGCCTGCCGCGCGAAATGCGAACGCACCGTGGCCATTTCTCGCTCGCGTGGGATGTCGCGGCGCGGTTGCGCGAGGTGCGCGATGCCGCGACGAAACGCCTCGTCGCGCGCTACGGCTACGACGCGCGCGGCCGCCGCGTTCAAAAGCGGACCTTCGACGCGCAGGGCGGCGAGAGCACGCAATTCTTCTTCTACGACGGCACACGGCTCGTTGCCGTGACCGACGAAGAGGGCCGCGTCACCGACGAGTTCGTGCACAACGGACTCACGCCCATCGCATGGCGCCGTTTCGAGCGTGCGCCCGCGAATCGCTTCGCGGCGCTGGTTTCGTCCCGCTCGCGCCACTCCGAACTATTCGCCCTCGAGACGGACGAACGCGGCGCGCTGCTGCGCGTCGTTGCCGCGGGGAAGGCGTCCGCTGCCGATCCCGTGGTGCACTCGCTGCGGCTCGACGTGTTCGGCGAGGAGACGCGCGGGTACGTCGCCGGCGAGTTCGATCCGCGGCTGCGCATGATCGGACAGTACGCGGACGACGAGACGGGTCTCTACTACCAGGTCGCGCGTTTTTACGATCCGGCGTCGCGCCGCTTCATCAGCCCCGACCCTGCCGGTGTCTCCGACAGCTTCGGCTTCGACGCCTCGCTGCTGCTCGACACGACGATCTTCGCCGGTGCGCGTCCCGACGTGTACGTCGATCCGGATGGCGCGGCGCGCATCACGTACTACGCCGTGCTCGATCGCACCGGCACCGGTGCCAACGCGCGGCTCACGGTGAACAACCGCGGCTTCAACACCGCGCGCTGGGCGTTCGTGATCGAGGACATCCAGGCTGGCGGTGACGCGAGCGTGCTGGGCCAGCTTCGCAATCAGTACGCGGCCAACGGCACGCAACTGCTGTTCGAGCGGGGCGGAAATTTCATCAATGGCACGCGCGGCGGCACGCTGAGCGCCGACGGACGTTCTTTGTCGTGGAACGGCGCCTCGACCCTCGTCACGGATTTCCTGAACCACTACGACACGACGAACCAGCTCGTCAGCGTCCCGCAGTTCACCATCGACAACGTCGACGACGACAATGCGACGCGACTGCTGCAGTTCCTGACGCAGACCGCCGTGCAGCGCGTGGCCTGCACCGACGATCCCGCGCCATGGATGCCGCCGATCCCGTTCGCAACCGAGGAGACGTCGATCACGCCCGCCACCGCCGACGCTGCCGCACGTCCGCAGCGATTGCTCGCCTGCGGCGCGGGTTCGACAGCGGCGACAGCGGCAGGACTGGAGCAGCGCCGCATCCGCCGCTACGAAGCCGCGGCCGAGATCAACGAGACCGGACGCATGGGCAATCAATGCGCCAACGGCTGCCCAGGCATCAAGTACTACTGCACGGCCGTGCGCTGCCTCGCACGCAACACGCCGCCCGCCACCGGCACGTTCTACGTGCCGTCGTACGGGCGCTCACAGTTCACGCTGGCGACACTGGTCGGCGAGCTCATCAACAACTGGAACTCGTTCAGCGCGACGGACCGGACATTCCTCGGGCTCGGCAACGTCACGCTGGCGGATCTGCAGGCAGCGCAGACACGCGGCAACAACGCGGGCACGCATTTCGATGGCGTCACCGCGGTGACCGCGGCGGGCACGAACGCGACGGCGTGGCAGGCGATGACGCCCGCGCAACAGCAGGCCTGGCTCACGGCGAACACGCCGTTGACGGAGGCCGACTACGAGAACTATCTAGAAGCGGCCGGCACGTGGGATGCGCTGAGCGCCGCGGCGCGCACGACGTTCACGACGAACACCGGTCTCGGCGAACAGGAGTACGAAGACATGGTGCGCATGCGCACCGTACCGATCCGCAATTCGAACGGCCTCAATCTCACCAACGACGCGCGCGCGGGGATCGTGACGCAGGCGATCTATTCGAACGCTGCGCTGCAAACCGCTCTGCACGGAATCTTCACGAACTACGACCGCTTCACCGTGATGTCGGAGGCATTGATGCTGGCCAATCTCACCGCGGCGATCGGCGCCTACCCCAATGCGACCGAAGAAGAGAATGCCGCGCGCGTGGCGCGTGCGCACAACGGCGGCAACTGGCGACGCACGCTCACGCAACTGACCACGAACGACTTTGCCAACTACGTGAAGCGCTTCATCGGCAGCACCGGATACCGCAACGAGGGGTATGTGAGCGCGATGCGCTGCGTCGAGGACTTCGGCACGCGCGTGGACAATGTCGTTCGCCCGGCGACGGGTGTCACATCGACGAACGGCGTCGGCGTGCTCGGCGTCGAAGTCGCCTTGTTGGTGTTGCGATGAGAGTCGCGCGTCTCGGTATCTGTTTGTCCGGTCTGCTCAGCGTGGCGGCGTGTGCTGCCGCGCAGCCAGCGCCGGCTGCGGCCGAAGCACTGAACGAACGATCGCCAGTCGAAAAAGCCTGCAAGTTGGCAGCGCCGCGGGTGCCCGCGTTGTTCGCGCAGTTCGACTGGGTGAAACAGGCGCCGCGCAACGAACACATCTACTCCGGCAACGTGAGTGGCGCGTCGCCGGAAGGTGCCGCCTTCGACGATCCGAATGCCGCGGCCTCCCAATATCTCGTGCTGCGCGAAATCGATCTCGACGCCGACGGTGATTGCGATCTCGTGGGCACGGTGACTTCCGGCACGGGCGCCGCGGGTAGCGGACGCTCGCATCTGATTTTCTGGTTCGCGGATCCGAAAGGCTGGCGCCGGCAAGGACCGGCTCCCGGCCCGGGCGCGAAAGGCATCAACGCGGTCGGACTCGAGTTGTTCGAACCGGCGGGCGCCGCGGAGATGGCCGTGTTCGGCGCCGACGGTTACGCGCCGACGCGGGACGGCGGCCGTGTCGCGCTGGTAGTTCGTCCGCCGCAGCAATCGGTCACGGCGACGGACTTGCGCGTGCTCGAGTACGACACGAAGTCGCGCTCGATGCAGCCACGGGTGAGCGTCGACGTCGCGGCGAAGGCGCTCGCGCTGTGCGGGAAAGCATCGGACTCGGAGGTCTGCGCGACCTGGTGAGAGGGAAAAGGGAGACGAACGTGCTGCTAATAATCACGCGACGCCGCATCACGCAACGCCGCGCACGAACCGCAACGCTGGCGTTCTTGCTGTCGGGCCTCGCGACCCTCGCGCAAGGCCAGATGTGTCCGCTTCCGGGCAGTCCCTGCGGCGGCGGCGACGCCGCGAGCCAGGGCGCAACGAACGGCGCGACCGGCGTCGGCAATCCGATCGACGTCACCAACGGCAACAAGTACCAGGTCGAGACCGACGTCGCGTGGCCGGGCGAGCTCGCGATCCAGTTCCGTCGGCACTACAACAGTCTCGGCGGCGCGAGCGCGGAGTTCGGTCGCGGTTGGACCCACGGCTTCAACACGCAGCTGACGCGCGCGCAGAATGGCACGGCCCGATCGATCGAGATTCGTCAGGGCGACGGACGCGTCATCCGCTTCGAGCCGCTCGGTGAAGTCCGCAACGGCGTGCAGCGTTACAACTCGCGGCCTGCCGGCTACGGCGTCATCGAAGAGAATGTCGCGCAGATCGAGCGTCTGCGCGCCGGCAAACGCAACTCCGTCGGCGTCGTGAGCGAGGACGCGAACGCGCTGCGGCCCTGGACCTGGCGGTGGATAGGCGGCCGGCGCCTCGAGTTCGATGGGCTCGGCCGCACGCGACGAGTCGCGACGCCCTCGGGCGCGACGCTCGATGCAACCTACGATTCGCAAGCCCGTGTGCAGCGGCTGGTCGATGCACACGGTCGCGCGCTGGCATTCGAATACTGGGACGACGCCGCCCAACGCCTCGATGCATTCGGCGCGAAGTCGCGCGGCGGTGGCGCGCGCGGCCGCCTCAAGAACCTGCGCACGCCGGACGGCGCTCTCATCTCGTTCGGCTACGACGCGCAGCAGATGCTGAGCGAGGTGCGCTACCCCGACGGCTCCATGACGCGCTACGAGTACGTGGTTTCCGCCGACACGCCGCGGCTCGCGAAGATCATCGGCCGCGACGGCAAGGTCGTCGGCTCGTATGGTTACGACAAGGGTGGGCGTGCGATCTCGAGCAGCGCCGAGGGCGGCGTGCACGAGGTGACGCTCGAGTATCGTTCGCCGGCCGACGCCAAGGCGCTGGGCGAAACGTGGGTGCGCAACAGTCGCGGCGAAGTCAGCGTGTATCGGTGGCGTTTCACGCCGGGCACGACCGAGTCGCAGCTCGTCGAAGCCGTGGGTCCGGGATGCTCGAGTTGCGCGCCGACCAATCGCCGCTACGCGTTTGCCGAAAACGGCGGCGTGTCGCGCGTCGAGATGCTGGCCGTCAGCTCCGTATCGCATGCGAACGCGCTCGGTAACGGGCCGCTCGCCGCGAGATCGGCGGACGTCATCGAGACGGACGAACTCGGCCGCCAGACGGCGCGCTATCGCGAGGTCGGAGGCAGACGTGAGCTCGTCGAACGCTGGGGCTACGCTTCGGCCGACGATCCCGCCGCGCCGCCGTCGAGCATCCAACGGCCGTCGGTGGTGGCCGGCAAGAACTACCGCGCCGACATCGAATACGACGCGCGGACTTTGCCGGTGACATTGCGCGAGCGCGGCTTCGCGCCGGACGGAACCGCGCTCTCCCGCGTCACGACCTTCAAGTATTCCGGCGGCCGCGTGGCGTCCATTGACGGTCCACTGCCAGGCGCGAGCGACACCACTCGTCTCGAATACGACGCGCGCGGGTTGCTGAGCGCACGCGAGTCGCCGGGCGGCTTGCGCGAGTCGCGCGAGTACGACGCGCTGGGGCGGGTGACGCGCATCGTGCCCGCCGACGGCGTGCCGCTGAGTTTCGGTTACGACGCCCAGGGTCGCGCCGTGTCGCTGGCGCGCGCAGGACAGAAGCAGGCGATCTGGTACGACAGCGTCGGCCGGCTCGGCGGCACGCAGGACGGGCTCGGTCAACGCCTCACGTTCTCGTACGACGCGGCGGGCGCGCTCGCCGCCATCGTGGACACGCAGGGCAATCGCATCGAGCTCGAACGCGACAGCGAAGGCGAGCCGCGCGTCGCGCGTCTGCTGAATCCTGATCGCAGTATCGCCGTCGAACGCGCGGTGGCGCTGAATTCGTTGTTGCCCGCGTCGCTCGGCGCGAGCGCATCCAGCGACGTCGCCGGCGCGCTGCGCCTGCCGGCCACCGAGCCGGACGTGGCAGCAACGCACGCGCTCGCGCCGGTGCTCGGCCTGATGTACGCGAATCGCGAAGCGCTGCATCGTGAGGTGCGCGACGCACGCGGCCTCGTGACTATCTACGACTACGACGACTTCGGACGGCTCGTGTCCGTCGCGAGTCCCGACTCCGGCGTCACGAAGTTCGGGTACGACTCGGCGGACCGGATCGTGCGCAGCGTCGACGCGACCGAACGCACCCGCGATTTCTCGTACGACGCCGCCGATCGCGTCACGCGTCTCGTCGCGCGCGACGAGACGATCGAGATCGAGTACGCCGCCAACGGACGTCCGCGGCGCATCGTGCACGGCGCGGGCGAGGACCGGCTCGCCTACGACGCCGCGGCGCGACTCACGGCGCACGAACGCCTGATCGACGGACGCTCCTTCGAGATCCGGTACCGTTACGACGCGCTGGGCCGGCTCGAGCAGAAGACGCTGCCCGACGGCCAGAAGCTGAGATACCAGTACAACGATCCGCTGCACGCGCGTCCGGGGCTGCTCAGCGCCATCGAGCGCGCCGGCTGGTTCGGCTCGACACCGATCGTTCAGGGACTCAACGACGGCATGGATCGCTACACGCGCAACGATTTCCTGCTGGCGAACGGCCTGCCGTTCGAGCGCGCGATGAACCAGCGCGGCGAGCTCACGCGGCTCGGCACCCCGGGCGTCGCATTGCTCGCCATCGAACGCGACGAGGCGGGAAGGATCGGGAAGACGCAGGGCGCGGCGAACCGTGCGTTCCGTTACGACGCCGAAGGCCGTGTGACCGGAATGGCCGACGCGTTCGGCGGCGACTCGCATGCGATCGGCTTCGCGTACGACGATGCCGCCAACCCGTTGCGTCGCGTCGTGCAGGGCCGCGCGTCGCAATACGAAGTGGATCCCGCGAGCAACCGCATCCTCGCCGAAGTGCGCATCGACGGCGTGCGCGTGGAGTACGCGTACGACGCCGCGGGCCGGCTAACGCAGCGCGGCGAGGTGCGGCTCGAGTACGACGGCATGGGCCGACTCGCGCGCGTCGCGGACGGTGACAAGGCGCTCGCGGAGTATCGCTACAACGCGCTCGGTGAACGCATCAAGAAGGTGACGTTCGGCAACCGCGACATCACGCGATACTTCCTCTACGAGGGCGGCGAGATCGTTGCCGAGGCCACCGTAGGCGCCGCGGATCTCCGGCAGTACGTGTGGCTCGATGCGCGGCCCGTGGCGTTGCTCGATGGCGATGCCGTCTACGCGCTGCATACGGATTGGCGCGGAGAAACGGTCGCGGTGACCGATGCCCAACGCGCGGTGGTGTGGCGCGCCAACGAAGGCGCTGTCACTTCAGCGGCGATCGAATCGGGATTCGACATCCCGCTGCGTGCCTCCAACCAGTATCTCGATCGCGAAACCGGGCTGCATTACAACCTCAATCGCTACTTCGATCCGGAAACGCAACGGTTCGTGACGCCGGATCCGATCGGGCAGACCGGCGGCCTCAACCTCTACGCGTTCGCCGGCGGCGACGCCATCAATTTCACCGACCCGCTCGGCACGCAGCAATCGCTGCCGCCGGATACGGATGTATCGAACTGGTCCTTCAACCGGCGCCTGCAATACCTGCTCGAGCAGGCGATTCCGCAGGTGCCGGGCGAGATCGGGAACCAGCTGCGCGCGATGATCCAGCCCGCGAACATCGCGATCGTCGCCGGCATCTTCGCCGTGTGGGGAGTGGCGCAGCTCACGCCCGCGGGGTGGATCGCGGACGCCGTGCTCGGCGTTGTCGGCTACATCTTCCTGGGCGAGGCGATCGTGCGTCTGTTCGGTCTGACGGTCGACACGTATTTCCGCGCGCGCGATGCGAGATGCATCCGCGATCTCAATGTCGCGGCCAATCAATTCGCGCAGGTCATGGGTGAGGTCGCGATCGAACTCGGCGGGGCGGGCGCGACCAAACTCGCGCGGCTGATGAGTAAATTCTTCCGGCAGGCCAGGCGCAGCGGCGCCTGGGATCTCAATCCATTCCAGCGTGGCCACGCGATCGAAGAGGCGCTAGGCCACAATACGCCGACCAACAACTATCCCGTCATCGATCGCTGGAATCCGGCGACCGGCGTGGGCACGAGCATCAAGAGCATCGACATCAACACGAACGGTTACCAGAACTTGAGCCGGCTGCGTTCCGAGCTGAACAGCTACGTCACGGCGCAGCGCGGGTTCAACGGCGTCAACCACGGTGGCCTCGATACGCGCGGGCTGGTGCGCACGCGCGAAATCGAGATCGCGATCCCCAACGCACCCACCGCCGCCCAGCAAGCGGTCTTCAACCAGGTGATCCAGGCCGCCGCGAACGGCACGCCGCCCATCACCATCAGGGTCATCATCTTTCCATGAAGCAATCGGTCAGCGTCTATCTACGTGAGAGCAAGTACTTCGTCGTGACGATCCACGGGTCGGGCGGCGGCGAGCCGTGCATCGCCTCGGGCCCGGTGGCGGAGCTGCCGGCGCCGGCCGGCGCCGCCGAGCTCGGCGGCGCGGTGTTGCGGGGGCTGGATGCCTCTACTCACAACGTACCCTGGCCGAAGGACTTCAAGAAGGTGACTGAGCCCTTGCTGGCGGCGGCGCAGGTCAAGACCTGGGCGACGTTCGCCAAGCGCGCGGCGAGCGTGCGCGTGGATCGCGATGGGTCCAGCTTCTCGCTGATGGTCGGTGACAATCCGTCCGCGCCGAAGCGGAGCCTTCAGGCCAGCGACGCTGCCGTGCTCGGCGGCGAGATCGCGACGGCGCTCGCGCCTCAATCGAAGTGACAGCGCTCTCAGCTCACTCGAAGTGTCGCCGCACGCGATCCAGAAATCCGGGCTTCTGCGGCTCGGGGCCGACGCCGATGCCGAGCGCCAACCCATACGCCGCGATGCTCTCCGACGAGCCGCCCGTCACCCGCTTCATAACGCGTTGCACGGGCCAGATCACGCTGCCGTCGGGTAGTTGCAGCGAGATGTTGATTTCGCCTTGGGGGTCGTTGTCGTCGGCTTGCCATTCGCCGCCGCGGGTGCGGCGAACGACTTCACCGACGTAGCAGCCGATGGCGAACAGGCGCTTGCCGGTATCGCGAGCGAGGTCGCCGCGCGGCTTGCCGTTGCTCGAGTTGTCCTCGAAGAAGCGCTCGACCTGCCAGAGACTGGTTGCCTCGAAATCCGCGGCGTAGCGTGATTGCATGAGCGCATGACTCGCCGCGACCGCGGCACTCGGGATGTCCTGCAGGAGTGTCGTCATGCGCGAATTGTAGCGAGGTTCCGCGAGGGCGCGCGGCGCGACAGCGAGCAGCGACGCGGCAAGCAGCGGCGCCAGCGCGACGAGAGACGCAGAGAATTTCCGGGGGAAGAACACGCTGAAAGTCTAGCCAGCGGCGGCGCTGCGCCCAACACGGGAATCTGGCGCGAACGTGCAGAAATCGGCGGAACTGCGGCGGCCGCGGCGGCCGGGGCGTCCGGGGCGTGTGGGGCGTGTGGGGGTCTGCGTCCCCACACATATATATAGAGTGACCGGGAGTTCCCGATCGGCAATCGGCCAACCGGCGGGCCTCCCGGGCGTTCAGCCGAGCAGCGATCTCAGCTTGTAGACGAGATCCAGCGCCGCGCGCGGCGTCAGGTCATCGGGCTTCGCCGCCTTCAGCGCAGCTTCGAGTTCCAGCAGTCGCGGGTCGACCGGCGCGGCAGTTGGCGGTTCGAGCGGCAACTGCGCCTGCGGCGTGTGCGCGGCCTGCGCACGGCCGCGCGAGCGCGGGTTGTGCGCCGGCGCGTCGTGGGTGCCACCTTTCTCCAGCGCAACCAGATACTCGCGCGCCGCCGCGATGACTTCGCGCGGCACGCCGGCGAGTTGCGCGACGGCGAGGCCGTAGCTGCGGCTGGCGGCTCCGTCCTTCACGGCGTGCAGGAACACGAGCCCGTCGCGATGTTCCGTCGCGTCGAGATGCACGTTCGCGATGCCATCCATCTCCTGCGGCAGCGACGTCAGCTCGAAGTAGTGAGTCGCGAACAGGGTGAAGCTGCGATTCACGCGCGCGATGTGGCGCGCCACGGCCCAGGCGAGCGAGAGACCGTCGAAGGTGCTCGTGCCGCGGCCGATTTCGTCCATGAGGATGAGGCTGCGGTCGGTCGCGTTGTTGAGGATGTTCGCGGCCTCCGTCATCTCGACCATGAACGTGGAGCGGCCGCCCGCGAGATCGTCGCCCGCGCCGATGCGCGTGAAGATGCGATCGAAGGGACCGAGCACCGCGCGCTCCGCGGGCACGAAGCTGCCGACGTGCGCGAGCAGCACGATCAGCGCGCTCTGGCGCATGTACGTGGATTTGCCGCCCATGTTCGGGCCCGTGACGATCAGCATGCGGCGCGATGCATCGAGCACGAGATCGTTGGGCACGAAGGCGCCTTCGATGAAGTGTTCGACGACGGGATGCCGGCCACCGCGGATTTCGAGCCGCGTCTCGGGCACGAGTTGCGGCTCGGTCCAGCCGAGATCGACCGCGCGCTCCGCGAGCGCCGCGAGGCAGTCGAGCGCGGCCAGCGCGTTCGCGGTGGACTGCAGTGCGACGAGACGGTCGGTCAGTTGCGTGAGGATTTCATCGTAGAGCTCGCGTTCGCGCGCCAGCGACTTCTCGCGCGCGCCGAGCACCTTGTCCTCGAAACTCTTGAGCTCGGGCGTGATGAAGCGCTCGGCGTTTTTCACCGTCTGCCGGCGGATGTAATCCTTCGGCACACGGTCCGCCTGCGAGCGGTTCACCTCGATGAAGAAGCCCGAGACGCGGTTGTACGCGAGGCGCAGGGACGGGATGCCCGAGCGCTCCCGTTCGCGGCTCTCGAGCTCGAGCAGGAAGTCATCGGTGTGCGAGGAGATCTGGCGCAGCTCGTCGAGCTCGGCGTCGTAGCCGGCCGCGATCACGTCGCCTTCGCGCAGCATGACGGAGGGTTCCTCCATCAACGCACGCTGCAGTAGCTCCACGACGTCGGTGTGTTCGCCAACCGCATGGGTCAGATCGGCGATCAGCGGCGCTTCGAGGCGCGCGAGCGTCGTGCGCAGTGCCGGCAATACGGCCAGCGAGGCACGCAGCGATGTGAGGTCGCGCGGCCGCGCACTGCGCAGCGCGACGCGGGAAAGAATGCGCTCGACATCGCCGATCGCGCGCAGCGGCTCGCGCAGGGCTTCGAAGCGGCGCGCGTCGACGAGCAGCGCGATCGATTGATAGCGCCGCCGCAGTTCCTGTTGCTCCGCGAGCGGCCGGTTGAGCCAGCGGCGCAGGTTGCGCGAGCCCATTGGCGTCACCGTCGAGTCGAGCAGCGCGAACAGTGTCGCCGAGTCCTGGCCCGACAGCGAGACATCGATCTCGAGATTGCGGCGTGTGGCCGCGTCGATCTGCAGCGCGTCGCCGCGTTCCTCGACGGTCAGGCTCGCGATGTGCGGCAGCGCGGTCTTCTGCGTCTCGCGCACGTATTGCAGCAGCGCGCCGGCCGCGCGGATCGCGAGCGGCAGATCGTCGGCGCCGAAACCGCGCAGGTCGAGCGTGCCGAGCTGGTCCGTCAGCAATCGCGAGGCGCTGGCGAACTCGAAGTGCCACGGCGGGCGGACGCGCTGTTCGCCCTGGGTGATCTCTGCGATTTCGCGCGATTGATCCTCGGGCACGAGTAGTTCGGCGACCTTGAGGCGTTCGAGTTCCGCTTCGAGCGCGGGCGCGCCGTCGCATTCGAGCACCGTGAAGCGTCCCGCCGCGAGGTCCAGCCACGCAAGGCCGAAGCGAACCCCTTCCTTCGAGGCGTTGCGCACCACGGCGCCCAGCAAGGTTTCGCGGCGCTGTTCGAGCAGTGCATCGTCGGTGACCGTGCCCGGCGTGACGACGCGAACGACCTGACGCTCGACCGGACCCTTGGATTTCGCCGGGTCGCCGATCTGCTCGCAGATGGCGACCGACTCGCCCTTGCGCACGAGTCGTCCGAGATAGTTGTCGATGCTGTGATACGGGATGCCCGCCATCGGGATCGGTTCGCCGGCGGACTGGCCGCGCGAGGTCAATGTGATGTCGATGAGCTTCGCGGCGCGGCGCGCGTCGTCGAAGAAGAGCTCGTAGAAATCGCCCATCCGGTAGAACAGCAGGGCGTTCGGGTGTTCCGCCTTGATGCGCAGGTACTGCTGCATCATGGGGGTGTGTTCCTGCGGGCGCGTGTTCAAACGGCAGACTCCGTGAGGGCCGGGCATCCTAGCTCAGCCGCCGGATTCCTCGAAATGTTTGAAGTCGAGGAGGAACAACGCTCCCAGCAGGATCTTGCGCTCGATCGGATCGGGGACGTTTGCGAAGTCGAGCTGAAAGCGATCCGCGTCGGTGAACACCTCGAGACTGATGCCTCTCCAGCGCTTCCGGATCACGCCAACCTCTTGCCCGTCCCGGCGGATTGGAAACGTCCACGCTTTCAGCAACCCGCGTCCGATCTCGAAGAGACGGTGGCCGTGGGCGTCGAGCACGTCGTATCGCGTGTGTGGGAAAGTGAAGCGCTTGCGCACAATGCCGAGCGGTTTTCCATTCACTTCCGTGACTGTGATCTCGGGATGCAGCCAGCGAAACGGCGCGTGCATGCGCAACACCGGCTTTCTCTCGCGCGTCTGGATCACGATCGTGTAAGGGCGCATCGACCCCAGGAAAAACCGCTTCCAGCCGCTGCCTTCCTCCGCGGCAAGCAGCACGCCGTCCCGGCCGTCGAAGTCGATCGTGAAGCGGTTGCGGCTCTCGATGTCCGTCAGGATTTCGAGCCATTCCTTCTTCTGGGAAACCGCGACGGTGCCCGCGCCTTCGAAGAGATCGGGTTGCATGGCGCGCATGGTAGCGCGCGGGCGCACGGTCTATCCTCCGATCCATGAGGGTCCGATCCACGAGGGTCCATCCATGATGGTGCCCACCGATACCGCACTCACCGCGCTCGCGCGGGAAGTGGGTGCGCGATTGCACGAATCCCGACGCCGCCTCGTCACGGCGGAGTCCTGCACCGGCGGCTGGATCGCGAAGCTGTGCACCGACGTCGCGGGCAGCTCCGAATGGTTCGATTGCGGTTTCGTGTGCTACTCGAACGCGGCGAAGACGCGCGATCTGGACGTACCAGCGAAGCTCATCGACACCGAGGGCGCCGTCAGCGATGCCGTCGTGCGCGCGATGGCCGAGGGCGCGCTCGATCGCACCGGCGCGACTGTGGCAATCGCGGTGAGCGGGATCGCGGGACCGGGTGGCGCCGTGCCGGGCAAACCCGTCGGCACCGTCTGGATCGCGATCGCGCAAAGGGCCACGGACCGGGTCGAGTGCCAGGGGCACCTGATCCAGTTCGAAGGCAATCGTGATGCGGTGCGGCGCCATGCGGTGGAGTACGCACTGAACCTGTTGCGCGCGTTGCCGGCGCTGTCGCCGTTGTCCTGATCCATGCTGCGCCTGTTTTTCGCGCTGCAGCCGACAGCGAAGCAAAGCGCGGCCTTGCTCGCGCGCACGGCGCCGGTCGTGGAAAAACTGCAGGGTCAGCGCGTGCCGGCGGAAAATCTCCATGCGACGCTGTGTTTCGTGGGCGCAGTCGCGGAGGAGAAGGTGGACGCGTTGCGCGCCGCCGCCGCAATGGTCCGCGCGTCCGAGCTCAAGCTGCGTTTCGAACAGCTCGAGTTCTGGGACAAGCCGCGTGTGTTGTGCGCGACGGGCACGAAGGAGTCGGAGGCGGCTCACGACCTCGCGCGGCGGCTCGCGGAAGCGGCGATCGCCGCCGGGTTCGCGCCCGACATCAAGCCCTTTCGCGCGCATCTGACGCTGTCGCGTAAAGTGAAGTCAGCCGAGGCCGCGAAGATCGAATGGCCGCGCCCCTTTTCGCCATCGATGACGGTACGCTGCGATCGATTCGTCCTCATGCAGAGTCGTCGGGAAGACGGAGGCTCGATATACAGTGCTCTCGATTCCTGGAAACTGGACGACGACAAATCCCGGTAGGAAACAGCGGAATATTCGGTCTTTTACACTCGATTTGCTGGTCATTTATCCAGTACTTTGTGCTAAATTTTTTCGCACTGAAACGCACTGCATAGGGGATCAATCGCATGAGTGAAGATCGCAAGAAGGCGCTTTCCGCCGCCCTGGGTCAGATCGAGAAACAATTCGGCAAGGGTTCCGTGATGCGCCTGGGCGACGCCGCGGCGTCTTACGACATCGAAGCCGTCTCGACCGGCTCGCTCGGCCTCGACATCGCGCTCGGCATCGGTGGCCTGCCCCGTGGCCGCGTGATCGAGATCTACGGCCCGGAATCCTCTGGCAAGACGACGCTGACGCTGCAGGTGGTCGCCGAAATCCAGAAGCTCGGTGGCACCGCCGCCTTCGTCGACGCGGAACACGCGCTCGACCCGACGTACGCCGAGAAGTTAGGCGTCAACGTCAACGAACTCCTCGTCTCGCAACCGGACACCGGCGAGCAGGCACTCGAAATCACCGACATGCTGGTTCGTTCCAGCGCGGTTGATCTCGTCGTCATCGACTCGGTTGCCGCGCTCACGCCGAAGGCGGAAATCGAAGGCGAGATGGGCGACCCGCAGATGGGTCTGCACGCCCGCCTGATGTCGCAGGCCCTGCGCAAGCTGACCGGCAACATCTCCCGTTCGAACACGATGGTCATCTTCATCAACCAGATCCGCATGAAGATCGGCGTGATGTTCGGCAACCCGGAAACGACGACGGGCGGTAACGCGCTCAAGTTCTATTCCTCCGTTCGTCTCGACATCCGCCGTATCGGCGCGATCAAATCCGGCGAAGAAGTGGTGGGCAACCAGACCCGTGTCAAAGTGGTGAAGAACAAGGTCGCTCCCCCGTTCCGCGAAGCCGAATTCGAAATCATGTACGGCCTCGGCATCTCGCGAGAAGGCGAGATCATCGACCTGGGTTCCGCGCAAGGAATCATCGAGAAGTCCGGCGCCTGGTACAGCTACAAGGGCGAACGCATCGGTCAGGGCAAGGACAATGCCCGCGAATTCCTGAAGGCGCGTCCCGAGCTCGCGAAGGAAATCGAGACGCAGATTCGCGCCAAGCTCGTGATCGTGAAGCCGGCGCGGCCGGAGCTGAAGAGTGTTGGCGGCAAGGAAGAGTGATTTGCCCCGGGGACTGATCTTTTTTCCGGCTCTGCGGAAAATAGATCTGTCCCCTTTCTCTCCCGCCTGACTCCGTGCGCCGACCCGCCCGAAAATCCGCTCTCAGCGAAGCTCAAACGGTCGACCCGAGCCACTCGCGTTCGTACGCCATTTTTCTGCTCTCGCGCCGTGACTATTCCGCGAGCGAGCTGCGCAAGAAGATGAAGGGTCGGGGGTATCTCGAAGACGCCATCGTCCCCGTCGTCAACGACCTGCTGGCGTCGAACACGATCAACGACCGGCGATACGGAACGAACGTCGTCGCGTACCGGGCGCGCCGCGGACAAGGCCCGGTCCGTATCCGCAATGAGCTACGCAAGGCCGGGGTCGCGGCCGAGGATGTCGAGGCAGCGGTGGCCGGCGAGGCGGAGGGCGATTCCCCCGACTTCGTGAAGCGCGCCCGGGAAGTCCGGGCCCGGAAGTTCGGCCCGGAAATCCCCAAGGACCGCAAAGAACGGGCTAAACAGGCCAGATTTTTGCAATACCGAGGCTTTTCCAACGATCATATCCGCGCCGCTCTGGAGGGGGACCTCGAGGACGGCGAACCGGATCCCTCGTAAGCCAAACTTGACCTCGAATGCCCACCAAACCGCCTTTCATGAGCGCGGCGGATGTCCGTCGTGCCTTCCTCGAATTCTTCCGCGAGCGCGGCCACACCATCGTGCCGTCCTCGAGCCTCGTCCCGGGTAACGACCCGACGCTGCTGTTCACCAATGCCGGCATGGTGCAGTTCAAGGACTGCTTCCTCGGCAAGGACAAGCGCGATTACGTGCGCGCGACGTCGAGTCAGCGCTGCGTGCGCGCGGGCGGAAAGCACAACGACCTCGAGAACGTGGGCTACACCGCCCGCCACCACACCTTCTTCGAGATGCTGGGCAACTTCTCGTTCGGCGACTATTTCAAGAAGGATGCGATCCAGTTCGGCTGGGACTTCGTCACGAAGACGCTACAGATCGACCCGACTCGCCTGATGGTCACCGTCTACCACACGGACGACGAAGCCTTCGAGCTCTGGAACAAGATGATCGGCCTGCCCGCCGAGAAGATCGTGCGCATCGGCGACAAGTCGGGCGGTGGCTCCGACAATTTCTGGCAGATGGGCGAGACGGGCCCCTGCGGCCCGTGCACTGAAATCTTTTTCGACCACGGCGCGCACATCAAAGGCGGCCCGCCGGGCTCGCCCGACGACGACGGCGATCGCTGGGTCGAGATCTGGAACCTCGTGTTCATGCAGTTCGACCGCTCGGCCGACGGCAAGCTCACGCCGCTGCCGAAGCCGTCCGTCGATACGGGCGCGGGTCTCGAACGCGTGACCGCGGTGATGCAGGGCGTCACCAACAATTACGACATCGACATCTTCCTCGACCTCATCAAGGAAGCCGGCCGGTTACTCGGCACGACGGAGCTCACGAACCCGAGTCTGCGCGTCATCGCGGATCACATCCGCGCCTGCAGTTTCCTCATCGTCGACGGCGTGATCCCGTCGAATGAAGGTCGCGGCTACGTGCTGCGTCGGATCGCGCGGCGCGCGATGCGCCACGGTCACAAATTCGGCAAGAGCCCGACGTTCTTCAACGAGCTGGTGCCCACGCTCGTGAAGGTGATGGGCGAAGCGTTTCCCGAACTCGTCGGAAACCAGGCGCGCGTGCGCGATGTGTTGCTGAAAGAGGGCGAACAGTTCGCGCGCACACTTGAGACGGGCATGGCGATCTTGGAAGAGGCATTCACTGATGCTCGAAACGCTTGGCAGACTATCTCGGTAACCGTGCGCGGCGAGGGACCCAATGCAAAGCCGATGCTCTTTGGTAGTGCCGCGTTCAAACTCTACGACACATTCGGCTTTCCGATCGACCTGACTAGCGACATCGCGCGTGAACGAGGCTTCACCGTCGACATGGCGGCATTTGATCGCGAGATGGACGCGCAACGCGACCGCGCTCGCTCAGCCAGCAAATTCGGCGTCGATCTCTCCTCCGACATCAAGATCGACGGCAAGACGAGCTTCCTCGGCTACGAGAAAGTCAGCGACGTCGGCCAGGTCATCGCGCTGCTCAAGGGCGGCGCAGCCGTGCAATCGTTGAACGTGGGCGATGACGGCGAAGTCATCCTCGACCGCACCCCTTTCTACGCCGAGTCCGGCGGCCAGGTCGGCGACGCGGGCGAACTCGGCAATGTCGGTGCGAAATTCTCTGTCGTCGACACCCAGAAGCGCGGCGCCGTGTTCTCGCACATCGGCAAGGTGGAGTCGGGCGCCATCTCGATCGGCGACAAGCTCGCCGCGCAGGTCGACGCACCGCGTCGCCGCGCGATCATGGCTAACCACTCGGCCACGCATCTCCTGCACGCCGCGCTGCGCAAGGTCCTCGGCACGCATGTCCAGCAGAAGGGATCGCTCGTCGCGCCCGACAAGTTGCGCTTCGACTTCTCGCACTTCTCGGCGATTACGCCGGAAGAACTGCGCCGCATCGAACGGCTCGTGAACGCGGAGATCCGCGCGAACGCCGCGGCGGACACGCGCGAGATGCCGTACGACGCGGCGGTCGCGGAAGGCGCCATCGCGCTGTTCGGCGAGAAGTACGAAAAGGATGTTCGCGTATTGCGCTTCGGCGAGTTCTCGATGGAGCTCTGCGGCGGAACGCACGTCGAGCGAGTCGGCGACATCGGCATCTTCAAGATCCTGAGCGAGAGCGGCGTCGCCGCGGGCGTGCGCCGCATCGAAGCGATCACGGCCGAAGGTGCGCTCGAGTATCTCGACGGCACCGATCAGATCGTGAAGGAAATCGCGGGCCTCGTGCGCGGCTCGCGCGACGACGTGAAGGCAAAGGTGGCGGACGCGATCGAGCGCATACGCCAGCTCGAGAAAGAAAACCGTTCGCTCAAGGACAAGCTCGCGAGCGGGCAGGGCACGGATCTTTCGGCGCAAGCGCGCGACATCGCGGGCGTGAAGCTCGTGGCGGCGCAGGTCGACGGCGCGGACGCGGGCGCGCTGCGCAACGCGGTGGATCAACTCAAGGACAAGCTCAAGAGCGCGATCATTGTTCTGGCGTCGGTCGACGGCGCGAACAAGATCACGCTGGTGGCGGGCGTCACGGCCGACCAGATTTCGAAGGTCAAGGCGGGCGAACTCGTCGGCAACGTCGCGGGGCAGGTGGGCGGAAAGGGCGGCGGTCGCCCGGACTTCGCGCAGGCCGGCGGCAACAACCCGGCGGCGCTCGGTGCCGCGCTCGCGAGCGTCGAGGGATTCGTGCGCGCGAAGCTGGGTGCGTGAGAAAAAGGGGACAGATCTATTTTCCGGGAAAAGGGGACAGATCTATCCGTCAGCGCGAGAGCATGGCAAACCCGAAAATTAGATCTGTCCCCTTTTCCCGGAAAATAGATCTGTCCCCTTTTTCCTCATGAGGACCATCGTCCAGAAGTACGGCGGCACTTCGGTCGGCTCGGTCGAGCTCATCCAGCGCGTCGCCGAGAAGGTCGCGGCGGTACGTGCGGCCGGCGACAACATCGCGGTTGTCGTCTCGGCGATGGGCGATTCGACCGATCGGCTGGTCGACCTCGCCGCGGGAATCTCACGCGAGCCGAATCCGCGCGAAATGGATGTGCTGCTGTCGACGGGCGAGCAGGTGTCGGTGGCATTGCTCGCGATGGCGTTGTGTGAGCGCGGTGTCCCGGCACGATCGTTCACGGGCAGTCAGATCCGCGTTCGCACGACGAACTCGCACCGTCGCGCCCGCATTACTGATGTCGAGACGGGAAGGCTGCGCGAGACGATCGAGGCCGGGATCGTCCCGGTGGTCGCGGGATTCCAGGGAGTCGACGACGCGGGCGACATCACGACGATCGGCCGCGGCGGATCGGATACGAGCGCGGTTGCGTTGGCAGTCGCGTTGAAAGCTGACGAGTGCCAGATCCTCACGGACGTGGACGGGGTCTATACGACCGATCCTCGGCTGGTTCCCGAGGCGCGGCGACTGGATAGAGTTTCTTTCGAAGAGATGCTCGAACTCGCCGGACAGGGCTCGCGCGTTCTTCACCTGCGATCCGTGGAGTTCGCGGCGAAGTACAACGTGCCCCTACGGGTGCTCTCCTCGTTTCGTCCCGGACCCGGCACACTGATCTGCAAAGAGGAATCCGACATGGAAGCCCCGCTCATCTCAGGAATCGCGTTCAACCGCGACGAAGCTCAGATCACGATCGCGGGGCTGCCGGACACGGCCGACTGTATTGCGCGCGTTCTGAAACCAATCTCAACGGCGAGCATCGAAGTGGACATGATCGTGCTAGCCAGTGCGCGTGATGGATTGAAGGATTTATCTTTTACGGTGCATCGTGACGACTTCCTCGAAGCGCAGCGACTGATGCGGAACGTTTCTGCGGAGTTCCCTGGTTCGCGCATGAGCTCCGACGACAAGGTTGCGAAGCTCGCGATCGTCGGTGTGGGCATGCGCTCACACGCCGGAGTGGCAACGCAACTCTTTGAATCACTTGCGCGGCAGGGCGTGAAAGCGCTGCTCATCTCCACATCGGAAATCAAGATCGCGGTGTTGGTCTCCGAAGACAAACTCGAAAGTTGTGTCAAATGTCTGCACAACGATTTGCGACTGTCTCAGCCTCAACTGTCCTAAAGGTTATGAGACATGCCTACGTGACCATCGCGGGGCCCAAGTGTTAAGGTTCCGCATCGTTCTGCCGCGATCGTGGGGGTCTTGGCAGCCCAACACCAAGAGGCTCCGCGGAGGGCCCTCAATATGCTTATTTTGACGCGAAGAGTTGGCGAATCAGTTGTGATCGGGGAAGACGTGACAGTCACGGTCCTCGGCGTGAAGGGCAATCAGGTGCGAATCGGCATCAATGCGCCCAAGACTGTGTCGGTCCATCGCGAGGAAATCTTCGAGCGGATCAAGAGTGGCCGTGGCAACGAGGGCGGTAATTCGCCCGCCGACGACCAGAATTCCGCCCCCCGGGAGACCCTTCCGGCCTGAGGCGAGGCGCTTTCGCGCCGTTTCTTTGCCCTTCCGACCCTTGCTCATTATGATTGCGCCCCCGGTGGAAACCGGTCGCGCCCCGGCGCGGTTTTATGCACGGAGAGATGGCCGAGTGGTCGAAGGCGCACCCCTGCTAAGGGTGTAGGGATCAAAAGTTCCTCGAGGGTTCGAATCCCTCTCTCTCCGCCAATTACTTTTCTCACGGCATCTCATGCCGTCTCAGTAACGCTGAAAATCGGGCGATTCTCAGCGTTTTAGTTTCTCAAGCCGTCTCGTACCTTCTCACGCAGTCTCACTCGTGCGGAGGTACTTCGAGGTTCTGGTGCATTGGCGGGTAGGGGGAGGGATTCATGCCAACAAAAGGTGGCATGAATGACGAGACCAATCGAGCGCGACCCGATCTATCGCGGCCGCAGATTCCAAAACGAGACCATTGAGCTCTGCGTTCGCTGGTACATCACGTACCGGCTGAGCTATCGGGACCTGGCGGCCATGATGGCCGAGCGCGGCATCGTCGTCTCGCACACGACGATCATGCGCTGGGTCTTGCGCTACGTGCCGGAGTACGAGAGCCGTTGGGGTCGCTACGCGCGGCCGGTGAATTCATCCTGGCGCATGGATGAGACTGCGGTTTCCGTCCGGGGCGGGCTGCATTACCTGTATCGCGCGGTCGACAAATGCGGAAAGTCAGTCGGATCGCTGCTGCGCGCGGATCGCGGCATGGATGCGGCGCAAGAGTTTTTCCGCAAGGCTGTCGCTGCAAATGGGCTTCGATGGCCGACCACGGTGAATCTGGACGGCAATGCCGCGAGCCACCGAGGTCTACGGTTGCTAGGCGACGAGGACGCTAGATGGAAGTCCGTCGTGGTTCGCTATTGCCGTTACCTCAACAATATCGTCGAGCAGGATCATCGCGTGATCAAGCGACGATGCGCCTCAATGTTGGGATTGAAATCGTTCAGGACTGCGGCGTTCACGTTTGCTGGTATCGAGCTCGCAAATCGAATTCGCAAGGGACAGTTCTCATTCGCCCGCGCCAGGCAACCAAAGAGCTTGTCGCTCAAACAACTCTGGGATCTCGCCCTGACGGAGTCTCCACAATCCGATCAATCGCGACGGCAAATTCCTCCAGCTAGACCTCCAATGCACCAGAACTCACGGGTGAACATTCGAGAAGTGAGCGGACCTCGTGACACCCGGCCGCGCCGATGCGCGCGAAAAATCTTCGACGGTCGCGGGTTGTACTTGTTAGTCATGCCGAACGGCAGCCGGTACTGGCGATACAACTATCGATTCGACGGCAAGCTAAAAACGCTCGCCCTGGGAGTTCATCCTGACGTCTCGCTTAAAAAGGCGAGAGCGCGACACCAAGTCGCGCGCACAATGCTTGCGGATGGTGTTGACCCTTCTGCTCGAAAGCGGACGTTGGGCGTCGGCGTCTTTGCGCCCAGCTGAAGGTTGCTCGAGCGGGCGTAATGCGGTCGGGGAGGGTGTCCAGCAGGCCTGAACTTTGCCGCCCCACTCCCTCTATCGGATCCTGTTGTAGCGAATGCATAAATTCGCGTTTAACGCGAAATTAAGGCAACGAAGTAACACAATCCGCGCCCTTGTGTTACTATATCCGCTCTAATTCTCATTTTACGCGAATTTGGGCAAATGCAAGAGCAGCCGACAAGACTCCCGCGTGGAAGGGCGCAGCTGGTTCAGGTCCTGGCTTCGTCTGGCGACGTCATACACGTAGATAACGTTGAAAGCGCGCTCAAGGTAGATCGCAAGGTTGCGGCGCAGCGCCTTTCTCGATGGACAGAACAGGGTTGGTTGAGGCGTGTGGGCCGAGGTGCCTATGTCGCCGCGTCAATCGACACGATGGGGAGCCAGCGTGTTCTCGACGACCCTTGGATTCTCGTTCCTGAGCTCTTCGCACCTGCCTACATTGGCGGGCGCACGGCTGCCGAACACTGGGATCTTACCGAGCAAGTCTTCAAAGACATTCTCGTCATGACGTCACAGCCAGTACGTCAAAAGCATCAAGTGCGACAGGGCATAGATTTCTCGTTGAAGCACATCGATGAGCGGAAGATTTTTGGCACGACGAGCATTTGGCGCCATCGGACACGTGTACCCGTATCAGATTTGCATCGTACGGTGATCGACATGGTTGACGATCCATCGCTCGGCGGCGGTATCCAGCACGTCGCCGACTGTCTCGCCGTCTACCTCCGACGCAATGATCGCAACGACGAGAAGCTTGTCGAGTACGCCGTCAGCTTGAACAATGGAGCGGTCTTCAAGCGCCTCGGATTTCTTGCCGAACGCGAGCCCAATGGCGTCGCACTTTCGCAGCGATGCGAGGAACATCTTAGCGGGGGCCACGCGAAGCTCGACCCATCACAGGATTGCCCGCACGTCGTGACGAAGTGGAGGCTGCGTGTGCCCCAGCTCTGGGCTATCGAGAAAGGACGATGATCGACAAGCGCGAAATTCTCGCCTATTCCCAGCAAACCTCTCTCACGCCTCATGTAGTTGAAAAGGACTACGTCCTGGGCTGGATGCTTGCAGGAATCTATGGCCACGAGGATCTCGCGGAAAGTTGGATCTTCAAAGGCGGCACCTGCCTAAAAAAGTGCTTCTTCGAAACCTATCGTTTCTCCGAAGACCTCGATTTCACTCTGTTGAAGCCAGAGCACCTCGACGCAGATTTCTTGAAGGAAACATTCTCTGAGATCGGTGCATGGATCTACGAGGAGACCGGAATCGAGATTCCTGCGGATGGACAAGAGTTCGACATTTATGAGAACCCGCGCGGTCAACTCTCCTGCCAAGGAAAGATCAGTTACAAAGGGCCGGTCTCACCGCCACACGGCCTGCCTCGCATCAAGCTCGATCTAACTGCTGACGAAAAGGTCGTGCTGCCGCCTGTCCGCGCGCAGATCTTCCATCCTTACACCGATGCTCCCGAGACCGGCATTGAGGTCTTGGCTTACGACTACATCGAAGCGTTCGCGGAAAAATTCCGAGCTCTCGCGGAAAGAACTCGGCCGCGCGATCTTTACGATGTGGTGAACCTCTATCGGAACGGCGAATTGCGGCCGGAACCAAGTCGCTTCATGGAAGTTCTGCAGGCGAAATGCGAATTCAAAGGAATGAGCATTCCGCGCATTGCCGATCTTGAGGCACACCGTGCCGATCTCGAGGCCGGCTGGATCCACATGCTGGAACACCAACTTCCAGCGCTCCTGCCCGTCGCGACATTTTGGGAAGCGCTGCCCGAAATATTCGACTGGTTGAGGGGAGCCATCACCCAGCCGCTCGAGGCGATGCGCATCGGCGCCGACGAAACGTTGATCCGTGAACGCGTCGTGAGCCTTCCGGCCGGAAGCCAAGGACAGAACTTCGTCGAGATGATCCGATTCGCTGCGGCCAATCGGCTGCTCGTCGAAATCGACTATCGCGACCAGCAGGGTGTTCGTTCGACGCGGGCAATCGAAGCGTACTCGCTGCGTCGCTCCAGGGTTGGCGACGTGCTGCTGATGGCCGTTCGGGCGGACAACGGCCAGCCACGCAGTTACCGAGTAGATAGCATTCTTGGAGTCAAGCCGACCCAGACGCCTTTTTCGCCGCGCTTTCCGATCGAGCTAACTCCGGCTGGCCATCAAACCATTCCTCAAGTATCGAGTTCTGGGTCATCTGGCGGCTTTGGTCCGCCAAGGTCGCCAATTATTCGACGCTCGCCCAGGCGCCGGTCGGCACGCGGTTTCGGCGCTGCGCTAGCAACTGGCCCTACCTACGTATTCAAGTGCCCTGTTTGCGGAAAGACGTTCAAGCGAAAGAGCTACGACACGTCTATGAACAAACACAAAAATAACCGGACTGGGTATGAATGCTATGGTTCATACGGAATTCACGTGACTACGAAATACTGACAAATGCACTCGATGCCGGAGCACACGCCCTAAAGCTTGTCTGCCGCGGATCGAGTTTTGTCGCGGTCCATTGCGTTTATTGCCCGGTGCTTGTCTGATGTTAGTTCCTGACGATGTTGCGGGAGTCTGTGATGAATGCAAGCACATCAACCCCGGAAGAAGCCGCTGCGAACATTCATCCGAACGCAGTGCTCTATTGTCAACTAATGGAGCTGCTCAAGTGGCGCACGGGCGCCGTAATAGAAACGCTAGATCGACTAAAAAGGCGAAACCACTACTTCGACAATCGACTAGCCGCTGAATTCTGCATGCTTCAGTTGCGTATGTGTTGCGAGCTTCTGGCGATCGGATGCGTTGCTATCCATACCGATGTCGCGACGTCGAAGCAACTGCACAAAGAATGGAACGCAGATTCCATTATGAAAAAATTCGCGCGGCTTAAGCCGAAATTCTTTCCTCAGCCGATTGTAGACAGACGTGGCACTGATGGAATCATTGACCAGATACCGCGCGAAGGTGCATTGAATCGCGACGAGTTGCTGAAGCACTACCATCTATTCGGCGGCATGCTCCACAGTGGCGCACTATCGGACCATTTAATTCCGACGGAAGAAGATTACAACTTGTCTATGTTTGATGAATTCATCGCCAAACTAGGAAAGCTGCTCAGCAACCACACGTATTTGCTAAACGATGAAAGAACTATGATTCGCGTCATCATGAACAATGAAGTAGACGGTCGCGTGTGGATGAATCTATTGAGCGCTCAGCCAGGGCCGGCTGACTATTCTGGTGACTCAATTCGGCGCTAGGCTCGCCTGTTCGGCTGCTGGCTTCCAGATCTCAATCAGAGCTTATGAAGAACTCCTCGGGCGAACCTGGAGCCGTTTCATTGCCGGGTGATCTATCCGCGCGCGCATTTACGCAGCCTGACGCATTGGTCCCTCTTTTTCTGGACGATGGCATACGCCTGCAGCAGGTCTCCTCGGGAGTTGCCATTCGCTTGGGTGAAGATGAGTTGTTCATCCTGTGTGCCGCCCACGTCACGGACCTGCTAACGCAAGGGCTTCTGTGCCTGCCAACGAGCGGAGGGATCACTGGCATCAAGGGTGCGCATGGCGGAGTACGCCTGCCACGCGGGATGGCACGGAGTAGCGACAAGGACGACATCGCATACTTACGCCTCAATGCATCGTTTGCGGAAACCCTCGATTCCCGGATTCGTCCTCTTGATCGGGAAGACGTCCATCTTCACGAAACCCTTGTCGAGGATGACATCTATACGTTCGGCGGCTATCCGATCTCCAAATCCAAGACATCCGCGGCCCATTCCGAAACGGAAGTTTTTCTCTACACGGGCGCCGCTGCCGCTCCAGTCAAGTACCAGACGCTTGCGTACAACCCTAGCACGCACATCTTAATCAACTTCAATCGAAAGACGAGTCGCACGCCCGATGGCGAGCATCGTATTCCCCCACATCCCAAGGGCATAAGCGGCGGCGGGGTGTTCGCGTGGCGGAAGGATTGGGCAGAGCGTCGTTCGACAGCCGGTGGCGGGCACCTCGTGGCCATCGGACATTCTTACCTCGCACAACATCATTGTCTCGTCGGCACTCGAATCCACCTGCACCTGTACTTGATCGCCAAGGCCTTTCCACATCTACTCAAAACCCTTGATCTACCTGACGAAGAGTCTGGCGTTCCATTGTTTATGACCATGATTTGGTATCCGCGCGCCGAGTGGGAGCTGATGCGCAAAGACTTCGTCGATGCGGACAAGTATCCGCTCAGCTGGAACGATTGGCGTCATCGCGCCGAGAAAGGTCTCGAAACTCTCGGATCGCGCGGCACGGTAATGATTCCCATCGAATTGTCGCGCAGCGAAATCGCAGCGTATTGCCGTGACAAGAATATTCCTAACGATAGTCAGGCACGTTTGGGGCTCGCCAATGAAAAACTGATGAGGCAGGTCAGAGCGGGTGACCTGTAGCTAGTTGAACGCGGTTCGATTGTAGTCATTCGTTAAACGCGAGCTTAGTGCGCTGAACCTCGGCTTCACCGAAAAGTGCCTCGTAGTTCGTCTGCAAGACGCTCGGCGCGCGAATGTTCGGACAGCTCAAGGCCACAATTGAGCCGGCTGGGTCAAATGAGAGCTGTAGAACGGGAACGTTAGATACATTTGAGGCAATGCAGGTAACCTCGCCGTGATGGCGGACATCCTCGAACGGAGGCTCTGCGCCTGCTCGGCAAAGCCAGATGATCAGGCGGTCGTCCGGACCAATCTGAGTTCGCCGAATGGGCCGAGTCTCTAGCGTCGCCTTGAAGTCAGTCAATACCTTCGCGATATTTGTCCTCGCTTCGCCTCCGAGATTTCGAATCCGCGAATCTGTTCTGAGCCAGCCGGCAGGACGACGCCCGTCCAGTGCCTTGAGTATCGCCACGAGCAGGTCGGGGAACTTCTGGTGGGGCGGCTCGCGCGTTGCCCAGTCCTCGACTTCAAAGTGCTTGTCGACAAAATCACTGAAGGCATCCCAAGTAACCCTATCGGCCTTTTTGAGCTGCTCTCTGATGTCGACATCAAACCGATTCTTCCGGATGTATGCGCCGAGATGATCCATCTCATCGAATAGCATTGCATTCGGAATTCCGGCGACCTGCTGACGGACTTCGAGGTAGTGCAGTAGTTCACCCGTTGCCGGCAGGAAGCGATTCAGGACAAACAGATCGTCGACCGACATCGAGATGAACGGGTACTTCCCGAGGACCGGCTGAATTTCGGGAAATTCCTTGCACATAGCCGAGAATGGCGTGAACGCCTCAACGGTGAGTCCGATCGGCAGTATTAGGCGGAACTGACGTTGCGTGACGGTTCCGACCTCCACGAAGTTGTCGGCCTTACGCTCATATAGCGATACCGAAGGCGCACTCGCAAGATATTCGAGAAAGCGTTTGCACTGCTCGTATCCCTTGATGATGAGATCGCGGATGGCCCTTTCATGCCGATCGAAGTTCGTCGCGGGTGAATGCATCGCCATGACGCCCGCTTTCGCCTCGATGACTAACAGGGCGTCAGCCAGCACTATGACCAGGTCGGTTTCGACCCACTGAGCCGTGGCGGGATCCCGAAAGTACACCTCTCTATAGACGGAAGCGTTTGCAAATTGGCGATTGAAAATCGTCGGGTATGCGTTCTCGATGAGATCTTTCTGACGTCGGTTCCATTCCTCTCGGTACCCAGGTGACCTTCTGACGAGGCCACGCTGTATGGCCCGATAGGCGGAGTCACGTATGAACTGACCGTCTGTTGCGTAATAGTGGTCGCCCAAGCGGATGCCCGGTTTGATTCTCGCAGGCAAAGTTCTCATTGGCGTTGCCTTGAACTCGCCGTCCGCGAAGAACTCGGTGTTCTCGCCAGGGAAAAAGCAGAAGTCCTCTAGAAGCGGAGCTTTCAGTTTTGTGTGCTGCGAGAGATTGCAGACTCCACCAAAGAAGATATCGAGCATGGCCGCTTTCGTTTGCTCATCGAAAGTTGAATCGACTTCACTCAACCTCCGAATTGCTTCGGCCATATCGATTGACTCGTTCATCAGCGATTGAGCTTTCTCCAAGCCTGCAGAAATCGTTTCTGCCGCATTGCTAAACCCGGCCCGAAACGAATCCGTAGTCGCCTGGATGCCCTCAGCGATTTCGAGCGCGTCCATGTCGTAAACGGATTTCAACGCTTCGCTATGCGGTGCAAGCGCGAAGCGGAAGAACTCTTCTTCAAGGACTTGGTAGCGATTGCCTCGAATTAGCACCCATGTTGACTTGGCATGGAACTCCGCTTCGGCGGACCACTGGCCGGGGCCATCGTTCGCGGACGTACTGGCCATGCAGTACATCATGGTGGTCTGTTGCAATTCCTCCAGCGCTACGAAGAGTTGTGCGGTCTTTTCCTCATCCAACTGCGCCGATTCTTCGCGCAGTGGGGAATGGCCGGCCCATACGGCGTGCACGTATTCCAGGACAAACTGAAAGTCCTTGATGATCTCCTTCAGCTCCGCTCTGGCCTCCCCATCGTCACCAACGGACTTCACGGAAAACGCCATGTTTAGCTGAGCCATCAGGAAGCCGAGCAATTGAATGGGCGGTTGCACGAGGATCAGGTCGCGCGCAACTAAGCTCTGTCGCTCCATTTCAAGGCGAAGCTCGTCGGCAGCCTTCTTCAGATGCGCGTGCTTATCCTGGGATTGATCGGACATTGCAGCTTCGAACCGTTGTTGAGCAGCTGAAGCCTTGGCGATGGGTGGCCCGCCTCGCTCACCGAACGATTGCCGCGAGCGTTTTCTGCTCCTGCCCATAGTCAACTTTCAGATGTGTGGACTTGACCCGGTATTGTGGACTCTTCAGTGTTGTAGACCGAAAAGTACACGATGGTTGCCCGATTTGAGCACAACGAACTGCAAGCACGCGATCATCGAGTGCCTGAATCATTATGAGATTTTCAGGAAGTATCGCTGCGCCGAGTGCGGCCAAGTACTGGCCTGTTCATGTGAACAAGAACTCGCGGCCATCTTTCTACCGCACCAAGCACTGATTGGAACAGAGTATGGAACGCAGCGCAGGGTGCCAGTCGATGGCATCGCGCCAATCTGTGCAAGCTGCCGCGGCATAGTCGAGTTGCCTCATCCAAAGGCGCAAACGCGTCATTCCGGCAAGAAAATTGAACGCTACTACTGGCGGGAAATTTTCAGGACCTATTGCGAGCGAATCCTCTCAGAACTCGGAGGCGTTTTTCGCTACGGCGACATAACAGCGTTCGAAGCCGCCGAGCCACAGCTTGCTCGCCGACTAAACGACGTGGCTCGTAAGTTTTGGCAGGGCGTTCATCGCCACAATCCTCGGTATGACACACGTGAGAGAACTCAAGCTCAGTTTCTCGGGACCTTGAAGGTGCCCAATGTGGTCGTAACAGCTAGATATGTGCAAATCGAGCGAGGAGAGAGTCTGGTCGGACGCTGGATAGCACAAGATGGCACACCCGTCAGTGTCGAAGCCTTGGTGCAGCAGCGCCTACGAGCAGGCGGGGAGTACCCGATCGAATGCGAACGGAAACTCATTGGCGTCTGGGTTGCGACTTTCCTTGGCGCAGCAATTCAAGACGGCGCCGACCCGTTGTCGCAAGTTGTAACACGCAATTCGACCGTGGGTTGGACCCCGCGGAATCGCAATACTCCGCCTATCCGCTTCCGGCTCCCACGTGACTTTGGATCTGCGGCGTACTACGAAAGGCGAGCCTCAATCCTCGACACGTGGATCGCTGGGGTGCGCGCGTGCCGGGACATCGTCGCTCTGTACGACCGTCTGCTCGATGAAACCGCACTCATTAGAGACTATCTGTGGGTAGCGGATACTTCGGCAATTGAACTTGGACGGGCCGCTCTTGAAGTGATCGACCGCAAAACAGTCGCACTCATGATCGATTGGGCTATCCGAAATTTCTGGGAACGTCAGCCGGGCTGGCCTGATTTTTTGGTTCGCGCTGCATCTGGAAACTCGCCGTCGTATCGCTTCAGTGAGGTCAAATCGCCAGCAGATGTGTTATCGCTTCACCAGATGAAGTGGTTCGAATGGGCGAACAAGAATGAGATTCCGTGCGAGCTCATCATGGTAAAGCCATCAGCGGAGGCGTAAGTCGCAGAGTGGTGGGGTGCGGGGCCCGACCACGAAGCCCAGTAGCCTTTTGGACGCTGCGGAATCGAGTCGCGGGTGCTCAGCTCATGTGGAATTCCCCCGTTTCTGTTGACACCGTCCTAACGTAGACCCACCGATGCTTCGTACGCCGCGGGGCTCATGTAGCCGATCGTCGAGTGAAGCCGG
>JAYTOK010000112.1:0-30257 GCA_043747835.1 Pseudomonadota bacterium | reverse complement strand
GCGCGCGAACCACGAGAACCCCTCCCCGGCACCACTACAGATCCATCTCCGTCTCGAAGATCGAGACCGCCTGTCCGACGATCCACACGCCGTCCAGCTTCGAATGATTTTCCTGCGCGGCCGCGAACTCGAGCTCGACATCCACGCGGCCCGCGCGATTCAGGTGATGTCCCTGAGCGCCCGTGAACTTCGCGGTTCCGCCGGCGAGCTGCAGCAAGCCCTGTTCGGCGAGGTACGCGCCTAACAAACCGTGCGCGTTGCCGCTCACCGGATCTTCCGGGATGCCGAGCGCCGGGCAGAACATGCGCGACTCCGTGAGGCAACCGGTGAAGCCGTGCGCCAGCGTGAACACGAAGAACCCGGCCGCGCCGAGCTGGGCGGAGAGCGTCGTGAGCCGCGAGAAATCGGGTTTGAGCTGCTTCAACTGATCGGTGCTGCGCACGCCGATGAGCAGGCGAGTGCCCGCGCCGCCGACGATGCGCAACGGGCAGCGTGTGTCGATGTCGCCGGTCGAGAGCGCCAGCGCATCGAGCACCGCGAGGCGCTCGCGGTCGTTGAGCTGGCGGCCGAGCGGCGGCGCCGGTTGACGAATCGCGATGCGCCGAATCGCACCTTCGCCGCGAACCTCGACGTCGACGAGCCCCGACTTCTGCTTTTGTTTGACCCGCCCGCCAGTCCCTTTGATTGAAGGTGCGCCGTCGCGCGACAACACGAAGTGAGTCGCGACGGTCGCGTGACCCACGAAGCTCGCTTCGGTGCGCGGCGTGAAGAAGCGCACGCGCAGATCGTGATCCTGTGCGTCGGGTTTCAACACGAACGCGGTATCCGCGTTGTTGAGTTCCCGCGCGATGGCGAGCATTTCAACGTCGGAGAGCGAATCGGCATCGAGGACGACGCCCGCGGGATTGCCCGTGAAACGATCCGTCGTGAATGCGTCGACCTGGAAGATGCGGATGCGGCGGGTCATTTGGGCGGCGAATTCTACGCGCAAACACAATTGCCACAAGCTTGAGCTATGATGCGCGCCTCCTCGGGGTGGCCGGTGTTGCGCACCTGCCTGAGATGCGGATGGTCCGCGAACCCGTAGAACCTGATCCGGTTAGTACCGGCGGAGGGATGGGATATGAAGCGCACCACAGCCGCGTTTGCGGCATCTTTCTACTTTGCTTCTTCTCTTGCAGCCGCGGATCCTGCGTTGCTCGAGGAAGTCGTCGTCACCGCCGATCTGCGAGCCCGGGAGCTGCGCAATCTGCCCGCGAGCGCCACCGTGCTCGATGCGCGCACGCTCGAAAGCGCGGGCGTCCAGCACCTGCAGGACGTGCTCGCGCTCGTACCTAACCTCAACTGGTCGTCGGGAACGTCGCGTCCACGATTCTTCCAGCTGCGCGGGATCGGCGAACTCGAACAATGGCAGGGCGCGCCGAATCCATCGGTGGGTTTCCTCATCGACGGCATCGACTTTTCGGGTGCCGGCATGGCGGCGACGTTGGCGGACGTCGAGCGCATCGAAGTGCTGCGTGGACCGCAAGGCACCGTCTACGGCGCGAACGCGCTCGCCGGTCTCATCGCTGTAACCACGCGCGCGCCGGAACGCGAGTCATCGATGGATGCAAAGCTGACCGTCGGCGATCGTGGAACGCGCGGTGCCGCGGGTGTCCTCGGCGGTCCGATCGGCGATGGTGAAGCGGCGTGGCGCCTCTCCGTCAACCAGTACGAGAGCGACGGCTTCCGCCGCAACTCGTTCCTGCGGCGTGACGACACCAATGGTTACGACGAAAGCAGCGCGCGGTTCCGATTGAGCGCGCAGCCCTTCGAGCACCTGCGCGCGGACGTCACCGCGATGTGGGTCGATCTCGACAATGGCTACGACGCGTTCTCGATCGACAATTCCCGCACGACGCTCTCCGACAAGCCCGGGCAGGACACACAGCTCACGCGCGCGCTCTCCGTGCGTCTCGATTTCGACGGCGCGGAAGCCTTCGATGTAGTGAGTCGCACCGCCTTCGGCGACACGCGCAGCGTCTACTCTTTCGACGGCGACTGGGGCAACGATCGCGATTGGGGCGTGAACGCGCCCTACGACTATTTCCAGCGCTTCGATCGCGAACGCCAAACGTTGAGCCAGGATCTGCGGCTCGTCTCCCGCGAGTCGATCGAGCAGGGCGCGGACGTTGCGTGGCTCGCGGGCGTGTATGCCATGCGCGCGGACGAAGACGTCGAGCAGCACGACGTCTACAACGGCGCCACCGTGGTCGACATGGAGAGCGACTTCCGCTCCACGAATCTCGCGCTCTATGGCGAAGTCGAATGGCGGCTGGCATCGAAAGCTGTGCTCGCGGCGGGTGCGCGCGGCGAGCGCCGCAGCGCCGACTACACTGACTCCAACGGCGCGGCTTTTTCTCCCGACGCGACGATGGTCGGCGGAAGTCTGAGCCTGCGTTACGAGCTCTCCGGGACGCAGCGCGCGTATCTGACGCTGTCTCGCGGCTACAAGGCGGGCGGCTTCAACATCGGCAGCGCCGTGCCCGCCGACAAGCGCGACTTCGACTCGGAAATCCTCCACAGCATCGAGCTCGGATTCAAAGCGGAGAATGCGGATCGCACGGTGGGTGGCGACGTCGCTCTCTTCTACATGCGCCGCAACGACCAGCAGGTGCAGACCGGCGAGCAGATCGACCCAGGGAATCCCGGAAGCTTCGTCCTCTACACGGACAATGCCGCGCGTGGCGAGAACTACGGCGTAGAAGGCACGTTGCGCTGGCGGCCGATGCCGCGGCTCTTGCTAGACCTGCGCGCAGCGATGCTCGAAACGAGATACCTCGGATATCGATTCGGTGAACGCAACCTCGATGGCCGGGAGCAGGCGCACGCGCCGCAGTTTCAGTACGACCTCGGACTCGAATACTCGGCTGCACAAGGTTGGTTCACTCGCGTGGACTTCGCGGGCCTCGACGATTTTTACTTCGATGTCTCACACGACGAACGCGCGCCATCGAGAGTCCTGACTCACCTCAAGGGAGGTTACTCAGGGAAACACTGGCGCGCTGAAGTCTGGGTGCGGAATGCTTTTGACAGGTACTATTCGCAGCGGGGATTCCGCTTCGGCAACGAGCCGCCGGACTTCGCAGCGACGCGTTACGTGCAGGCGGGTGATTCGCGCCATGTGGGAGTGACCGTCGCGTATACCTTCCGCTGACGGAGAAGAAATGAACATCGGCGTCGAGATCAGCCTCTATCCACTTCGCAACGACTTCATTCCGCCGATCCGCGGATTCATCGACCGTCTCAATGCCGACGGCCGATTCAAGGTGTTGACGAACGACATGAGCACGCAGGTCTTCGGCAAGTACGACGAAGTGATGGACGCGCTGACGCGCGAGCTCAAGCCGACGTTCGAGCGCGATGGCAAATCGATCTTCGTCATGAAGGTGTTGGGACCGCTCGGCTGATCGTCGCCATCCCATCGTGACCGTCTCCACCGGCGTTCTACAAACCCTCAACATCCTGGCGCTCGCCACCGGGGTGCTTTACGCCGTGCTCGCGGCGCGGCGTAATCGTTTCTGCTGGATCGCGGGCGCCGTGAGCTCCACGTGCGCTGCCGTCCTCTCCGGCATGAGCAAGTTGCCCATGCAGTCCGCGTTGAACGTGTTCTACATCGGCATGTCCGCGTACGGCTGGTGGAGCTGGGCGCGCCGCTCGTCCCACGGCGAGCTCAACGTGAGCCTGTGGCCGTACCGCTGGCATCTCGGGGCGGCCGTCGCCATCGTCGTGCTCTCGCTCGCGAGCGCATTCCTGTTGCGGCAATGGACCGCTGCCGCGTGGCCACTGCTCGATTCGCTGACGACTTTCTTCAGCCTGCTTAGCACCTGGCTCGCCGCGCGCGGCAAGCTCGAGAACTGGTTGTACTGGGTCGTGATCAACACCGTGACGATCTATCTATTCTTCGCGCAGCGCGCGTGGGGTATGGCGGTGCTCTCGGCGCTGCTCTCGGTCATCGCCGTCGCCGGGTACATCACCTGGCGGCGCCGCTATCGTTCGCAGATTGGCGCGCTGGTGCCGGCATGATCGGCCCGCTGCTGCAACACGTCCCCGGCTGCGAGAACGGCGATGCTCCGTATTCGCAGGAGCTCATCGGTGGCGGCAAGGTCAATCGCAGCTTCCTCGTGCGCACTCGCCGCGGCCGCTTCGTCGTGCGGCTCAACGAGAACGCGGCGACGGACCCGGGTCTCGATCGCGATCGTGAGAATTCGCTGCACACCGCGGCGGCGAGCGCGGGCCTGGCGCCGCACATCATCTACGCGTGCACCGACCGCTCCTGCCTGATAACGGATTACCTCGACGGCCGTCTGTGGACGCCTCACTACTTCACGCGCATGCGCGACCTGCGCTCGCTCGCGCAACGACTGCGGACTTTGCACTCCGTTCCGCCGCCGTCGATGCCGCGCTTCGATCCAATCGCCGCCGCGCGCCGTTACGCCGAAGCGATCGTGCGCGCCGATAGTCAGGAACGCGGGCGCATCGAATCGCTGCTCGAGACGGGCGTCGCCGCATTCGCGCGTTCGGGATCCGCGTCGCGCGCGTCGACCATCGTTCACATGGACCTGCATCACGGCAACGTGTTGACCGCGGACCGCGTGTACTTCATCGACTGGGAGTATTCGCAGGTCGCCGATCCGCTGCTCGATCTCGCGTGCGTCCTCGCGTACTACCCGCGCGCGGTCGGTCACAGCCCGCTGTTGCTGAATTCTTCCGGGCTCGAAGACCGCGGCGCGACCGTCGAGATGCTTTTCGAGCTCACGAGTGTGTTCACTCTCCTGACATATCTCTGGTACCGGGCGCGCCGGATCGGTCGTTCCGTTCCGGCCACCGATCTGCAGCTCGAATCCATGGCACTGCGTCGCCTGCTGCAACTGGCGCCAGACGCGCAACGTGGGCACACTAGCGTCACGAATTCGCGTGAGCTTTCAAGTGCCAGGAAAGGGAATGACGACGCTGCAGGTGATTGATCGGGACGGTGTTTCTCATGAAGTCGAGGCCAAACCCGGCCTCAAGGTGATGGAGGTCCTGCGAGAGCTGGACTACGGCGTCGCCGCCATCTGCGGCGGAATGTGCTCCTGCGCCACCTGCCACATCTACGTCGATCCCGAATGGGCCGAAAAACTCCCTCCGCCGATGTCCGACGAGCGCGAACTGCTCGGCGAACTTTCCCACTTCCGCGAGAACTCGCGGCTGTCCTGTCAGGTCGAAATCACGGTGGCCCTCTCCGGGCTCAAGATCACGATCGCAGAGGACGAGTAATCCAGGACGGGCCGGGCATGTTCACATCGACAACCTGGATGTACGTCGCGGCGATCGCCGGCGGCATCATCGCCGCTTTCCGCATCTATCAGAATTTGCAGAAGCTCCGACAGCGTCGCAACGATTCCTGGGACGAGCGACTCATCGACCAGTTGCGCAAGCGCGGCTCGGATCCTTTCAAGCCGCACGACATCGACTTCTTCCTCGCGTTCGCGACCGTCGAGAATGCCGAGCGTCTTGCGAATCGTCTGCGCACCGAGGGTTTCGACGCGGACGTGAAGGACACGCCGGAGAACGGCGAGCTGCGCTACAGCCTGCACGCGCACAAATCGATGAAGCTCACTGTCCCCGACATGAAAGAGATGAGCCGGCGTCTCACCGAAGCGGCGAAAGAGTTCGGTGGGCGCTACGACGGCTGGTCGGCGAAGGAAGTCGCGCGGCCGGATAACATCGAAGAGCGCATGCGCTGATTCTCGCCGCGCGCTGACTTCAGCGTTCGAGCCGTTCCTTCCGAATCGTACGCAGTCCCTCGAGGCGCTCGAGAGTCAGGCGAGTCTTCTGCCACAGGTGACCCGCTGCGTATTCCCGGCCGTAACATTCTTCGACGTTGCGGCTGTCACACGAGAAAAGCAGCTCGAGCTCCGCGTCGCGAAACATCAGCCACGCATGCTGGGCGCTGCGCAGATTCTTTGCCCACGCCTTGTCAGGATCGACGAGTTTGAGCATGGCCTGGTACTCCTGGCTCAGCTCACGCTCTGCCTGCTCGAGTTTCTCGAGCTGGCAGTTCCCGATTTCCAGGTTCGCCTTCAGCTCACCGCAGGAGAACTCGTCCTGCGCGCTTGCGATCGCGGAAAAAATCACGCAAAGGAATGCGAGATACGAGCGCGGCATGGGTAGCTCCCGAAAACGTCGACGCTAGCGCTTCTTCTCGGTCTGCTTCTTCACGGCTTCCGCCGCCGCCTTGATCGCTTCCTGATCGCCGAGATAGCCGCTCTTCACCGGCTTCATGTTTGCATCGAGCTCGTACACGAGCGGCACGCCGGTCGGAATGTTGAGCTCGGTGATGTCCGCCTCGCTCACGTTGTCGAGCATCTTCACGACGGCACGCAGCGAGTTGCCGTGCGCCGCGACGAGCACATTCTTGCCGAGCTTGAGTTCCGCGACGATGCGGTCATTCCAGAACGGCAGAACTCGCGCGAGCGTGTCCTTCAGAGACTCCGATGCCGGCAGCACGCGCGGGTCGAGATTCGCATAGCGCTTGTCGTGGATCGGATGGCGCGGGTCGCTGACTTCCAGCGGCGGCGGCGGGATGTCGTAGCTGCGGCGCCAGATCTTCACCTGCGCTTCGCCGTGCTTCTCGACGGTCTGCGCCTTGTCGAGGCCCTGCAGCGCGCCGTAGTGCCGCTCATTCAGTCGCCAGCTGCGTTCGACGGGCAGCCACATCATGTCCATTTCGTCGAGCACGCTCCACAGCGTGCGCACCGCGCGCTTGAGCACGGACGTGAACGCGATGTCCGGAACGAGGCCGGCCTTCCTGATCTCGACGCCCGCGGAGCGCGCTTCGATGCGGCCCTGGTCGGACAGGTCGACGTCGTGCCAGCCCGTGAACAGATTCTCGACGTTCCAGACGCTCTGTCCGTGACGAACGAGTATTAGTTTTCCTGGGATGGATTTGCCGGACATGAGACCTCCAAAAACGGGGCCGTCATGGTAGCGGCTCAGGAGAGCAAATGGCAGTTGAGCCCGCGCTCGCAGCGGATTTTTCGCTCTTTTATCGTTGCGTCGAGCAGGGCGAGGTTCGCGGCCAGCGCGTCGCGCGCGGCCGGCGGATGGTCGAGGTGGACCGCGATGCCGCCGAAGAGCAGGGTCTGCCGCCGCACGCCCGAGTGCTCGATCCGTGCGCAGAGTTCCTTGTCCTCGGGTCCCCAGCCCTCGAAGGCCTCGTTGAAGCCGTTCACGCGCAGCAGATCCCGGCGCCAGAATCCCTGGTTGCAGCTCTTGATCGAGACGAGCCCGTTACCGATGCGGCGCGCGAACGGCGAGAGGGCCGGTGCATACAGTAGATAGGAACGGCGCAGGTACCCAAGTCCCGGCGTCGTGAACTCCACCGGCATTGCGGGATCGTCGAGCAGGCGGCGCGTCAGCGCCGTGTCGGCGAGTGCGCGCACGCCCTGGGTGAAACAGCCCCGGCGCGCGAAGCGCACATGATCGGCGATGAACTCAGGATGCAGCAACATGTCCCCGTCGACGAATACGATGTAGTCGGTGTTCGTCGATGAGATCGCGAGATTGCGCAACCGCGCTACGCGAAAGCCTTCATGCGGCTGCGAGACGGTGCGCACGGGCACGAACGACGCACGCGTGAATCCTTCGATCACGAACTGCGTCGCTTCGCCCGAGCCGTCGTCGGCGATGAGGATCTCCGCGGGAGACGCGGTCTGTCGCGCGACGCTGGCGAGCACGGCCGCGAGCGCGTCGGGCCGCTCGTAGGTCGTGATCACGAGCGCGAGGTGCAAGCGGACTCAGGCGCTCGACAAGTCGCGAACGGCGTCGACGCCCACTGTCAGCGTTGCGAAGTCGGCGGTGCCGACGGCGCGCATCTCGGCGAGCGTGCGCTGCCAGCTCGCGAGAGTTTTGCAGTTGGCGCTCCAGCGCGCGACGCGGTCGGCCGGCTTCCCGCCGCGCAGGCGCAGCACCTGCAGCGTGAGTTCCCGATGCGCGCGCATCGCAGCGTCGCGCAGGCCGGTGCGAGCAGTGGCCTGCCAGGAGCCGTCGACGGACAGTCCATCGATCTCGTGATGCAGCCAGTCGAGGCCGATGTGCACGCCGAGTTCGAAATACGCGCGCGCGACCTGCGCCACGGGTTGGCGCTCCTGACGCGCCATCGCGACGATGTCGAGCGCGGGCTCGAGCACGGCCAGGCACGCGACACGGCGCGCGAGTTTCTCGGGTACGCCGCCGCCCGTGAGTTCCGCCAACGCCGAGTCATGCAGTTGGCGTGCGCCACCGCTGATCACGCCATCGACTACCGTTGCGAGGTCTTCGACGCCTGGCAACAATTCTCGCACGGTGTTCTCGATGTGCAGGTTCTGGCCGCGCTCGCGCAGCAGCCAGTAGCTGGTGTGCCGCAGCAGTCGCGCGGCGCGATAGAACATCGCGTATTGCACGCGCGCCGCGACCTGGTTGTCGAGCGACTCGATGTCGAACCACAGCGCACGCATCGAGAAGATCTCGCGCGCGATGGAATAGGCACGCGCGATCGCCGCCGGATCGGCCTCGGTTTCTTCCTGGGCGCGCATGACGAACACCGGGCCCATGCGGTTCACGAGACTGTTCGTGGTCTGCGTGGTCACGATCTCGCGTCGCAGTTTGTGCTGCTGGATCTCGCGCACGTAGCGTTTGCGGATCGCGGACGGAAAGTACCGCTGCACTTCGTTCGCGAAGTAGGGATCGTCCGGCAGATCGGAATCGAGCAGGTGATTGCTGAGCCAGATCTTGCTGTAGGCGAGCACCACGGCCAGCTCGGGCCGCGTGAGGCCGAGCCGCTGTTTGCGGCGCTCGAGGAACTCGTCGTCGCCGGGCAGGAATTCGATCGTGCGGTTCAGGTTGCCGCCGCGTTCGAGCGAGCGGATGACGCTCTGGTATTCGCTGAGGCGCTCCGCCGCGCGCTGCTCGAGCACGGACAGCGCCTGGCTTTGCAGGTAGTTGTTGTGGAGGACTATCTGCCCGACCTCGTCCGTCATGCTCGCGAGCAGCTTGTTGCGCGCGCCGTTCGTCAACCGGCCGCGGCGCGCCACGTCGGCGAGCAGGATCTTGATGTTCACTTCCACGTCCGAGGTGTTGACGCCCGCGGAGTTGTCGATGAAGTCGGTGTTGATGCGGCCGCCGGCCTGTGTGGGCCCGCCGGACTGCGCGTATTCGACGCGGCCCTTCTGCGTGCAGCCGAGATTGCCGCCTTCGCCGATCACCTTCGCGCGAATCTCGCGGCCGTCGGCGCGGATCGCGTCGTTCGCGCGGTCGCGCACTTCGGCATGCGATTCCTCGTACGCCTTCACGTATGTGCCGATGCCGCCGTTCCAAAGGAGATCGACGTTCATGCGCAGGATCGCGCGCATCACGTCGACGGGCGCCGCCGCGGCCGCGTCGAGCTCGAGCAGCGTCTGCGCCTCCGCGGACAGCGGAATCGACTTCGCCGTGCGCGGCCAGACGCCGCCGCCGCGCGAGATCAACTCGCGCTTGTAGTCATCCCACGACGAGCGCGGTAGTTTGAACAGGCGCTCGCGTTCGCGGAAGCTGGCGGCCGCCGCCGGACTCGGGTCGAGGAAGATGTGCCGGTGGTCGAACGCCGCGACGAGCCGGATGTGTTTCGAGAGCAGCATGCCGTTGCCGAACACGTCGCCCGACATGTCGCCGACGCCCGCGCACGTGAAGTCCTGCGTCTGGATGTCGGTGCCCAGTTCGCGGAAGTGGCGCTTCACGCACTCCCATGCGCCGCGGGCGGTGATGCCCATGCCCTTGTGGTCGTAACCCGCGGAGCCGCCGGAGGCGAACGCGTCGCCCAGCCAGTGTCCGTATTCGATGGAGATCGCGTTCGCGATGTTCGAGAAGGTCGCGGTGCCCTTGTCGGCCGCGACGACGAGATAGGCATCGTCGCCATCGCGCCGCACGAGGCCGGCGCGCGCGACGGTCTTGCCGTTCACGATGTTGTCGGTGACGTCGAGCAGGCCGCGGATGAAGGTCTGGTAGCTCGCGATACCTTCCTTCATCACGTCCTCGCGCGAGCCGCCCGCGGGTAGCCGCTTCGGATAGAAGCCGCCTTTTGCGCCGGCGGGAACGATGACCGTGTTCTTGACGTGTTGCGCCTTCATCAGGCCGAGCACTTCGGTGCGGAAATCCTCGCGCCGGTCGGACCAGCGCAAACCGCCGCGCGCGACGTAAGCCATGCGCAGGTGCACGCCTTCGACGCGCGGGCTGTAGACGAAGATCTCGAACTTCGGCCGCGGCAGCGGCAGTTCGGGGATTGCATGCGGATCGAGCTTGAAGGACACCCAGCTCTTCGGCGCGCCATCGAGCGATTGATAGTAGTTCGTTCGCAGCGTCGCGCGGATCACGGCGAGATAGGCGCGCAGGATGCGGTCATCGTCGAGGCTCGCCACCTTGTCGAGCGCGGTGACGATGCTCTTCGCCGCGCGCTCGGCCGATGTTTCGCGCGAGATCACGTCGAGCGCGAACTGCGTCTGGAACAGGCGCACGAGCGAACGCGCGATCGGCGACTGCGCGACGAGCACGCGCTCCATGTATGCCTGGCTGAACGGGATGCCGGTCTGCAGCAGGTAGCGGCAGTACGCACGCAGCACGACGATCTCGCGCGCGCTCAGGGAAGCGCACAACAGGAGACGGTTGAAGCCGTCGTTCTCGATCTCTCCGCGCCAGGCAGCGAGCAACGCTTCCTTGAACAGCGGCTCCATCGCAGGCGCATCGATACGCTTCACATCGCGCGCCTCGAGATCGAATTCCTGGATCCAGAAGCTGTCGCCATACCGGTAGGGATGCTCCGCGAGGACGCGGAGACCGAAGTTCTCGAGCATCGGCAGGATGTCGGAGATCGAGATCGGATCGCCCGCCTGCAGGATGCGCAGGTGAAGTCGTCCGGCGCCGTGGCCCGCGCGCAAGTTGATCTGCGGGACCCGCCGGTTCGCGGCGAGCACTTCGAGATCGGCGATGTCCGCGAGCGCCTGCGCGGGCGTGACGTCCGCGCGGTACGCGGGCGGAAAGTTGAGCGCGATCGACATCGCGCGTTCCACTTCATCCGGCTCCGCGTTGCGCTCGATCAGGATCTGCTGCAGCCGGTCGTCCCAGGTGGCGGCGGCGGCCGCGATCTCCGCCTCGACGCCGGCGATGTCGTCGACGGGAGCCTCGCCCTGCGACGTGCGCACCAACAGGTGCAGACGCGCGAGCGCCGAATCCGAGATCTGCACCTGCGACTCGACGTGCTTGCCGCCGAAGCGGTCGAGCACGATGCGCTCGATGCGCTCGCGGACTTCGGTGTTGTAACGATCGCGAGGTACGTAGACGAGGCAGGAATAGAAGCGCTCGTACTGGTCGCGCCGCACGAACAGCCGCACGCGGCGCCGTTCATAGAGGTTGACGATGCCGCGCACGCTCGCGATCAGCTCGTTCACGGGCGTCTGGAACAGTTCGTCGCGCGGGAAGGTCTCGATCGCGTTGACGACGGATTTCGCATCGTGACTTTCCGGGGGCAGTCCGAAATGCTGGATCACGGCCTCGAGCTTCCGACGTAGCAGGGGAATCTCGGCGGGGGGCTTGTGATAGGCGCTCGAAGTCCACAGGCCGAGGAAGCGGTGCTCGCCGATCACGCGTCCCTGGGCGTCGAAGGTCTTGATGCCGACATAGTCGAGGTAACTCGAGCGATGCACGCTAGACTTCGAATTCGCCTTCGTGAGGATCAGTAGTTCGGGTGCGCGTGCCTGCTGGCGAAGCGGCCCCGTCAACACGATGGGGTACGTTCTCGTCAGATCGCGCAGGATGCCGAGGCCGCTGCCGGGCTCGCGCACCAGCGCATCGCGCGAGCGGCCGCGCTTCAGGTGGTAGTAGCGGTAGCCGAGGAACACGAAATGCCCGTCGTGCATCCACGACAGCAGCGCACGCGCCTCGCTGGCGTGCGACGCCGGCACGGGCAGCTTGGCGCGCTCGAGCTCGTTCGCAACCGAGCGGGCACGCTCCAGCAGCGCGCGGAAATCGGCGACGGCGCGGCGCACGTCGACCAGGGCGCCGTGGAGGCGGGCCAGCAGGCCGCGCGTTTCTTTCGCGTCGCGCGGCCGATCGATCTCGATGAGCTGCCACGACTCGGCGCGACCGCCGCGCGGATCCGTCCCCACGTTCTTGAGCTCGCCGTTCGCGGAACGCTGCACCGAGAGTACCGGGTGGACGATGAGGTGAACCGCAACGCCCATCTCGCTGAACACCATGCCGATGGAGTCGACGAGGAACGGCATGTCCGGCGAGATGACGCGGACCGTCGCGCGATGCGCGGCGGTCGTGGCGGTGGGGTCGATCGGCGGCGCGATTTCGACGAGCACGCGATCACCCCGGCGGCGGCGGCCGAATTCGAGGTGCGCGAGCGCGGTGCTGGCGAGATCCTCGACGCGGTGCGCGCGCAGGTCCTCTTCGGCGACGCCGCGGAAGAAGCCGCGCACGAACTCGCGCGCGATGGCGCGGCGTGCCGCGGGCGCGCGCCGAACGGCAAAGCCAACGATATTTTCGATGAGCGCGAGTCGCGCAGCGGGGATCTTGCCTAACATCTTTGGAAAACTCTCCGTGGGGTGAGAGGCGTCAGGACGACACGCGATTATACATGGCGGCGCATGTCATTCCGTTTGCGCGGGACCGAGCTCGACGGCGCGGCCGAGCAACACGCGCAGGATCCGGTCGAGCGTCGCGCGGTCGCGCTTCGACAAAGGCGTGACCAGGCTGCGCTCGTACTCGAGCGCCATCGGCACGACCTGCGCGTAGACGCGTTCGCCGGCCGGCGTCAGTCCGAGGTGCGTGCGACGGCGATCGGCCGCGGCCATGGTGCGGCGCAGGCGGCCGGCGGAGAGCAGGGCGGCGACGGCCCGGCTCACCGCGACTTTGTCCATGGCCGTGCGCGCGGTGACTTCCGCCGCGGAAAGACCGGGGTTTGCCGCCAGAACCGCCATCACGCGCCACTCGGGAATCGACAGTCCGAAATTCAGGAAGTACGCGGTCGCGATCGCCCCGCTGACGGTATTGGAAAGCACCGACAGCCGATACGGCAGAAATTTGTCGAGATGGAGTTTCGGAGCGCGCGCCATTGGTTACAATTGAAACTAAATCAATTTCAGCCTGGAGGCCAGCGATGGCTTCTCTTTCGAACGATTCCGGAAATCCGATGGGTACCGACGGCTTCGAGTTCGTCGAGTACACGGCGCCCGATCCGCAACTGCTGCGCAGCCTCTTCGAGCGACTCGGATTCCCGGTCGTCGCGCGCCACCGCAGCAAGAACGTCACGCTGCATTCGCAGGGTGACATCAACTTCATCATCAACGCGGAGCCGGAGTCGTTCGGCCAGAAGTTTGCCCACGCGCACGGCCCCTCCGTCTGCGCGATGGGCTTTCGCGTGCGCGACGCAGCCGCCGCGTTCGAACGCGCCGTGGCGCTCGGCGCCGAGCCGCACCGGGGCAGTGTCGGCCCGATGGAGCTCAACATTCCCGCGATCGTCGGCATCGGCGGCTCCCTGATCTACTTCGTCGATCGCTACGGCGACCGCTCGATCTACGACGTCGACTTCAAGCCCGTGGCCGCGCCGGCGGTGCCGGCAGCCGGACTCCTGCAGGTCGATCACCTTACGCACAACGTGAATCGCGGGAACATGAACCAGTGGACGGCGTTCTACGAACGGCTGTTCAACTTCCGCGAGATCCGTTACTTCGACATCGAGGGAAAGAAGACGGGCCTGTTTTCCCGCGCCCTGACGAGTCCCTGCGGCAAGATCCGGATTCCGATCAACGAATCGCAGGACGACAAGTCGCAGATCGAGGAATACCTGCGCGAATACAAGGGCGAGGGCATTCAACACATCGCGCTGTCGACGGACGACATCTACCGCACCGTCGACGTGCTGCGTGACTGTGGCGTCGCGTTCCAGGACACGCCCGAAAGTTATTACGAAGGCATCGCGAAGCGCGTCGCCGATCATCGCGAGGACGTCGGGGAGCTGCGCCGGCGGCGCATCCTCATCGACGGCAGCGGCGCGTCGAATGAAGGCATCCTGCTGCAGATCTTCACGGCCAACGTGATCGGCCCGATCTTCTTCGAGATCATCCAGCGAAAAGGCAACCAGGGTTTCGGCGAGGGCAATTTCAAGGCGCTGTTCGAGTCGATCGAACTCGACCAGATGCGCCGGGGAGTCTTATGACGCTCGAGCTCTACAGCTACTGGCGCAGCTCCGCGTCCTACCGCGTACGGATCGCGTTGAACCTCAAGTCGCTGTCGTACGCGACGCACGGGGTCAATCTGTTGAAGGACGGTGGAGAGCAGTGGATGGCGCCGTACCGCGACGTCAATCCGCAGAGCCGCGTGCCGACGCTCGTGCACGACGGCCAGCGCTTCTCTCAATCGCTGGCCATCATCGAATACCTCGACGAGACGTTTCCCGGCGTGCGGCTGATCCCGAAGGATCCGGTGGACAGGGCTCGCGTGCGCATGCTCTCGCACATCATCGCCTGCGACATCCAGCCTCTGCAGAACACGAGCACCACGAAGTATCTGAAGGAGAAGCTGCGACTCGACGATGCGGCGATCGCGCAGTGGCTGCGCGAATGGATCACGCGCGGACTCGATGCGTTCAGCGCGCATCTCGAGCGCGATCATCTTTCCGCGAAGTTCTGCCATGGCGACTCGCCCACGATGGCGGATTGCTGTCTCATACCGCAGCTCCTCGCGGCGCAAAGGTTTGGCGTCGATGCCGCGAAATATCCACGGCTCGCGTTGATCGCGGAGAACTGCGACCATCTGGCTGCCTTCCAGCACGCACACCCGTCAAAGCAGTCCGATGCCGTCTGACAGAGCGCCGTCTTCGAAAGTTTTTCCGGATGCGAGGTCCGCTCTCGCGGGCCTGACTCGCGACGGCATGACCGTGATGTCCGGCGGCTTCGGCCTTTGCGGAATCCCGGAGAACCTCATCCTCGCGCTGCGCGATTCCGGCACGAAAGGTCTGACGGTCATCTCCAACAATGCCGGCGTCGACGGCTTCGGCCTGGGGCTGCTGCTCGAGACGCGGCAGATCCGGAAGATGGTCTCGTCGTACGTCGGCGAGAACAAGGAGTTCGAGCGGCAGTACCTCGCGAAGGAACTCGAGCTCGAGTTCAACCCGCAGGGCACTCTCGCCGAGCGCATCCGCGCGGGCGGCGCCGGGATCTACGGCTTCTACACGCGCACCGGCGCCGGCACGGTCGTGGCTAGCGGCAAGGAAACGCGCGATGTGAACGGCGAGACCTTTGTGCTCGAGACCGGGCTCACCGCGGATCTTTCGCTCGTGAAGGCCTGGAAGGGCGACACCGAAGGCAATCTCGTCTACCGCAAGACCGCGCGCAACTTCAATCCGATGATGGCAACCGCCGGCCGCGTCACGGTCGCCGAAGTCGAACATCTCGTCGGACCCGGCGAGCTCGATCCCGACAATATCCATACACCCGGCATCTTCGTGCAGCGGATCATCCAGGGTCGTGACTACCAGAAGCGAATCGAGCAACGCACCGTGCGCAAGAGGGCTTAGCTGTGGCGTGGACTCGCGATGACCTCGCCAGGCGCGCCGCGAAGGAACTGCGCGACGGGTACTACGTGAACTTGGGGATCGGCATACCGACGCTGGTGGCCAACTTCATTCCTCCAGGCATGAGCGTCGTGCTGCAATCGGAGAACGGCATGCTCGGCATGGGACCATTTCCGTACGAAGGCGAGGAAGACCCGGACCTCATCAACGCGGGCAAGCAGACGATCACTCAGCTTCCGACCTCATCGTATTTTTCATCGTCGGACAGCTTCGGCATGATCCGTGGCGGCCACATCCAGCTGTCCGTGCTCGGCGCGCTCGAGGTCGCGGAAAACGGCGATCTCGCGAACTGGATGGTGCCCGGGAAGATGGTGAAGGGCATGGGCGGAGCCATGGATCTCGTGGCCGGCGTACGGCGGGTGGTCGTCGTCATGGAACACAACGCGAAGGACGGCAGCGCGAAGTTCAAGTCGCGCTGCAATCTGCCGCTGACGGGAGCAAACTGCGTGGACATGCTGATCACAGACCTCGCCGTCTTCGAGCGGCCCAATCGCAAGTCGCGCTTCAAACTACTCGAAACCGCGCCCGGCGTGAGCGCGGACGACGTGCGCGCAAAGACTTCGGCGGCATTCGATGCGGGTTAGTCGGGCGCTCGTCAGCGTCGTCCTCGCCGCCGCGCTCGCGGCTTGCGGCGGCGGTGGTGGCGGCGAGACGCCGCCGGGCGGTGGCCCCGCACCCGGACCTGCACCAGGTCCGACTCCTGGGCCACCCGTGAGCGGCCCCGCGTGGTCCATGTTCAGCCGCGACGCGCAGCACTCGGCGGTCAGCGCCATCGCGACGCCGCCGCTCACTCGCATCATCTGGCAGACGCCGGTCGATCTGGTGCCGACCTACGTGGGCAGCGGCCCGTTCCTGCTCACGCACTATGGTTCCCCGGTCATCTCGTCGATGAACACGGTGCTCGTGCCCGTGAAGACGACCGCACAAGGATCGTTCCGCATCGACGCGCGCAGCGGCGTGAACGGCGGCTTGATCTGGACGGCGAACAGCGACTATGTCGTGCCGCCGCACAACTGGTTTCCGAGCTTCAACCTGACGATCACCGCGAACGGCCGCATGATCGCGCCTGGTGCGGGCGGCAAGCTTCTGCTCCGCGACAACGTCGATTCGGCCGCCGGAATGGTGCAGACCGTCGCGTTCTACGGTGACGCGGTGTACGCGAACGCGCGCGCCGAGCTCGACGTCGCCGTCAGGATCAGCACACCTGTCACGGTCGATGCCGCGGGCAATGCGTGGTTCGGCTTCTTCGTCACGGCGAACAACTCCGCTCAGCTCCGCAGCGGCGTGGCGCGAGTCTCCGCGACCGGCGTCGGTAGTTGGGCCGCGGCGAGCGATCTCGCGAACGATGTCGCGATCGATCGCGTGGCGATGAACAGCGCACCCGCGCTGTCCGCCGATGGTTCGACGCTCTACGTCGCGGTGAGCAACGCGCAGGAGCGCGGCTACCTGCTCGCGCTCGACAGCGCGACGCTCGCGACGCGGGCGCGCGTGGCGTTGATCGATCCGTCCAGCGGAGCGCCCGCACGCATCGCGGGCGACGCCACCTCTTCGCCCACCGTCGGGCCGGACGGCGATGTGTACTTCGGTGTACTGGAATCCACCCCGCGCTCGAACAACGGCCGCGGCTGGCTCCTGCACTTCGATGCCGGCCTCACGCAGACGAAGATTCCGGGCGCGTTCGGCTGGGACAATACCGCGACCGTCGTGCCGGCGAGTTCGGTGCCGTCGTACGTCGGTGCGTCTACCTACCTGCTGGTGACGAAGTACAACAACTACGCCGGCGTCGGATACGGCACCGGGCTCAACCGCATGGCCGTGCTCGATCCGTCGGCGCCGCGAATCGATCCCAACTCGCCGGTCACGACCATGGCCGAGGTGTTCACCATCCTGGGACCCACGCCGGATGCCGCACATCCGGGTGGTGTGCGGGAGTGGTGCGTGAATACCGCGGCCTTCGATCCCGCCACGAATTCCATGCTCGTCAACAACGAGGACGGCTACCTGTATCGGTGGAACGTCGCGACGAACCAGCTGCCGGAGCGCATCCAGTTTAATAACGGTTTGGGTCAGTCTTACACACCTACGGCAGTCGGCGCGGACGGCACGATCTATGCGATCAACAACGCCGTGCTGTTCGCGGTCGGTCGATAAAAGACCCCGGGCCTCGGATCTATTCGGACGCGACGCGAATCACGACCTTGCCGGTCGAGCGGCGGCCGTTGATCAGATCGAGTGCCTCGGGAAGACGTTCGAGTCCGTCGAGCTCGGTGACGGACGGGCGCAGCTTTCCCGACTCGAAGAGGCCAAACAACGCCGCGAGATTGGCGGCGTGGACCTGCGGTTCCCGTCGCACGTGCGCGCCCCAGAACACGCCCACGAGCGAGCAACCCTTGAGCAGCGGCAGATTCATCGGGATCGCGGGAATGTTGCCGCCCGCGAAGCCGATCACGAGATAGCGGCCGTTCCACGCCATGCTGCGCACGACCTGCTCGGCGTAGTCCGCGCCGACGGGGTCGTAGGCAACGTCGATGCCGTTGTCGCCCGTGAGCTCCTTCACCTTCGTCTTGATGGAATCGCGCGTGTAGTTGAATCCCGCGTCGGCGCCGGCTCGCGTCGCGATCTCCAATTTCTCATCCGTGCTCGCCGCTGCGAGCACGCGCGCGCCGAGTGCCTTGCCGATCTCGATCGCGCTGAGCCCGGCGCCGCCCGCTGCGCCAAGCACCAGCAGCGTTTCGGACGGCTTGAGATTCGCGCGTTGTACGAGCGCGTGGTAGGTGGTTCCGTAGTTGACGAGGAAGCCCGCCGCGACGCTCATGCTCATCGTCGTCGGCAGCGCAACCAGCGCGCTGGCGGCGACGATGCATTCATCGGCAAGCCCGCCGACGCTCGCCATCGCGAGAACGCGGGTTCCGGGGCGCACCGAAACGACGTCCCCCGCGACTTCCGTGACGATTCCCGCGATCTCGTTGCCGGGCGTGAATGGCGGTTCGGACTTCGCCTGGTATTTTCCGGCGAGCATGAGCGCATCCGGAAATCCAAAGCCCACGGCGTGCACGCGGATGCGCACGCAGCCGGACTTCATCGGCGGAGGCGGAACCTCCCGCACACCGAATTCGGGCGGCGGACCAAAACTGCTGAGGACGACGGCGCGCATGCGGACATGGTAGCCGCAGTCCTGGGCGTCATGCAGCGCGACGCGCATTCATTCCGCGGTGCGAATTACGTCGTCGTACGACCGCGCCACGCGAGTCATGCGCGAATAGTTCGACTCCACCCACGTCTCGATCTTCCGCACGAGTTGCGAGAGCGATTCGCCGAGCGGCGTCAGCGAGTACTCGACGCGGGGCGGCACGCAGCCGAAGTCGCGGCGGCGCACGATGCCGTGGCGCTGAAGCTCGCGCAGCGTCTGCGTGAGCATCTTTTGCGAGATGCCGCCCGCCCGGCGCGCCAGCTCGCCGGTGCGGATGGGTCCTTCGCTCAACACGCACAGCAGCAGCATCGACCACTTGCCGCCGATGAGCGCGAGGATGTCCTGCGACGGGCAATTTGCATTGAACGGATTCGCCTGAAGTCTGGCCATGGGCAGGTACTCGAAGGTGCGTACTTATCAGTGGGAGCCCGGAAGCTTACTCTCGCGATCGCATGCAGAAGCACAATGAATTCACGCGCCGGCTCGCGCTCGATGCGCCGATCGTCCAGGGTCCTTTCGGCAGCGGGCTGTCGTCGGTCGATCTCGTCGTCACGGTCAGCGGGAACGGGGGGCTCGGCTCGTTCGGTGTGCACCATCTCGATGGCGCGGGAATCCGTGACGTCGCGGCGAGGATTCGCGCACGCACCCGCAGAGCATTCGCGCTCAACCTCTGGATGCCGCTCGGCGACAGCGACGACCCGCGGCTTTCGGATGGCCAATGGAATGCGGCCTTGGCATTGCTCGAGCCGTATTTCGACGAGCTGGGCGTGCCTTTGCCGGTTCGGCCCGCGCGCTTCGGGCCAAGCTTCGAGGAGCAGCTCGAAACGGTCATCGACCTCGCGCCACCCGTGTTCAGTTTCATCTTCGGGGTGCCCTCACCCGATGCGCTGGAGCGATGTCGGCGTGCGGGCATATTGACCGTCGGCGCCGCGACCACCGCGGACGAGGCCAAACTACTGGGCGACGCGGGCGTCGATGCGATCGTGGCGACGGGCTTCGAGGCGGGCGGTCATCGGGTGTCGTGGCTGCGCGAGCCGGAGGACTGCCTCACGGGAACGCTCGCGCTGCTGCCGCAAGTGCTCGATGTCGTGAAGGTGCCCGTGATCGCGGCGGGCGGCATCGCCGAGGGTCGGGGGATCGCGGCAGTCCTGACGGCGGGCGCTGCCGCCGCGCAGATCGGCACGGCATTTCTCGCCTGCGAGGAGTCCAACGCCGCGCCGCTTCACCGCGACAAACTATTCAGCGCGGACGCGCGCCGCACGTCGCTCGCGCGCGCGTTTACCGGACGGCTCGCGCGCAGCATCCACAATGATTTCATCGACGGAGTGCGGGGTCGGGAGGCGGCGATCGCACCTTACCCCGTTCATGCGTGGCTCACCGCGCAACTGCGCGGCGCGGCTCTCGCCGCGGGACGCACCGATGTCATCTCGCTGTGGTCGGGGCAAGGTGCGCCATTGCTGAAGCACCGGCGCGCGCGGGAACTCTTCGAATCTCTGGTCGCGGAAACCGAACGCGCGTTACGCGGAAGCGGTGACTGACGTCAGTTTCCGGCGGCGCGCGGCGGCCACGCCCGCGAGGCCGAGGCCGAGCAATGCCAGCGTGCCGGGCTCGGGAACCGTGTTGAAGCGCAGGTTGTCGAGCGAGGTGCCGTTCGACCAGCCGCCGGCGAGCACGTAGCGGATGCCGCCGGTCGCGTTGTTGAGCGACGTGGTCACTTTGCAGTAGTCGGTCTGGCCCGACATGCAGCGCGTGAAGTCGTATGCACGCGTCATCGTGCCAACCAGATTGAACGCGTCGTCGAAGCCGTAGAGGTAGGTTTCGTCCTGCGCCCAGTACGCACCGGAGATTTCGACGAAGTCCGTCGTGTCGGCGAAGGTCATGAGCATCACGTTGAAGCGGTCGGTGCAGCTCGAGGAGCCGGCGCCGTTGAGATGCTGGAAGCATCCGATCGCATTGCCGATGCCCGACCCAAGCGCACCCCATTGGTCGATGCCGCCGAAGCCATCGCCGAAGACCTTCGTGCCGGTCGTCGCGCAATCGGCCGTCGTGCCGTAGCAGTTCGATGCATACACGGGGGCGAAGGCGGGCGTGCCGGCCGTGTCGTGGTACAGGCGGAAACTCGAGAGATCGACATGCGGGTTCGCGTGCGACAGGGCCGTGCCGGCCGCGTAATCGTCCGGATCGAAGGTGATGAGCGTTGCCTGGGCGGTCGTGCTCGCGAGCGCGCCGAGCAACACGATTCCGGCAATCTTCGAATGCATCCCTGCCATCTTCCTCTCCTTAAAACTTGAAAAATTTTCACTGCGCTCGACTACTCAATCAGAAGCAAGATCTATTCCGGCTTCGGCAAGTCGCGAGGAATTCAGTGGGTTGAGAATAGCCATGGATGGGCGCGTTGGATCATCTGTAAAGCATCCCGACGCGGGAATCCTTCACAGTTCCGAACGTCGCGCGCCGCATGCAGCGCATTATTGTGCTCACGCCGCGCGATGTGCACGTGCGAGATATTCCTTGCTCTGCATTTCGACGAGCCGGCTGGCGGTGCGCTGAAACTCGAATTTGAGCTTTTCGCCCTTGTAGAGCTCCGCGGGCGCCGCGGCGGCGGAGAGGATGACGTTCACGCCGCGATCGTAGAACTCGTCCACGACGGAAATGAAGCGGCGCGCCGCGTTGTCCGAGTCCAGGCCGAAGGCCGGCACGTTCGCGATGATCACGGACTGGTATTCGCTCGCGATCGCGACGTAGTCCGCGGGACTACGCGGCCCCTCGCACAGCGCGGCGAACTCGAACCAGATCACGTTCTCGCTCTCGCGCACCACCTTGATCTTGCGGCCGTTCACGCTGATGTCACCGCCCGACTCGACGTCCTCATCGGACAGGTCGTCGAACAGCTCTTCGAGCCGCGCGGGCGTGGTGGCGTCGCCGCCCGCGAGGTAGATGGGCGCGGCGGTGAGTTGACGCAGGCGATAGTCCACGCCGCCGTCGACGGCGACGACATCGCTGTTCTTCTCGATCAACGCGATCGTCGGCAGGAAGCGATCGCGTTGCAGTCCGTTCTTGTAGAGGTCCTTGGGTCTGACGTTCGAAGTGAAGACCAGCGCGACGCCGCGTTTCATCAGCGCGTCGAACAGGCCCGCGAGGATCATCGCGTCGGCGATGTCGGAGACGAACAGCTCGTCGAAGCAGACCACGCGCGACTTCTTCGCGATCTTGTCCGCGACGCCGTCGAGCGGCGACTGCATGCCTTTCAGCCGTTTGAGGTCGGAGTGCACTTCCTGCATGAAGCGGTAGAAGTGCGTGCGGCGTTTCGCCGCGAGCGTGAGGCTCGAATGGAAGAGATCCATGAGCCACGTCTTGCCGCGGCCGACGCCGCCCCAGAGATAGACGCCTTTCGGCGCGGCGGTGTTGCTCGTGAGCCCGCGTAGCAGCCGCTTTCCAAGCGGCGCCGCGGCCGCCTCCGTGAGTTCGATGCGCAGGCGCTCGAGGTGCCTGATCGCGGCGAGTTGCGCTGCGTCCGCGGTGAAGCCGCGTTTGGCGATCTCCTGGGCGTAGAGCGCGCCGAGAACGTCGGTGGGTGCGCTCACAACAGCTGGTAGTTGGGCCCGGAACCGCCCTCGGGCGTCACCCAGTCGATGATCTGGTACGGGTCCTTGATGTCGCAGGCCTTGCAATGCACGCAGTTGGCGGCGTTGATCTGCAGCCGCTTGCCGCCCGCGTCGTCGTCGACCATCTCGTAGACGTTCGCTGGGCAGAATCGCGTGCAGGGATTGCCGTATTCGGTCGCGCAGGTCGTGGCGCAGATGTTCTTGTCGCGTACCTTGAGGTGCGCCGGCTGGATTTCGTCGTGGGCGGTCACCGCGAAGAACACCGACGACAGCCGGTCGCGCGGCGGGAGATCGCGCGTCTTCCAGTGGCGGTTCGGCGATTCGTACTCGCTGAGTTTTTCGAGCGGCCAGGTCTCGCTGTTCCGGAGTGTCCACGGCGTGCGGCCGCCGAGCAGACTCTCGAGGCCGGCGTTCGCGAGGCCAACCCACAGCCCGCGCTTGAAGCCCGGCTTGATGTTGCGCACTTCGCGCAGCTCGGCCACGGCGTCAGTCTTGCGCCAGATGGCATCGAAGCCGATGCTCGTGCCGTTCTCCGCGAAGTAGTCAGCCGCCGCCATCGCGCAGCGCAATGCCTGGTGGATGCCCTTGATCTTCGGCACGTTGAGCGTGCCCGCGGAATCGCCGACGAGCACGGCGCCCGGCATCTCGAGCTTCGGCATGGACTGGAAGCCGCCAGCGGAAATCGTGCGCGCGCCCGCGGAGAGGATCTCGCCGCCCTTGAGGAAGGCGTGCATCGAAGGGTGATGCTTGAACTGCTGAAACGCTTCGAAGGGGAAGAAACGCGGATCGCGGTAGTCGAGGCCCGTGACGAAACCGACGTACGCCTGGTTGTCGTTCAGGTGATAGACGAAGCTGCCGCCGTAGGTTTTAGAGTCGAGCGGCCAGCCGACGCTGTGCTGCACGAGCCCGGGCTGCACGCGGCCCGGCGGCAACTGCCAGAGCTCTTTCATGCCGAGACCGTAAACCTGTGGATCGCAGCCGGCGTCGAGTCCGTAACGGCGGATCAGAACCTTCGCGAGACTGCCGCGGCAGCCTTCCGAGATCACGGTCAGCTTCGCGCGCACCTCGGGGCCGGGAGTGTAGTTAGGACCGCGGGTGCCGCCGTGCTCTACGCCCATGTCGCCGATCTGCACGCCGGCGACGGAACCGTCGTCATCGAACAGCGGCAACGCGGCGGCGAACCCCGCGAACACGTCGACGCCCAGCGCTTCGGCCTGCGCGCCCATCCACGCGACGAGCCCGCCCAGCGAGATGATGAAGTTGCCGTCGTTGTGCAGGTACTGCGACATCCACGGCACGCCACGCGAGCCATTCGGACTCAGGATGCGGAATTCGTCGCGCGCTACCGGCACGCAGATCGGGAGCGACGCGTTGCGCCACTCGGGCAGCAGGGCGTCCAGCGGACCGGGTTCGAGCACCGCGCCCGACAGCGTGTGCGCGCCGATCGTCGAGCCTTTCTCGAGCACGCAGATCGTGAGTTCCGGCTTGCGCTGCTTGAGCCGGATCGCGGTTGCGAGGCCCGCGGGACCGCCGCCGACGACGGCCACGTCGTACTCCATCACATCGCGTTGCGCGGGACCGGGTGTGCTCATGAACTACTTCGGCTGCATGCGGATCGCGCCGTCGAGGCGGATCGTCTCGCCGTTGAGGTACGCGATTTCGAAGACGGTCTGGACCAACGCGGCGAATTCTTCGGGGCGGCCGAGACGCGAGGGAAACGGCACTTGTTTGCCCAAGCTTTCCTGCACCTCCTGCGGCATGCCCGAGAGCATCGGCGTGCCGAAGATTCCCGGCGCGAGCGACACGACGCGAATACCAAACATCGCGAGCTCGCGCGCGATCGGCAGCGTCATGCCGGCGACGCCCGCCTTCGTCGCGGCGTACGCGGCCTGGCCGATCTGGCCTTCGAAGGCCGCGACGGAGGAGGTGTGGATGATGACGCCGCGCTCGCCGTCGGCGTTGGGTGTGTTGGCCTGCATGATCGCGGCGGCGGCCTTGTCGCACAGGAAGGTGCCGACGAGGTTGATCTGCACGACCTTCGCGAAGAAGTCGCCGGCCATCGGGCCGTTCTTGCCGAGCACGCGGCCCGCGCCGATCACGCCGGCGCAGTTCACGAGCAGGTTGATGCCGCCCATTCCCGCGCGTGCGGATTCCATGGCGGCGTTCACTTCGGTCTCGGACGTCACGTCGCACTTCGCGAAGCCCGTCCCGTTGCCAAGCGCGGCAGCCGCGGCAGTGCCGCTGCCTTCCTGCACGTCTAACAACGTGACGCGGCCGCCGGCGTTCACGATGTGTTTCGCGACGGCGTGGCCGAGACCCGACGCGCCGCCGGTGACCACGGCGCGCGCTTCCGCAATTTTCATGGGACGAAACCCCTGACCGAATTCAGGGCCTTAGCATATCGGATCAGGCGACTTCGATGGCGATAGCAGTCGCCTCGCCACCGCCGATACATAACGATGCGATGCCGCGTCCGCCGCCACGCGCGCGCAATGCGTGCGCGAGGGTCGCGAGGATGCGCGCGCCGGTCGCGCCGATCGGGTGTCCGAGCGAACAGGCGCCGCCATTCACGTTGGTGCGTGAATGTTCGAATCCCACATCGCGCATCGCCGCCATCGTCACGACCGCGAACGCCTCGTTGACCTCGTAGAGATGCACGTCGCCGGCCTTCCAGCCGAGCGTCGCGAGCAGCTTCTGGATCGCGCCCGCGGGCGCCGTCGTGAACCACTCGGGCTCCTGCGCGAAGCTCGCATATCCGGCGATGCGCGCCAGTGGTCTGATGCCGCGGCGCTGCGCTTCCGCGGCCGACAGCAGCACGGCCGCAGCGGCACCGTCCGAGATGGACGAAGAGGAGGCGGCCGTCACCGTGCCGTCCTTGCGGAAGGCGGGCTTGAGCGTCGCGATCTTCGCGAGGTCGACCGTGAACGGCGTTTCATCTTTGTCGACGATCGTCTCGCCCTTGCGGCCCTTGACGGTGACCGGCGTGATCTCCGCCGCGAAGGCGCCGCCGTTGACGGCTTTCAGCGCGCGCTGCGTCGATTCGGTGGCGAACGCGTCCTGGTCCGCGCGCGAGAAGCCGTATTTCTGCGCGGTGGCTTCGGCGAACGCGCCCATGAGCTGACCGTCGAACGGGCTCTGCAGTCCGTCGTAGAACATGTGGTCGAGCACTTCGCCGTGGCCCATGCGCATGCCGGCGCGGGCTTTCGGGAGTAGATAGGGCGCGTTGCTCATCGACTCGAGGCCGCCCGCGACGGCGAGCGCGACGTCGCCCGCGCGGATCTGATCCGCGGCCATCATGATCGCCTTCATGCCGGAGCCGCACATCTTGTTGACGGTCGTCGCGGGCACGTTCTGCGGAAGTCCCGCGCCGAGCGCGGCCTGGCGCGCGGGCGCCTGGCCGAGGCCGGCCGCCAGCACGCATCCCATGACCACTTCCTGCACGTCGGCGGCGGCTACGTTCGCGGCGGCGAGCGCGCCTTTGATGGCGGCGGCGCCTAGCTGCGGCGCGGTGGCGGGGGAGAGCACGCCCTGGAATGCGCCGATGGGCGTGCGCACGGCGGCGGCGATGACGACTTCGTTACTCATGACTTACCTCTCAGGCCGCGATTGAACACATCGATGAACCGGTCGGCGATTTCCTGCGGGTTGAGGCTCGCGTCCTCGCGAAACCAGTGGCCCATCCAGTTGAGCGCGCCGGCGAGGGCGAACGCCGTCATGCGCGTGTCGCACTTGCGGATCGAGCCGTCGGCGACGCCCGCGTCGATGAGCGCGCGCATGCGCTTGTCGATGCCGGCCTTCAGTAGTTTGATGCGGCGGCTCATCGGTGCGCCCAGGTGTTGGTCCTCGGCGCGCAGCATGCACCACCCGAAGTCCCCGACAATGGCCGCCGCGTATCCGCGGATGAACGCGAACAGCCGTTCGCGCGCGGGGCCGGGCGCGCTTTCGCAATCCGTCAGGCAGGCCTGGATCTGCTCGAGACCCGCCTTGAAGCACTCGAACAGGATCGCTTCCTTGTTCGGCACATATAAATAGAGCGTGGGTTTCGTGACACCGAGTCCGGCGGCGAGATCGTCGAGCGAGGTGTTGTGATATCCGCGCTCGCGGAACGCCCGGGCGGCGGCCAGGATCACGGCATCGCGCTTCAGCGCATGGTCCATGCCGGGCCGGCGGCGCGCGGCCCAAGGCGACGACGACGACGACGACGAGGGCGAGCGCGATGCGGCAGCGCGGGAAGCCTTGCGAGGCCGGGTTCTGGCGGGGGAGGCGGGCATCGGTGGCGGGGCTCGTGATACTCTCGGGTAAGTCATCTTACCAGTCAGTAACATGAAGTCACCAGAGCTCGGCAGGCCGATCCGTTTCGTATCGGCCGCCTCCCTTTTCGACGGCCACGACGCCGCCATCAACATGATCCGCCGTCTGTTGCAGTCGGGAGGCGCGGAAGTCGTGCACCTGGGCCACAACCGCAGCGTTGCGGACATCGTGCGCGCCGCGATCGCGGAGGACGCCGACGCGATCGCCGTGAGCAGCTACCAGGGCGGGCACAACGAATACTTCCGCTACATGATCGACATGCTGCGCGAGCTCGGTGCCGACCACATCCGCGTGGTCGTTGGCGGTGGCGGCACGATCGCGCCGGATGAAATCGCGGCGCTCGAAGCTTATGGCGTGGCAAAGATCTACACGCCCGAAGACGGCCGTCGTCTCGGACTCACCGGCATGATCGACGACGTTTTTTCGCGCATCGGCCGGCGTCCGCCCGATGCCACCCCCTCCGCGAACCCGCTGGGGATTCCGCCGGCGAGCGACCACGGCGCCATCGCGCGCGCCATCACCTTGCTGGAGGGCGGCGAGGGTGACGTCGAGGATCTGCGGCGCCTGCTGACATCCCGGATGACCGGGCAGAAACACGCGCCCGTCGTCGGGCTCACCGGCACCGGCGGCGCGGGCAAGAGTTCGCTCACCGACGAACTGCTGCTGCGTTTCACGCGTGCGTTTCCGGATCGCAAGGTCGCGGTCGTTGCCGTCGATCCCACGCGGCGCCGTTCCGGCGGCGCGCTGCTCGGCGACCGCATCCGCATGAACTCGCTCGCCTCGCCGCAAATCTTCATGCGTTCGCTCGCCACTCGCCGAGCGCACCTCGCGACGAGCGCGGTGCTCGCGGACGTGATCGCGCTGTATCGCACTTCGGGTTTCGATCTCGTCCTCGTCGAGACCGCGGGAATCGGGCAGAGCGACACCGAGATCGTCGATGTCGCGGACCTGTCGCTGTACGTGATGACCGCGGAGTACGGCGCGGCGAGCCAGCTCGAGAAGATCGACATGCTCGACTTCGCCGACATCATCGTGTTGAACAAGTTCGAAAAGCGCGGCGCCGAGGATGCGCTGCGGGACGTCCGCAAGCAGTGGCGACGCAATCATCCCGACCAGTTCAAGGCGGCCGATGCGGATCTGCCGGTGTTTCCCACGATCGCGAGCCGGTTCAACGATCCTGGCGTGAACCGGTTGTTCCTGGCGCTGTGCGAGAAGCTAGATCTGGAATCGGGAGAGATGGGTCGCTGGACGCAGGCGAATGGCGCGCCGCTCGCATTGCCGACGGAATTCCGCACGCGCGATCCGCTCATCCCCGCGGCACGAGCCCGGTATCTCGCGGAGATCTCGCAGCGCGGGCGCGAATCGCGTGAAAACGACGAAGCGCGCGCCACCGCCGCCGCACGCGCGCAAGGTCTCTATCTATCGCTCGAGACGCTGGCCGATCCCGTGTTGCCGGCGCCTCTCGAGCCGGCGCCGCTGACCTCGCAGCCCGCGGGCAACTCCCTCGCGGAATTGCGCAAGGCCTACAACGACGCGCTCATCGAGATCGGACCCGATGCCGTCGGCGCGCTCCAGGCCTGGCCGCGGCGCATCGCGGGCCTGACCTCGCCCGAGTTCTCCTACCCCGTGCGCGGCCGCGAGGTTCGTGGACCGAACTACTCGGAATCGCTGAGCCACAACGCGATCCCCAAGCTGGCGCCGCCGCGCCTCACGGGCTGGGGCGATACGCTGCGCTTCCTGCAGAACGAGAACCTGCCGGGCGCCTATCCCTTCACGGGCGGCGTTTATCCCTATCGGCGCGAAGAGGAAGACCCGACGCGCATGTTCGCGGGCGAGGGCGCTCCCGAGCGCACCAATCGCCGCTTCCACTACCTCGCCGCCGGCCATGAAGCGACGCGCCTGTCCACCGCGTTCGACTCGACGACTTTGTACGGCGAAGACCCCGACCTGCGGCCCGACATCTTCGGCCGCACGGGCAATTCCGGGGTGTCCATCGCGACGCTCGACGACATGAAGCGTCTGTATTCGGGCTTCGACCTGTGCAAGGCCTCGACGTCCGTGTCGATGACCATCAACGGCCCCGCGCCGATGATCCTCGCGATGTTCATGAACACCGCGATCGACCAGCGCATCGAGCGGCATCTGCGAGAGAGCGGCCGGTGGAGCGGGATCGAAGCCGCGTTGTCTCGTGACCCGAGCCGCCCTCGCTACCGCGGCGAATTGCCGGCGGGTCATGACGGAACCGGGCTGGGGCTTTTAGGGAGCGGCGGGCGCGACCTCGTGGAGCGCGGGTTGCTGGCTCCCGAAGATTACGCACGCCTGCGCGCCGAAGCGCTGACGCGCGTGCGCGGCACCGTGCAGGCCGACATCCTCAAGGAAGACCAGGCGCAGAACACCTGCATCTTCTCCACGGAATTCGCGCTGCGCATGATGGGCGACGTGCAGGCCTTCTTCAGCGCGAACGACGTGCGCAATTTCTACTCGGTGTCGATCTCGGGTTACCACATCGCCGAAGCCGGCGCGAACCCGGTGACGCAGCTCGCGTTCACGCTGGCGAACGGCTTCACGATCGTCGAGTACTACCTCGCGCGCGGCATGAAGATCGACGACTTCGCGCCGAACCTGTCGTTCTTCTTCTCGAATGGCATGGATGCCGAGTACGCGGTGATCGGCCGCGTCGCGCGACGCATCTGGGCGCGCGCGATGAAGGATGTATACAAGGCTGGCGCGCGCAGCCAGATGCTGAAGTACCACATCCAGACGTCGGGCCGGTCGCTGCACGCGCGCGAAATCCAGTTCAACGACATCCGCACGACGCTGCAGGCGTTATATGCCCTCTTCGACAATTGCAATTCGCTGCACACGAATGCTTATGACGAAGCGCTGACGACGCCGACCGAGGAAAGCGTGCGGCGCGCGGTGGCGATCCAGCTCATCATCAACCGCGAGTTGGGGCTCAACAAGATTCAGAATCCCTGGGCGGGCTCGTTCGCGATCGAAGCGCTCACCGATCTGGTGGAAGAGGCTGTGTACAAGGAGTTCGAGTCGATCGCGGAGCGCGGCGGCGTTTTGGGCGCGATGGAGACGATGTATCAGCGCGGCAAGATCCAGGAAGAGTCGATGCACTACGAGACGCGAAAACACGACGGTAGTTTGCCCATCGTCGGCGTGAACATGTTCTTGGGCACGGGCGGCGCAGAGCAGGCCGCCGCGCCGCTGTTCCGCGCGTCGGACGAGGAGCAGCGCGCGCAGGTCGATGGCGTGCGCGAATTCCAGGCGCGGAACGCGGTCGCCGCGCCGGACGCAATCGCGCGACTGCAGGCCGTCGCGGCGTCAGGCGGGAATGTGTTCGAGGAACTGCTCGAGACGGTGCGCGTGTGTTCGCTGGGCCAGATCTCGCGCGCGTTGTATGAAGTCGGCGGACAATACCGTCGGCACATGTGATGGGGATTGGCCCCGAATGACCGAAAAGTGCCGAGCC
>JAYTOK010000111.1:0-4593 GCA_043747835.1 Pseudomonadota bacterium | reverse complement strand
TCGCGCGATCCGCCGACTGGTCGTAGACGTTCGCTTCGTCGCAGGCGCGCTGCGGCGTGTCGCCCCAGGTGAAGCGACCGGGACGGCCTGCACGCGCGGCGTACTCCCACTCCGCTTCGCTCAACAGTCGGTACTTCCTGCCGGTCTTGCGTGCGAGCCATGCGGCGTAGTCGTGCGCGTCCGTCCAGGTGATGCAGGCCGCCGGTTCGTCGTCGCGGATCGGCCGGCCGTAGCCCGGGTCTTCCCAGCCCTTGCCGGGCTGCGGCTTGTAGGTGTCGCCGCTCAGGGCGAAGCAGCCGGTCGTCGACACGCGCTTCGTGTCCTTCGCGAAGGCGCGGTACTGCGCGTTGGTGATCTCGTACTTGCCCGCGGCAAATGAGTAGCCGATCTTCAGGTCCCGCACCGGTCCTTCGTAGCGTTCCGGCTCGCCGCCCTCGAAACCCATGCGGAACTCGCCCGGTGGCACCACGACCATCTCGGGACAGCCGGGGCAGTCGCTGAAAGTGGTGCCGGGGCGGGCGGTGCGCACGTTGAGCGCGCCGGCGTTGGCTGGGCCAACGATGGCGATGTTGCAGTAGCAGCGGCGGCAGGTGCTACCACGACGGCCTCGGCGCCGACCGCGATTTCCGACAGGGCACCGAAAAACAGCATCGCGAGTGCCACCGCGCACTTATCACGACCCTTCTCAGGGGGCTCATCTCGGCTCATGGCCGTTGCGGGCATCGGGGCGAAGTGGTCGGCGGTCCAGGGTCGGAGCATCTGCAGGTTCCTCGGCAGCAGGTTGAATCGGGTCGCGCGGTTCGTTCAAGCGTCCCAAGGGTTCAGAACATCGATTCCACATCCCTGAAAGTCGGCCGCGTTTCGCGTGGCCAGTGCGGCGCCGCGCGAACTGGCGATGGCCGCGATCATCGCATCGAACTGACCCATGGGTCGCCCGGCGCCGCGACGCGTAGCACTGATCTCCGAAAATGCCTGTGCGGCGTCCCGGTCGAAGGGCAACAGACGCTCTTCGAAAACCTCGTTGAAGACTCCCTGGGCTGCTTCGGCCAGCGCCCGTCGTCGCTTGCCATCGGGGAGCACGCGAATGCCGAACAGGATCTCGGCTTGTGTCACCGTAGTCGTGAACACCGATCCCGGGGGTTGCTGCTCGAGCCATGTGCTCACGCGTCGTTCGGGCGCTGGCCTGAAGAGTTCCGAGAGCACGTTGGTATCCAGAACGATCAAGGATCGAACTCCACGCGTGTCCGCGATGGCTCGCGTGGTGCGATGTCGAGTTCTACACCCCCGATGGGTTCGAATCGCGAGCGAATCGAATCCACCAGCGAGATGGGTCGCCTCGACCTCGCCGACAGCGCCGATCGCAGGATGTCTCGCGCTTCCTCTTCCATCGACCTGCCGTGGCGCGCGGCACGCACGCGCAGACGGCTCTTGAGGTCATCGTCCAGGTCCCGGATGGTCATGCTCGCCATGGCATCCCCTTGTCATCAATGATTGCAAATTAGTCAATGCTGACACGCCGGTCAAGTCGGACTGCAGCCCAGCATCTGGCCACTCGCATAGATTCTAAATTGAATTTACAATCCATACAGAACGAGGAATACGATCAGTGAATCCGCGCATCCTGTTGAATAAACTGTTAATTACCGCCGGATACTATCCCGTCGTGATGCTGGACGGGCCCCGCCAATCGGGAAAAACAACGCTGACCAAGGCGGCTTTCCCGGACAAAGCGTATGTGACGCTGGAGCCCCTCGATACCCGGGAGTTTGCGCGCACCGATCCGCGAGGCTTTCTCTCGCAGTATCGGCATGGCGCGATCATCGATGAGGTGCAGCACGCACCGGACCTGTTGAGCTATCTGCAGGATGACGTGGATCGCGATCCCACTCCGGGACGATTCATCCTGACGGGTTCGCAAAATCTCGCGATCTCCCAGGCGGTATCGCAATCGCTTGCGGGCCGAGCGGGAATCCTCCACTTGCTGCCGTTCAGTCGTGAGGAGCTTGCCGCCTTTTCAAATGCACCCAAAGACCTGTTCGCGCTGCTGTGGACCGGCGGATACCCGCGAATCTACGATCGAAGCATTCCTGCGCAGCAATGGCTGGCCGACTATGTGGCCACCTATGTACAGCGCGACCTGCGGCAGATCCTCAACGTCGGAGATCTTGGCCGCTTCACCACGTTCCTGCGTTTGTGCGCAGCGCACACGGCGCAGGAAGTAAAGTTGTCTGCACTGGGTGCCGATGCCGGCATTTCGCACAACACGGCGAGTGCGTGGCTATCGGTACTGGAATCGAGCTTCCTCTGTTGTCGGTTGGCCGCGTGGCATCGCAATACCAAAAAACAGATCGTGAAAGCGCCGAAGCTGCATTTCTTCGACACCGGGCTGGTCTGCTATCTGCTGGGCATCAAGGAGCCAGCGCAGTTGCGGCACCATCCCCTGCGCGGAGCGGTGTTCGAAACCTGGGTATTCTCGGAAATCTACAAGAGAAGAGTTCACCAGGGTGACGTACCGCAACTGTTCCACTTCAGGGAGTCGCGCGGAATCGAAGTCGATTTCATCGAAACCCAGGGGGATCGCACGTTGCTGGTGGAAGCCAAGTCCGGCGAAACAATCGGCGGCGACTATTTTCAAGCCATGCAGGCGTTGGAAAATCTGCTCGTAGACTCGGGCGCAGACGAGAAGATCGACAAGCGGCTGGTTTATGGCGGCAGCGAGGCTGCCGTTCGCGACGGCGTCCAAGTCGTGCCCTGGAACATTCTATGAATCTCGGCATGCGGCTGTCCCGCACCGTCACGATTCGAAATTGAGGTCCGTGCGCGACAGTTCGCGCAGCGAGTTCTTCAGCACTTTTCCACTGGCATTGCGCGGCAGTGCGTCGAGCAGGACGAGGTCGCGGGGGATCTTGAACGCGGCCAGTCGTCCCTTGCAGAAACTCTGCAGCGCCGCGGGGTCGAGTCCCGCGCCCGGTCGCGTCACCACGAACGCCCGCAATCGTTCACCCCACTTGTCGTCGGGTACACCAATGACCGCCACTTCAGCAATCGCGGGATGCTGTTCGAGCACCTGCTCGATTTCGCGCGGATACAGGTTCACGCCGCCGGAGATCACCATGTCCTTGCGGCGATCGACGAGGTAGAGATAGCCCTGCGCATCGCGGCGCGCCAGGTCGCCGACCGAGACCCATTCGCCGCGGAAGGCCGCGGCGGTTTCGGCGGGCCGGTTCCAGTAGCCGCTGAAGAGGTACGGCGAACTGGCGTGCAGCTCGCCGACGTCGTCCGCGCCGCAGTCCTCGCCCTGCTCGTCGAGAATCCGCACCAGCGTGTGGGCGAACGGCAGGCCCACGCTGCCCGGCTTCGTCAGCTGGTCTTCCGGTCGGAGGTTGCAGACCAGGCTGGTCTCGGTCGAGCTGTACATCTCATGCAGCAGGCCCTCACCGAAATACTCGACGATCTTCGGCTTCAGCGCCGCCGGCAGCGGCGCGGCATTGGAGATGATGGCCTTGAGTGGCGGACGGCGGCAGGCGTCCAGCACCTCGGGAGCGAGCCCGAAGAACTCGTGGAAGTGCGTCGGTACAGTAAAGATGCCCGTGAACCCGCCACGCTTCAGTTTGCGCAGCACCGCCTCGGGGTCGAAGCGGTCCATGATTTCGACTGCACCGCCAAATACCAGCGCATTCATCGGGAACGAAATGCCGGGCCCGTGGTTCATCGGCGTGATCGACAGGAAGCGATCGTCGGGTGAGAAGCAGCCGAACTCCACCGCCTTCGCGAAGAAGTTCAGCAATCGCGCACGATGCGACAGCATTACGCCCTTCGGCTCGCCGGTCGTGCCCGAGGTGTAGGGGATGGTCCAAGTATCCCATTCCTCGACGCGCGGCAGCGGCGCCGCGGGATCGGCCGCCTGCAGCAGGGTTTCGAACTCGGGTCCGGCCACGACCATGCGCTCGATATTGCGGAAGTGCGCGCCGCGCAGTCGCGCGGCAACCCGCTCATCGGCGAACAAGACGCGTGCCCCGCAGTCGTCGCAGATCGCGACGATCTCCTCATCGGCGAGTCGCACATTGATCGTCGCCACCGGTACGCCCGACTCAGGTATGCCGGTGACGATCTCCAGGTACTCGATGCTGTTGTCGCTGGCGATCGCGACGCAATCGCCGGGCCGCAGTCCGAGCACCGACACGGCGGCGCAGGACAACTGCCGGGCGCGCGCCGCGAACTCACGGAAGCTGCGCGACCGGGCGCCGTGCACGACCGCGATCTTGTCGGGGTCGCGCTCCATGGCCGCCTGAATCGCCCGACCCATCGTCATGGGTCGGAACGAGTCGGGAAGGTCGACGGGCAGCATGGGCACCGTTATCCCGCGAACGAGGCTGAGGGGTCAACGCCACGGAACGACCGCATCGTTGGCGATGGGGGAATCGCCGCGGGTTGCATATCCATGCAAGTGCTTGCCCCGATGCATTGACCGGTATCCGGAAGCGCGAGGAGACTCGAACCGAACGAGATATTCGTTGTGCCATGCACGCAACACTCGAACCGGGGGAGAACCAGACCATGACCGCGATCCAGTACCGACCCAGGCCGCTTGCC
>JAYTOK010000110.1:0-43029 GCA_043747835.1 Pseudomonadota bacterium | reverse complement strand
GGGCCTCGTCTACGCGACGCTGCTCTCGCTCGTCCCGCTCATCGCATTCGCGTTCGCCGTGCTCAAGGCCTTCGGCGCGCATCGCGAGCTGCAACCCGTCATCCTCGAGTTCTTCAAGCCGATGGGCACGAGCGCGGCCAACGAGTTCACCAACAAGGTGATGGAGTTCGCCGACAGCGTGAGCACCGGCGTCGTCGGCTCATTGGGTCTCGCGCTGCTGCTCTGGACATTGTTAGGCACGATCAAGAAAGTCGAGGACGGCTTCAACTTCCTCTGGCGCGTCGAGCACGCGCGCAGCTTCACGCGGCGCGTGACCGAATACGTCGCGCTGCTCATCGTCGGCCCCATCGTCGTCGTGGGTTTCCTGGGACTTTCGCATCGCGCGCTCGACACGGCGGGCGCCGGCATCGCGCGCTACATGCCGTTCGGCGAACGCATGGTCCAGTGGGCCATCGAGATCGCGCCGTTCATCATGGTCGCGGCGATCTTCACTGCGGTGTACAAGTTCGTTCCGAACACGAAGGTGAAGTGGAAGCCCGCCGTCATCGGCGGCGCCGTCGCCGGCGTCCTTTGGGCTACGGTCGGTCACCTGTTCACGGCCCTCGTCGTATTCACGACGCGGCTGACGATCGTCTACGCGGGCTTCGCGATCATCGTCGCGGCGCTGCTGTGGACGTACTTCGGCTGGCTGATCCTGCTGATCGGCGCGCAACTCTCTTTCTACGTGCAGAACAAACACTACCTGCGACTCGGCCTCACCGAGCTGCGACTCTCGGCCGTGCAGCGCGAACAGCTCACGCTGAAAGTCATGTACCTCATCGCCCGCTCGTATCACGACGGCAAGTCGCGCTGGACCGTCGATGCGCTCGCGCACGAGCTCGGCATGCCCGGCATCGGGATCTCGCGCATCGTCACCTCGCTGGAGGCCGCGCACCTGCTGACGATGGCCGAAGACGAGCGGCTGCTGCCGGCGCGCGATCTCGGCAGCATCACGATTCAGGAAGTCATGGACATCGCGCGGAACGAGAAGGCGGGCCAGGTCGCGCCGCGCAATCTCAAACTACCGTCGGTGGACAAGATCGCGGGCGTGATGGATGCGGCGTGGCGGAAGAGCTGCGGGGAGATGACGCTGCGGGATCTGGTCGAGGAGGTCTAAAGGGGTCAGATCTGTTAGGGGACTAACAGATCTGACCCCTTTAGACCTCCTCACTCCCCCGCGATCGTCATCTCGCTGATCAGGATCGACCCGACCCGCACGCCGCCGCGCAGATCCACATCGCTGCCGATCGCCGCGATGTTTTTGTACATGTCCTTGAGATTCCCCGCGATCGTGATCTCGTGCACGGGATACACCGGGGCACCGTTCTCGACCCAGAATCCCGACGCGCCACGCGAATAGTCGCCGGTCACGCCGTTGACGCCCTGCCCCATGAGCTCCGTCACCAGCAACCCCGTGCCGAGCTGCTTCATGAGCGCGCCGATCTCGACGCCGGCGGTCTTCGACTCGACGAGCAGGTTATGCGTCCCGCCCGCGTTGCCCGTGGTCTTGAGGCCGAGCTTGCGCGCGGAATAACTACCGAGCACGTAGCCCTGCAACACGCCGTCCTTCACGATCTCCCGATCGCGCGTCGCAACGCCTTCGCCGTCGAAGGGGCTGCTGCCGAGCGCTTTGCGGATGTGTGGCCGCTCGCGCAACTCGAGGAACGAGGGGAACACTTCTTTGCCCGACGCCCCCAACAGGAATGAGCTCTTGCGGTACTGGCTGCTGCCGCGGATCGCGCCGAGGAAATGTCCGATCAGTCCGCGCGCGACTTCGGGCGCATACAACACGCGCGCCTTCTGCGTCGGCAGCTTGCGTGCGCCGAGCCGCTGCACGGCGCGCTCGCCGGCCTTGCGTCCGATCGATTCCGACGATTCGAGGTCGCGCGCGTCGCGCGCGGAGGAATACCAGTAGTCCCGCTGCATGTCGTCGCCAGTTTGGGCGAGCAGGACACAGCTCACGCTGTGGCTCGTCGAAGGATACCCCGCGAGGAAGCCGTGCGAATTGCCGTACACGCGCACGCCGCGGTGCGAGCCGACGCTCGCGCCTTCCGAGTTCGTGATGCGCGTATCCACGACGCGACCCGCGGCCTCGCAGGCGCGGGCCAGCTCGACGGCGTCCTCCGGCGAGAGTGCCCAGGGGTGATCGAGATCGAGATCCGGGATGTCGCGCGCGAGTTCGCCCGGGTCCGCGAGTCCGGCGCAGTCGTCAGCGGCGGTGTAGCGTGCGATGTCGCAGGCCTTCTCGACGGTCTCGGCGACGGCGCGCGGCGACAGGTCCGCGGTGCTCGCGGAGCCCTTGCGCTGACCGAAATACACTGTTACGCCCATGCCGCGATCGCGCTGGTATTCGACGGTTTCGACCTCCCCCAGCCGCACGGTGGTAGTGAGTCCTTTTTGCAGGCTCACGTCCGCCTCAGCCTGGGTCGCTCCGAGCTCCTTGGCCCGCTTGAGCGACTCCGAAACGATGCTTTCGAGCTCGGGGATCCGTGATCCGTCCACTTCCTGAGAGTGCATGGCAGAATTGTACGATGCAGGAAGACGAGGAAATGCAGGAATTCGGTGGAAGACCGAGCAAGAGCGCGCGCAAGCGCGACGCGGCCGCGGCCAAAGACCTCGGCAAGAGTCTCATCGAACTCAAGGAATCGGACCTCCGGGCCCTGAACCTCGACGAGCGACTATTCGACGCGATCCTGGCCGCCCAGAAAATCACGAGCCGCGGCGGCCTCGCGCGCCAGCGGCAGTACATCGGCAAGCTCATGCGAGATGTCGACCCCGCACCGATCGAAGCGGCACTCACCTCGAGAGCCAGACATCAGACCGTCGATGCCGAGAAACACAAACGCATCGAGACCTGGCGCGAGCGCCTGTTGACGGAAGGCCCGGACGCGCTCGACGAGCTCATGAAGTGGACGCCCGGCGCGGATCGCAAAGCCCTGCAGGTGTTGATCGCGAAAGCGACCGGCGCGCGCGTCGACTCGGGCAGCCGGGAATCGGCGTCACGCGAGCTCTTTCGCACCTTGCGCGGCTTGTTTGAAGCGCCTTGAATAATGACGGACTGGCGCCGGTTGGCTAGTATCTCGCGATGAAACCACTCGTCGGCATCATCATGGGCTCGACTTCCGATTGGGAGACGATGCGCGCCGCGGCCGAAGCGCTCGACCAGCTCGCGATTCCTTACGAAACGAAAGTGGTCTCCGCGCACCGCACTCCGGATCTGCTGTTCGAGTACGCATCCTCGGCGCAAGGGCGCGGCATCGAAGTGATCATCGCCGGCGCGGGTGGCGCCGCGCATCTGCCGGGCATGACCGCATCCAAGACGACGCTGCCCGTGCTCGGCGTGCCGGTTCAGACGAAGACGCTCAACGGGCTCGATTCATTGCTCTCCATCGTGCAGATGCCCGCGGGGATTCCCGTGGCCACCTTCGCGATCGGCACGGCGGGAGCTACGAACGCGGGACTCGCGGCGGCCGCGATCCTCGCGAACAAGCGCCCCGAGATCGACGCGGCGCTGAAGAAATTCCGCGCTGAGCAGACCGAGAAAGTCCTCGCCAAGGCCGATCCGTCCAAATCATGACCGTGGGCGTCGTCGGCGCCGGACAGCTCGGGCGCATGATGGCCCTCGCCGGCTATCCACTCGGACTCGACTTCCTGTTCCTCGACAAGGACGCGCGCACGCCCGGCGGCCAGGTCGCGCCCATACTCACCGGCGAGCTCACCGATCGCAAGTTGTTAGGTGAACTCTCGCGGCGTTGCGACGTGCTGACCTTCGACTGGGAGAACATCCCCGTCGAGGCGCTCGAGGGGCTTCCCGGCAAGGCGCGCATCGCGCCGCCACTGCGCGCGCTGTCTGCGGCGCAGGATCGTCTCTCCGAGAAGCGTACGTTCGAGTTGCTCGGGATTCCGACCACGCAATACGCGTCGATCAACACGCGCGCGGATCTCGATGCGGCCATCTCCCGCATCGGCCTGCCCGGCGTGCTCAAGACGCGCCGCCTCGGGTACGACGGCAAGGGCCAGGCAGTGCTCCGCAGGAAAGCGGACGTCGACCGCGCGTGGGAAGAGTTGGGTAAAACTCCGTTGCTTTACGAGAACCTTGTACCCTTCGAGTACGAAGTGTCGATCATCTGCGCGCGCGGGCTCAAAGGCGAACTGGCCTTCTATCCACTCTGCCTCAACGTGCATCGCGGCGGCATTTTGCGACTCACCCGCGCGCCGTTCGGCAATACGACTGTCACGCGCCGCGCGCAGAATGCGGCGCGCAAGCTCGTCGAGCACTTCGACTACGTCGGCGTGCTGACCATCGAGTTCTTCGTCCGGCGCGGCCAGCTCGTCGCGAACGAAATGGCGCCCCGCGTGCACAACTCGGGGCACTGGACGATCGAGGGCGCGGAGACGAGCCAGTTCGAGAACCACGTGCGCGCGATCGCCGGCCTGCCGCTCGGCAGTACGCGCCCGCGCGGCCACTCCGCGATGATCAATCTTCTCGGCGAACTACCCGCGCGCGACAAACTTCTGGCCGAAGTCGGACTCCACTGGCACGACTACGGGAAAAACCCCCGCCCGGGACGCAAACTGGGGCACCTGACCCTGCTCGACCCCACGGCCCGTGGCCGGGACCGGCGCGCCCTGGACGTGCTCTCCCGCGTCGACCGCCCAACCTGGCTCACACTTCGATAATCCCGTTTAGGGGTTTCCCGACCCCGTTCCCGAGCTTTACCGTAATATCGGTCGCTCCCATGTACCTCGAGACTTTCAAACTCCGTGAATTGCCGTTCCGCTTAAGTCCGGACCCGCAGTTCCTGTACCTCTCGCGCGCCCATGCGCGCGCGAAGGCGTACATGGAGTCGACCATCTGGTTCACCGACGGCTTCGTGATCATCACGGGCGAGATCGGCTCGGGTAAGACCACTCTCATCGAAAGCTTCCTGCGCCAGCTCGATTCCGACGTCGTCGTCGCCCAGATCAGCCAGACGCAGGTCAGCGCGGTCGAGTTCCTGCAGTCGGTGCTGGTTCAGTTCGGCTTCTCGCCCTTCAAGATGAAAAAGGCCGAGTTGATCGCGACCCTCAACAGCTTTCTGATCGAACAGTACGCCGCGGGCCGAAAGGTCCTGCTCATCATCGACGAGGCCCAGAACCTCTCACTGAAGGTGCTCGAGGAAATCCGCCTGCTGTCCGGCATCGAGTCGACGAAAGAGAAAGTGCTGCGCATCATTCTCGCGGGCCAGCCGGACCTCAACGAAAAACTCGATTCGCCCGAACTCGTGCAGCTCGCGCAGCGCGTGCGCCTGCGGTTCCACCTGGGCGCGCTGTCGAAAGACGACCTGCGTAGCTATGTCGTGCATCGCCTCGAAGTCGCCGGCGCAAACGGCCGCGCGATCTTCGCCGAAGACACTTTCGCCGAGATCTTCAGATTCACCGGCGGCGTGCCGCGTCTCGTGAACACGCTGTGCGACACCTCGATGATGGCCGCGTATGGCGATGACCGCGATCACATCACGCTCGGTGACGTCGCCTCGGCGCTCGCCGAGTTGCAGTGGGTCGAGTTCGCGGCGCGCGTCGTCGCGCGCGGCGCGCCGGAGCCGTCCGGCCACGGCGATCGCGTGCAAAAGGCGCTAGCGAAAGTCGTGCTTTCGACCGAAGGCAAGGCCGTCACCGAACTGCACCTGGTGCCCGGACGCAAGGTCATCGGGCGCACGCCGGACAACGACCTGCAGATCGACAGCAAATTCATCAGCCGCCACCACTGCCAGCTCGTGACGGGCAGCGATGGGCTGACGGTGATCGAGGACCTCAACAGCACGAACGGTCTCGTGATCCGCGGCAAGCGCGTTCGGCGGCACACGCTGCGCGATGGCGATCTCGTCGAAGTCGGCCAGCACCAATTGCTCTATGTGGACGACCAGGTCGCGCACCTCGCGGACACGCACGACGAGTTGCCGCGCGTGAATGCGAACGCCGCGAACGAGGACGCGAACGACTCTGGCGAAGAATCGGACGATGGGCGGGAAGAGGCTTCGGTCAGGAACTGAATCGTTCCCGACTCGATCCGGCGTCAGAAATGAAAAGGGGCGCGCAAACCGCAAGGTCTGCGCGCCCCTCGTTCGTTTACCGGTCTAAGACCGGAAAAATCTCAGCTGCGGCGGCCGGTCAGCAGATTGATGAGCCGACCGAAGAGACCCGGGCGGAATCCATCGACTTGCATCGTGGCGCGGGCAGTTCCCGTCTGGCGACGCATTTCCGCGAGCACATCGGGCGGAAGATTGATTCTGAATTCGCCGCTGTTGTCGTTACGCATTGTCGAAGGACTCCGTGGATGAGTGGCGTCTTGTAACGCGCGTGCAGTGTGCTGAACCATGTGGTGGCCATGGTGTGCCTCAATTCACAGAGTTTCCAATGTCGCAAAATGCGCACTTCATTATGTTCGCGTCTGATTGAGTTGTAGGCGCGGAGCGAATCCCTCCGCTACAAAATGCTGACGCACTTTGCCGACATCCCTGTCGTCCGCGCGTTGTGATAGTGCATGCGACCAGGGTTTTTCGGCAGATCGATTCGCTGTGAATTCGTCGAGATTTGCGAGGAGACGTGGTGAAAACAGTTCTCGGATTGATCGTTCTCGCGGCCGCGGGCATCTGGGGGTGGCCGGCGATCACCTTGTCGGACAACGCCACGATCGCGTATCTCGATCAGCTCGAAGCGCTCTCGATGCAAGGGCGCTCGGAGGAATACTGCGAGCGGATGCACGAGGACCTCGAAGTCGCGGTCGCGGATGGCACATCCGAGCTGGTCGGCACGGTACGCATCGAAGGCGGCAGACAGGAATGGTGCGATCACATCGCCTTCGCGACGAAAGGCGTCATGCAGCTCGGCATGCAGACTCGGGCGACCCGCAACCACTTCCGCGTTTCACGCCGTTGGTACGAACCCTGGACCGCGCGCGTTTCCTACGATGAGGAACGCACGTCGACGATCCCGCACAAGGACGTCACGTTGCAGACGGAAAGCTCGGACCGGTGGATCCTGGTGAACACCGTCTCGGGCGTGAAGGTGCTGGGCCTCGAGAGCAATTCGAACATCGCGAGGTGACGCGGCGAGGTTCAGCCCGTTCCGCCGACTGTAAGGCCGTCGATCCGCAACGTGGGCTGACCGACACCCACGGGCACGCTCTGCCCTTCCTTGCCGCACGTTCCCACGCCATCGTCGAGCTTGAGGTCGTTGCCGACCATCGACACGCGAGTCAGCACGTCGGGTCCGTTGCCGATCAGCGTCGCGCCCTTGATCGGCGCACCCACCTTGCCGTTTTCGATCAGGTACGCCTCGCTCGCAGAGAACACGAACTTGCCGGAGGTGATGTCGACCTGGCCGCCGCCGAAATTCACGGCGTAGATGCCCTTCTGCACCGACGCGAGGATCTCTCCCGGAGGAGTCTTGCCCGGACGCATGTAGGTGTTGGTCATGCGCGGCAGCGTGATGCTCGCGAACGATTCGCGCCGGCCATTGCCCGTGGATTTCGTGCCCGTGAGGCGCGCATTCATCTTGTCCTGCAGATACCCCTTGAGCACGCCGTTTTCGATCAGCGTCGTGCACTGGGTCGGCGTGCCTTCATCGTCGATGTTGAGGGAGCCGCGGCGGCGACTCAGGGTGCCGTCATCGACAATCGTGCAGAGTTCCGACGCGACCTTTTCGCCGATGCGGCCGGAGAACGCGGACGTGCCCTTGCGATTGAAGTCGCCTTCGAGCCCGTGACCGATCGCTTCGTGCAGCAGGATCCCGGGCCAGCCCGGACCCAGCACGACGGTCATGTGGCCCGCGGGCGCGGCGATGGCATCCAGGTTCACGAGCGCCTGGCGCACGGCCTCGCGCGCGAGCGCGAGCGGCTTGTCGTCCGCCACGAGCTCGGGAAGTGTGAAGCGGCCACCGGAGCCGGCGTAGCCCTGCTCCCGGCGTCCGTCCTGCTCGACGATCACCGACACGTTGAAGCGCACGAGTGGCCGCACGTCCGCCGCGAGATGGCCCTCGCTGTTCGCGATCAGCACGACTTCGTGCACCGCGACCACGCTCGCCATGACCTGCATGACGCGCGGATCCATCTTGCGGGTCTCGCGGTCCACGCGCTCGAGCCACGACACCTTCTCGCTCGACGTGAAGCTCGCGACCGGATCGATCGGTAGATAGAGACTGTGGCCGGTCGCGGGCACGACACCGTGCGCCGCGCGTTCGCTGCCGCGCAGCGCGATGGCGCGTGCGGCGCGCGACGCTTCTTCCAGCGCGGGCATCACGATCTCGTCGGAATACGCGAAGCCCGTCTTCTCGCCCGCGACGGCGCGAACGCCCACGCCCTGCTCGATGCTGGCGCTGCCTTCCTTGACGATGCCGTCCTCGAGCGCCCAGCTCTCTTCGCGGGACAACTGGAAATACAGGTCGGCGGAGTCGATCGAGCTCGACATCACCTGCGACAGCGCGCCGTCCAGGCGCGAGTCGTCGATGCCGCCCGGCTTCAGGATGAGTTCGCGCGCGATGGCGAGGGAGTCAACGGGATTTACTGCGACCAAGAGTCCACCGTGTTGAGGGCAATGTATTTGCGACGCCAGACCGTAATGTACAGCAGCGCCAGCCAGGGGCTCGCGTTGGCCTTGCACTCCATGCGGGCGATCGCGCCATGTTCAATGCGGAACGTCACTTCCGGCGACCGGCACCAGTCGATTCGCAGCTCGACGCGGTGCTCGCCCGGCATGACCCCGATCTGCACGGTCGAGTCGTTGGCGATCTGCGCCTTCTTCTCGCCATCCACGAAGACGAGGTACTGCCGCGCCCGGTCCATCCAGGGGACGTGCAGGCGGCGGATCACGAGCATCGTCATGTGGCGAAAATGACGCGATGCCCGAGCGCGGGGAATTTCCGCCGGGCTTCCCGGCGCGCGGCGGCGTCGAGATCAGCCACTATCGCGCCGGTGCCGTCCGGCAGTCGCGCGAGCACGTTGCCCCAGTGGTCCAGGATCAGCGAATCGCCGTAGGTCTCGCGACCGTTCGGATGCACGCCCCATTGCGCGGGCGCGATCAGCGCGCAGAGGTTCTCGATCGCGCGCGCGCGTAACAGGGATTCCCAGTGCGCGCGGCCGGTCGGAACAGTGAATGCCGCGGGCACCGCGAACACATCCGCGCCCTGGCGCGACAGCACGCGAAACAGCTCCGGAAAGCGCATGTCGTAACAGACCGAGAGCCCGAGCTTGCCGGCCGGCGTATCGACGAGTTGCGGATCGCGCCCCGGCAGCGTGTGCGCGGATTCGCGGTGCGATTCGACGCTGCCCGGAACGTCCACGTCGAACAGGTGGATCTTGTCGTAACGGGCGGCGCGTTTTCCGTCCGCGTCGTAGACGAGGCTCGATGCGCTCACGCGTCCATCGCCGCCCCCGGCCGTCGATGACAGCAGCGGCACCGTGCCGCCGACAATCCACAGCTTCAACCGACGGGCACTGTCAGCGAGGAAGTTCTGAATCTTTCCGGCGCCGTCGGGTTCAGCGATGGCGCGCTTGTCGCCGCTGTCCTTGCCCATGAACGCGAAATTTTCCGGCAGCGCCGCGAGCACCGCACCCTGGCGCGCGGCGTCGGACAGGAACCGGCCCGCCGCCTCGAGGTTGGCGTCGATGTCGTGGCCGGAGGTCATTTGTATTGCCGCGATTTTCACGGCGGTATTGTCAGGCAGCGGCTCTTTAATCCCAATAGCCATGCCACTGAACACGGCGCGATTCCGGGGCTTCGGTCCAGCCGCGGCGCGCCGCGGAGCCACGCAGCACGCTCCACGCCCGCGCAAGGCGCGCACGCGCCGGGGTCGGAACCGCCGTCGCGGCGAGCGACAGCTTCTCGTAGTCGACGGTGAGGTCGTAGTCGCGCTCCATGAGGCCGACACGGCCGCTGCCGCGGAAGACCTGATCGGGCCCGGGACCTGCGCCCTGCACGTTCGCGAGCTGTATCTGCCCTTCGGCGAGCGTTGCATCGGCGGTCAGCACGTGACCGCCATCCGCGCCTTGCGCCTCGAAATCGAACTGTCCCGCGAGCGAACGCGGAAACTCCGCGTCCGGGTCGTGCGGCCATTGCACTTCTCCCTTCGCATGCAGAGATTCCCGGGGCCACTCGGCGGGCAACCGCACGTCACGCACGAGCGTCGCGAGCTGCGGCGTGTGGGCGACGAAATTCGCGCGACAGGTGCCATCGACGCAGCCGCCATCGAGAGAGAACTGATGCGGCGCGCCGTCCGCGGATTCGAGACGGAAACTCAAACCGCCGTCGCGGCGCATGAACGTCGCTCGCAGTGCACCGAGAGTGTTCTCGCCAAAACGGACATCCGCGATGTCGAGCGCGACGTCGCCGTTGGCGGGGAGCATCGCGCTGGCGACCGCGAAAACTCCCGGCGCGCGCTTCGCATCGAGTCGCGCGATGCGCAACTCGGGATCCGATCGCGCGGCGCGCGTGAGCTCGCCCTCGACGCCCTGAATCTTGAAGGTCGCGGTGATCGCGCCCTGGTGAGCCTTGCCATCGACGACAAGGTCGCGCCCGTCGATCGAGAATTCGCGCACGCCGCCCGCATCCACGCGCAGGCGCGCGTTGACGGGGAGAGCCTGCGCGCGAGCTTTCTCGAAAGGCGCGGGCAAGCGGCTCTCGACTCCCGAGAGATTGCTGCCGAGCTCGATCTGCCACGCGTCCGCGCCCTGGGTTCGTTGCGCCGTGCCGCTCCAGGCGAGCTCGCCGCTCACGCGATCCGCAGCGGCATCCTGTCCGAGCACGCGCAGCAGCGGCGACGCGTCGGCCACGCCGCTCATCGCGAATGCAAACGGCGCGCGCGGGGTCGCGCGCCGCGCGACGATGTCGACGGGACCGCCCATCCACTGTCCCTCGAGCTCGAGCGCGCGCAACTGCCGATCGGAATAGCGCAGGGTGCCCGCGATGCCGGAGATAGCCGGTAATCCGCCCGCGAGCGGCACCGACGCATTGCTCACGCGCGCGGTGACCCGCCAGGCTTGGCTGTCGCGCAACGCCTTCTCGCCGCGCACGTCCGCGTCGAATGACACGTTGCCGGTCAGTCGCTCGAGACCCTGCGCCACGAGCGTCTCTCGCAACAGCGGCGACGCGAGCGAGCCGTCGAGCGACGCACGCAGGCGCGGCGCGGCATCGCGCGGCCAGTCGAGGCGCGCGGAGCGTATCGTCATGTCGTCGAGGCTGCCGCTGTCGAGGCGCAGCACCGCGCCGCCCCGCGCAAATTCGACGGTGCCGCGGCCATCCGAGAGTCTGGGTACATCGCCGCTCGCGAGATCCGCGAGCACGAGTTTGCCGGTGGAGCGACGCCAGTCGGGTGCGCCGCTGCCGGGCGCGCCCGGCGCGACGCGCAGCGGAAGTAGTTTGAGCTTGCCGCTCTCGATGGTCGCGGCCGTGGCGCTCGCCAACAGTGCGTGTGTCTCCTCGCCGGGCGCGAGCAAAGTCCAGACGTCGCCGAGCAACGCGCGATCGACCTGCGCAACTTCGATGTCGAGCGGCGCCGGATTCGAAGTCCTCACATTCCACTCGCCGTTCACCGCGAGGCGGGTCGCACCGCTGCGCACCGAGAAGTCCTCGAATCGCCAGACCGTGTTGCCTTCGATGTCGAAAGTCACCGCGCCGTCGAACGTGAGCGCGCGCGACGCGCTTTCCCAGTCCATGCGCAACAGCGGCTGTGCCGCCGGATCGAAGCGCAGTTCGAGCGCGCGCGGATCGAGCACGACGCGCGCGGCCACTTGAGTCAGTCGCGCACGATCGGTCGAGCGCGCGAAATCGGCGCCTTCGATTCGCGCCGTGAACGTCCAGCGATCCGCGCCGCCGCGCGACTCGAAGCGCAGATCGCGCAACTGTCCCGCGACGGGCTGCCAGTCGGAGCCGGCGGTCGAGAACTCCGGCGCGAAGATGCCGGCGAGCAGTTCACCGGCCATGAAGGGCACGCGCTCCGCATCGACGCGAGTGCGCGCGACGCGAGTCGTCCCGGGCGCGAGCGCGATGCGCGCCGCGAGCTTCGGCGCGCGCTCGAGGCGCTCGCCGCGCGTGATCTGCAGGTCGGTGACGTCGAGCAGGACATCCGCATCGCCGCGGGACTGCGGGTCGCGGTCGAGCTTGCCCGAGAAAGAAACGTGGTCGAAGCGCGTGCCGCTGGCGGTCAGCATCAGCTCCCGCGCACTCGCGCGCCAACTGCCGGCCGACACGCGACCGGCACGAATCGCGAGTGTCGCATCGAGCGTGCCGCGGCCGCGCAGATCGCCGAACGACAGCTTGTCGAGGAATACGCGCCGCGCGATGACGCGCAGATCGCCGGACAGCGCCGCGGGAGCCTCGTTGGCCGTCCCCAGGCCCTCGAGCTTGGCGGACACGAACAACGATTGGCCGACATCCTGCGCGAGCAACATCGTGCCGTACGCGTTGAACGTCGACGCGCCGCGGCTGACGACGGCCTGACTCAGCGTGAAACTCTGACGCAACGCGCCCTTCCGCTTCGAAGACGGTCCGCGCTCCACGAGATGCACACGGGCGTTCTCGACCTCGATGCGGCCAACGGGCATTTGTCCGGCCCAGCCGAGGTAACGACGCACGAGGGCGGCTTCGTCATCGACTGCCGCCGCGCCCGCTTTGACGCCACGCGGCGCGGCGGCGCGGGGCTGCGACTCATCCGCGTCGCGGTAGATCTCGACGTCCGGCGACGAGAGCGTGACGTGACCGAACGAGAATTGCTGGTGGCGCAGGAAATTCCAGGTATCGAACTCGACGCGCAGCTCCGGCGCGACGACCCGCACGCGGCCCGCGCGAGGGTCGGTGAGCTCGACGCGATCGAACACCGCGCTCGTGCCTTTCAGGTCCCACGCGAAGCGCACGTTCTCGAAGCGCACGTCGAGGCCGGTGCGATCGGTGATGAGCTTTTCGAGAGTGGCGCGTTGTTCGGGAACGCGCGCGGCGATCACGCGTGTGAAGACGAAGCCGAGAACCAGAACGAGACCCAGGCAGAACAGACCCAACGCGAAGCGTCTCACCCAATGCGGGTGATCGCCCGTTGCCCCCCCTTGATTCAGGGTTGTCTCATTCATCAGTTCACGCCAGCACCACGTCGTATTGATCGAAGCCGTAGAGCGTTTCCACCTGCAACCGGATCGGCCGCCCGATCTGGTGTTCCAGCTCCGCGAGCACCGCGGACTCGTCGTCCAGCAGGCGGTCGATCACGTTCTGGTGGGCCAAAATTAGCAGTTCCTTGCTCTGGAACTGCCTGCTCTGGCGCACAATTTCACGGAATATCTCGTGGCACACGGTTTCAGGCGTCCGCACGAATCCCCGGCCTTCACAACTGGGACAGGACGCACACAGCAAATGTTCCAGGCTGTCGCGAGTTCTCTTGCGGGTCATCTCCACGAGGCCGAGCGACGATACGCTCGCGATGTGGGTCTGGGCGTGATCGCCCGCCAGCGCGCGCTGCAACGCCTCCATGACCTGGGTGCGATGCCCGGCATCCGTCATGTCGATGAAGTCGATGATGATGATGCCGCCGAGATTTCGCAGCCGAAGCTGGCGCGCGATCGCGACCGCCGCTTCGAGGTTGGTGCGGAAGATCGTGTCTTCGAGATTGCGGTGTCCGACGAAACCGCCCGTGTTGACGTCGATCGTCGTCATCGATTCGGTCTGGTCGATGACCAGGTGGCCGCCGGACTTGAGATTCACGCTGCGCTCGAGCGCCTTGCCGATCTCCTCTTCGATGCCGTGCAGATCAAAAATCGGTCGGGCTCCCGAATACAGCTCGATGGTAGTCGTGCTGCCGGGCATGAAGCTCGCGGCGAACTCGAGCATCTTCGCGTGCGCGGCCGGGTTGTCGACGAACACGCGATCGACGCCGCGCGCGAGTTCGTCGCGCAGGATGCGTGTGGGCAGCGGCAGGTCTTCGTAGACCAGTTCGCCGGCCGAGGACATGAGCCCTTTCTCCTTCACATGCAGCCAGAGTCGCGCCAGATATTCGATGTCCTCGCGAATCTGCGCGACCGTCGCGCCCTGCGCCGCCGTGCGCACGATGTAACCGCCGTTGCCGACCGGTGGCACCGCTTCGAGCACGAGATCCTTGAGCCGCGCGCGTTCGGCTTCGTCTTCGATGCGCGAGGAGACGCCGATGCCTTCGCCGCGCGGCATGTAGACCATCAGCCGCGAGGGCAATGCGACGAACGTCGTCAGGCGCGCGCCCTTGGTGCCCATCGGGTCCTTCACGACCTGCACGAGGATGTCGTCGCCCTCGCGCACGAGGCTCTTGATGTCCTCGGCCTGCGCCACGGAGCCGACCATCGTGTTGTCGCTGTTCATCGCGGCGATGTCGGCGGCGTGCAGGAACGCCGTGCGTTCGAGTCCGATCTCGATGAACGCGGCCTGCATGCCCGGGAGCACCCGCTGCACGCGGCCCTTGTAGAGATTGCTGACGATTCCGCGGCGGCTCTGGCGCTCGACGAAGAGCTCGGTCAGCACGCCGTTTTCGATGAGGGCGCCGCGGTTCTCGCGCGGGGCGACGTTGATCAGGATTTCGGTGGTCACGCGCGTTCCTCTGCCGCGAGCGCGCCATTCCAGACAGGGATGCCCGCCGCGCGCAAGAGTTGCGCCGTCTCGAACAGGGGCAGACCCATGACGCCGGTGTAGCTGCCATCCACTCCGCTCACGAACACGGCGCCAAGGCCCTGGATCGCGTAAGCGCCGGCCTTGCCCTGAGGCTCGCCGCTGGCCCAGTAGGCGCGGATCGCGCCGGGCGTCAGCGCCGTGAACGATACGTGCGTCGTCGACAGGTCCGACCGCGTGCCGCGCGCGGTGCGCAGCGCGATGCCGGTGTGCACGATGTGCGCGCGGCCGGAGAGCTTGCCCAGCATGTCGCGCGCATCGACTTCGGATTCGGGCTTGCCGAGGATTTCGCCGTCGATGACGACCGTGGTGTCGGCCGCGAGCACTGGCAGATCGGTGTGCCGTTGCCAGATCGCGTCCGACTTTTCGAGCGCGAGCCGGACGACATACTCGTCGGCGGGCTCCGCGGCGCGCGGCGTCTCGTCGATGTCGGCCGGCGTGACCAAGTGCGGCACGCCGATGAGCTCTAACAACTGGCGGCGGCGCGGAGACGCCGAGGCGAGACGAAGCACCGGCGTTCTTGTTTGTTCGACCATCGACCCCTCGAATTTCTATTCGACCTATTCGCGATGATACGGGTGATTGTGCAGGACGCTGTGCGCGCGATACAGCTGTTCGGCCAGCATCACGCGCACCATCGCATGCGGAAAGGTCAGCGGCGACAGCGACCAGCGCCAAACGGCCTGTTTGAGGAGGTCCGGACCCAGGCCGTCCGGGCCGCCGATCACGAACGAGAGGTTGCGGCCATCCTGGATGCGCTCGCCTAACCATTTCGCGAGAGCGCGCGTGGTGCGAGTCTTGCCGTGCTCGTCGAGGGCGACCAGGTAGTCGTCGCCGACGCGTTCGATCAGGCGTTTTTCCTCATCCGCCTTGTTGCGGACGGGCAGCTCTTCGAGATCGACGCGCATCGAGCCGCGCAGGCGGCGCGTGTAGTCATCGTACGCCGTCGTCACCCACTCGGGCATGCGCGTGCCGACCGCGAGGATGCGCACGCGCACGAGTGGTTATCTGGCGGCGCGCGCTCGCGGGGCGGCTCGAACGGGACGCGGCGGCACTTTCGGTGTCTTCGGTGTCTTCGGTGTCTTCGGTTCCTTCGATTCCTTCGATTCCTTCGATTCCTTCGGCACCTTGGTCGAGTCCGCGGGCGTCGCGTCTTCCCAGAGATTCTCGAGGCCGTAGAACTCGCGCACGCGCGGCAGCATCACGTGCACCACCACGTCCGTCAGATCGACGAGCACCCACTCGCCTTCGCGCGCGCCTTCGACGCCCAACGGGCGGAAGTCGTTCTGCTTGGCGAATTGCACCACGCGATCGGCGATCGATTTCACGTGCCGATCCGAGTTGCCGGATGCGACCACGACGATGTCGGTGATATCGGTGAGATGTCGAACGTCGATGACTTTGACGTTGACCGCCTTCATGTCGTCGAGCGCGTCGTTGACGATTCTCAGCAGCGCGTTCGGAAGGGCTGGCTTGGCCTTGGCCAAACTCTTCGATTTGAGAGCCGGCTTCGCTTCAGGCTTCGCTTTGGCCGGCGCAGTGGCACGGCGGGGATTGGCTTTCGTGGTCATTGCACTCCGGTTGGTGGACTAGCGAGGACGAGCATAGCACCCGGACTCGCGGATGATGTTGCGGACCGCGTCCGGCACGAGGAACCGTGGGTCACGTCCGGCGTCGATGATTTGCCGTAATTCTGTCGAGGAGATTTCGAGCTGGGTGACGGCATGGACGTAGATGCGCCCAGCCAGCGATTTGTGCAGGTCGTTCACGGCTCCGGTGCCTCGGTCGACCATGAGCTCGCCCAGGGGACCCTGCGTGGGCGCCCGCCAGCCGGGCCGGTGCGCGACGATTACGTGCGCGAGCTCGAACAACTCTCGCCAGCGGTGCCAGTTCGGCAGGCCCAGAAACGCGTCCATGCCGAGCAACAGACATAACGAACGTCGCGGGAATTCCGCACGAAGTTCAGTGAGCGTGTCGACGGTGTAAGACGCGCCCGCGCGCCGGACTTCGCGATCGTCGACGACGAACGCGGGCTGGTCCGCCACGGCGGCGCGGACCATGGACACGCGCAGGGCGGCGTCGGCCAGCGTGCGCTCGCGATGCGGCGGGTTGCCCGTCGGCAGGAAGCGGACCTCGGTGAGCTTGAGCGATTGCCAGAGCTCGAACGCGGTGCGCAGGTGCCCGTAGTGGATCGGATCGAAGGTGCCGCCGAAGAGGCCGATCGGTCCGGTCTCTCCGGCGCTGATTTCTTTCGGAGCTGTCACGCGGCGCGCGTTCCCGTGAGCGGCAGAGTCTTGCGGCCCGCGAATTCCACGACGATCAGGGCCATCTCATCCCAAGCGTTGCCACGTTGCTGACCTTTGATCATCCGGTCCGCTCGCGAGAGTCGCGCGGCGAGGCGCGCATATGGCAGTTTGCCCGCGCGACGCTTCGCATTGTCGAGCGCCGCGCTCGGCCGTTGCCAGCCGCGCGCGCCGGTGTCGTGTTGCGTCGTGCCCCAGGTGTTGTGGATTTCGCGCGAGAGCGACCAGAGCGCGAGCGTCGGCTCGACGCCTTCGCTGTGCAGACCCGAGAGGATTCGCAGCGCGCGCGGCACGTCGCCGCCCAACGCCGCGTCGCCCAACTGGAAGACGTCGAAGCGCGCGCTGTCGGCGATCGAGGCCTGCACGGCGGCGAGGTCGATGCGCTTGGCGCCGTAGAGTTGCAGCTTTTCGAGCTCCTGCTGCGCGGCGAGCAGATTGCCTTCGGTCTGCTCGACGATGAATCGCACGGCATCGTCGTCGAGCTCGAGCGACATCGCCTTGGCGCGCGTACGCAGCCACTGCGGGAGCTTCGCGACTTCGATGGGCCGCGTCGCGAGCCACGCGCCCGTGGACTCGAACGCCTTCACCCACGCGGAATTCTGCTGCTCGCGCTCGAGCTTGCCGGTGATCATCAGGTAGACGTTGTCGGGATTCGGATTGCGCAGGAGTTCGACGATCGCATTCGCGCCGCCGGTGCCGGGCTTGCCCGAGGGCAGCCGCACTTCGATCAGCTTGCGGGAACCGAACAGCGAGAGGTTGTTAGACGAGGCACGCACGCCTTCCCAGTCCGCCACGCGTTCGATGAAGAAGACTTCGCGCTCCGCGAAGCCGGCGTGCTTCACGCCCGCGCGAATCGCGTCCGCGGCTTCGCCGACGAGCAACGCTTCATCGCCGGAGACGAGGTAAGCCCGCGCGGGCTCACCGGACAGGTGGGAGGAAAGGGTGTCGAAGGTCAGCTTCAATGGACGGCGATTATCCGTCAGTTGCGGGGCCGGAAGCCACCCGATAGTCTGCCTGGCATCCCCATGCGCCGCACCCGCCTCAAGGTCCACTTCTGCTCGCTGCTGGCGATCGCCCTGCTCGTGGCGACCAGCCAGTATCTGTCTCACTTCCACGTGCCGCGTGGCGATGTGGCGACAGCGGCGGCGCACCTGGACGCGGGTTTCGATGGGCCGGGGCACATCGCGGAAGAGCATTGCACGCTCTGCCTCCAGTTCGACCGTCTGCCCGCGCCGCCGACGCCGATGGTCGAGCCCACCGCCCTCTTCGTTTTCCTCGCGATCGTCGAAGCCGAACGCCTCGAGCGCCTGGCTCTCGACACGCCGCACCTTTGGCCTCCCTCCCGAGGTCCGCCTCTCGCCTGAAGTCGATTCGTTCCGCGTCGCGCGCGAAAGCCCGCGGCCGTGTTCATCACTTCAGGAGAGCGTCATGCGTTTTCGTTTCACGGCACTCATTGCCGTTGTTTTCAGTCCCTTTGTACCGAGTCCCTCGTGGGCCGCCGAACCCCACGACCACGAACGCGACGACCTGCAGGAGGTCGTCGTCACGGCGACCGCGCTGCGGCGATCCACGCTCGAAGTCGCGCAACCTACATCGATCCTGTCTGGCGACGATCTCGTCCGCGATCGCGGCACGAGCATCGGCGAAGCCCTCGCGTCGACCGCGGGCATCAGCGCTACCTACTTCGGCCCGCAGGCCAGCCGTCCCGTCATCCGCGGCCTGACCGGCGAACGCGTGCAGGTCAGCGAGGATGGCGCCGAGTCGCTCGATGTCGCCGCGTTGTCCGCCGACCACGCCGTCACCATCGATCCGCTGCTCGCGGATCGCGTCGAAGTCCTGCGCGGTCCCGCCACGCTGCTCTACGGCAACGGCGCGGCGGGCGGACTCGTGAATGTGCTCGTGCGGCGCGTGCCGGAGCAGGCGTATGCGAACACCATCGAGGGCGCCGCGGAAGCGCGAGGTTCGACGGCACTCGACGAACGCGCCGCGGCGGTGCGCGTCGACGGCGGCTTCGCCGGCTGGTCCTTCCACGGCGATGCGTACACGCGGGATACGGACGACGTCCGGATTCCAGGCTACTCGTTGTCACGGCGCGCGCGCGCGGCTGGCGATTTCACTGACGAAGAGATAGAGGCCGGCCGCGGCCGCCTGGCGGACAGCGCCAGTCGTTTGACCGGCGGCGCGCTTGGAGTTTCCCGCGTCGGCGAAGCCGGCTTCGCGGGCGTCGCGGTGAGCCGTTTCGAAACGCAGTACGGCATCCCGGGCGCCGAGGAAGGCGTGTCGATCGACATGCGACAGACACGCTTCGACTTCAACGGCGACTGGCACCCGCACGGCTCGTGGCTCGACGCAGCAAGAGCCCGCATCGCGTTCAATCGCTACGAGCATGCCGAGCTCGAGCCCGGCGGCGAGGTCGGTACGCAATTCGACCAGGACGGTCTCGCCGCGCGCTTCACGTTCGAACACGCGAAGCTCGCCGGCTGGCGCGGCACGTTCGGCATGCAGTTCCGCGACATCGATTTCGCGGCGTTGGGAGAAGAGGCGTTCGTGCCGGCGTCGGTCACGCGCAATGTCGGCGTGTTCGGCTACGAGGAGCGCGCCTTCGGAGCCGTGGCGATCGAGCTCGGCGCGCGACTCGAACAACAGGAGATCACGCCCGCCGGCGATCTGCCCGATTACGACGCCGCGCGCATGAACTTCTCCGGCGGCCTCGTCTGGCGGTTCGCGGAAAGCTGGAACACGGCGATCAACGTGACGTCGACGCAGCGCCATCCGACGTCGACGGAGCTTTACGCCGACGGCGCGCACATCGCCATCCAGCGCTTCGAGATCGGCGACACGAGCCTGCGGCCCGAGCACGCGATCACGGTCGACGCCTCGTTGCGGCACCAGAGCTCCAACTGGAGCGCGTCGTTCACGGCGTATCGCAGCGCCTATCGCGACTACATCTACGCCGCACTGACGGGCGGGATCGAGGAAGAATTCCCCGTGGCCGTCTACTCGCAGAGCGATGCCGAGTTCACCGGCTTCGAGGCGGAAGTCAATCTGCCGGAGCTCACAATCGCCGAAGGCGCTCTCTCGACGAAGCTCGTCGCTGACACCGTGCGGGCGGAATTCGTCGATGGCGGCGGCGACCTGCCGCAGATTCCGCCGCTGCGCGTCGGTGCGACAGTGCGTTACTCGCGCGGCATCTGGTCGGCGGGCGTCGCGGCGCACCGCTACTCCAGCCAGACGCGCATTGCCGACAACGAGCTGCCCACCGACGGGTACACGATGTTAGGCGCCGACGCGTCGTGGTCGCTGCCGTTCGGCAGCCGGCGATTGCTGACCTACCTGCGCGCGGACAACTTGCTCGATGTGGATGCGCGTCGCCACACCTCGCCGCTCAAGGAACGCGCACCGTTGCCCGGCCGGTCGATCGGCGCGGGAGTGCGGCTGGAATTCTGAACGCGCTGTACCGTGACTCACAACGCGGCGGGCGCGTATCCTCGACGGCTTTCCAGTCGAGGTTCGCGCCCGCATGCCCACCCTCTTCGAGAAGATCGTCGCCGGTGAAATTCCGGCGACCATCGTCCACCAGGACGATCGTGTCACCGCGTTTCGCGACATCGCGCCGCAGGCGCCGGTGCACGTGTTGATCATCCCCAACAAGCCGATTCCGACGGTGAACGACGTCAGCGCCGACGACGAGCAAACGTTGGGACACATGTTCGTCGTCGCACGCGACATCGCGAAAAAGGAAGGCATCGCGGAGAACGGCTTCCGGCTCATCGTGAACTGCAACAAACATGGCGGGCAGGTGGTGTATCACCTGCACATGCATCTGGTCGGGGGGCAGCCGCTGGGTGCGATGCTCCCCGGAGGAACTCATGGCTAAGAAGAAACTGGTTAGAGCGAAGGTGAAGTCGAAAGCGAAGACGGGCGCGAAGGCTGTCGCGCGGAAAGCGGCACCCGCTGGCGCGCGCAAGCCAGGCGACTTTCATCCGCCGATCAAGCCGTACGACACCGGCAGGCTGCGCGTGTCGCCCGTGCACGAGATTTACTACGAGCAGAGCGGCAACCCGAAAGGCAAACCCGTCATCTTCCTGCACGGCGGTCCGGGCGGCGGCACGAGCCCGAAGATGCGCCAGTTCTTCGATCCGAAGAAATACCGCATCGTGCTGTTCGATCAACGCGGCTGCGGCAAGAGCAAGCCTTCCGCGAATCTCGAAGACAACACGACGTGGCATCTGGTCTCGGACATCGAGGCGTTGCGCGAGAAGTTAGGCATCGAGCGCTGGATGGTGTTCGGGGGATCGTGGGGTTCGACGCTCGCGCTGGCGTATTCGCAGAAACATCCGGAACGCTGCACCGAGCTCGTGCTGCGCGGCATCTTCCTGCTGCGCAAACAGGAACTCGACTGGTTCTACCAGAACCCGCTGGGCGCGGCGTCGTTCTTCCCGGACCTCTGGGAAGGTTTCGTCGCGCCGCTGTCGGCCGAGGAGCGCAAGGACTGCGTCAATTCCTATTACAAACGCCTCACGAGCCACAATCGCGAGACGCTGCTCGAAGCGGCCCGCGCGTGGTCCGTCTGGGAGGGCGCGCTCTCGTACATGTTCCTCAACAAGAACTACCTGAAGCACTTCGGCGATCCGAAGTTCGCGGCCGAGTTCGCGCGCATCGAGTGCCACTACTTCGTGAACAAGGGCTGGCTGCGCAGCGAGTCGCAGTTGATCGACGACGTCGACAAGATCCGTCACATCCCCGCGGTCATCGTGCAGGGGCGTTACGACGTGGTCTGTCCGGCGACGTCGGCGTGGGACCTGCACAAGGCGTGGCCCGAGGCGGATCTGAAGATCGTGCCCGACGCGGGGCATGCGGCGTTCGAGCCCGGCATCGCGCGCGAGCTCGTGAAGGCCTGCGATCGCTTTTCGCGGAAATAGGGGCCAGGCCCCGGATTCTGTTCAATCGGTGCGCGGCGCCACGAAAAAAAGTGCGCCGCGCACCCTCCCCGCGCTCAAGCCACGCAATTTCCGGCCGTTAAAGCTGCTAGCGGTAGTTGCGTCTGCTCAACGCGAAGACCGTCGGTCGAAATTGGGTGGTGGAGGCGGAAGCTCGACTTCCGAAACGACTCCTCCTCATTGCGGCAGTAAGCCGCCTCCATCTACCCGCTTCGACCGCGCTCAGCGCACGGTGAATTTCCCGATGAGCTTCTGCCCCGATTCCGCGGGCTCGAGCTCCACCTCCATCGTTTCCTCCTTCTGCGTCGCGCGGCCGAAGTCGCGGATCAGATGCACCGTGATGACCGTCGTCCCGTTGGGGTTGATCGAATCCGATGAATAGACGTTTACGCTGACCGCGTACTCACCCGGGATCGCGCGATGCAGCAGGTACTCCTCGGGACCGAAGCCCGCGGTCATGTCGTTGGACAGACGCCCGCCGATTTCCGATTTCGGATGACTGTAGATCACGCGTTCTCCCGTGGGCTCGTCGATCCACAGATCCATGTCGGTCGCGGCCGTGTTCCATTCGAGCGTGACGCGCAGATCGACGTCCAGCAGCGCGCGCAGCTTTGCGTCCAGCGGCACACCGGTGATGCCCGCCTTGCCGAGCTTCGGCAACAGCAGGTTCGCCTCCATGAGCGCAATGAGCTCGACGCCGTCGTATTGGTCCTCCCACGGCGTCATGATGACCTCGTTGAGCAACGCGAGCGCACGTTTGAGGTCGGATCGCGCGGCCGCCGTCGTCGCATCCTGCGCGCGACGCGCGAGGGCAAGGGCCAGCGCGCGGCGCGGCTGCGGGAGATCGTCGGAATCTCGCGCCAGTTTTTCGTAGAGCCAGATCGCACGATCGAGGCGTCCATAGCGCTGCAGCCGCTCGGCGACCATCGCCGCGGTTTCTTCGTTCGCCACGGGCAGGTCGAGCGCGGACAGCAGCATCTCGACCGCGTCGCCCCCGCGTTTGCGCCGGAACAACCACTCCGCGACATCGAAATAAAACGCGGGCAGCGCGCCATGCTTCGTCTCTTCGCGCGCGAGCACCCGATCGATGGCATCGGGCGCCGCCGCGTCCAGCGCCTTGATGTAGGGGCGTTCGGAATTCCACTCTTCGAGCTGGACCGAGATCTCGGTCTGCGAGGCGCGATAGCCGGTTACGGCGATTTCGCTGACGTCGTCCGATTCACCCGCCGTCACTCGTTGCAGCGCTTCGGCCGGCGCGGCCATCGCCGGCATCTGGCCGACATCATTGGCCCGCCTCGAATCGGCGGCGGCGTCGCGCGCACTTTGCTTTTCCGCAGACCTGATCTGCTTGGGTTCGCGGCGGAATTCCGTGTTCCACCATCGCTTCTGTTCTTCCCAGGCATCCGCCACCTCTTCGAGTCGCGACGCCTTCGCTTCGCGCAGCTCCTCGTCGAACTGTGCCTTGCCCTCGCGGTACTGCGCCATCGCCTCTTTCGGATAGCTGGCAGGCGGCTCGATTCCGGCTTTGATGTAGTCGTAGGGATCTTCGAGCACGACGAACGACAGCGACGGACTCGCGACGGAGAATTTGCGCGAGAGCTTGATCAACGTTTCGCGCGCACCATCCTGCGCGGCAAGCAGAGCGACGCGATCGCTGGCCCAGAGCGCGGCGGCGCCGCCAAACGCGGCGTTGCGCGCTGACGAAAGCGTGTATCGCCGCTCGACGATCGCCGGCCCGAGCCCCGCGACGCGCAGGATCACGACCCCGTCGTCGGGCGCCTCACCGACGGCTGCCCATCCCGCGCCTCCGTCCAGGGCGGCGAACGACAGCGCGCGACCGTCGGACGCTCGCGCATCGACGACTCGCGAGCCGCCACCGCGCAATCGCGCCAGCAATTCGCTCTCGGCCTTCGAGCCCAGGTGCAGCACGGCGTCCTGAGTTCCGGCGATGCGCCGCAGGAACCCGCGATCGGCATCGCGCGCGGACGTGATCGCGAAGACCTGACAACCCGGGCGGAAATCGCGCCGCGCGTCGATCGTCACGGCGCCGTCACTGAAGACGAGACAAACGTCGGCGGCCGGCGTGTCGACACGCTCGAGCACCGCGAAACTCGTGGCGCCGCGATACAGGACGTTTCGCAACGCTGTGTCGAGCCCGGCGGCGGCGAGGCGTCGGGTCCGCGCGCCGCTGCTGTTGAATACGACGAGATCGATCGACGCGGGCTGCGACTGCGCGACGTACTTCGCGAGCAGTGCACGCTCGTCGGCAAGCCGGTGATCCCGGCGCGACAGCGATCGATCCCAATAGATGCGCAGCCGCTGTCCGCTCGCCGCGGCAGCCGGCGCGGTCGGCGCGGCATCCGCGATCTGGAAGAATTTCTGGCCGCTCGCGTGCCGCGTCACGAACGATCGCACGCTGGCGCGCGGCGGTTCGATGCGGAACTCACCCTTGAGCGTGACGTTCTTTGCCGTCGCGCCTTCGGCCGGCACCGATGTGCCGACGCCCGGGATCGCGACCGACGGCAAATCGTCCGCGGCGCGGCCCCTGACTTTCACTGAATACTGGCCGACGGTTTTCAGGGTCTCGAGCGGGAACCGCAGTCCGCGCTCGGGATGTACGGGCGCGGCGAATCGCACGCGGATTGTGCGCGACCCTTCGCCCGGGATCGGAAAGACTCGCGTCGAGAAGATGTTCGCGCGAGTGACCTTCGCGACGCCCGGGTCGATTCCCTGACGTACCTTGTCTTCGTAGGCGCGCTCGGCCTTGAGCGGCTCGACGAGCACGCCGTCGATCATGCGCCCTTCGATATCGAGCGCGTAGCCGGTGACCACCGCGCCAGCGGGCAGCTCGAAGTTGAACTCGCCTTCGAGGACGTCTTCGGAAGGGTTGTCGAATCGCGCGGTGACGGTGAACTCCGCGATCGCGCCGATGACGTCGACATCGAGCGCGAGCGAACCGAGTCGCAACGCCTTGCTGCGTCTCGCGGAGTCGTCGATGCCCTGTTCGAGCGCCTCGAGCGTCGGGTTCGCGGCCTGCGCCGCCGCCATCGCGAACATCGCGACGGTCGACAGCGCCAGCGGGCGGATCCAGTTTTTGGTTTTCATTGCGCCACCTCGTGTTGAGAATTTAACGCGCAATGGGGAGCCGCGGTCTAGCTTCCCGACGTCGCCGCGATGAATGCGTGGATCTCTTCCAGGATGGGCAGCTTGCGCGGCGCGGCTTTTGCGAAGGCGGCGACGGTGTCGGCGTGACCGCGACCGGGATATGTCCGCAGCTCCGCGCGCACACCGAGCCCGGCCAACACTTCCGCCATTCGCCGCGCGTGTTTCACCGAGACCACCGTGTCCGCGTCGCCGTGGATCAGCAGCGCGGGCGGCGCGCCCACGCGCGCGCGCTGCACTGGCTGCCAATCGGCGTGCGCATATGGCGTCGAGAAGATAGTCCGCAGCGTGTCGTCGTTCGGATCGAGCGCGTAAGGTCCGGAGAGTCCGATGTATCCACGAATCGCATCCCGCGGCAGTCCGACGGCGTCGAGTCGCGGCGCGTCGTAGGCGAGCATCGCCGCGATGTGCGCGCCCGCCGAATGCCCCGCGACGTAGATGCGGCGCGGATCACCGCCGATTTCCGCGGCATGACTCACCACCCACGCGAGCGCGGCGGCGCCGTCGTCGAGGAAACCGGGGAAACGAACCTCGGGGTAGAGGCGATAGTCGGGGAGAACCGCGACGTAACCCGCTTCCGCGAGCGCGGCACCGACGAAGCGGTACTGCTCCTTGCGTCCATCCTCGAAACTTCCGCCGTACCAGAACATGACGATAGGACGCGGGCTCCCGCCGCTTCCTTGGTGGCCGAGTTCTTTCGGGCGGTATATGTCGAGTTGCTGACGCTCGTTCGCGCCGTAAGCCACATCCCCCCGGCGATCGAAATCACCGAACCATGCCGGCGCATTCGCGGCCGTGAATACGAATCCGCCGCAAGCGGCAACGAGAAACGTGAGCCCGAGCGCGAGGCCGAGCAGGAGGAATTTCATGGACGCAGCCGGAAGCTCTCGGGGGTATTCCCTTCCACTACGCCCTTCTCGCGCAGCCAGATGCAGGCATCCGCTGCGTCTTGATCGAACCAGGCGCGCGCGCTGCCGAGCCGGAAGGTGTAACCCCACGCGTCCATGTCTCGCAGCATGCGCTCGCGGCCGAATCCTTCGATCCGGTCGGCGAGCAGGATCTGCAGGTAACACACCGCGCTTTCCTCGGCGTCGTCTCCGCCGGCATCGCGATCGAGGCCGGCGCGACGAGCTCCAGTCATGCAGACGTAGTGCGCGAGCTCGTGGAGCAGAGAATGCAGCGGCGTGTCGGCGCGCACGTAGAGCCTGTCGCCGCGCATACCGGCTTCGCTCTCACCCCAATACGATCCGGGAAGTTGTTCGCCAGCCGGCAGTTGCTCGAGCGTCGCGCCGAAAGATTCCACGAGCGCACGCACGCTGGGCGAAGCCTGCGCGCCCACGCGCATCACGCCGGGCGCGGGTTCGGGACTCACGCCTTCAAGGGAGCGCCGCGATGCGGCGCATGACCAGCGCGACCAGATCGCGCGCGAGCGCTTCGCGCAGGATTTCCTGCTCGCGCTCTTTCGCGAGCAGTTGCGCTTCGTCGAAGGTCACGTCGCGCGTCGCGGACACTTCTTCCTTGTCGATGACTGTCTTGCCGCCCGCCGCCACGGAGAAGCGCACGCGGTACGTGAGTTCGTATTCGGTCGGGATGTTGCGCGCGGAGACGGAGAGGATTTTTTCGGTGAGCTCGTCCTCGTGCACGCTGATCTTGGCGCCCGACGAGCCTTCGGTGCGGATCACCTTCACACCGGATGAGATCAGCGCCTTGCGCAGATCCTGCACGAAATCGGTTTGCTCGTCGGTCGTGTCGACGTAGGTGTACGCGAACGCGGCGGGCAGCGGCTGGCGGCCTTGCAGGTGGAAGCCGCAGGCGGACAGGAGAAGCGTCGCGGCAATGGGGACAGCCTTCCCAGGGGCTGCGCCCCACGACGGACAACGGCGGCGAAGCGCCGCCGTCCGTAAGTGAATCTGATCGAGCAGCCTCATACAACGATGTTCACGAGCTTGCCCTTCACGTAGATCGCCTTCTTCGTCGGCTTGCCTTCCACGAACTTCTGCACGTTCGCATCCGTGAGCGCGGCGGCGACCGCCACGTCCTGCGTCGCGTCCGCCGCAATCGTGATGCGTGCGCGCATCTTGCCATTCACCTGCACCGAGATCTCGATCGAATCCTGCACCAGCGCATCCGGATCCGGCTTCCACCAGCGCTCCTCGGCGAGCGCGGTGTCGTGACCCAACTCGCGCCAGAGCTCGTGCGTGACGTGCGGAATCATCGGCGACAGACACATCACCGCGATCTCGAGCGCCTCGTGCGCAACGACGCGGCCCGCGAGACTCTGGTTGTCGAACTTGCCGACGGCATTCAACAACTCCATGACCGACGCAACGGCGGTGTTGAAGCTGCGGCGGCGGCCGATGTCGTCCGTCACCTTCTCGAGCGTGTGATGCGCGATGCGACGCATCTCTTTCTGCGCGGCGTCGAGCTTCGTCTTGTCGAACCCGGTCGTCGTGATCGCATCGGCCGGCGGCGGCACGCTGACCTGGTCGTACACCGCTTTCCACAGGCGGCGGATGAAACGGAACGAGCCCTGCACACCCTCTTCCGACCACTCGAGCGTTTGCTCCGGTGGCGCCGTGAACATCATGAACATGCGCGCGGTGTCCGCACCGAACTGCCCGACGAGCGCCGTCGGATCGACACCGTTGTTCTTCGACTTCGACATCGTGCCGAGGCCGCCCCATTCGACGGGCTTGTTGTCCGTGAGCAGGATCGCCCCCGTGCGCTGATTGTTAGCATCCATCAGGACTTCGACGTCGGAAGGATGATAGTAGTCGCGCTTGCCGGGAGCGGGCTCGCGATAGTAGATGTGGTGCAGCACCATGCCCTGCGTGAGCAGGTTCTTGAACGGCTCGTCGACTTTCACGAGGCCCATGTCGCGCATGACCTTCGTCCAGAAGCGCGAGTACAGCAGGTGAAGGATCGCGTGCTCGATGCCGCCGATGTATTGATCGACCTGCATCCAGTAGTTGGCCCGCTCGTCGACCATCGTCTTGGCGTCCGGGCACGCGAAGCGCAGGAAGTACCACGACGAATCGACGAACGTGTCCATCGTGTCCGTCTCGCGGCGCGCGTCCGCGTTGCACTTCGGACACTTCACGTTGAGGAACGACGGCGTCTTGTTGAGCGGATTGCCCGAGCCGTCCGGGACGAGGCCCTCCGGCAGAACGACGGGGAGATCCTTGTCCGGCACCGGCACCACGCCGCATTTGGCGCAATGGATGAGTGGAACCGGGCAGCCCCAGTAGCGCTGCCGCGAAATGCCCCAGTCACGCAGACGCCACTGTGTGCGTTTATTGCCCAAACTCCGCCTTTCCAGAGCCGCGGCGATTGCTGTCACTGCCTCAACGGAATTCAATCCTGAGAACTCGGCAGAATTGATCAACAAACCTTCAGAGTTGTAGAAGTCCTTCCACGCGTCCTCTGAGAACTGCACGTTCTTCAGAGACGCCTCCATCCCAACCCTCGCATCTCCTCGCACAGGATCCTTGCTCAGAGGATCACCAGCGGTTGAAACGCCGTCCCGCAATGCGCGACTGTAGGCATCGGCAAGTTCGAGTTGAACAACTTGCCGTATCTCCAGGCCATTCTTCTTCGCAAACTCGAAATCGCGCTCATCGTGTGCCGGCACGCCCATCACGGCGCCCTCGCCGTAGGCCATCAGCACGTAGTTCGCGACCCAGACTTCGACGGGCTTGCCCGTGAACGGGTGCAGCACCGAGAAACCGGTCGGCATTCCCTTTTTTTCCTGCGTCGCGATGTCGGCCTCCATCGTCGAGCCGCGCCGGCACTCGTCAATGAAGGACTGCAGCGTCGCGTCCTTCGCGCCGGCGGCCATCGCGATCGGATGCTCGGCGGCGATCGCCATGAACGTCGTGCCGAACAATGTATCCGCGCGCGTCGTGAAAACTTTCAGCGCGCCATCGGCGCCCATCAGCGTCTTCGTATCCGGCGCATACGGGAAGCTGATCTCGCAGCCCTCGGACTTGCCGATCCAGTTGGCCTGCATCGTCTTCACGCGCTCGGGCCAGTCCGGCAGCTTCTCGAGATCGCCCAACAACTCCGGCGCGTACTTCGTGATCGCGAGGTAGTACATCGGGATCTCGCGCTTCTCGACGATCGCACCGGTACGCCAGCCGCGCCCGTCGATCACCTGTTCGTTCGCGAGCACGGTCTGGTCGACCGGATCCCAGTTCACGACGCCCGTCTTGCGGTACGCGATCCCCTTCTCGAGCATGCGCAGGAACAGCCACTGGTTCCAGCGGTAGTAAGACGGATCGCAGGTCGCGATTTCGCGCGACCAGTCGAACGCGAAGCCGAGCTGCTTGAGCTGCCCCTTCATGTATTCGATGTTGTCGCGCGTCCACTTCGCGGGCGGCACGTTGTTCTTGATCGCCGCGTTCTCCGCGGGCAGACCGAATGCATCCCAGCCCATCGGCTGCAGCACGCTCTTGCCTTGCATCTTCGCGAAGCGCGTGAGCACGTCGCCGATCGTGTAGTTGCGGACGTGGCCCATGTGCAGCCGGCCCGACGGATACGGGAACATCGACAGGCAGTAGAACTTCTCGGCGCCATCGCCGGCATCGCTAACTGTCTCGCGCGCTTCGAACACGCGGTTGTCGTTCCAGAAATCCTGCGCGGCACGCTCGACGGTTGCGGGCTCGTATCGTTCTTGCATCGGGAAAGGCTGGTTTTTCAGGGGGTTGAGAGGCGGGCAAGAATACACGAGGCGCGGCGTCCACGCGTGCCGGGAATCCGCCCGCGGGGCAGCTCGGGCACTCAATCGGGCAAGATCCGTCAGGCATCGGCCCGCCGGCGCCGCTAGGGTGCGGGCCATGGGTGAATGCGAAAAGCTCGAATCGACGGTGATGCGCTACGAAGAGCGCTTCGCGCGGGTGCTGTGGCACATCGAAGTGAATTCCGAACGGGCGCTCTCGATCGACGAGCTGAGCTCCCTCGCGGCGTTCTCCCGCCATCACTTCCATCGACAGTTTTCCGGGTTCCTCGGCATGAGCGCGTATCGGTACGTGCAGTTCATGCGCATGCGGCGCGCCTCGTGGCGCCTCGCCTTTCGCCCGGAACTGTCCGTCAATGACATCGCGCTCGCGACGGGCTACGAAGGCCCGGAAGCGTTCGCGCGTGCATTCCGGCAATACGCCGGCCAATCGCCGAGCGAGTTCCGTGACCAACCGAACTGGGCCGAGTGGCACTCGCGCTTTCGCCCGTTCATCCACTTGAGGCAAACGCACATGAACACGCTTCCTGCCCAACACCCGGTGCGGGTCGTGCACTTCCAGCCGACACGCGTCGCGATGCTCGAACATCGGGGCAGCGCGCTCACGCTCGGCGACAGCATCCGCAAGTTCATCGGCTGGCGCAGGGCGCACGGACTTCACCCGTCGAAACACGCGACGTTCAACATCGTGCACAACGATCCGGACGAAACGCCGGCCGAGGAGTTCCGGTTCGACCTGTGCGTGGCCTTCGACGGGCCGGTGGCGGCCAACGACGACGGCGTGCGCGAGAGCCTGATCGCCGGTGGTCGCTGCGCCATGGTCAGGCACGTGGGCTCGGACGATCAGCTCGGGCGTTCGATCTACCGGCTCTACGCCGAGTGGCTGCCCACGAGCGGGGAAGAGACGCGCGACTTCCCGCTCTTCATGCAGCGGGTGAAGTTCTTCCCCGAAGTGCCCGACGGCGAGGCCGTCACTGACATCTATCTACCACTGCGCTGAGCGCGTCTGGGGATTGCCCCCAGAACGCAAAAAGGCGCCGAACCTGCGGGAGGTTCGGCGCCTCTTGGGCTTTCGGGGCCACTCCCCTCTCGGGAGATCAGCCGATCTTGATCGGCAGGAAGATCGTGTCGCCGCCGCGCTCGAGCAGCAGCGCCGCCACTTTCCCGCTCGACGTCGCGTTCTTGAGCTCGGCCAGCGACTTCACCGCCTTGCCGTTCACGCCCAGGATCACGTCGCCCGGGCGCACGCCGGCTTCCGCCGCGGGGCCGGTGACGTCCTCGACGAGTAGATAGCCATCGGTCTCGGCGGTCTTGCGCTCCTCGGTACCGAGCGGACGCACCGACAGGCCGAGCTTGTCCGCCTTGGCGGGCTCCTCGGTCTTGGTATTCGACACCTTCTGCACCGGATCTTCCTCGAGCGTGCCGACCTTGACGCTCAGCATCTTCGACGTGCGGTCGCGCCACACTTCGACCTTCGCGTCCTTGCCCGGCGAAATCGCCGACACCATGCTCGGGAGCTGATCCGAACGCTCGACGTTGCGGCCGTCGACGGAGAGGATGATGTCGCCAGGCTTCACGCCCGCCTTCTCGGCCGGACCTTCGGAGATGACCTGGCCAACGAGCGCACCGCGCGGGCGATCGAGGCCGAACGAATCCGCGAGCTGCGCGTTGACCTGCTGGATCTGCACGCCGATGCGGCCGCGCGTGACCTTGCCGGTGCTCACGAGTTGCTGGCGAACGTTGTTCGCGAGGTCGATCGGAATCGCGAACGAGAGACCCATGTAGCCGCCGCTGCGGCTGTAAATCTGCGAGTTGATGCCGACGACTTCGCCCTTGAGGTTGAAGAGCGGACCGCCGGAATTGCCGGGGTTCACGGCGACGTCGGTCTGGATGAACATCATGCCGGTCTGGTCGCCCTGCATGCTGCGGCCCGTGGCGCTGACGACGCCCGCGGTCACGCTGTTGTCGAAGCCGAACGGGGAGCCGATGGCGATGACCCATTCGCCCGGACGCAGCGTCTGCGGATCGCCGATGCGCACGACGGGCAGATTCTTGCCTTCGATCTTGAGCACGGCGATGTCGCTGCGCGCGTCGAGGCCGACGACCTTCGCCGCGTACTCGCGACGATCCGTCATGCGTACCGTCACTTCATCCGCGTCCGCGACGACGTGTGCGTTCGTCAGGATGTAGCCGTCGGCGCTCACGATGAAGCCCGAGCCTTCGCCGAGACGCTGCGGGACATCGTAGCCGCGGTTTCCGCCTCCGCCCTGCCCGCCATCCGGTTGCGGAATGCCGAAGCGGCGGAAGAACTCCTGGAACGGATCGTCGGGCTGGCCCTGGTTGTTGCCGCGCGGCGTCGAGGCCGCGCGATGCGCCTTCTCGACGCTCGACACGTTGACGACGGCGGGCCCCACGACTTCCACGAGCTGCGAGAAATCCGGCAGCGCGCGGCCGTTCAGCGTGCCGACGGGCGGCGCGAGAGCGGCAGTGGTTTGAGCGGGAACTTGCTGCGCCTGATCGGCGGCAGTCGGTTGAGCCGGCGGGGCGGCGGAAAGTTCGGGAGAGCAAGCGCCGATCGCAAAAGCGACGATCGCGGCGCCAGCTAAGCGTCTCGCAACGAATAGCGACATATCAGCGAAACCTCTGTTGACCAGGGACGACGATGCCGGAATAGACCGGAGGGGCTTTGCGAAGTTCATGACTCTCCTCAGGCGGTTTTGCGGACCCGGCGGAAATAGGCGCTGCCGGCCGCCATTACAAGGGCGAGGACGACGATCAGGGAATTACCCGTCCGGGCGTACGGCGTCAAACCGATTCGCGGCTGGACGTCCGCAATCACGACCGCCGGGGCATATTCCGCCGCGGTCGCGACGATCCGGCCGTCGGATTCGATGATGGCCGAAACGCCGGTATTGGCGGCGCGCACCATGGGGCGGCCGGCCTCGATCGCCCGCATGCGGCTGATCTGCAGGTGCTGGTAGCGCGCGGTCGAATGGCCGAACCAGGCGTCGTTCGTGACGTTCACGAGCAACGTCGCGGTGCGCAACGCGGGCAATTGCGTCGAGCCATACGCGTCTTCGTAGCAGACGCTCGCCGCGATCTTCTGGCCGCCGGCCTCGAAAGGTTCCTGCACGGCCGCGCCGCGCGTGAAGCTCTCGCTCGGCAGATTGCGCAACCGCAACCACTCGCGCGCGAAATCGGGAAGCGGCACGAATTCGGTGAACGGCACGAGGTGATGCTTGTCGTACCAGCCGACACCCGGCGATGCGCGATCCATCGCGAGCACGGAGTTGAAGAACTCGGCTTCGCCGGTTTTCGGATTCTCCTCCATGCGCATCGTGCCCATGACGAGCGACGAGCCTTTCGCGCTCGCTTCCTGGTAGACCTGCTTGTAGAACTCGATGTGGTTGTTCGCGAGATCCGGGATCGCGGACTCGGGCCAGACGATGATCGAGGTGCCGTGCGCTTGTCGAGTGAGATCGCGGTAGACATCGAGCGTCTTGTCGAGATTCTCGTCTATCCACTTCTCATCCTGCGGGATCGCGCCCTGCACGATCGCGGTGGAAACCGGCGGGCCCGACGGATTCGTCCACGACCGCCCGTGCAGCGCGAAGGACGCGCCGACGATGACGACGACGACGGAACCGGCGACGACACGCTCACGCCGCGACCCGAGCAGGAGCGTCAGCAGCGCCCCCGCGACGAGTAGCACCGCGAGGCCGATTCCGAACTGGCCGACCACCGGCGCGAGTCCCGCGAGCCAGGTGTCCGTCTGCGAGTAGCCGAGCGCGAGCCAGCCGAAACCCGTGAGGAACCAGCCGCGCAGCCATTCGGTGAAGAGCCACGCACCGGGGATGCCGACGATCCAGCGCCACGCACCGCGCGCCGGCAGGTATTTCGCGACGCACCAGCCTAACAAGGCGTGATAGGCGCTCATGATGGAGATCATGCCGATCATGAGGAAGAAGGTGAGCGGCAGCGGCGCATGGCCGATCTCGGCGATCGCGATGTAGAGCCAGTACGTGCCGACCGAGAACGTGCCCGCGTTGAACCAGAAGCCGTGCACGGCGGCGCGGCGCGGCGTCGAGTCCTGCCAGAGCCACATCAGCACCGCGGGAGCCACGAACGCCAGCGGCCACAGATCGATGGGCGCAAAGCTCAGCGCGAGCGCCATGCCCGCGACGAGCGCGATGGCGCTGCCGGCGAAGCGGCGCTGCACGATCGCCGTGAGGTTCATTCGTCGACCAGTGGCCTGTCTTCCAGCGGAACGATGTCGCGCGGCGCGGTGAGCCGCAGCGTGTCGATGCGCCGGCGATCGAAGCGCATCACCTTCACTTCGCAGTCCGCGAGCTGCAGCGTCTCGCCGCGGCGCGGCAGCCGGCCCAACTGTTTCATGACGAGGCCGGCGACGGTGTCGAACTCGTCATCCGAGAGCTCGGTCTGGAAGTATTCGTTGAACTCGTCGATCGGCGTCTGACCGCGGAGGATGTATTGCCTCTCGCCATCCTTGCGAATGTTCACGTCCTCGTCGACGTCGTGTTCGTCGTCGATGTCGCCGACGATCTGTTCGATGACGTCCTCGATCGTGACGAGGCCGGCCACGCCGCCGTACTCATCCGCGACGATCGCCATGTGCACGCGCGAACGGCGGAACTCCCGCAGCAGCACGTTCAACCGTTTCGATTCGGGTACGAAGACCGGCGGCCGCATGAACTCCTTGATGTCGAAATTCGTGGCGTCATCCTGCACCGCCAGGCGCAGCAGATCCTTCGCCAGCAGCACGCCGACGATCTTCTCGCGGTCCTCGTCCATCACCGGGAAGCGCGAGTGGCCGCTCTCGATCACTGTCCGCAGCAGCGTTTCGGATTCGTCGTCTCGATTGAGCACCGTCATCTGCGCGCGCGGCACCATGATGTCGCGCACCTGGATGTCGGCGACCCCGAGCACGCCTTCGAGCATCGCGAGCGCGTCGCCTTCGACGATGCCGCGCTGTCCGGCTTCGCGCAGGTACTGCACGACCTCGCCGCGATCCTGCGCCTCACCCGCGAGCGATCGCGACAGCTTGCGCAGCCACTTGCCGCTCGAGCTGGTGTCGGCCTCGTCTTTCTTCTTTTCTTTGCCTTTCGCGTTCACGTATAGGGGTTCCTGAATCCGAAACTTTTCAACACCGCGATTTCGCGCCTTTCCATTTTCTTCCGGTCACGCTCGCCGCGCTCGTGGTCGTACCCCGCGAGGTGCAGCGCGCCGTGCACGATCATGTGCGCCCAGTGCGCCAGCATGGTTTTGCCATCGCGAATCGCCTCGCGCTTCACCACGTCCGCGCAGATCACGAGATCGCCGAGAGGGATCGTCGTGTCGCGTGGCAGTCCGCGCTGCGAGCCAATCTTCGAAGGAATAGGGGGCGCGGGAAACGACAGCACGTTCGTTGGCTGGTCCTTGCCACGCCAGAGCTTGTTCAACGCGCGACTCTCGCGCGCCGCCACCACGCGCACGGCGACTTCGCGGCGCGCGCCGCGTCGTCCCAACGCGGCCGCGGCCCAGTCATGCATGCGGGCCTGCGCCGGTGTCCAGGCGCGCGTGCCGCGGGCGAGATCCAGCTTGAGTCCGCTCGAATTCATTGCCTTGAATTGAAGTCGTCAGGCGGCGAATGCGCTTCGTACGCCTGCACGATGCGCTGCACGAGCGGATGACGAACGACGTCCGCGGCCTGGAAGTAGGTAAACGCGACACCGTCGGTGTTGCGCAGGATGTTGATCACGTGCCGCAGGCCCGACATCTTGCCGGCGGGCAGATCCGTCTGCGTCACGTCGCCGGTGACGACGGCCTTCGAACCGAAGCCGATGCGCGTCAGGAACATCTTCATCTGCTCGGGCGTCGTGTTCTGCGCCTCGTCGAGGATGATGAAGGAATCGTTGAGCGAGCGACCGCGCATGAACGCGAGCGGCGCCACTTCGATGACGTTGCGTTCGATGAACTTCGCGACGCGGTCGAAACCGAGCATCTCATAGAGCGCGTCGTACATCGGACGTAGATAGGGGTCGACCTTCTGCGTGAGATCGCCGGGCAGGAAGCCGAGTCGCTCGCCCGCTTCGACGGCCGGCCGCACGAGGATGATGCGGCGGATGCGATCCGCCTGCAGCGCCTCGACCGCGCAAGCGACGGCGAGATAGGTCTTGCCCGTGCCCGCGGGGCCGATGCCAAAGCTCAGGTCCCGCGCGCGGATGCTCGTCAGGTAGTCGCGCTGGTTGATGCCGCGCGCACGGATCGTGCCGCGAGCGACGCGCACCGAACCCACGTCGTTGGATTCCTCTGCGACGAGCGCGCCCGGCTCATCGCGCGTGTCGCGCAGCGCGAGATGCACGCGGTCGAGCGACACTTCCTCCCGGCCTGTCGTGTCGAACAGGCTGCGCACGAGGTCTTCCGCGGCGTGCGCGCGCGGACCCGCGATGCGAAAACTCGCGCCGCGACGTTTGACCGAGACGCCGAGGCGTTCTTCGATCAGGTGCAGATTTTCGTCGAGCGGACCGCACAGGTTCGCGAGCCGTGTGTTGTCGGGCGGCACGAGATCGAATTCGCGGACAGGTTCGACGGGAGCGGGGGTGGCCATCAGTTCCTAGCTATTCGCGGCGAGACGTTGGTCGGGAGAAACAACGCGGGAGAGACGGCCGCGCAGGCTTTGCGGGAGCGCGGCGACTACGTCGACATCGACGAACTGGCCGATCAGATGCGCGGGCCCCGGGAAATTCACCCAGCGATTGTTCTCGGTCTTGCCCGCGAGCTCGTTCGCGTCCTTCTTCGATGGCTTGGTGACGAGCACGCGCTGCCGGCTGTCGACCATCGTCTCGCTGATCGCGCGCGCCTGCGTGTTGAGCTGCGCCTGCAGCGCCGCGAGGCGCGCCTGCTTCACGTCGAGAGGCACGTCATCCGGCAGCGAGGCCGCGGGCGTGCCCGGGCGCTGGCTGTAGATGAAGCAGAACGACTGATCGAAATTCGCTTCGTGCACGAGTTTCAGTGTGGCCTCGAAGTCGCGGTCCGTCTCGCCCGGAAATCCCACGATGATGTCGGTGGACACCGATATCGACGGGCGCACTGCACGAAGTTTGCGCAATTTCGCCTTGAACTCGAGCGCGGTGTAGCCGCGCTTCATCTGGCTGAGGATCCGGTCCGAGCCCGACTGCACCGCAAGGTGCAGATGATTCGCGAGCTTCGGCACGTTGGCGTAGGCCTCGATGAGGCTGTCGCCGAACTCGACGGGATGCGACGTCGTGAAGCGGATGCGCTCGAGCCCGTGCACTTCCGCGGTGTAGTGGATCAGCGTCGCGAGATCGACGACCGTGCCGTCATCCATCTTGCCCGCGTACGCATTCACGTTCTGACCGAGCAGCGTCACTTCGCTGACGCCCTGGCGCGCGAGTTCGCGCACTTCGCCGAGCACCGATTCGAAGCCGCGCGAGACTTCATCGCCGCGCGTGTAGGGGACGACACAGAACGTGCAGTACTTGCTGCAGCCTTCCATGACCGAGACGTAGGCGCTCGAGCCTTCCGCGCGCGGCGCCGGCAGGTTGTCGAACTTCTCGACCTCGGGAAACGACACGTCGACGACGGAGCGGCCCGTGCGCTCGAGCTCGCGGATCATCTCGGGCAGTCGGTGCAGCGTCTGCGGACCAAACACGAGGTCGACGTAAGGCGCGCGCTTCGTGATGCCCTCGCCTTCCTGGCTCGCGACACAGCCGCCGACGCCGATCAGCACCTTCGGGTTTGCCTTCTTGAGCGCGCGCCACTCACCCAGCAATGAATAGACCTTGTCCTCCGCTTTCTCGCGGACGGAGCAGGTGTTCATCAGGAGCACGTCGGCCTTCGCGGGGTCGTCGGTGCGCTCGAGGCCGGCGCCAGCTGCGAGTACGTCACCCATGCGGGTCGAGTCGTACTCGTTCATCTGGCAGCCGAAAGTCTTGATGTAGTAGCGGCCGGGCATTGCGGAGTCGGCGAAAAAGGCGGGCGCTAGCGTATCGCACTTCGATCAATCGATAATTTTCCCTTTTAGGTCAGTGCTTTATCGGCCAAGAGGCAGCGCGCGAACCCCACGTCCGCGCGCCCCTCCCGCCTTCAATGGATGCCGACGCGTACCCGCCAGCGAATGGCGCGCGAGCCGCAGCGCCCGACCACCTCGATGAGCCCGGTCAAGGCCACGCGATTGTTGAGCGAAGCGGCTGAGCACCAAGTCGTCAGCGCCGGCATGCCCGCGGGCACCGGCAGCGCGAACAATCCGAAGTCTCTGTGCCAGAGGAAGGCGCGGTCCTTGTTGATCGGCGGGCCAATGCCGAAATTGACCGTCATGTCCGAAATGCCCGCGACGAAATTTTGATCGTTCACCTCGTATGCGGCGCTCGAGTTTCCTCCGAGCAGCACGCCGATCCAGGTGCTCAGCACGCTCGCTCCGTCCCATATCGTTGCCCTGACGCCGCCGGCGAATGACCTCGCCGACCCGACGACGGTTCCGGCTTCGTTGATGCCGTTGGCCCTCGGCTCTATGCCGCCGAAAAACGGTGCCAGGAGGTGCGTGGTGACGCCCGCCTTCCAGAGGAATGCCCTGTTCGGTCCGAAGGTGGTGGCCGACTCCGTGCCGACTGTCCATCCGAGATTGTTGATGTCATTGGCCTGGCCTGAATGCGTCTCAGGACAATGCAGGATCTGCGGCGGCGCGAAGGCAGTCGACCAGCGCACGGGCAGCGACCGGTAGCACGGCAGATCCGGAATCACGCTGCTCGCGCCGCGCGACTCGACTACCCCGGCGATCTCGCCCTGCGAGTTGATCGCCTCCGCGTTCGCCACGTAGGCCGAGTTGAACGACAGGGCCGGATAGAGCGAACGGTTGAGCGTGACGACACCCAGGCCCGGGCTCCAATAGAACGCCTGCCAGTTGAATTCGTCCGGATCGCCGTAAGCCCCAACTACTTCACCGACATCGTTGATGCCGGACGCGTGGGCGGAGTTCGAGGCGGTGATCGTGCCGAGATCGGTCATGACGCCGCTTTGCCACAGGAAGGCGCGGCGCCGCATGGCCGGGTTCTTGGAATATCCGACGATCTGGCCGTGATTGTTGATGTCCAGCGCAACTGCCTCGGTTCCCCCCAGGGTACCGAGATCGGTCGTGCTGACGGAGACGACGTGGTAGGTGGCACCGTGCGCCAGCGAGGCCGCGAGCAATCCCACGGCCAGCGCGCCCATTTTCCAGGTGGCTAGAGTCTTCATTGGCAGGTTCCTCATGTTTTCGCCCCCACGACAACATGAGACGGAACGGTGGCGGATCACAGTAGCTAGGAGAGATCGCGCCCACGGATTGTGACAAAGTTCCGCGGGAGCTCCCGCGCCGTAAAGGCTGATCCGCTCACCGCCGGTTGCGACGCTCACCGCCGGTTGCGACGCTCACCACCGGTTGTGCCGCTCACCGTGCCGCGAGCAGGTCCACGGCGTCGATCTCCTTCTGCAGGCCGCGGCGGATGCGCGCGAAATTCATCAACCCCAGGCCGATCGCCAGCACTGCGACCACGGCCATGGCTGCGAAGTGCGGCCACGACCGATGCAATTCGACCACATACGCGGTCGCGAGCAGCGGCAGGGCGATGACATTGACGACCAGTACGTCACGCCAGTTGTCCCGGTGCGCGTCGCGCTGGCGCACGAGCTCGTCACGGTAGTAGCTCAGCGAATCGAGCAGGCCGGCGCGGGCGTCGATGGGCGCCGGCAGCATCTTGCGCCGCCAGCGCATGAGCCACAGCCACCCGGCCACGATCACGAAGACCCAGGTGAATTGCACGAGCGGCTTGCCCGCGTAGCGCGTGAAGATCAGGTAGATGGCGTATGCGGAAATGAACAGCTGCATGGAGAAGAACCGTTTCAGCTTCGCGCGATTCTGTTCCGCGAGGCCCTCCGTGCGCTGACGGATGTGTTCGAGCGTGACGCGCGGCGCGTCCTCAACATGCGATTGCCAGATTTCCTGGGGACTCATGGCTTCTCTCCGGGGGATTCTCCAGCGTTGAACTGGGCTGCCAGCAACTGACGGATACGCGTGAGCTTGGTGTGCGTGTTGGCGAACGAAAGCCCGCTGATCTCGGCGATCTCGTCCGCGGACAGCCCCTCGAGGTGCAGGATGATCACCTCGCGATCGAGCGGCTTGAGCTTCTGGATGAGCTGGGTGAGCCGCCGTACCACGAGGGCGTGGTAGATAGAGTCCACGGGATCGGGCGCGTCGGCGGGCAGATCCACATCGTCGAGCGTGGTCAGCGCTTCCTTGCGCCGGCGTTTGTCGCGCAGCACGTGCGTGGCCGCGGCATTATGGGCGACTCGGTAGACCCAAGTGCGCAGGCTGCAGCGCTGGTCGAACGCGGCCAGACTGCGCCACAGCGCGAGATGAATTTCCTGCAGCAGGTCCTGGCGCTGCGGCGGATCCGCCTCGTGCGCGCGCGCCAGGCGCGCAAGCGGCGCGGCGAACTCCGCCGCGATGCGGTCGAACGACGCATCCTGGTCGACCGCCGCGACACGGTCCGCCCCCTGGGGAAGGTCGAGAGGCAGATCGTGCGCGGTGGTCATGCATCCATTAGTCGCGCGCGACCGGATTTTCTTACAGTCGCGGGACGCATGCCGTACCGGACATATTCACGACGCGCCGGAACTCGAGCCACAGGCACGTCTGTCCCGGACGAAAAATAGATAGTCGGGCCGGGCATCCTCGATCTCTGGTACGGCTCAGCGTGAAAACGATGCCTAGGCTTTTGCGGCGGGCAGAGGTCGAATTTTCAATTTGGCTCGCGTCTCGGCTAAGGGCTATTACTGCGTTTTGTTTACAGGAATTGGTGGAGCAGTCGAATCTTCAGCCGATCAGCGGCCGTCGGATCCCATACCGCGTCTTGCGATCTCCTGCAGCGCTCGCTCAATTACCGGATCGTGCCCGGCGCGCACGTCTTCGATCGTCGGCAGAATCCAGATGTCGGGCTCGACACCGGTCCCCTCGATGCGCTTGCCGCCGGCGCGCCACAGGTCAAAGACCGGCAGCGTGACAATGCCGCCATCGGGCAACGCAAACCCCCGCGCCCCCAGCACGGCGCCGGCGGTCGAACGGCCGATGACCTTCCCGCGTTTGAGATCCTGCACCGCTGCCGCAAAGACCTCCGCAGCGCTTCCAGTGGCGGGGCCCGCAAGCACCACCAGGGGTCCCGTGTAAGATTTCTCGTAAGCGGTGGCGAGCAACTTGCCCGGGCCACTCCTGACGCGGGTTTCCGCGATATGCGCGCCGGCACCTAACAAGGCTCCTGCGAACTTCTGCAGCTGCTCTTGGAGACCACCGCCGTTCGAGCGCAGGTCGATGATGAGTCCCGCGGGCTTCGCATCGTCGATGGCTTTGTACACCGGCTTCATGAATTCGGTGTCGCCGAATCCATTGAAGCGCAGGTACTGAACGCCGCCCGCGAGTCGACGCACCTCAACGGGTTGACGATAGGGGAAGGGCCGCAAATCGTACCGCGCGCGCACTATGGACTCCGGCGCCGCCGGTTGGTCCGCGAGCTCGCCGCGTTCCCATGCATGTGCCGCTGCGGCATCGAGCGGCACGAAATCCACCTCGAAGCGCACCACCTTTGCGGTCCTATCCGCATTCGCTTGGGACCTGAGCAGTCGCGCCCCCGGCTGTACCCCGGCCTCGGCTGCCGGTGAGTGCGGCCAGACTTCTGCCACCAGGTTGCGCCGCGTGCCGCTGCGCATCACGTCGGCCGAGAGGAATCCCGGGCCGTGGATGAAGACCAGGCTTGCCAGGAGAGTTGCAGTCTTGTCATCGAGCGGTGGTGATTTGGGCGGAGCATCGGTATTGGATCCACCTTCAGGCGCGTGAACCTGCACGTGCGACTCCGGCATGAATTGCAGAAGGCGATGAAAGGACGAGTGATACAGCACGAACCTCGTCTCGGCCTTGGCGGCTTCCTCACGCCACCGCGTGCGGCGCGCGCGCCACTCGTCAGTGGCGAAGACTCGCGGGTCGTAGTAGTTGGTCAGCAGTTGATGCCAGAACGCGTCGTACACCGCGAGGTTTTGTCCTTTGCGATCGAGCGCGAGGAACTCCACCGTAGGGAGCTGCCGCCCATCCGCCGTGACCTCGGTGGCACCCGAGCAGGCGGACAAGCCGAGGACGATGCAGGCGGTGGCGGTGGTTAGTTTCAATCGATGCCAGCTCATAGCCTCTGCCAACAGACGGCGATTCCTGACGGCAGCATACGACGCGTAGCGGGTTGGTTCGCGTTGAACCATCCGCAGTGAGCGGAAGAAATGGTAAACAGCAATATCTCGTGAAAACCAGCCATATTTGCTGGTTGTTTACAAACTCAAAAGTGGGGATCTAGAACGGAATGTCGTCGTCGAATTCGCCGCTGACGCCCTTGTCGGAGCCGCCGCCACCGCCGCCACCGCCGCCACTCGGAGGACCGCCCTGGTCGTAGTCATCCGGAGGAGCGGAGCCGCCGCCACCGCCACCGCGACGACCGCCACCGCCACCACCGCCGGAGTCACCGCCGCCGCCCATGCCCCCACCGCCGCCCATGCCACCGCCACCGCGGCTGTCGAGCATCTGCATTTCGTTGGCGATGACTTCCGTGGTGTAACGGTCGTTGCCTTGCTTGTCCTGCCACTTGCGCGTGCGCAGGCTGCCCTCGATGTACACCTTCGAGCCCTTCTTGAGGTACTCGCCGGCGATCTCACCGAGGCGACCGAACATGGCGACGCTGTGCCACTCGGTGCGTTCTTTGTTCTCGCCCGATTGCTTGTCTTTCCAGCTTTCGCTGGTCGCGACGCGGATGTTCGCGACCGTCATTCCCGAGGGCATGGCGCGGGTTTCCGGGTCTGCGCCCAGATTGCCGATCAAAATGACTTTGTTGATTCCCCGCGCCATGGCTTTCCCTTCATCGTAAATAACAGGGGCGGAATTGTACGGGCAGCGCACGAGCAGATGTAGCCGGCGTAACTGCCGCGTTTCGCCTTGATCGAATCTTGACCAGCTGCGTTTGAGTGGCCGCACGCAACGCTGCCGCAACTTCGGCGTGTAACCGTTCGAAAACTCTTTCAATTACCCACAACTTTGCTAGGCAATGTGAGGAGTTAGAGAAAATGCTTGCCAGAGATTCTGGAAGCTGAGATACGGGTAGTCCGTGTGTTAC
>JAYTOK010000109.1:0-1573 GCA_043747835.1 Pseudomonadota bacterium | reverse complement strand
GTACCCGTTTACGGGGAGTCTGCGGCTTGAAGCAGCAATGGCGTAGGCATGTCGGGCGATAGCAGTTGGCAGAGGAAGGCGAAGACGTTGCGGCCTTGTGCGCGCAGCGAGGTGATGACCGTGAGCGCACGTTCGACGAATCGATGGCCACGATCGCAGCGGGTTGCCTGCGACTTGCGGCGCCAGATCACGGCAGCACGCAACTCGCGCTCGGCGAGATTGTTGGTCGGCTCCACGCCTTTGATTCGAGTGAAGGTGAACAGGTGCGGCTCGGCCTTTTCGATGCCGCGCAGGAAGGTGGCCGCGACGGGTGGAATGTCGGGCTCGAGAGCGAGCACGCACCGCAGGTTGCGCCATCGTCGTCGGATGTCGACCCGCATCGATGTCCTCGTAATCTTGCCGTCCAAAAACCGATGCCACGTTTGGAACATTCGCTTGACGAAGTCGACGAATGGCGTGCCGATCCGCGCTGCGCTGCAGCCGCGGTCGATGACCGCTCGAGCATTGCGCTCGAGGTGTGCCCAGCACAGCTGGCGTCGCTTGCGTTTTCCATACGCGACCCAGCGATCCGTGACCGTCACCGCATTCGGATTGGCCGAACCGAGCAGTTGCGTCGCAGCATCGGTACCGCGTCCGCGATCGATCAAGAAGCGCGAGACGTGGCCGACCGAAGCGACCCAGAGCCAGCCTGGGATTCCGCCATGCGACCATCCGGTCTCGTCCGCGTGCACGACGGGCGCCGACTGGGTGACGGCGACGGCCTCCTGGTATGCAGGTTCCATCTCGTTCGCGAGCTGGCCGTCCAGTTTGCTCAGCAGCCCGAGCGACACATCGATACCGTGCACATCTGCGAGATACTCGACGACGTCGCGATGCGACAACTGGTACCTTCCACGAAGCGTCGTAATGAGCGCGCGGAGTCGCGGGCCGAGTTTCGTCGTGCTCGCCGCGGCCGGTCGCGCAGCCGAGGTCACGACGTCGCAGTGGCGACAGCTGCCCGAGAAGATGCGAATCTCGTGGCATAGTGGCGCGAGCTCGGGCAGGTCGAGCTTCTGGATCCGCTCGGGCTCGCAAAGAATGTCTGTGGCGCGAAATCGACGAAAGCAGCACTTGCACGCCGACGGCTTGCGGTCCTCGGACGACGTGACGGCCTCCGGCGGCAGCATGCCTCGCTTCGCACGGTTCTTTCGCCGTGCGTCTTTCACTCGGCGCTTCGCGTGTTTTGCCGCCTCTGTGCGCCGTCGCCCGCGACCCTCCGCATCGTCGCTCGATGGTGGCTTCGAGCTGTTCGTCGAGTTCTTTCCAAGTCGCGCCATGAGCTCCGCAACGAGCGTTTCCAGCTCTGCGATGCGGGCGTCCTTCTCCGCGAGAAGACGCAGCCAGTCGTCCTCGGTCACATCGACGTTTGATCATGTCTCGACCGTTTCGTCGATCCCCATCGCAGTGTGGTTGGTCACTACCCGTAAACGGCTACGAAGCGTGAACTGCAGCGGTTCGCGAGCGAGAGCGGACTCATCGTGAACGTCAGCCACTATCCGCCGGGGACGAGCAAGTGGAACAAGATCGAGCATCG
>JAYTOK010000108.1:0-2410 GCA_043747835.1 Pseudomonadota bacterium | reverse complement strand
CGCTGTCTGAGGTCCCTCCCCTTTTGCTAGGAAACGGGGAATATCCCCAAAACGACAAAGCCCGCGGAGCTTTCACTTCGCGGGCTTCGTTCGACCTGTGCTTAGTCTGGCCTAGGCTTTCTTTTTTGCTTTCGCGACTCTTGCTTTTTTCTTCGCAGGATCCTTCGGTCGGGACTTCCCGAACGAACCGGCGTAGAGCTTTCCGCGCTTCGTGCGACGGTCACCCTTACCCATTCGATTCTTCCTTGTTCTGCGAAATCCACAGCAGCGCGGCTTCGATGTCCGACAACTGCGCAGCGGTCATGCCCGGGATGCGGCCACCGCCGGCTTCCGTCTTGACGCGCGCTAGCTCGGCGGACGACACCGTGCTTACCCAAGTGAGCCCGCGGCGCACTTTGGAGGTGAATTTCTGCGACTTCTCTTCGGTCATATCGACTCCTGAATCACTCGTGTCCTGTCAGCGGGCCGAAACATAGCGCGGCTAACGATATCTGGCCAGAACTTTCTCCAAGGCCTTGGACCCCGGCGAAAGCCGGTTGTGGGCGATCTGATTCAGCGGAATAGCCGGTGTCTCATTGACATCGTGGAATTCCTTGGCGGAGGTGTCGACGTATAACAACCCGGTCAGGAATTCACCTTTTTTCAAGCGTTCCTGGATGGCGGTCTGCGCCGCGCCGCGGTCGGTCGGGTCATAGGTCGAGTCGAGCTTTTTCAGCAGGATCCGGCTGCCATCGTGCAGCACGACCGGGAGGGTATCGCCCGCCGCGTAGTCCGCCGATATCTCGCGCTGGAAAGGCACGAAGTCCGCGTGCACGGCGGCGTCGTAATGTTCTCGCGTGTACTGATAGCTCTTGGTCGAGCCCTCGTGGTCGTTGAACGTAACGCAGGGCGAGAGGATGTCGACGAGCGCAAAACCCTTGTGGCGCATCGCGGCCTGGATCAGCGGCACCAGTTGTTGTTTGTCGCCCGAGAAGCTGCGCGCGACGAAGGTCGCGCCAAGCGTCAGTGCGAGCAACACCGGGTCGATCGGCGGCTGCTGGTTCACCTCGCCCTTCTTCGCCTTCGTGCCCAGGTCGGCGGACGCGGAAAACTGGCCCTTCGTCAGGCCGTAAACGCCGTTGTTCTCGATCAGGTACGCCATGTTCAGGTTGCGGCGGATGGCGTGGCAGAACTGCCCCAGGCCGATCGAGAGCGTGTCGCCGTCGCCCGAGACGCCGACGTAGGTCAGGTTGCGGTTCGCCGCGTTCGCGCCCATCGCGATCGAGGGCATGCGGCCGTGAACCGAATTGAATCCGTGGCCACCGCTAACAAAGTACGCCGTGGTCTTCGACGAGCAGCCGATGCCGGACAGCTTCACCATGTTCTGCGGCTCGATGTCGAGACCCCAGGTGGCTTCGATAATGGCGGCGGTGATCGAGTCGTGACCGCATCCCGCGCACAGCGTCGACAACGCGCCTTCGTAGTCGCGGCGCGTGAGACCCAGCGCGTTCTTGGGCAGCGAGGGATGACGGACTTTCGGTTTGGGTAGAAAGGTCATGCACCCCCCTGTCGTGAACTGCGCGCCACAGGCGCGACTTCAGCCTTGCGAGACTTCGGAGTGACCTCGGCCAACACGCCTTTCACGATGAACTCCGAGGAGATCGGCAAACCGCTGTAATGCAGCAGCGAGCGCAGCTTCTCTTTCGGCACGCGCGTTTCGAGCGTGAGCAGCGAGCGCATCTGCGCATCGCGGTTCTGCTCGATCACGAACAGCAGCTTGTGGTCCTCGAGGAATTTCTCGACATCCTCGCCGAACGGGAACGAGCGCAGGCGCAGGTAGTTGGCCTTGAGCCCGTGGCTTCCCAGAATATCCAACGCCTCGCGCACGGCGCCATCGGAGCTGCCGTACGCAACCACGGCGATGTCGATGCTCGGATCCTGCTCGATGACGGGTGCCGGCACGAGGCGCTTCGCCGTCGCGAACTTGCGCGTGAGGCGGTCGAGCACGATCTGGTATTCGGCGGAGTCTTCCGTGTACGCGCCGTACTGCGTGTGGCCCGAGCCGCGCGTGAAGTACGCGCCCTTCGGGTGAACGCCGGGCATCGTGCGATACGGAATGCCGTCGCCATCGACGTCGAGGTAGCGATGGAATTTCTCCATCTTCTCGAGTTCGGCCTTGCCGTAAACCTTGCCGCGATCGGGGACGTAGTTGTCGTCCCATTTCAGATCGGGGCACATCCAGTCATTCATGCCGATGTCGAGGTCGGACATCACGAGGATCGGAGTCTGCAGCCGCTCGGCGAGATCGAACGCGTCGCGCGTGAAGTAGAAACACTCCTCGGGATCGCGCGGGAAGAGCAGCACGTGCTTGGTGTCGCCATGCGAGGCGTACGCGGTTGCGAGGATGTCGCATTGCTGCGTGCGGGTCGGC
>JAYTOK010000107.1:0-32861 GCA_043747835.1 Pseudomonadota bacterium | reverse complement strand
GCCCCAAAAGGCCTTTTGGGGCCACTCCCCAAACCGGCCTTCGGGGCCACTCCCCACCCCATCACCCCGCGCGCGCACTCCGTGCAACGGCCACCATGTTGACGAGCGCCTGCTCGACCTCCGGCCACCCGCGCGTCTTGAGCCCGCAATCCGGGTTCACCCAGATCTGCCGCGCATCCAGTACCTCGCGCGCCTTGTCCAGCAACGCGCCCATGTCCGCCGCGGTCGGCACGCGCGGCGAGTGGATGTCGTACACGCCGGGCCCGATTTCGTTCGGATATTTGAAGTCCACGAACGCATCGAGCAACTCCATCTGCGACCGCGACGTCTCGATCGAGATCACGTCCGCATCCATCTCCGCTACCGCCGCCATGATGTCGTTGAACTCCGAGTAACACATGTGCGTGTGGATCTGCGTCTCATCCCGAACTACCGCCGCCGACAGTCGAAACGCATCCACCGCCCAGCGCAGATACGCCGGCCACTCCGCGCGCCGCAGCGGCAACCCTTCCCGGATCGCCGGCTCGTCGATCTGGATCACGCGAATGCCCGCCGCTTCGAGATCGATCACCTCATCGCGGATCGCAAGCGCGATCTGCCGGCACGTCTCCGCCCGCGGCTGATCGTCGCGCACGAACGACCACTGCAGGATCGTCACCGGCCCCGTCAGCATCCCCTTCATCACGCGCGCCGTCAGCGACTGCGCATACCGCGACCACTTCACTGTCATCGGCCTTGGCCGCGACACATCCCCGAAGATGATCGGCGGCTTCACGCATCGCGACCCATACGACTGCACCCAGCCGTTCTCGCTGAACGCATATCCGTCGAGCTGCTCGCCGAAATACTCCACCATGTCGTTGCGCTCGGCCTCGCCGTGCACGAGCACATCGAGATCGATGCGCTCCTGAAAACGCACGACGCCTTCGATCTCCGTGCGCATGGCCGCCTCGTACGCCGCCGCATCGAGCTTCCCCGCGCGAAACGCCGCGCGCGCGGCGCGGATCTCCACGGTCTGCGGAAACGAACCGATCGTGGTCGTCGGGAAGGCCGGTAGTTTGAGCTCCGCCGCCTGGCGCCGGCTGCGCTCGCCATACACACTCGACCGCTCCAGCATCGCGGGCTTGACCGCCCCCGCGCGCACCTTCACCGCCGGGTTGTGGATGCGCCGCGATGCGGCGCGCGCAGCCTGCACGGCATCGCTCGCCGCGAGCTCGCCGGCAATCGCCGCGCGCCCGAGGTTCGCGCCGCGCGACAGCAGCGCCACTTCGTCGAGCTTCTGCGCCGCGAACGCGAGCCAGCCGCGGATCTGCGCATCCATCGCGCGTTCCTCGTTCGAATCGAATGGCGAATGCAGCAACGAGCACGACGGCCCGACCGCGACATTCTCACTACCCAGCGCCGCGACCGCGTGCTCCAGCGCCCCAATGGACTTCGTCAGATCGTTGCGCCAGATGTTGCGGCCATCGACCAGACCCAGCGACAGTCGCTTGCTTCCCATGCGCGCCGCGTCGATGCAGGCCTCGAGCTGCGCGGGCGCGCGGACGAGATCGACGTGCACCGAGCTCACGGGCAGACCGAACGCCAACTCGAGGTTGTCGCCGAGCGCACCGAAATACGTCGCGAGCTCGATCGCGATCCCGGGCGTCACGCCCGCGAGCGTGCGAAAGCTGAGCGGGTAGAGCGCCTTCGCTTCTTCCGACAAGTCCGTCACGAGACAGGGCTCGTCGATCTGCACACGCTTCACGCCGATCTCGCCCAGCCGCCGCAGGATCTCCGCGTAAACCGGCAGCAACCCCGCCGCCGCGCGCGACAGCGAGAACCCCGCATGCTTCGGCTTTCCGAGCAATAGATAGGTCACCGGTCCCACGAGCACCGGCACCGGGTCGAACCCCGATGCGCGCGCTTCCGCGACCTCGTCGAACAGCTTGTTGCTCGCGATCCGGAAGCGCATGTCCGCTTCGAACTCCGGCACGAGGTAGTGGTAGTTGGTGTCGAACCACTTCGTCATCTCCATCGCCGCGGCTGACGTTCCGCCGCGCGCCATGGCGAAATACGTGTAGAGATCGACCGTGTCGCCGGCCCACGCGAAACGTTTCGGCACGGCGCCCAGCAGGCAGCTCATGTCGAGCATGTGATCGTAGAGCGTGAAGTCGTTTGCGGGAATGCCGTCGATGCCCGCCGTTCGTTGCTGTTGCCAATGGCGGTGGCGCAGGTCGCGCGCTGTCGTCAGCAACTCATCGCGAGTTGCCGCGCCTTTCCAGTGTTTCTCGAGGACTTGCTTGAGCTCGCGTCGAACTCCCACCCGCGGGAAGCCGAGATTGATGGCTCGTGTCATGACTATCTCCTTCATAGGGGCCTTCGATCGGGCCACGAAGAAGATGCGCACGGAAAGGCGCCGAACGCGGAGGGGCCCGCGGCGCGATTTCCGGCCGCTCCTCCCACGAGAGCCCAAGTGCCGTGCATCGCGCTCTCGCACGATGGCTGCGGCAGGTCTTCGGGCTTCCGGGCCTTGATTCTTCCTACTGGACGCCGCTTCCCAGGTTTCCCCAGTGCTGATGGCGTCGTTCGTTCCCGGTTACCGCTGCGGGGCAGCTCCGGATTCGTCGTTACCGACTCACCGGATTCCCTATTAAGCCGGCTGTTGAAGGCAGGCACCGCTTGCGGGGCGCACGATAGGGCGTGGCGACCGGCGGTGTCAACGAAGTTTGCGGCGCCGCGCGTCCGGTTGGAACGCTCGTTGACGTCTCTCAATAAGAGTGTCTGCTGAATCCAGACGGCATTGCCGCCGCGTAACTTGTCGACGAACAACAAAGGGAGAAGCCCATGAGCTCGCGATTCCGGAAGTCGCTGATGACGATAGGTCTGGTGTTGGGTCTCGGGGTCGCCGCTCCCGCGCTTCACGCCGCGGATCTCGCGATCGGCAAACAGAAGAGCCTCGGCTGCCAGGCTTGTCACGGCGCGACGGGCATCAGCGTGTCCGCCGAGATTCCGAACCTCGCCGGCCAGAAGTCGGCCTATCTAAAGACGCAGCTCACCGCGTTTCGTAGAGGCGATCGCAAGCACGACCTGATGAGCGCGATCGCAGCCCAGCTCAACGATGCCGATGTCGACAACCTGGCGGAGTACTGGAGCAGCCTGCCCGCGGGCGGCGCCGCGGAGGCGCATACGGCCTCCGATCCGGCCGCCGAGTTCCGGAAATCGCGCATGACGTTTCCGGCAAGCTTCCCGCGCGACTTCGTGAAGTATGCGGAGACCAGCAATGCCGCGGACAAATCGGGATCACGATCGTATGTGAATCGGGTTGCATTGGCCGCCGCGCGCGAGAACCAGCCGTTGCCGCATGGCTCGATCATCGTCGTCGAGAACGTCGCCGCTGGCGCGGTGGCGTCGTATGCCGCGATGGAATCGCGCGCGGGCTTTGGCGACGCGATCCCGGATGTGCTGAAGAACGGCGACTGGACGTATGCGCTGTTCGACGTGAAGAAAGAGGTGCGCGAATTCAACTACGCGAAGTGTCTCGCGTGCCACACGCCGAAGGCAGCGACGAGCTACGTGTTCGGACTCGCGGAAATCGCAGCGACGAAGTAAAGGGGACAGATCTGTTTAGCGGAAAAAGGGGACAGATCTGTTTTCCCAATGTCATTCGTCGCGTCGCGTGCACGAGACCCTGCGGCGGAGCCCTTCCGCGGCCCGAATGCAGATCGGCGAGGAGGAGCGTCCACGCGCCGTGGTCGTGCCTGTCTAGTTCAACCTTTCAAAGCCATGAAGGCGCGTAGCGACGACGAGCGAACGCCAGGAAAGAATGTCCCCATTTTTTCCTGAAGCGCGATCTCCATTGAGGGCCGCGGAAGGGCTCCGCCGCAGGGTCTCGTGCACGCGACGCGAAAGTGACCCTCGCTAAAACAGATCTGTCCCCTTTTTCCGCTAAACAGATCTGTCCCCTTTAAAAAGTCACCGGCCGCGCGAGGAAGTCATCCGTGCCGAAGAACATCTCGAGCCCGATTCCGATGCCAAAGCTCGCCTCCCGCTCCTGCTCCGCAAACTCCCGCGGAAACGTCACCGACGCGCGCGTCTCGAGCACGAGCCAGTCCCGCACGATGCTGCGCCGATACGCCACGCGCAGGCCGTAGTTGCGCAGCGGCACGATGTCGTCGAACTCGCCCTCGGTGAACAGCTCCGCGGCCGCGGCGCGCCGGTTCGGGAATCCGCGCAGCAGCATGAGCGCGGAGTACCCGCGCACGCCCTCGGTGCGCTCGGAGAACGTGCCGGACGCCGTCCAGCGCAATAGATAGGCATCGCGGAACACACGCTCGATGTCGACACGGCTCGTGAGCCCGAACTTCTCGGAGTTCTGCCAGAACGCGGTCTCGCGGAAGCTGATGAGCGTGGTTTCCGAGCTGCCCTTCTCGAAGCGGTAGCTCGCCTTCACGAACGGATCGAGCGGCGCGCGAATGCGCAGGCCGGCATCCGCATCGAACCGGCCACCCTGGCTCGGTTCGCGATACCGGATGCCGAACAGGGTGTCGTCGTCTTCGACCGGGCCGTATTGCCGCGCGAACGCGCCCGACCCCGGTCGCCGCTCGGTCACGTACTCGTCGCGGTTCACGCGCCCGATGAATGCGTGGAAGCGCTTGTTCATCTGCGGGAGCGGAACATCCACCTGGAAACGAATGCGCGGCTTGAAACCGTCGTACTCGTCGTAGAGCAGCGCCGGCGCGATGGAGCCGCTCGTCTCCTGATAGGCCGATGGATCGGACGAGCCGCCAAACCACTGGTCCATGCGCGCGGCCGAGCGCCACACGGCATTGAACACACTGTCGTGCGCGCGGTCGATCCACGGCGTCTTCACGTTGACGTAGCCCACCGGCACGGACGCGGTGCCCACACCGACGATCGCCTCGTCCTCCTCTGTCATCCCATAGAACGCTTCGTCGTCAGCGCGAGCGAGCGCGCACGTCAGCATCGTGAACAGGAGCGCGGCTTTGAACTTCCGGGAGGGCATGCCGGCACGATGCTATGCCGGCGCCGTTCCGCCCGTGGGATAACTCCTATTCGGCGTGTCAGCAACGTCCGGGATGCGTCTTGATGCCGAAGATCCGGCGCGTGACGGCGAAACGGCGCAGCAGGAACTCGTACAGCACGACGCTGATGATGAGGGTCGAAACGAGCACGACCGCGTATTTCGTCCATGGCGACCAGGACTGCCCGATCACGAAGTACGCAATCACGATGATCACCGTCTGATGCAGGATGTAGACGGGATAGCTCGCGTCGCGCGCCCAGACGAGTAGTTTGTTGCTGAAGCTCAGGGCCTGGCGGCCGTACGCCAGGAAGGTCATGAGCCACGCCCAGGTGAAGAGGTTCGCATAGACGGAATCGAAGGCGGTGTCCCGCGGGACCAGGCCGGATTCGAACATCGCCAGTCCCCCGATCGTGAACGTCGCCGCCACCGCCATCGACTGGCGTCGCCGGTCGCGCAACCAGTCCCAGGCGCCGTCCATCGACGCCAGCACGATGCCGTAGATCGTCAGCAGCAGGTAGTGGTTGAAGACGTACCAGTCACTCGTGAGGTTGTGAGTTTCCGGGAAGAAGGGTTTGAGCAGCGCTTCGTTGATTCCCAGCGGGAGCCCCAGCGTGAAAATCCACGCACCCGGCTTAAGAGAAGGCTTCGCGCGCCGCCACCACAGCAGCAGCGGCAGGAGGAGCAGCACATACACGTATAGATAGATGATGAACCAGAGATGGTGCCAGCTGAAGTCGCCTTCCGGATACGGCTCGAACCGGAACACGCGCTGCGTGAGGAAGTCGAGATAGCCGCCGTGCCAGTCGCCGTCGACGAGGCGTTCGACGTAGACCTGCGGCGGGACGACGAGCAGCATGCCGATCACCGCGGGCACGAGCAGCCGCAACGTGCGCTCGCCCAGCAATTGCGCGCCGCTGCGCCGGCGCAGCGCGAACCAGAGTCCCGCGCCCGCGATGAGGAAGAGCAGCGGCATGCGCAGTCGGTGCGCGAGGTCCATCGGCAGCTGCAGGGCCGGGATGGTTTCCGCGTTGGTGATGTGCCATCCCCAGCCGACGAACAGCATGCCGGTGTGGAAGAAGAGCAGCACGAAGATCGCGATGACGCGCAGCCAGTCGAGGAATTCGTAGCGCGGGTTGTCGTGGGTTTGCATGGCGCGCATGGTCTGGCCAAGCGCTACGCCCCGCGACGGAAATGTGGCAAGCGGGACTCAGGCGCCCATGCGGGCGAACAGCTCTTCTTTGAACCGCCGGCTGAGCCGCAGCAGCTTGCCACTACGCAACAGCACCTCGTGGTCGCCTTTGAACAGGGGCGAGAGGGTTTTCACCTCGAGGATGTTCACGGCGGCGGATTTGTGGATGCGCGCGAAGCGTTGACCCAGTTGCTCCAGCAGGTCGCTCAAGGTGCGCCGCAGGAGGTAACGCGCCTCACGCGTGTGGACGTGGACGTAGTTGTCGTCGGCCTCGAGCCAGTGGATGGAGGCGGTGTCGATGAGCTGCAGCACGTCGCCTTGTGGCACGAGCAGGCGCTCGCTCGAGCCGAGATGCGCGCGCGCGGTCTGCACGGCGGGGTCTTCGCGGCCCGTGTGCTCCCGCAGCCGGTCGAGCGTCTTGCGGAGCCGCTCGTGGTCGTAAGGCTTCAGTAGATAGTCAACCGCGTTGAGATCGAACGCGGCGATCGCGTGTTCGTCAAACGCCGTCACGAAGACGATGCGCGGTGCGCCCGCGGGTTCGAGCTGCGCGGCGACTTCGAGCCCGGAGAGGCCCGGCATCTGGATGTCGAGAAACACGACGTCGGGCGTGAGACTGGCGATCGCGGCGGCCGCCGCGAGTCCGTCCGGGGACTCGCCCACGATCTCGACGTCCGCCTCTTGAGCGAGCCAGCGGCGAAGTTTGTCGCGGGCGGGGGGTTCGTCGTCGACGATGAGCGTGCGGATCATGTTGGCCGTGCCGAAGGAAGGGAGAGTCGGGCCACGACGTCGCCGCCGTCCTGCGCGAGATCGAGCGTTGCGTCGGCGCCGTAGAGCAGGGCGAGCCGCTCGCGGCAGTTGGTGAGGCCGATCCCGGCGCCGACGGTGCTGGCGAGCATGCCGCCGTTGCGGACGGTGACCTCTAACTTCCCGCTGACGCGGTGGGCGACGATCCGGATTGCCACCGGCGTCGTGCTGCGTTCGACCCCGTGCTTGAACGCGTTTTCGAGCAGGGGCTGCAGCAACATAGCGGGAAACGGAACGTCGAGCGTGTCGTCGGCGATATCCCAGTCGAGCGTGACGCGGCCGGCGAAACGCTCCTGCATGATGGCGGCGTAGAGCGTGAGCAGCTCGAGTTCGTGGCGCAGCGAGGTCATGTGCTGGGCGCCGGTGTGCAAGCTTGCGCGCAGGAGATCCGCTAGCTGCGTGAGCAGCCGGTCGGCGCGCGGGACGTCGACCTGCATCAGCGACGAAATCGTGTTGAGTGCGTTGAAGAGGAAGTGAGGCTGCAATTGCGCGCGCAGTTGCGCGAGTTGCGATTCGGCGAGGTGCTTCTGCAGCGTGAGCAGTTGCTCGCGTTCGGTTTGCCAGCGCGCGAAACTCTCGAGACCGAAGGTGATGCAGATCCAGAGACTGGCGTAGAGCAGCACCTTCACCGGCTCATAGAAGAAGAGGAAGAGCCAGGGATCGTGTTCGTAGGTTTCCGGGGTGAATGCGTAGATCGCATGGCGGATCGCGTAGATGAACACCACGAAACTGACGGCGACCAACGGCAGCCACGCGAGGTGGCGGCCGAACCAGCGCACGGGTTCGCCGAGCAGCGCGCTCCAGCGAACCTCGGCCCGGCGCGCGAGCCAGAGCCAGGCGCTCGCGACCAGGCACGAACTACCTTCCCAGACGAAGGGCTCCCACCACATGACGCCGTCTTCGCCGCGGTGATCTTCGACGGCGACGACGAGCATCAGCAGCCAGAAGATCGCCCAGAGGGCGATCAGCGCGCGGTTGATTCGGGTGGAGTCGGAGGGCGGCGAGGGCACCACCGCATTCTAGGGGATGGGGAGTGGCCCCAAAGGGCCCTTTGGGGCCACTCCCCAAACGGGCAGAAAGTGCCGAACCTTCAGTGCTGCGCCATGCGGTGCGCCGGCCCCGAGAATTCCGCTTCGAGAACGATCTCCACCTCGTCGCCGACTCCGAATATCGTGCCCGGCGCGGGCAATCCCGCGCTCACGCCGAACTCCGAGCGGCGCAGCGATCCCTTCGCGGAGAACCCGATGCGCGCACGGCGGACGATCTCGGGATTCCGTGAGGCATCGAGCCATCCCTGACGCGCGAGCTGGCTAACTTCTTCGGATCGAGGTCGAGCTCATACGCACCGCGTGGTACCGGGCCTTCGATCGGGCCAGCAGCTTGCGCGAAGCCGAGCGGCGAAATCGCGGCGAGAGCCAGCGCAACGAACGTGAGGCGGCGCATGACGGAATCCTGAAAGGGTGAGCGTTCGGGAGTCGGTCGATTGGAGAGGGCCGGATTCGACAGGTCCAGGAGAAAATGTCGCCCACATCCTGGACCCGAACGGCAACAACATCGAAGCCGTCGCGCGCGGTTGAGCGAGAAAGACCCGGCGAGCCCCGCAGCAGCAGGGCTCGCCGGAAGGACTCAGATCAGAAGTTGTATCGCACTCCCACGCGATACATCCGGCCGAGGATGTCGTACAGGAATGGATTCGCTCCGTACCCGACATTCGTCTGCGGCGCCGGCGACGGATCCTTGTTCAACGCGTTGTCAATCTTGAGATACGCCATCGTCTTTTCGCCGAACAGGTAGTTGGCGCCGAAATCCAGATAGAACGCACCGGCCATGTGATTGTCGTCGATGGTCGGATGCACCGAGGTCGCGTTCGGGCAACCCGTCTGGCACTCGATCCACTCGTTGTTGTAGACACCGGAGCTGATGTAGCGCTGCGTCAGGCTCAAGCTCAGCTTCGAGTTCTCCCAGCTCTCGGTCATCAAGCCCTTCCACTTGGGCACGCTGCCGAGATTCGCGCCGGCCAGTTGCGACGGAATCGTGCCGACCACACCCGGTGTGCTGACGAAGCTCTTGTTGTGCGTCGCCAGTGCCCGGACGCTGAATCCGTTCTCCGCGCGATACATGAGCTCGACGTCGAAGCCCTGGATGTCATTCGACGCCAGGTTGAACGCCTGCACCCGCACGAAATTCGTGTTGGGCAGCGGGCTGGTCAGCAACATCGCGGCGCACATCTCCTGGTTGCCGGCGAGGCACAAATCGACCTCCTGCTGCGCCGACAGGTTGGAAACGACGCCGTCGACGGTGATGTCGAAGTAGTCGAACGAAGCGCTGAAGCCGGGCAGCCAGTCCGGCTGCGACAACACGAGGCCGATCTCGGTATTGCGCGCGATTTCCGGCCGCAACTCGGTATTGCCGATGGTCTGTTCCAGCACGGTGATCACCGTGCCGTTGACGTTCACCGTGTTGTTTCTCGTGATCTGCGCCGCGAACAGTTCGCTCAAGTTCGGTGCCCGCACGTCGCGCGACGTGACCGCACGCAACATGAGTCCGCTGAGCGGCGTCTTCCACGTTCCGCCCACCTTCCAGGTGGTCACTCCGCCCGAGGTGCTGTAGTTAGTACGGCGCCCCGCCGCGTTGAAGTTGATCTTGCCGCCACCCTCCGAGTCGAGCAGGGGCACGTTGAACTCGAGATACCCTTCCTTCACGTCGTATTCGCCGGCGGCGTTGTGATAGTTCCCCGCGTACCAGTTGTTGCCCACTGACGTGTTCAACACGGGATCGGCCGGGTAGTCCTCGCTGTTGGGCGAAACGTCCGTGACGCCAGCGCCATAGGGATCGCCGTACACGTTGTAGGCTTCCTTGCGGTACTCGAGACCCGTGGCGATGGACACCGGACCCGCCCACGACTTGAACGGGTCACCGCTGATGTTGAAGCTGACGACATCCTGCGTCTGGTGCGAGTGCTGCTCCGGACCCTGTTCGGGCAACACGTACGCAATCGCGGCGGCGCTCGGTGTCACGTTGCCGATGATGTTGAGGGGCGCGCAACCCGAGGCCCGCGCGGCGGCGTTTGCGCAGATCACGGTGCCATTGGGGCCCGCGATTGCGTTGATGGCCTGGTTGTAGCGCGGCGTGAGCGAGATGTCGTGCACGTACAGATCGGTGTCGTTGGTGCCGTTCTGGTAGTACGCGTTGTACTGCCACTCGGTGCCCGCGATACCGAACTTTCCGTCCGCGCCCGCCACCAGGCGCACCTGCTTGCGGTTCGGATGCACGTTGATGAACTTCGGGAAGACGGCGTTCGTCACGCCGTACTGGAAGCTCGTGATGCCGTTGGCCGCGCACGCGTCCCGGATGGATTGCGGCACGAATGGATTGGCGCACTGGATAGTCAGGTTCGCATTCTTCGCGGCGCCGGGGTTCGGCGTGTTCTCGGCGTTGGTTTCCGCGAAGTTGGTGGAGATGTAGATCTCGTGGTTGTCGTTGAGATCGAAGCCGATGCGCGAATAGCCGACTTTGCGTTGCAGCTTCGCGACCAGGCTCGTGCCGTTGCCGACCACGCCGGAGAGGTCGCCGCCCACGCACCAGGGCGTGATGCAACCCGTGACCGCGCCGGTGCCGGTGGGGACGCCGTTCGAGCCGTACTGAAATTGATAGGGCGCGCCGTTGTCGCCGAAGGCGATGCCCTGCAGCGGACCCGACGTGATCAGGCCGTACTTCGAATACTGGAACAACTGCGCGTTGTCGATGGTGCGCATCTGCGGCAGCCCGTCGATGGACTGCGCGAGCGGCCGCACCTGAAACGCGGGCGAGTCGTACCAATCGCGGCCGTTGGGCCCGTCTCCCACGCCAAAACCGTTGGCGGGGATGCCGCGCTCGACGCCGTATTCGCCGCTCAGGACGACATGCAGCCGGTCGTCGAGAAATGCGCCGCCCCACGCGAGCTGCGCGGTACCGTTTTCATCGTCGCCGTAGGTCGAAATGCCGGCTTCGACATTGGCCCGGATGCCTTCGAATTTCTTGTCGGTGATGAAGTTGACGACGCCGCCGATGGCGTCCGAGCCGTACGACGCCGAGGCACCACCCGTCACGACATCGATGCGATTGACGAGCAACTGCGGGAACTGGCTGACGTCACTCACACCCGTGACGTTGGCCGGCATGACGCGCTGGCCATCGAGCAACGTGAGTGTGCGAATGGCCTGCAGACCGCGCAGGCTGAAGGAACTGAGGCCCTGCAGACCGCTGCTGGTGCTGCCGACGTTCACGGCGCGCCCGAGGCTGCCCTGCAACGCGGGCAACTGCGCGACGGTGTCGAATAGATTGGGCATCGCGACCTTCGCGAGGTCGGAGGCGGTCAGCGTGGTGGTCGGCGTCGGCTGTGTGAATCCGCGCGAGTTGATGCGCGAGCCGGTCACCAGAACCTCGGTCAGATCGTCGCCGCTCGCAGCGGGCTCGGGCGCATCCTGCGCATGAACGGGTCCGATCCAAAGCGCCAGTGCAGCAGCGGCCGCAGCCGGCGGAAGTCGCAACTTCCAGCTCTTGTCGATCATCGTTTTCTCCCCTGTCTAGATCGCGGTGCGCGATGAAGCTCCCATGACAGCGCTAACATCAATCCGGCCAAAAAAACGCCGGTTGATGACAGCGCTAACATTCATGGGGCCAGAGAATCCCCGAACCCCAAAGGACTGTCAATTACAATTTTGGTTATTGGTCGCGCCGGGAATCAGGTGCTTTGACGCGCCTTGAGCTCGAATCCGAGATCGACTCTGCAGGGCGAAACGCTGCGGCCCTCGAGCATCTCGAGCAGCATGGCGGCCGATTGCATCCCGACTTCGAAGCGCGGCGTTGCGATGGTGGTCAGGGACGGGACGGCGCAGGCGGACGCCGGCAGATCGTTGAAGCCGGCCACCGCCAGCGCGTCGGGCACGGAAATCTTGCGGCGCAGGCACTCGAACAATCCGCCCTGCGCGAGGTCGTCGTTGCAGAAGAACACGGCGTCGACGTCCGGAGACTGTTCGAGCAGCCGGCCCAGGAGCTCTCCGCCGAGCGCGATCGACGATTTGTCCGGCACCAGCAGTTCGCGCTTCGGATCGTAGAGTCCCGCGCGCTTCAGCCGCTCGCGATACCCGCGGTGGCGGGCCAGCGTGCGCGCATCGAGCTGCGAGGCGACGAAGGCGATCTTCTTGCGCCCGCGAGACAGCAGATGTTCGATCATGGTTTCGGCGGCGGCTTCCTGCGAGAACCCGACACTGTAAATCCCTTTCTTTTCCGACAGCTCCATCATGTGAACCACCGGCGTGTTGACCTGGTCGATCATCCGCCGTGTCGTGTCGCGGTAGTTCATGCCGGTGATCAGGATGCCGTCCGGATCGAATGCGAGGTACGCGCGCACCAGCGCTTCTTCCTCTTCGGTCGAGTAGTTGCTGACGCCGAGCAGCAGGTGATAACCCCTGGGGCGCAGAACCTTTTCGACGCCCGCGAGCATGTCGACGAACACGGTGTTGCTGAGCGAGGGCACGATCACGGCGATGTTCATCGACTGCGCGGACGCGAGCGAACTCGCGGCGCGACTGATGACGTAGCCCATGTCCTGCGCGGTCTTCAGGATGCGGGCGCGGAGCTTGGGAGCGACCTTGTTAGGCGTGCGAAACGCGCGCGACACGGTGATCGTGGAGACGCCGACCTTGCTCGCGATGTCGTCGAGCGTGAGCCGTCCACGACTCGACGCCCTGGCGCCGGCTTTCCGTGTTTTTTTTGCTGCCTTCGAGATCGTCATCCGCGCTTACTGTAGCCGCGTTCATTGTTAGCCGCGCAACAGAAAGGCATGCCGACAGGCCAGTCATTTTCTGGCCGAAAAGACATTGGGGAGTGGCCCCAAACCGCCCTTTGGGGCCACTCCCCAAAGCGGCCTTTGGGGCTATTCCCCACCGCTCATGTAATAAATGTCGATCGGGCGCTTCTAACTCCCGAACGATATGAATTCCCACGACACACAAGCAACCTTCGACGCCTGGCTGCGCGATCACGCCGGCATCCTCCACCACGTCGCGAACGCCTTCGCGACGGGCGCCGACCGCCACGACCTCATGCAGGAGCTGATGCTCGCGCTCTGGCGCGCCATTCCCGCCTTCCGTGCCGCGTCGCTTCCTTCCACTTTCATCTACCGCGTGACCCACAACGCCGCGCTGACCTGGAAGCGCGCCGAGCGCGGCCATCGCCGCCGCATCGACTCCTTCCACGAACTCCAGCCCGATCCAGGCGACTCGACCCACGACGTCAGCGCCGACTCCACAACCGACAAGCTCGAGCTCCTCTATTCCGCCATCCGCTCCCTCGAGCCGCTCGACCGCTCGCTCGTCCTGCTCCAACTCGACAGCGTGAGCTATGCGCAGATCGCCGAGATCCATGGGCTCACCGAATCCAATGTCGGCGTCCGCCTCAACCGCATCAAACAGAAACTCACCGCGATCATTCAGGAGAAAACCTCATGACGTTCGATGACCTCGCACCCGCCTGGAATTCCTCCACCAACGCGCCCGATCCGGCGCAGCTCGACCGGTACAAGACCAGCGTCGTCAGGCGCCTGGACAAAGACCACCGCGACTTCCTCTGGCATTTCGGCATGGCAGGCGGGTTCACGATCTTCCTTGCGGGAGGATTCGTGCAGTACCTGCGCAGCGGCGGCGCGTTCGACCTCAGAAGCGAATGGGCGTCCCTCGTCTTCCTGCTGCTGCCCATCGGCGTCGCGGCCATCTTCCTGCGCGGCTTCATCCAGCATCGGCGCCAGCATCCGCGTTACGACCTGTCGATCGTCGCCGCGCTGCGCGCGATGCTCGATGAGAACCGGCTCGCGCGACTGCGGCTGCGGGTGAGCATGAGCGTGCTGACGGCGGCGATGGCGCTGATGCCGCTCGTCACGCATCAGTTGCAGCTCGTCGGCAAGCAGCGGCCGCACGAGGCGGCGTCGATGCTCGCGGTGTTCGGATTGGCGTATGTCGTTGCGATGGGCTGGCAGATCTGGAAGTACCGTTGGGAGCTGTTGCCCGAAAATTCGCGGCTGAAGGAACTGTTCAGCAGTTACGCGCAGGCTTAACATCGCGGACAACAACGACCCGCCCGAAGGAATCCCCGATGCGCCGACGCACAGCCATTTTTCTGACCGCAATGGCTGCGTTACTGATCGGGTTGGGGCAAGAATCGCGCGGCGCCGAGGACAAGCTCGGCGCCGCGAAAGGCCCCGAAGTCCGCTCCGCCATGGCGCTGGTCGTGGACGCAAGCAGCGGCGAGATCATCTTCGAGCGCAACGTCACGTCGGTCGTGCCCATCGCGTCGATCACGAAGCTCATGACCGCGCTGGTCGTCCTCGACGCCAGGCAACCGCTCGACGAGCTCGTCGAGCTCACGCCTGACGATCGCTGGAAAGGCAAGGGCGCGCACTCCCGCATCCCCGTCGGCGCAAAGATCTCGCGCGCCGATCTGCTCCGGCTCGCCTTGATGGCTTCCGAGAATCGCGCGGCGCAAACGCTCTCGCGCGCGTACCCGGGCGGGAGGGGCGCGTTCGTGAAGGCCATGAACGCGAAAGCGAAGTTGCTAGGCATGACGCAGAGCCGCTTCGCGGATGCGTCGGGCCTCTCGAGCCAGAACGTCTCGAGCGCGCGCGATCTGTCGAAGCTCCTCAACGCGACGTCGATGAGCCCATTGATTCGCGAGTACTCGACGTTGCCCAGCGTCGAGGTGCGGATCAACAAGAGAAGCACGCTCGTCTATCGCAACACCAATCTGCTGATCGGCAAGCCGGACTGGGAGATCCTGGTCCAGAAGACGGGCTACACGCACGATGCGGGCGAGTGCCTCGTCATGCGGGCCGTGCTCGACGAGCGCGAGGTGAACCTCGTGCTGCTGAACTCGTTCGGGAAGCTGACGCGCACGGCGGATGCGCGGCGGATCCGGCGGTGGATGGAGCAGAAAATAGGGTCTGACCCTAATTCTTTGCCCACAGCTTCTTCGCGCCCAGCGCGATAAACCCGAGCACGAGCCCCCAGAACGCGGATCCGAGGCCGAACAGCGCCAGTCCCGACCCCGTCGCCAGAAACGTGAGTATCGCGGCATCCCGCTCATCGCTCGTCGTCAGCATGTTCTGCAGCGCGCCGAGCAGCGACGGAATCAGCGCCAGCCCCGTCAGCACCGCGATCAGCGCCTCCGGCAGCGCGAGAAAGAACCGCACCAGCGCCGGCGAGAATATCGCGAGCACGAGATACATCCCGCCGTAGATCACACCGACCTTCCACCGTTGCGCGCGATCGGGATGCGCATCGTCGCTCGTGCAAATCGCAGCGGTGATCGCCGCGAGGTTCAGGAAATGCGCACCGAATGGCGCCGCAAAGAACGATAGCATTCCTGTGCTCACGGTCAGCGTGCCGGGATTCGGTAGATAGTTCGCCGTGCGCAGGACGACCAGCCCCGGCAGGTTCTGCCCGACCAGCGTGACGAGGAACAGCGGCAACGCCAGGCTCACGATCGCACGCGCATCGAATGACGGCATCGTCGGCAGCAGCGCGCCGAACGTCGCGCCCGCCGGCAGCGCATCGACATCACCGCGCGCGAACGCGAGCGCCATGCCGGCGCCGAGCACGAGCAACAACGCGTAGAGCGGCACGAGTCGCCGCCCGACGATGAACACGCACACCAGCGCCGCGACGAGCCACGGATCCACCGCGCCGAGCTTGAATGCACCGAGACAAAACGGCAGCAGCACGCCGGCGAGCATCGCCGAAGCAATCGAGCCCGGAATCTTCGCGGCGAGCGCGCCGAGCGCGGGCACGAGCCCGAGCACGATCATCAGCGCCGCCGCGCACATGAACACGCCGACCGTCACGCTCCAGGACAGACCCGGCGTCGCCGCGGCCAGCAATGCCGCGCCCGGTGTCGACCACGCGAGCACAATGGGCATGCGCGTCTTCAGCGAGAGCGCGATGCCGCCGAGGCCAATGCCGAGACAGAGCGCGGTGACGGCGGATCCGGTTTGCTCGACGGAGGCGCCGAGCAGGCGCAGGACCTGGACGACGAGAGCGATGGTGCCGCCGAAGCCGACGACGGTTGCGATGAGGGCGGAGGACCAGGAGTGGAGCGGGGGAAGTTGTTTGGTCATCGGCGGCTAGGATGCCAGAGCGCGCGGACCAGAGACCAATTGCACTACGCTTGCCACGCCCGCTCCCGCGTGGTGCAGATTTCTGACCGAACCGCTGTCATGATTCCGGGCCCGGCGACAGTTAGTGAATGGGCTATTTCAGGGAGAACTCATGATCGCGTTGTTCTATATCGGTTGCCTCATATCGATCGTCACCGGAATCTGGTTTCTGGTCGTTGCTTTCAAGACAAGCATCTTGTGGGGCTTGGGATGCCTCATCGTGCCGTTCGTGAGCCTCATCTTCCTCTTCATGCATTGGCAGGCCGCCAAGAAACCCTTTCTGTGGAGTCTGCTCGGCCTCGTGATGATCATCGTCCCGGTGGTCATGCAGCCGGAGTTGATGGGTCGGATGACCTGAGTCTAAGGGGTCAGATCTGTTAGAGCTCCAACAGATCTGACCCCTCAGATCTGCAGCAATGCGCGTACGGCGCTTGCCTGCCGCTCGCTCACCTGAATCTCGCTGCGCCGCGAATCCTTCATGGTGAGCACCATCGATCCCTTGAACATCGGATTGACGGTCGCGACCTTGTCGAGATTCGCGATCGTCGCGCGATGCGCGCGAAAGAACGGCGGCGTCGGCAGCCGGCTTTCGAGATTGCCGATGGCGTAGTTCGTCCGATACGACGCGGTCGCGGTCTTCACGTGCGTCACGCCGTCCTCGACCTGGAAAAAGCAGACTTCACTCAACGGGATCAGCACGTAACCCTCGCGCTGCAGCGCCAGCACGTGATGCAGCGGTTGCGGCTGAGCGCTCGCGATGGCGCTCGTGCGCGCGCCTTCTCGCGCAACCTCGCCCGCCGACCCGACGAGCTGTTCGACCCGCGACACAACCATCCGCAGCCGCTCTTCCACGACAGGCTTCAATAGATAGGCAACCGCGTTGGCATCGAACGCCGCGAGCGCATGCTCGTCGTACGCCGTCACGAACACGATGAGCGGCATGTTCGCAGGCGTCAGCGCCTCGACGACGCCGAACCCGCCGAGGCCGGGCATCTCGATATCGAGGAAAACGACCTGCGGCCGGTGTTGCTGGATGGCTTCCAGCGCTGCGAGCCCATCGTGCGCATCCTCGATCAACTCGAATGCATAGGGCGCGAGCAGTTTGCGCAATCGCGATCGCGCGGAGGCCTCGTCGTCCGCGATCAACGCTTTAATGGACATTCAGTGGTATCACGATGGTGATCAGCGTGCCGCGCCCGTCGGGACGCCCGCCGATCAGGAACTCCGCGGTTTGCGCATACAGCGTGCGGAGCCGGTCCTGCACGTTGCGCAATCCGACGCCGGTGCCCGAGCCCGCGCGCAACCCCATGCCGTCATCTTCGATGCTGATGCGCAACCGCTCGCCGTCACGAGCGGCAAGCACACTCACGCAACCGCCCTCCCTCATCGGCGCGAGTCCGTGCCGGATCGCGTTCTCCAGCAACGGCTGCAGGAGCAGCGACGGCACGGCCTCACTACCGCTCGCATCGCCGCGCGACAGTTGCACTCGCAACCGGTCGCCGAATCGCACCTGCTCGATCTCCAGATACTGCCGCGCGAAGTCGAGCTCCTCATCGAGCGTGGACAGGTTGCGCGAATGCTTTGCCAGCGCGTACCGGAAACATTCCGCGAGACGCTCCGTCATGCGCTCCGCCTGTTCGGGATTCTTGCCGATGAGATCCGCGATGGTGTTCAGCGTGTTGAAGAGGAAGTGCGGATCGACCTGGGTTCGCAGCGCCTTGAGCTCCGCCTCCGTCAGCAGCCGCTTGAGGCGCTCCTCGCGCAGTTGCAGCGCGCGTTGTTCCTGCTGGAAGTGCATGGCGTCGAGACGATGTTCGAGATGCGTGCCGACGTTCTCGAGAAACACGCGCTCTCGTTGCATCAACGTGCGCGCCTGGTGGCCGACTTCGACGACGATCCGGCGCGCGGGCTCATCCCAGCGCGCCTCGACGCGCAGCGTCGCGCGCACGGATTCCAGCGCGGCGTCGATCAACTGCCGCGGCTCGGTCGCACGGCGGGAGTTGAGTTCCAGCGCCGCACTTGCCTGGCCGTAGTCCGGCCGGGCGAGCAGCCCGAAGTCCACCACCGCGTCGAGCGCGCGGATGAGCCACGGCGCGGCCAGCAGCGCCGCGGCGATCACGAGCACGGTAGCTAGCGACGTGCCGATGAAAGCGGCAAGCGTCACGCTCGCGAGCAACCACAAACTGCGCTTGAGGATCACATCCGCATAGTGCGCCTGCGCGAGCGACACGGCGATCAGCACGGACCAGGGAATGGTCCAGTGCCTGCCGATCAGGCTCGTCGCGCGCATCAAAGCCTCGGGCATGCCGGGGAACAGAATGCCCGCCAGGATGCAGAACGTATGCAAGGCTGCGAACAGGGAGGCGGCCGGCAGGAACCAGCGTGGCGTCGTCCTGCGTTGCATGTAGTCGCGCGGCCGGTTCGCGAGGTAGAGAACCAGCGCGATGACGCCGACGACGAGCGCGACATAGAACGAAGTCGTCGGGTACGCGCTGGCGTCGAGATGCCCGTCGTACGCGCGAATCGCGCGCACGAACAGCAAGAGATTGAACAGCCCCGCGCCGATGGTGAACGCGAGGAACCCGCGCGACACGCGGCTCGTCGTTCCGATCCCTTCCTGCACCAGCCGTCCGATGGCGACCGGGCCTAGCAAAGTGCTGAGCCAGGAAAACGTTTCCGCAAACCTGGCGCTGGTGACGTCCGGACCGACGCCGGCGAGATCCAGCGTGCAGCGCATGAAGTTGCCGAGTGTCCAGATGAACCCGTTCACCCACAGGAGAAGATAGCCACTGATCCCGCCCCGCGCGCGATCGACGCGAAGCTGCATCAGTCCCAGCATCGCACTGAGCATCGCTCCCGTGGCAAACGCGATCGCGTCGAGCATCAGTTGCTCGATTCGGGGTTGTCGGTCCCCGGCGCGTGACACATCGCGCAGTTCGTGCCGGTGACCCTGCGCACCGCGCCGATGGAAGCGGGCGAGATCGGGGCTTCCGTCAGACGCGACTTGACATGCTCGGCGGCAAACGCCGACGCGCCGGAGACCTGCTCGTATTCCTTGCGCGCCGCCGCGCGATTTCCCATCTCTGCGTACACGTCGCCCAGCAATACGTGCAGCACATCCGCCGGACGGCCACCCGGCGCGGCGTCGAGGATGAACTGCAGATCGTCGATGACGGCGTCGGTGTCGCGCATGGCAGGCGGAAGGTGAATGATCGTGAAGCCGCGCGTCAACCGGACGAGCGTGGACTTGGGAGCCAGGCGCACCGCCGCATTCATTTCGTCGACGCCCGCCATGATGCCGCGGCCGTCACCCTTGAGCTGCGAGACGACCATGCTCGACATGCCGTGACTCGCACGCGCCAGCACGTTGTCGGGCTTCAGCGCCAGCGAACGCGCGTAGGCGTTGCGCGCATTCTCGCCGGTGGCGATCAGCGCGGGCATGTCGGGCGTCGAGGTGACCATCGATCCCTGCAAGGACATGTACGCGTGCCCCATCGCCTCCCAGAGTTCGGCGTTGTCGGGAGATTGCGCGACCGCCGCTTCGAGCGTTTTCACGAGCGGCTTCACGACGGTGGGATTTCCCTGTCGGTACTCGAGTTGCAGGCTGTGGGCGTGGGCCAGGATCTGGTTGTCCTGGCTCGACGCGGCGAGGGCGCCCGCGGCGAAGATGCAGGGTGTGAGGAAGAGCAGGATGAACTTGTGCATGGCGACTCCCGGTAGGTGGGTGGAGGTCGCACGCTAGGGGCGGGCTGAGACGCGGTCGTCGGGTTTCGATCGAACGCGGGAAATAGGGGGTTGAACGCCCCGGATTACCACGCTGGCTCCCACGTCCAGTCCGCACACTGGCATCGGAGACGCCGCGGGATTCATCTACGCCAGCCGCGTCTGGAGCGACGAACGTGCCAAATCGCGCGTGCATTGCGAGATATGCCGCTGTGGGATATATACGCAATCTACGTACATTGGATGAATGCAAGGATGCTTCGTTGAAATGCCGGCGTTCGAGCGGGTTCGAGAGAGTTGCCTGGACGATGCTGCCTATTCCAGACTTCAGGACTTGCTGCTTCTCGAACCTGAACTGGGCGATCTCATCCAAGGTTCTGGCGGCATCCGCAAGCTTCGCTTCCGCGACACTAGACGCGGCAAGGGCAAGCGAGGCGGGTTGCGTGTCATCTACTACTATCGGTCGGGAAAGGCTGAGTTCTGGCTGTTCACTGTGTATGACAAGAACGAGATGGCCGATCTCACGCGAGAACAGAAAGACAAACTACGGGCCCAGCTAAAAGCCGAGTTGAGAAAGAGGAAACTCAATTGAAGAAAAAGCGAGATCTCTTCTCCGAAATCTTGGAAGGCTTTGAAGCTCTCGCGGACGAGCGCGGAGGCAATCGCACGCTGCGAACTCACGCCGTAACTATCAAGCCCGCGCCGAAAATAACCGCCCGCGGACTCACGAAGCTTCGCAAAGACATGAAGCTGTCGCGCGGATTGTTCGCCGGATACCTGCGGACGAACGTCCGGACCCTGGAGAATTGGGAGCAGGGACGCGCGAAGCCCAACGCTCAAGCGGCGCTGCTGATTCGGCTGGTGCAGAAGTATCCGGACACCATCAAGCGACTCTCGGAAATCTGAGTTCTCACCTACGTCTTGTAGTTCGCGAGCAGGTGATCTCCCTCGCTTCCCGGAACGTGCCCGCCAACAATCGCGACACGCGCACCCGCCGCTCTCGCCGCGGCGACACCAGCCGCGGAATCCTCGAACACCAGACACTCCCCGACGCGCACGCCGAGCCGCTCGGCACCGAGCAGAAACCCTTGAGGATCCGGTTTGCCGCGCTGCACGTCCTCAGCGGTGACCATCTCTTTCGGGATCGGCAGCTTCGCCGCACGCAACCGCTTTTCCGCCAACACCCGCGAAGCAGACGTGACGACAGTCCACATCCCGGGATCGAGCTGATCGATCAACTCATGGATTCCCTCGATCGCCACGACTCCCTCGACGTCGTCGACCTCGGCGTCGAGTATCCACTGCGTCTCTTTGCCGACATCGACGCCGGGACCCGCGAACCGCCGGATCGTGTCTTCCGCTCGGACACCGTGAACATTCGCGAACAAGGTTTCCGTATCGATCCCATGTCGCTTCGCCCAGGAGCCCCAGACGCGATGGACGACCGCGGAGGAGTCGAGCACCGTGCCGTCCATGTCGAACAGGAAGGCGGCGTAATCGTGGTTCTTGAATGTGGGCATCGATGACTCGCTCAAAGAAGAAGGGCGGGTGATCGCTCACCCGCCCTTCATTTCAACCTGAGGTTCGGCACCAAACTCGCGTTTGGGGCCAATCCCCTACTAGGCGTTCAAGGCAGCGCGGCGCTTCGCCACTTCCTCAATCACTTCATCCGCCACGTTCTTCGGCACCGGATCGTAGTGCGAGAACTCCATCGTGAAGCTCGCGCGACCCGAGCTCATCGACCGCAACTGTCCGATGTAGCCGAACATCTCGCTCAACGGAATCGTGGCAACCACCGCCGTGTTCGTCCCACGCTCCACCTGCTCGAGAATCGTGCCGCGACGACGATTCATATCGCCGATCACGTCGCCTAGATAGTCACCCGGCGACACCGTCTCGACCTTCATCACCGGCTCCAGCAACTGCGGACCCGCCTTGCGGATGCCTTCGCGGAAGCAAGCCTTCGCCGCGATTTCGAACGTCAGTGCGTTCGAGTCGACGTCATGGTACGAACCGTCATGCAGCGTGGCGCGGAAGTCGACCGTCGGGAAGTGCGCCAGCACGCCGTCTTCCTTCTGGATCTTCAAACCCTTCTCGACCGCGGGCACGAACTCGCGCGGCACCGAGCCGCCCGTCGTCTCGTCCACGAACTCGAAGCCCTTGCCGCGCTCGAGCGGCTCGAACTTGATCCACACTTCGGCGAACTGGCCCGAACCGCCGGTCTGCTTCTTGTGCACGTAGTGTTCGTCGATGCTCTTCGTGAACGACTCGCGGTACGCCACCTGCGGCTCGCCCATCACGCCTTCGACGCCGAACTCCGTGCGCATGCGATCGAGCGTCACTTCGAGGTGCAGCTCGCCCATTCCGCGCAGGATCGTTTCGTTCGTCTCGCGATCCGTCTCCAGATGCAGCGAGGGATCGGCACGAACCATCTTGCCGAGCGCCGCGCCGAACTTCTCGGCTTCGACCTTCAACTTTGCCTTCACCGAAACGCTGATGACGGGATCCGGGAAGCGCATGCGCTCGAGGACCACTTCGTGATCCGAATCGCACAGCGTGTCGCCGGTGTCCGTTTCCGCGAGCGACACGAGGGCGATGATGTCGCCGGCCCGCGCTTCGTCGATCGGATTCTGCTTCGCCGCGAACATCTCGACCATGCGGCCGATCTTCTCGCGTTTGCCGCGAGTGGTGTTCGTGACCGACATGCCCTTCGTGAGCACGCCCGAGTACACGCGCACGAACGTCAGCGCGCCGTACGTGTCGTTGATGACCTTGAACGCGAGTCCCGAGAACGGCTCATCGTCCGAGCACTTGCGCTCGCCGATCGGGTTACCGTCCGCGTCCACCGTGTTGATGGCCGCGACGTCCGTCGGGGCCGGCATGTAGTCGACGACCGCGTCGAGCACCTGCTGCACACCTTTGTTCTTATACGAGGAGCCGCAGAGGACCGGGTTGAACACGCTCTGGATCACGCCCTTGCGGATGCACGCGCGCAGCACGTCGGCCGTCGGCGGCACGTTGTCCGTCAGGTACTGCTCCATCGCCGCGTCGTCCATCTCGAGCGAGGTGTCGACGAGCTCGGCGCGGTACTTCGCGTAGTCGTCGAGGATCCTGCGATCGGACGGAACCGTGATGCCTAACTTGTCGGCGAGACCCTTGCCGTCACCGACCGGGATGACTTCCCACTTCGCGTCCTTGTCGTCCGAGCTCCAGACGAGCGCGTTCTCTTCGACCAGGTCGATCATGCCCTTGAAGTGGTCTTCCGAGCCGATCGGCAGCTGCACCACCAACGGACGCGAGCCCAGGCGGGTCTTGATCATCTCCACGCAACGCACGAAGTTCGCGCCGCTGCGATCCATCTTGTTCACGTAGCAGATACGCGGAACGTTGTAGTTGTTAGCGAGGCGCCAGTTCGTTTCGGACTGGGGCTCCACGCCCGCCACGCCGTCGAACACCACGACCGCGCCGTCGAGCACGCGCAGGGAACGGTTCACTTCGATCGTGAAGTCCACGTGCCCGGGGGTGTCGATGACGTTGATCTTCTTCTTGCGCCAGAAGGTCGAAACCGCCGCGGACTGAATCGTGATGCCGCTCTTCTGCTCCTGTTCCAGGTAGTCAGTCGTCGTCGTGGTCTTCAGATCCTTGGTTTCATGGATCTCGACGATCGTGTGCTTCTTGCCGGTGTAATAAAGGATGCGCTCCGTGGTCGTCGTCTTTCCGGCGTCGACGTGGGCGATGATTCCGATGTTGCGGATGTCGGCAAGAGGGGTAGTGCGGGCCATGGCAAGTTCCGTTGAGATTCAGGGAGTTGGGGCAGGTTTTGCCCTGTCCCGGGGCGTTTTTGGAGCGGCGAATGGTAGAGAAAATTTGGAGGAATTGCTCGGGAGAGTGCAGGAAAGGAGCGAGCGTTGAAAAATCCATTTAGCTCAGTGGGTTGTGTTGCACGGACCCGCGGGATAGTTCATTGCCGGTGTGCTGCCGGAGGCGTAATTTAGCCGCCATGAGCGAACTGCCTGTATCCGCGTCGAAAGAAGTCTTGGGTGGCACCCCGGTTTTTACGGGTACGCGCGTGCCCGTGCAGTCGCTCATCGAGTTTCTGGGAGCGGGCGACAGCATTGATGACTTTCTGGCCGCCTTTCCCTCGGTCAATCGCGCGCAAGTCGTGACGTTTCTAGAGAAGGCCGCGAATCTGGCTGTCACGGCCGCTGCTTGAGCCTGAGGGTTCTCCTCGACGAGTGCATCGACGCTCGTTTTGCTCCGCATGTCACAGGCGTCTAAGAACCTGGCCTTTCAGCAGCACCTTCCCAAGTTTTCGATCGCAGTCATCCTGATCCACTGCAAGAGCAATCGTGTTCAGGATTTGCTGGAGCTTCTTCCGGATCTTCTCCTCGCGATACCGAACGCCCCCAAGGGTCAGGTGACGCGAATAGGGCGCTAACCACTCGGCGCAGGGGGCGAGAATTTCGCGCGTATCCTTTGGCTCATGTACTCGAAGCGCCGGTTACGGCGCCTAAATAAGCACAAGGGAATCTGAATGGCCGGGAAGAAATCCAAGTCCGCGTTCGGCCCGCCGCCAGCCTGAATCACCTATTCACCACTGCTCCCGCTCGCAGCGCTGATGTTCACCGGCCTCTACCTATTCTTCCGCAAGCCGGGTCCAAGCCGCGCGCAGGCCGCCCAACCGTGACTCACGGCGGATTCCCTCTAACAAACCAATTCCAGCTCGTCCCATTGAAGAACATCACATACAGCGCATTCGTCGGCCCACCGGTCATGAACACCCAATGCCGCGGCTCTCCGTCCGATTCGATATACGTCACCGCCGACGGATACTCGACGCCATCCGTCCCCGCACTCGACGGCACCCCGAGATCCACCCACGGTTGCCAGCTCGTATTGATCTTCTGCCGCCGATAAAGCCTGTTGTCCCGTTCGACGAACAGATTGATGTTGGGAAACCCGCTGCCGTCCCCATGCGTCGTCGCGCTGATGTACCCCTGCGGCTTCCCAACGGCCGCCGCGGGAATCCCGACTTCGCTCCACGCCGCCGTGTTCCGATCCCAGATCGTCTCGTACGCGGGGTGATACACGAACGCGTGCACCTGCCGGATGCCGGACGTGTTCGTATAGTTCACCGCGGTCGCGTACCGGTACGCCTGTCCGTCGAGGTTCGAGAGAGTCCAGCCGCCTTCGACCCAGCTATGGCGCATCAACTTCTGCAGACTACCGGCCTCGCTGAACACATCCATGCGCCGACGGCCGTCGTTGCCGATGTAGTTGGTCACCTCGGTGAACGAGAGATGGTCGGTCGGTTGTGAGTTGAGGGTGCTGAGGTCGGCCCAGGTCCACTGGCTCCCGTTCCAGAAGTTAGTGGTCAGCCGATACGGCACGGCGCCATCGTTGTCGCGGTACGCAAACGCGTAGATCCGGCGCACGCCGTTGTCATCGACGAACGTCGTCGCGGACAACGTCGATCCCCAAACGTTGGGACCGCCCTGGTCGGACCACTGCCAGTTGTACCCCGCGCCCTTGTGGAACCGGACGACGAGCCGGCCGCTGCTGGTGATGGCGAACACGTAGATGCGACGCTTGCCCTCGGCGTCGACATACGAGACGGCGCGCGGATTGTGGATCGACGTTGCGCCGGGCGGCAGGCCGTGATCGATCCAATCCCAGGAGGTGCCGTTGAAGTGGTTTGAGACGAGGTGGCCGTCGTTGCCTTTGACGAAGGCGTAGATGAACCGCTCGCCGCCGGCGCTCAGGAAGGTGACAGCGGACGGTCGGCCGTACACGGCTTCCGCCGGCGGGGCGACGAAGCTGGATAGCAGGGCAAGGGTGAGCAGCAGCGGGATCGAGAGTTTGTTCTTCATGATGGGAGCCTCCTGTCATGAAAGACGCAATCCCCAGGCAGGAAAGCTCATCTCACCGGCGAACTCGCCATCTTCGTCATCCGACCCAAGCCTCGGCGATCAGCGCATCTCCCGCGCGCATCTCTCAATCGCGCCCAGACTCCGCTCGGCATCCGCATCGATCATCGCCCACGACTGTCCGGATTCCGAAAGTCACTTGGGCGTAAAGTCGCTCCATCAAGAACGATTGAGGTCATCTCGATTCTATGAACTTCTGTGCCAAACGAAGAAATTTCCTGCAACACGCAGCAGCCATGTCGGTCGCGCTTGGAGCGTCATCGGTGAGATCAGCTAACAAGCCTCGCTACCCGCTCGGACTGCAGCTCTACACAGTCCGCGATCCCATGGAGAAAGATGCGATCGGCACGCTCGAACGAGTCGCCGCTCTCGGCTACCGAAACCTCGAAACCTACGGCTTCGACCCTGCCTCGTTGAAGTACTACAACCGGCCGGCGGTCGAGTTCAAGAAGGTCCTGAACGGCCTCGGACTCACAACGACAACCGGCCACTACGACCTGCACGCCTATCTCGCGCAGCCGGCGTCCGCCATGACAGCGTATGTCGACCGCTGCATCCAGGGCGCGCACGCGTTGAATCAGCAGTACATCACCTGGGCCTGGCTCGACCCGCAATCGCGCACCCTCGAGTCCTTCAAACTAGTGGCGCAACGTCTGAATCTCATCGGTGCGCAGGCAGCGAAGGCCGGCCTGAAAGTCGCCTATCACAATCACGATTTCGAATTCACGCCGCAGGCCGGGACGACCGGCTACGACATCATCATGCAAGAGACCGATCCCGATCTCGTCAAGCTGCAGCTCGATCTGTACTGGGTGGCGCATGCGGGCACGCGAACGCCGCACGAGCTGTTCGAGAAGCAGCCGGGTCGATTCACGATGTGGCACCTCAAGGACATGGACAAGAGCAAGCGCTACTCCGAACTCGGCAATGGCACGATCGATTTCACGAAGATCATGCCGGACGCGAACCTGGCGGGCCTGGAGAACTACTTTGTCGAACAGGGCGACAACTTCGCGGTGAGTCCGATGAAGAGCATCGAGGTCAGCGCGCAATACGTCAGGGAGCACCTGCAGTGATTCTGGCTGTGATTCTCGGCGCGGCGGCCGTGGCAGGCGAGCCCGTCAAGCTCGACAGCAAATTCGACTTCGAAGAAGTCAGGTTCGTGAAGCAAACCGGCACTTCGACGGTCTCTGGAAAGGTAATCGCGCCGCTCAGAAAGCCGATGAGCCAGCGTTACGTATTGCGCTAGCCACCGACGTGAGGCAGCTTTCATCCCATGCGAATTTCGTCATGGACGATGAGCGTGTGGCTCGCGTGGTGCGCGGTGCCGGCCCTGGCTGCCGACGACTATGCGAATTGTGTAAAGGCTGCCGATCCTTCGGGGTGTATCGCCCGGCGAGCCCTGGCGACACCCGGTCCTCGCGCCTCGTCCACTCTGGAAGCCGTGCTGCGGCACGGACTCGTCGATCTCGTACCCGCGAAGGTGGACCTGCTGTTCCGCGCCCTGTACTTGAAGGTGGGCGATCCGGAAACAAAGGTGGATTCCACCGACGCTCCCATACTCAATGCCGAGCCCTACGGAGCGATGCGCACCAGCGCGCGCCCGCCGATGCTCGCGGCCATGGCGTTGGCCGCCGCCGCGAGGCACGAGACCAACCCCTTCGCCAATACTATCTACCGAGAGCTCGCGCGCCAGTCGCAGGATGACCCGCGGATTCCCGTGTTGGCCATGGCGCTGTGGCTCGAGTTCGATGGCCGCAGCTTCGCGCCACCGGACAGGCGGGCTGCCTATGCCGGGCTGCTGGCGATCTGGGGTCGGGCGGTAGTCCGCAAGGCAGAGGACGCGGAACTGCTCGCCAACATCGCCGGCACCGGGCCCTTCGTCGAGAAGTTCAAGCCGCAAGCCAAGGCGTTCTTCGCGTGGTATGTGCAGCGCAAGGGCCTGACTCCCGCCCAGCGCGTCACGACCGCATCGCGGCTCGCGTGGTTGTTAGGCATGTCCGAGGAAGGCGCATCGCTGCTCGAGGGTTTCAAGGTGGGCGTACCAGGCTGGGAACTGCCGGGCGCGCGCAGCGCCATCGCGCTGGCTCGTCTCGCCAAGCGATACGACGCCGAATCCGCGCGGCAACTGGTCTACATCTTCAACACTCGTTTCAACATTGCCGCAATCAACCTCGAGGAACTCGAGTACTCCCGCATGGGCGGCGCGCTCGAACACAGCGGCGCCCGCAAGGAACTGCTCGAGCTCGCGGCGGAGTACGTGCGACAAGCGGAGGCGCGGGCCGGCAATAGCCACGCGGCGGAATTGTATGCCGCCGCGAGTGACCTCTATCTACGCGCGGGAGAGCTGAGACGAGCGCGCGAGTTTGCGAGGCGAGGATTGCCCTTGGTGCCCGCATCGGTCGCGCAAGCGGCGTCTGGATTCACGGGGCGCCCGGTCAAGATGGCTCCAAGGGAGATGGTCCTCGCTGCGCATGGTTCGGGCACGGCGCCGGTGATCGCGCTTTACCGCACGGGCGCCATCGAAGAGGCGGTGAACACCGGCTACCTCACGGGATACAACCGCTACAGACATGCGCGACGCGCCGGCGAGAAGCCCGATCCACAATGGGTGCTCGACGACAAGGACGCGACCTCCATCGCGTTCATGGCGGACGACGTTGCGCGCGGCGGCGACCGTGATATTCAACGGCGCGCCTACGAGGGCTTGGTGATCCGTTGCGGCAAACCGCTGGCGGAGTGTTCGCTGGAGACTCTGCAGCAAATCGCTGCGGTCGCCGCGGGCATGGGCGACGAGTTGAGCATGAATGTGGCGCTGGCCGCGGCGGCGCGACAACTCGACGCGGCACCGGACGATGAATTTCCCGCGCTGTACGTCGCCGGGACCTGGGTGCATTGCGAAGCCATCTTGGCTCGCTAACCTTGCGCCGCGAAGCGTTTTCGCACGGTGTCCGGCGTGTCAGCCTCCTCGACGCGCTTGTCGAGCCGATATCGTTTAGCGCGCGCGAAAGGCGCGCACGAGCTGTTCAGCCGCGAATCGGAATAACGATTGCCGACATCGACCGCGCGCTCTGCGGCTCGCTGCGCTCAACCATGTAATCAGGGCGTCGGTTCACCGGCTCGGCAAGTAGGTATCGTTTTCCCAGCCAGGACAACGCGCCTTGCAACGCGGGGCGATAGTCGTGCGGCGGAACCGTCTGGCTCAGTGCTTTGAAATTTGTCATTTCGATGTCTCCCCATTCGAACTAACACCACTCGACGAGTTGTTAGGCTAATGCGACTCGACGGAAGATGTTTGCCGAGGCATTGTCAGATGGGGCTGACAACTGGGATGATGCAATGTCAAATCTCGACAGAGAGCTGAACCGATGGAGTCCAATCCCTACGCCCCTCCCAAAGCCCCGGTCGTCGCAACCACCGACGGAGAGGTGGCTGCGGCGTCGGGCCCGCTCTACACGGTTCATCAAATCACCGTCGCAACTTTCCTGGGATCGGGAATCGCTGGCGCCTGGCTCGCCGCATCGAATTTCAATGCCGTCGACCAGCCGATCAAGGCGCGCAGGTGGATCTGGATAGGCATTGCCGCCACCGTCGCCATGCTGGGCATCTCTTTCGTACTGCCCGACCGAATCCCGGGTTTCATTCTTCCGCTCGCGTTCGCATTCGGTGCCCGCGCAGTCGCAACCACCGAGTTTGGCTGGATTCTCCGCGATCATGAGAGGGTGGGCGGTGACATCCGTTCCTGGTGGAAGGTTGTCGGCATCTGTTTGCTGGTGTGCGCAATCATCTTCTCTATCGCATTTGGGGCGATGCTCGCGTACGAACTGACGACTGGCGGTGTTTCAAGCCAGCAATGACCGCCGTGACGCCGTCCGGATCTGGGCTCGACGTTCCCGCTGGAACGTCTCTCAACACAGCAGTTTCGGAGCGCCACAAAGAACGAAGAGGCCAAGCAGCACCTGGGGTCGCTCATGCAATTTCAAAATAGCGCGTTGATTCTTGGTTTGATTCTCGCCTCGGCGGCCGTGGCGGCCGAGCCAATCAAGCTCGACAGCAAATTCGACATCGAAGCAGTCAGGTTCGTGAAGCAAACCGGCACTTCGACGGTCTTGGGCAAGGCCTCTCTCAAACTCGCGGACGGCACCGTCAAAGACTGCGCGGGCTTCAACATCGAGTTGCTGCCGGTGGCGGCGTATTCGAAAGAACGCATCGTCAAGACTTACGGAAACGACCAGCAGGGGCAGATCCTGATGGAGCAGAATCCACCGAAGTTCACGCCCGACGCGCCCGAGTATCACGACATGCTCATCAAGGGCGCGTGCGACCTGCGCGGAGAATTCAGTTTCAGCAACGTGCCTGCCGGAGACTACTTCGTCATGGCGTTCATCATCTGGGACGATGCCTCCGGCCCGACACCGCGCAAGACCGGTGGCGCGGTGATGAAGCGGATCCGGGTTGCTTCCCAGTCGCGGGTCGAAGTGCTGTTGTAGCCGATGCGGCGCGGTGACTGGCGTTTCAGCTGGAACGTCTCAGTCCCTCACGCAGTAACCGCCGTCTTCGGAAACGAGATTGTCGCAAGTGCTGCGCGAATATCCGCAGCGCCGTTCGCCATCGATGACATGGCAGTAAGTGACACGATCGGCCGCGGGTTCCTTCGGGGTGTGGCAGTGATAGTCGCCCGTCTTCCGATTCGTGTGACACCCTTCGGCGTTCGTGCCGCCGGAGTGCGCTGAGGCTCCCGGGGCGAGAACGACCGCCATGAATGCCAGGATGAGAGCCACGCCCGATTTCATGCGGTGAGTATCGCGCTGACTGCCCCCTAGGGGATGTGAGCCAACTACCGCTTCTATCTAGAGAACTCAGTCACGAAATTGACGGGGCACGGCAGGTAGCATGGGCCGATGAGACTGACGTGGTTGGCCATTCTTTGTTTGGTCCTGTCGCAGGCCGCCGCGGTCGCGCGGGGCGAGATATCCGCTTCGGTTGCCGGCACCTACCAACCCGCCGACAAGAAGCTGCTGGCCTCGAGCTTCGTGAGCGCGGTGAACTCCTGGCTCGAGCGCTACGAACGAAGTTTGATCACACAGAACGCCGAGTACGTGCGGATGCAGGTCCGCTACGACTTTGTTTACGACCTCGAGCTCACCGTCGAAAAGGACCGGTTCGTGATCAAGGTCACGGGCTCCGAGAGAGCGCGCGGAAGGCCGAACGGGCAGAGGAATGCGACGAACCTGGCGGCTGGCCTTCTCAAGAGAATGGAGATGAAGAAGAGCAAGCGTAGCGAGTACAAGGATCGGTGGACGCGCACCGACTGACCGCGAGAAGCCGTAGCATTTCACTGAGAAATGGGTCATTGACGACAGCTTCACCCAGTCATAGGGTGGCGCCATTGCGTTGGGTAGAAAGATGCCGGATTCACTGAAGAAAATTGAAGAGCAGGCGAGATCGTTGAGCGCCGATGAGCGTGCAAGGCTCGCTCAATCGATGCTTGAGTCTTTGCAAGCGCCAGTAGCGGAAGTGGAGGCGGCATGGGCAGCCGAGATCGACCGGCGCGTTGCAGCATTCGACCGTGGGGAAATTCCCTCTTATCCGGCTGAGGATGTGTTTGCGGAAGCCCGTCGCTTGTCGCGGTGAGTCGCGCGAGTTTCATTGCGCCAGCGCGGCGTGAGTACATTTGACCGCCAACACCCCCTCAACCCGCCTCTCCACCCGCCTCGTCTTTTTCGTCGCCGGATTCGCCGTCTCCTGTTGGGCGCCACTCGTGCCTTACGCCAAGGACCGGCTCGCCGTGGACGAACGCGCTCTCGGCTTCCTGCTGCTATGTCTCGGCATCGGCTCACTACTCGCGATGATCTTCACAGGCTCCCTGAGCTCGCGCTTCGGCACGCGGCCCATGATCCTGGCCAGCGGACTCGGCCTCTGCATCACGGTGCCATTCCTCGCGCTTAGCTCTTCGCCGTTCACGCTCGGCGTGACGCTGTTCTTCTTCGGCGCCGGCGTGGGTTCGCTCGACGTCGCGGTCAACATCCACGCGGTGGAGGTCGAGCGCGGCGCGCGCCAACCGCTGATGTCGGGCTTCCACGCGCAGTACAGCCTGGGCGGCGTCGTCGGCGCGATGTTCATCACGCTGCTGCTCTCCGCGGGCGCAAGTCCCTTCGCCTGCGTGACCGTCGCATCGGCGCTGATGCTCGTCATGATCTGGGTCGCATCGCCGCGCCTGCTGCGCACGCGTACCGCGGACGGCGAGCCGCACTTCGCGTTGCCGAGAGGCGTGGTGCTCGTGATCGCGATACTCGCCGCGATCATGTTCCTCGCGGAAGGCACGATGCTCGACTGGAGCGCGTTGCTCATCACGAGCCGCGGCCTCGTGGACGTGGAGCAGGGCGGCATCGGCTTCGTGCTGTTCTCGATCGCGATGACGGTGATGCGCTTCGGCGGCGATGCGCTGACGGCGCGCATCGGCGATCTGCCGACGATGGTGTGGGGCGGGCTGGTCGCGATCGGCGGGTTCGTGGTGCTGCTCGTGGCGCCAGTCGCCGCGGTTGCGATGATCGGCTTCCTGATTGTCGGACTCGGCGCGGCCAACATCGTGCCGGTGCTGTTCCGCCGCGCGGGTAGTCAGACGGTCATGCCGCCGGGGCTCGCGATCGCGGCCGTCACCACGATGGGGTATGCGGGGATCCTGCTAGGCCCGGCGGCGATCGGGTTTCTCGCGAAGCACTGGGGGCTAAGGACCGCGTTCTGGGTGATTCCGGCGATTTTGGTGTTGGTGCCGCTGTGCGCGAGCGTCGTCGTGGGCAAGTCAGCGAGGGTTGGCCGCTGACGCGCCATTGGCGCGCGAGGCGTGAGCTCTCAGGGTCCGCACGTTCCAGCTGGAACGTCTCGTCCCCATCCCGCCTGCCGCAACAACACATCCACCGCCAGCCCCATATCCATTCGCTCTCCTCGCCAGCAGTCTTCGAACTTCCCCTGCGACAGCTGCGTCCAGTCGCCCGCGGGCTGAGA
>JAYTOK010000106.1:0-22949 GCA_043747835.1 Pseudomonadota bacterium | reverse complement strand
ATGGACTCTTTGTGAACATCCAGACCGACGAACAACATGTTGTTAGGTGATCGCATGGCTGACCTCCGTCGTTACACCTGTGCCGCGTGCACATTGCGGCTCTGGCCTCAGGCTAATCCGCGTTCGCGGCGGAGGTCAGCCTCCCTCAACGAAAGTCATAGTGTCTAGGCGCTATGCGGTATCACGACTTCCACCTGCGCGAGTACCGAGTGTCCGACTTCGGTAAGCGCATCACTTTGGACCTCGTGTACGACTCCGCCGGAAGGCCAAAGGATGAGTCGCAGATTGAATTTTCGGACGTGGCTCTCTACAACTTCACACACACCGGTGGCGCGATTGTTACGGGCATCGAAGAAACAAGCTTGGACGACCTCATGCGGGAAGTGGGCACCTCCTTGGTCAGTTGGCATCAACAGCACGGCTTGACTGGGTGGCGTGACAACTTGGAGAACTATCGGGGCACCCTCGAATCGGCAGGCCATAAGGCTTGGCGGATTGACTCCGCCATCGGGTTCTACGGTTTCGTCGTTGCACGGTCGGTGCATCAGGTCGCGCCTAACAAATCACTGGAGCGGACGCGTGAGAGATAAAGTGCCAAGCTCATACATCGGCGCGCGCGCCGCTCAACTCAACCGTTAGATTTCGCGCCCGGCGTCATCTTTGTCCTTAGCGCCTCGCGCAGCTAGAATGCCTTCCCAGAGGATTTACACATGACACACCAATTCGACGTTGTGGTTGAGAAAGACGCGGAGGGCTTCTTTGTCGCCTCGGTCCCTGCGTTACCGGGCTGCCACACACAGGCACGCTCACTCGATGAGCTTATGTCGCGTGTGAAGGAAGCTATTGAGCTTTGTCTCGAGGAGCAGGGCGCGGCTCCGGAGCCGCTCGACTTTGTCGGAGTGCAGCGCGTCACGGTCAATGCGTGACTTCCTACCCGGCAGTTAAGGGCAAGGACCTTGTGGCAGCGCTTGGGCGCGGCGGATTCGTGGTGGCACGAATCAAAGGTAGTCATCACTTCCTTCGCCATGCCGATGGTCGCGTGACGGTGGTTCCAGTCCATTCCGGTGAGACAATCGGGCCAGGCCTGCTGTCTCGCATCCTTCGCGACACAAAGCTAGATCGGGATGCGCTTCAGAAGTTGCTGTGAGAGGCGCCAGCGAAATCTAACAAATCGCTGGAGCGGACGCGTGAAGGATAAAGTGTCAAGTTCATACATCGCGCGCGCGCCGATCAGCTCAACCGTTAGACGGCAGCTGTGGATACATCAACCGCCATCTCTCGATTCTCGGCATTGGATAAGGAATCGCAGCTGCGGCTTCTCGCAAAGTTCGGGCACAACCTCACGATTGCTGCCCGTGACACTTTCGTTCCGCAAACCGACGGTGTGCATGCGCCTGCACGTATGCGCACGCTGAGCGAAACGCAGCATCGCGTTTTCGGCTACCTGTACTCATTGATGACGACTTCGGAGTGGCGGTACGATGACGAGACAATCGTTTCAATCATGCTTGAGCACGATGATCGGCATCTTAGGGCGCAAGCGGCATGGTCTTTTGAAGACGCGCTCAAATGGTCGGCTGCCGTCTAACAAATCGTTCGAGCGGACGCGTGAGGGACAAAGTGCCAAGCCCAAACGTCGGCGCGCGCGCCGCTGAGCTCAACCGTTAGGCAGCACAGTCACCGTCATGCCAACTGCCGACGCCATACTCGTCATTGCATTTCTGATCTTTGTAGTTGGTATCGGATGCTTACTCTTTGTCAGCTTTCATGTGGCCGGCAAACGCTCTGAGCAACAATTCCCTCAGTTACCGGAAAAGGACATCGTGTTTAGAGAACGCGGAGTTTCTGGAACTGTTAAGGGCAGCTTGGCGGGCGCCTCGAACGCGCTTGAGGTCACAGTTACGCCACACGAACTGCATATAAAAGGGATCTATCCGTTATTTACGAGCATCGGCGAGGCGTTCGGCATGATTCACCGTGTGCCCCTTAGCAAGGTGATCTCGGTATCGATGAAGAAGCGCAAGGTGGAGATCTCATTTAGAACGCAGGACGATCGTGTCCTGTCTATGGGCTTGTATGTACGCGATTCTTCGAAACTGAAGCAGGCGCTCGGTGCTGCCTGACTTTCGTTGGAGCGCACGCGTGATTGATAAAGTGCCAAGCTCAAACACCGGCGTGCGCGCCGCTCAGCTCAACCGTTGATGGCTCGCGTCACGCCAGCTCGAGGCAAAGCATGTCTCGGCGCCAGTTTGCGCGCAAACTCCGTTCCGTGCGCCCACCTCCCGCTCTCACCGACCTGATTCAGCTTGCCCAGCAGGGTGATGCAGTCGCATTGCGCCAGGTGTTCGATGCTGCCTATGAGGATCTGCGGCGAATGGCGCGCTCGCGGTTGCGCTTGGATGGTCGCGCCACGCTGCTCGATACCACGTCGTTAGTGCACGAATCTTTCGAGAGATTTGCCAACACGGGCGAATTGCGCATAGAAGATCGTCAGCATTTCTTTCGTTATGCGGGCCACGTGATGCGCTCGGTGATCGTCGACATCGCGCGCGCGAGCCTGGCCGAGTGCCGCGGCGGGGGCGCCGGCTGCGTTACGCTCGATACTGCGATGGGCGACGGCGCCGCGTCCGGAGAGGATGAAGTGATTCGCGTGCACGAGGCGCTCGAGGAGCTGGCGCGGCACGATCAGCGCATGGTGCAGGTAGTCGAACTGCGCTACTTCGCGGGGATGACCGAGAACGAAATCGCCAGGGTGCTCGGTGTCACGGATCGCACGGTGCGACGCGACTGGGAGAAGGCGCGTTTGCTGCTGGCTCGTTCGCTCTCATAGCAACCAGGCATCGAAAAAGCAAAATGTTCCGATTCGAACTCGATGCCGCGTCCTGGAGTAGGCTGAACGAGTTGCTCGATGCGGCGCTCGATCGCTCTCCCGCGGAGCGCGCGGTGTGGCTTGAATCCCTGAGGCCCGAGTGCGAAGCGCTCAAGCCCTACCTGTGCGACCTGCTGTCCCGCGTCGCGGCCGTCGAGACCGGCGGCTTCCTGGAGGCGCTGCCGAAGCTCGATGTCGCGGCGGCGCGTGAGCTGGAGAAAGTCGGTGTTGGCGCGGCCGGCGAGATCGTCGGCCAGTACCGATTGATTCGCGAACTCGGTAGCGGTGGCATGGGGACCGTATGGCTCGCGGAACGTGTCGATGGGCTCATCCATCGGCCGGTCGCGCTCAAACTTCCGCATCGGGTCGCGACGGGGCGCGCAGGACTCGCCGAGCGCATGGCGCGCGAACGGGAGATTCTCGCAACGCTCGATCATCGCAACATCGCGCGGTTGCTCGACGCCGGCCTGACCGCGGACGGTCAGCCTTTCCTCGCGCTCGAATATGTGGAAGGGATCGCGATCGATCGTTACTGCGCATCGGGCGATGGCGGGCAGCCGCTGGATTTGCGGGCGCGGGTGCGGTTGTTCCGACAGGTCGCCGATGCCGTGGCCTATGCGCACGGCAAGCTGATCGTGCACCGTGACCTCAAGCCCGCGAACATCCTGGTCACGGCGGGCGGCAGCGTCAAACTTCTCGATTTCGGCATCGCCAAACTACTGGACGAGGGCGCGGCGAAGGAGTCGCGCCTGACGGAGCTGTCGGGTCGCGCGTTGACGTTGGACTATGCTTCGCCCGAGCAGATTCGCGGCGAACCGCTGACCGTGGCCAGCGATGTCTATTCACTGGGCGTGGTGCTCTTCGAATTGCTCACCGGGGAGCGGCCCTATCGGTTGACACGCCTGTCGAGCGCCGCGATCGAGGAAGCGATCCTGACGGGAGAGCCGCGGCGGCCGAGCGCGATCACGCTGAATCGCGAGCTGCGCGGCGATCTCGACACCATCGTGCTCAAGGCGCTGAAGAAGAATCCGGGTGAGCGCTATGTCACGGTGCATGCGTTCGTGGACGACATCCAGCGCTGGCTCGGCCACCGGCCGGTGCTCGCGCAGCCAGATGGAATCGGATACCGGCTGCGGAAGTTCGTGCGGCGGAACCGCGTGATGGTGGGGGTGACTGTCGCTTTCACGCTCGCAGTCATCGCGGGTGTCGCCGTTTCGGTCTGGCAGATGTTCGAAGCGCAAAACCAGCGCGACGCCGCGCTGCTCCACCAGCGGCGGGCCGAAGCCTTCAGCCAGTTCATGGGTGTGATCCTGCACGACGCCGGAGGCGGCGATACTCCGCTCACCTCCACGGCGCTGCTGGAACGGGGCGTTGCGATGCTCGAAGGACAGCGGAGCATGGACGTCGAGGTCACCGCGTTCATGTGGTACGAGGTCGCGCGCAGCTTCCGGCTGTTTGCCCAGACCGATCGCGAGCGCGCGCTGCTCGAACGCAGCGTCGCGGGGGCGCGCCAGATCGGCGACAACAATCTTCTCGCGGCCAGCCAATGCGCGCTCAGCTGGTCGATGCTCGAAAGGGATCAGGCGCGCGCGCAGCAACTGTTCGCGAGCGCGCAGCGTGCGTTGAGCGACGCCCCACGGGCGGCCGACTACGCGCAACTCGAATGCCTGCGCGCCGAAGCCCGGCTGCTGCAGGTCAAGGGCGATCCGGCGGGGGCCATCGCGCTCATCGAAGAAGCGCGGCCGACACTCGAGACCACGCGGCAACGCCAGGGATTTCACTATGCGCTGATCATGGACCAGCTTGCCGGTCTGTACCGCGCGGTAGAGAGGAGCAAGGAGTCGCTGGCGATCTCCGAGAGCCTGCTGAATTCATTGCGTGACAACGGGCGCGCAGGTTCGCTGGCGGAGCTGATGCTCATGAGCAGCTATGCACGCGACCTGTGCCGGGTCGGAGAGATATCGCGTTGCTTCGCAATTCATGAAGAAGTGTTGCGACGTGCCGCGCGCGCGCAAATGCAGCACTTGCGACCGGTCGGCATCCGATTTCGCGCCGGTGTCGCGGCGCACGCTCTCGGGCAATACGACAAGTCGCTCGAGCTGGCCAACGCGGAGATCGAGATCGCCAGCGGCAGCGGCAACCGCGCGGCGCTCGCCAATGGGCTGCTGCTGCGGGCCCAGGCGCTGCTGGAGCTGAGGAGATTCGAAGAATCCGCGCGCGGCATGGCGGAGGCCGAAAAGATATGGAACGTCAATCCCGGTGCGTTTGCGCCGAATCTGCGAGAAGCCGCGCAATTCCACGTGCAGCTCGCGCTGGCGCGCGGCGAGGTGGCGAACGCACAGCGCGCATTGGATGCGCTGATGTCGCGAACGGGTGATGGTGCGCGCCCCGAGGCGATCCAGTCGGATCGACTGCTGCGCCTCGCGGCGCGCGTGGCATTGGATGCGCAAGACGCGGCACGGGCGGAGCGCCTCGCGGGGGATGCGCTTGCGATTGCGCGGCGCAATGCGCGTGATGAGGGGGCTAGCGCAGACGTGGGCCTCGCCGCGCTGCTGCGTGCCGAGTCGCGCGAAGAGCTTGGCCGCCGCGCCGAGGCATTGAGCGACATCACCGTCGCTCTGAAGGCGTTGACGAGCGCGCTCGGTCCAGGGCATGCCGAAACCAGACGCGCGCGCGAATTGGCCGCGTCCTGGAACGCGCCCATCGCGTAGCTCCCGATAGTCGCAGTACAACCTCGCCCAGAATCCGCGGCCTTCGCAGGGTGCCCGCATCTCCGGACGAGATTTCGGGAGCCGTGTCCGGTTATTCCAGCGAGATACGTAATACCAGGCATGAACACATCCTGGTGGAGAGGCGCTGCGGGAGATCGCTCCCGAACGGCAGGCGATGGCGCGATGAGTTCCAACGGAGAGGCATCCCCATGAAACGACTACTGACCCTGCTATTCGTCCTCCTGACGCCGTTTCCGGTGCTGGCGAAAGACGCATTCAAAACCTTCGATCTGCAATTGCTGTTCATCAACGGGACGAAGAGCACCAGCGACAGCACTCTGGAACGGGATCTCATCCTTCCGTGGGTGGAAGAGGCGCAGCGACAGTACTCCAGCGAACCTGCGCTGAAGATCCGCTACACGATCGAACGCAAGACGAAGGCGGGTGGTCGCGACCTTTCGGAACTGCACTTCGACGGCAGGACGGAATACAACAAATTCATGGACGAGTACTTCGACAACGTCGCGCGGTCCGAGACCGAGGGTCACCTGACCATCCTCGTCGGCGATCGTCTGTGCTGGAAGAATGTATCGGGCAAGGAGAAGTGTTGGGGCGGCTATGCGAATTTCCCCCACGACGTGAATCCTTTCGACCGCAAGAAGGGGATCTGGCTCGAGTCCACGGCCGACAAGTACACGTTGGCCCACGAGCTCGGCCACTTCTTCAGCCTGAAGCACACGTTCGAGCCGTACGTGGGCTTGAACAAACAGTGCAACAAGGACTTCGCCAACAAGAACGTCTTCAATCCCGATCTGGGGCACTGCAATTCCTGCAAGGGAAAAATCGTGCCCAACGGTGACTCGTATGTTTGCCAGGACGGCGTTTCGAACCTCATGGACTATTGCTCGAGCGTGGTGGCGGGCCCCGACGGGAAATACGACGTGACGGGTTCGGAAACGCTGAATGTCTGCCAGCAGGAGCGGTCCGCCAACCAGCGCAGCGAGTACCTGACGAAAGAAGGCAAGGTCAATTACATCGCGCTGGCCGGGCTTCGTGGCGAAGGCGCCTGTGAGAGCGACGCCGACTGCGGCGACGCCGAGTTCTGCACGGCCGGCGTGCTCGACCTGACGCGCAATGTCTGCCAGGCGAAGAAGTCTCTGGGCAGTACCTGTACCAACAAGCGGCAGTGCGCGTCCGATCGCTGCAATCTCGGTAGCTGCGCGGCAGCGGACGAATGCCAGTCGGACTCGCAGTGTGGCGCGGGCAACTACTGTGGCGATCCGGTCTCGGGGCAGCGCAAGTGCAAGCCGAAGCTCGCCGGTGGGGCTTTGTGCACGAAGTCCGAACAGTGTCAGGCCAACCGATGCAAGACCGGATTCTGCTCGGCGGCCAACTCGGCATCGATGGGACAGTCCTGTCGCTTCGACGACGAGTGCCGAGAGGGAGCCTGCAACGCGCCGATCGGCGGCGCGACCCGGGGCACCTGTGTCTGCAACAGCGACGGGGATTGCGGATCGGGGAAGTATTGCGACGAGGGCATCGACCTGAAGGTCAATGCCTGCCGTTCGAAGCTCGCCAAAGGCGCGAAGTGCGGCACCGCGGGCTCAGTCGGCAACGATCACAAATGCAGCTCCGGAGAATGCTCGGGATTCCCGAAGTACGAATGCAAGTAGCCAAGGCGGCCTCGCGCGCGAGCAGCCCCGGAAGTACTCGTCCCAAGAGGGCGGGTTCGTGCGACGATTCCGCAGATGGTTTTGATCCGCATCCTGCTGGTACTTCTCGCGCTGATCTCGGCGGGATGCGCGACGACCGGCGGCGGCGAGGAATTCGAGCCGCGCGTGTTCGACGAACTGCCGGAACCGATGGCGATGGATCCGGCGGTCGCTGCCGTCGTGGCCGCAGATCCGAAACAGCAGGACGAATCGAAGCAGCTCGAGGGCGAGGTTCCACTAACCGTTGCCGGGTCTGAGGAAGCCGAAGGGATCGCGGAGGTCGTCGTCCAGGGCCGCATCCGCAATCGGCGCGAAGCGATCAACAACCTCGTCGCCGAAGCGCGGGTGCTTCTCGATGACGTCGAGCTCGACTATGTCCTGACCGGAAAAGGGAAGCGCCAGGCACTGCGCGGACGCCCCGTCGCGTTTGCGTTGTGGAGCGATTGGAAGCAGCAGTGGACCATCGCGCAGCTCGAGCTTCCGCGTCCGCCGATCAAGTGGAAGCCTGGCAGCAGGAAGCCACTCGCGTTTCGCATGCTCACGCCGGGGATCGAAGCGCGGCACGTGAAGGGCACCGGCGCCGAGCGGCTGATGTTTGCTTTCTCCGCGGATGGAGAGTCGCTGAAAGTCTACGGGCGCAAGTTCCCGGTCTTCGACAACAACCATGTCAAGCGCCGGCGCTGGGCTGCCGTGGTCGAGACCGCGAAGCCGATCGTCTATCTACCATTCACCGAAGACACTTTCGATCCTGGCTTCGTGAGCGGCGGCAAGGAATTCCTGATCGCCACGGCCCGCAAGGCGCTCGAGGAGCTGCGTCTCGCGCAGGTGCCGAGCGCGGCCTTTCCGGGGAAACTGCTCGCGGATGTCATCCCACCGCAAGTCGTCACGACGCTGGCCGTCATCGAACAGACGGACGACCGGGACTACCTGCAGAAGCAGTCACTCGCCTTCGAAGAAGTCTTGAGTCAGTACGGGCTCAAGCAGGGCGAGGCGTATCGGTACAGCGTGTCGGTCGCCAAGGCACTGGGCCCGATGCAATTCACCAATCGCAGAGGCAAAGGGACCTACTCGATGATCGTCAGGCGATGTCCTGGCGCGCGTCTAGACCCGGTGTTTGAAAGCGGTGCGACGAACCTGTTGAACGCGATGAAGGCGGCGATATGCCTGCTGGATCTGGAGATCGGCCAGATGCGTCCCGCCATTCGCGCCGCGTACGAGAACAACCCGGTCGTGATGGGGATCTTTCCGGTCGCGGCGTACAACGGCGGACCGAGAAACGTCACCAAGCTCTATCGTGTGCTGGACCGGATGAACGTCCAGCTCGACGAGCTGCGCCGGCCGCAGGAACAGACCACCGACACTCCGGTGAAATGCCCCTGCATCTGGAAGGCCGACGGCGCCGAGATACGCCCGGTGGCTATCCCGAGATACAACAACGAGAATCGCTGGTACATCGAGAAGTACCAAAGCATCGTCAGCCTGTTCGAGTAACCGCCGCAGGGGAGATCTGAGTGGAAGCCATTTCGCGAGTAGCCTTCGGCCTGTTCGGTCTGGCGGTGCTGATCGGCATCGCGTGGCTGGCCTCTAACAACAAGCGCCGCGTCGACTGGAAGCTGGTCGTCACCGGCGTCGGTCTGCAGATCGCGTTCGCCGCGGTGGTGCTGCTGGTGCCGGGCGGCAAGGATGTGTTCGACGGAATCGGCCACGGCTTCGTGAAGGTGCTGAGCTTCGTCAACGAAGGCAGCCGGTTCATCTTCGGCAGTCTGATGGACATCAACACTTTCGGCTTCATCTTCGCCTGCCAGGTGCTGCCGACCATCATCTTCTTCGCCGCGCTGATGGGCGTGCTCTATCACCTGGGCGTGATGCAGGCGGTGGTGCGTGCCATGGCATGGGCGATAACGCGCGTCATGCGTGTCTCCGGCGCCGAAACCACCAGCGTGTGCGCGAGCGTCTTCATCGGTCAGACCGAAGCGCCGCTGACCGTGCGCCCGTACATCCCGAAGATGACCGAATCGGAGCTGATCACGATGATGATCGGCGGCATGGCGCACATCGCCGGCGGCGTGCTCGCGGCCTACGTCGGCATGCTCGGCGGTGGTGACGAGGTGCAACAGGTGTTCTACGCCAAGCATCTGCTGGCAGCATCGATCATGGCCGCGCCCGCGACATTGGTCATCGCCAAGATCCTCATCCCGGAAACCGGCGAGCCGCTCACGCGTGGCACGGTGAAGATGGAAGTGGAGAAGAACACCGCCAACATCGTCGATGCCGCGGCGGCCGGTGCCGGCGACGGTTTGCGCCTCGCGCTGAACATCGGCGCGATGCTGCTGGCCTTCATCGCGTTGATCGCGCTGCTCAACTGGCCGCTGACCTGGTTAGGCGAAGTTACCGGCATCGCGGCCGCGATCGGCAAGCCCACCGACCTGGCCACGATCTTCGGCTACGTCCTCGCGCCGCTGGCGTGGGTGATCGGCACGCCGTGGCAGGACGCGTCGGTCGTCGGCAGCCTGATCGGCCAGAAGATCGTCATCAACGAATTCGTCGCCTATCTGCAGCTCGGTGAAATCGTCAACGGAAAGGTCGCTGGCGTTGCGCTGACCGACCAGGGTCGTTTGATCGCGACCTACGCGTTGTGCGGCTTCGCCAACTTCAGCTCGATCGCGATCCAGATCGGCGGCATCGGCGGTCTCGCGCCGGAGCGTCGTCAGGATCTCGCGCGCTTGGGGATGCGGGCAGTGCTCGGCGGTTCGATCGCGACGTTCATGACCGCGACGATTGCCGGGGTGCTGACCTCGTTCGGCGGCTGAGGCAGGCTCCAGGCCCGCGGGCTACGCTCGCAATGCGAACTCGATCGCCGCGCACACCGCGGTGACCTGAGCCTCATTGCAGAGCTCCGGTGACGCACGCGGACTGTCGGGGTAGACCTCCGTCGTTGTCGTGTAGCGCGCTCCCGTGATGCCCGCGCACAGGCCGAGCTCGCGCAGTGGATAGTCGATCACGCCCGGCGCAACGAGTGGTGAACCGATGATCTCGTTCCTGTCGTCCGCCGGCGCAATGTGGGTGACTCTGGCGACCGCATCGATGATCGCGCGCTGAAAGTCGGGTTGCGGATTCTCGCGGTCGTCGACGAGATAGAACCCGTCCGGGACGACGCCTCGCTCGAACGGTTTGCCGTCGCGAGCCGCGAGCGCGGGGCCGAATTCGCTCTCGTCGGAGTCGGTCGTCTCGTGCAGATCGACGTGCAGGAGAAAGCGTCCGCGCAGCGGTGCTATCAACTTCAGCAAGGCCGCTGACTCGGCAGCGGGGCTGTCTGTCCTGAAGGACCGATTCGGATCGACGGCATTCGCGTTCCAGCGATGAATGCGCTCGTAAGCCCATGGGCTTACGCAAGGAATCGCGAGTAGGTTGATGTGCTGCAGGTAGGCTGCGGCTCGTTGCTCGAGGAACTGCAGCGCACCATGCACGCCGCTCGTCTCATAGCCGTGCACGCCGCCCGTGACGAGCACCCAGGGGCTATCGTCGCGCGCCTCCCGGCTGCGAAGCGCGAACTGCCGGTAGTGATCTGGCGGGTAGTCGAGCTGCCCGTACTCCTCGACTTCGAAGCGCGCGGAGAGACGCTCGATGCGCGTCACGACGTCATCTGCGTAGCTTCGCAACTTGCGTTGTACGGCCAGCCACTGCGCACGCTCGGGCGCGCCCCAGGCCACGCCGGGAGTGCCAATCGGATAAGAAGTCAGTGTGACGTCCTCGGTTGTGGGCAAAGGGTAGCAAATGCCGCTGCCTATGGTAGCGGCATCCGCTACTCTCGACCGGACGATTGCCTTGCTGCGTGACGGGAGTAGTTTGCCCGCTAACAAGAAGAAGTAGCAACGTCCAGGGGAGCGGACAATGAAAACAACTAGCGCATGCTGTCGAGTGTTGAGTCTGGCTGCACTCATGCTGACAGTGCAGGCCTGCAGCGATCCCAAGAGCAGCTCCACCAGCGGACCTGACGGTGGGCCGGTGCCGACGAGCCGGATGACCATCAACATGACGGTTGAATCCAGCGATCTGCGTACCGCCGTCGTGCGCGCAAACCTGAACGACGGTCGAGCGGTCGGATCGTCGTACCGGCTGGACGGCGGCGACTTTTTTCGCGCCTGCGTCAGCGGCGTGTGCCGCAACATGGCCGACAACGATTCGATCACTTCGCCCGACTACATCGCCCGCTTCGACTTCCAGTCCAGCGTCGACTTTGTCGTGTCGTTCAATCGGCAGGGGGCGGCGAACGCTCCGGACTCGCGCGTGGCCCTGCCGCCGACCTTTACCATCGTCACGCCCGCCAACCTCCAGCAAGTCACCGACGGTGAGATCGTGCAGGTCACATGGTCGCCGACCGGCGCGCCCGGGCGTGCGACACTGAGCTATGAAGCCGAGTGCACGTTCGTATCCGGACCGAACAGTTTCTCGGGTGGCGCCCTGAGCACCGACACCAACGCCGATGGCCGCGAATCCGTCCGCATCGACGATATCGTGAGCTTCGCGGCGACGAACTCGACGTCGCGAATCACCCGCTGCAGCATCGATTTCATCGTGCGCCACGAACGGCAAGGACGAATCGATCCGGCATTCAACAACGGCACCGCGCTTGGTATCGTGTCGCGCGAGGTCAATGTGGATTACATCCCGCGGTAGCCCGGAGTGACATCGATTGGAAGTGACGGGCAAGACGCGGCCGGGCCAGCGGCCGTTGCGCTTCCATTCGGATCGCGATCTCGCCTCGGCGTTCGAGAGCGCGCTTGCGATGCGCGACGGCGTCGCCGGTGCGCACTGCATCCACGAACGCTGGATGCGCGGACAATTCCCTGCGCATATCGAAACGGCCCTCGAACTCCTGTGGAAGCGCGCCGGCGCGTCGATACCGGACTGGCTTCCGATGCGCTACGTCAGTTGGCTGTCGAGTGCATACGACGTCGCGGCGCAATTCACCGCGAGCGGTAGCGGGCGTTCCAACATCTACCTCATCCTGCTGGATTACTCCGATCGTCGTGGCGATGCCCATGGTGTCTATGTCGGCATGAGTCGGTATTCACCCGCGCAGCGCTTTGACCAACACAAGGCAGGTATCCGCGCCGCCGGCAGCGTACTGAAGCGCGGCATCGAGGTGCTCGCGGGTCCGACGATTCATCTGCAACACATCAAACGCGGCGAGGCGGCCCGCATCGAAGTGGAACTGGCCGGCGCGCTCGGCGATGCCGGCATTCACGTCGAGGGTGGCCACTGAGGGTCGACGCCGACTCGCGGCCGAAGGCAGCAGGAAAAGGCATCGAAGGCACTCGTGTGATATACGGTGCCGCGCCCCCAAGACAACCTGAATCCCACGGGAAAACCATGCGCCGAATCTCGACAGCCGCGTTCTATCTTGTCATCGTCGTCTCTGGACTCGGCGCCTGCTCGAAGAACGCCGATGCACCCTCACCGAACACCGACGCGCCCGTGCCGCTGGCTGCCATCACCGCAGAGGCAACGCCAGCGCCAGCAGCCGAACAAGCCCCGCCCATGTCACGCGAGCTCGCCGCGCGCCTGATCCGCAAACATTCCCCGGTCATCGGTCCGGCCGGCGCACGAGTCACCATCGTCGAGGTGCTCGATCCGGCCTGCGAAGGATGCGCAGCGTTCGCACCGATCGTGCACGGCATCCTGTTCTTGTACCCCGAGGACGTGAAGGTCGTCGTGCGATTCGCGGCGTTTCACAAGGGCTCGGAGGACGTGGTGCGGTTGCTCGAGGCCGCGCGTCAGCAAGGCAAGTTCGAACCCACGCTCGACGCCTTGTTCGGGAGACAGGCGGAGTGGGCTTCGCACTCGGCGCCGAACCTCGCGCACATCTGGAAGATCGCGGCCGATGTCGGACTCGATGTCCCGCGCGCGCGAAAGGATGCGGCCGCGCCGCGCGTCGACGACATCCTGCGTCAGGAGAAGGAAGACACGATCGCGCTGCGCGTCGCGCAGACGCCGACGTTCTTCGTCAACGAGCGGCCGATGCTCGAGTTCGGATCGACGCAGCTCAAGGCGCTGGTCGAGAGCGAGCTCGAGCGGACGAAGCCCGCCGCGCCGTGACGGTCGGGCCACGAGCGTCAGAAACGACACCGTCTGCCTATGCGCTTCACCAAAATCGCCGGTGAATCCGTTCCGGTTCTGGGGCAAGGAACGTGGCAGCTAGGCGATCGGCCCGAACGCCGCAAGTCCGAGCTCGCGACGTTGCAACTCGGCATCGACTTGGGTCTCACACTGATCGACACCGCCGAGATGTACGGCGACGGCGCATCGGAGGAACTCGTCGCGGAGGCGATCGCGGGAAAACGCGACGAGGTTTTCGTCGTCACGAAAGTCTTGCCGTCCAATGCCACCAGCAGGAAGAAGCGCGTCTCCGCCTGCGAACGCAGTCTTCGCCGTCTGCGAATCGAGTGCATCGATCTCTATCTTCTGCACTGGCGCCAGATCGAAGATCTCGCGACCGTCGTCGAAACCTTCGACGAGCTAGCGGCCACCGGAAAGATCCGCCATTGGGGCGTCAGCAATTTCGATGTCGCCGACCTGCAGGAGCTCGACGCGGTGACCGGCGGCGGCAAAGTCGCGAGCAATCAGGTTCTCTACAACGTCTCGCGGCGTGGCATCGAGTTCGATCTGTTGCCGCTGGCGCGAAAGCGCGCGCTCACGGTGATGGCATACACGCCCATCGAGCCTGGCCGGATTCTCGGCGACCCCGGGTTGCGCGAAGTGGCGGCCCGGCACGACGCGACGCCCGCGCAGATCGCTCTGGCGTGGGCGATTCGCGAGAGTGGAGTCGTCGCCATCCCGCGCACCGGATCGCCCGACCATGTTCGTGAGAATGCCGCGGCGCTCGAGATCGAGCTCACCGCGCGTGACCTCGAGGATATCGACGGCGCATTTCCGCCACCGAAGAAGAAGCGCTCGCTCGAGATGATCTGATCGCGCGTCAGAGCCGCAGGCGTAACCCGAGGCCCACCGCGTTCATTCCGCCTTCGTCTCCCATGAGCCCATATGCCACCGAACGGTGGTGCAGGCGAAGCGACACCGCCCAACGGGAGTCGATCGGGCCCGCTGTCAGTTCCATGACCCAGTACACGAGCCACTCGCTGCTCTCACCCTCGAGCGCGACTTCGACGGGCGGCAATTCGGTCGCGTAGGAAAGTCCGAGCCCGAACGCGACCGAGCTCGCGACACGATTTCCCCACGGAAAGCGATTCCAGCGCAGCACGATGGGGACGGCGTTGAATTCCCAATGCGACTGATCGCCGAAGTGACGCACGACCTGGCCTTCGGCTTCGATCGCGAGCGCGCCGTCGTATCGCTCCGCGTATTGTCGCGACACGGCGGCGGTGAGCAGATAGGAGTCGACGAATCGCGTGCCAGTGCTGTCGAGGAAAATGTCTTCCCAGCCGGGCTGCGAGGAGATGCGCGCGCCGTAGACGGTTGCTGCCCAGTCGCCGGTCTCAGCGCTCGACATCGCTGGCGTCGTCGCCAGAACGAGAGTGGCAACCCGCAAGATCATCGATTTCATCCAGAGTCCCCCCGCGACCTGAGAACAGGCTACGCGCAGAGTTCTATTGCGCAAGGCCGGGTGGCAGACTTTGGGAGCTCTATTCGGCGAGCCCCCGGAGGATCCGACATGTCCGCCACTTTCCGTCGACTGCTGCTCCGATTCAACGGCGCCTTCCTGATCGTCGCGTCGCTAGGCGCGTTGATCCGCATGGACTTCCCCGGGGCCTTCGGGGGCACGGGGCCACTCGGTCCCTTGATCGCGCATGAGCCCTCTCTCGCCATCGGAGTCGTCGAGGCGCATGGCCTCGCGTTGATCCTCGGCGTGCTGATCGTTCGCGCGCAATCGTCGCTCAGTACGCACCTCACAGGCACGGCGATCCATCTGCTGCTCGGGGGTTCGAACATGCTGTTCTGGCAGATCTTCGTCGTCTCGGACATGGTCCCGGTGGGTTACGTGACGACGATCCTGCACGGCGTCCTGTTCGCGTTGCACGTGGGCGCCGCGTTCTTCGTCGCCCGGCATCCCGTGGCAGGGACGGCCACAACCACGCTGTTGTGAAATCGGAGCGGCGCATGGAACTCGGGGACAGCGCCGCCCTCCAATCGCCGTCCGTTCCAAACTACCCACAGCGACACGTCCTCACATGACCGGCACACAATCACTGGCCATCCACGCGCGCGGCCTCGCCAAGAAGTTCGGCGACCTGCGCGCTGTCGACGGTATCGACCTCGACGTGCCGCGCGGCATGATCTTCGCGATCCTCGGGCCGAACGGCGCCGGCAAGACGACGCTCATGCGCATGCTCGCGACGCTGGCGCGTCCCGATGGCGGGACCGCGAGCGTGCTGGGCCATGACCTCATCGAAGCGCCGCAACGCGTGCGCGCCGGGATCGCGATGACAGGGCAGTTCGCGTCGCTCGACGAAGACCTGACGGGTCGAGAGAACCTGATGCTGCTCGCGCGGCTCTGGGGCTTTCGCGGGTCCGCCGCGCGCGGACGAGCCAACGAATTGCTCGGCACGTTCGAGCTCGCGGACGCCGCGACGAAGCAGGTGAAGGACTATTCGGGCGGCATGCGCCGCCGGCTCGACATCGCCGCGTCGCTCGTCGTGACACCGGGCGTGTTGTTCCTCGACGAGCCGACCACGGGTCTCGATCCCGTCGCGCGCAAGAGCGTGTGGCGCATGATCCGCGCGCTCGCGGGATCCGGCGTGACGGTGTTGCTGACGACTCAGTATCTCGACGAGGCCGATCAGCTCGCGGCGCGCATCGCGGTCATCGATCACGGGAAGAAGATCGCCGAAGGCACGCCGCGGGAGTTGAAAGCCGCGACAGGCTCCGGTGTCCTGCACATCGCGGTCGCCGATCCGGCGCGGATCGACGAGGCGGCGCGCCTGCTCGAGACCGCGCTCGGTGGCACGGTCCAGCGCAGCGCCGAAGGCGCGACGCTCGCGATCGCCGCGAAGTCCGCCGGGGACGCGAACGCCGCGGTCGGTGCGCTGCTCGCGGCCGGCATCGGGATCACCGACTTCTCGATGGGCAGTCCGAGCCTCGACGAGGTGTTCTTCGCGCTGACGAAGCGGGGGCGGTCATGAACGAGCTTCGCCACGTGGCGCCGCCGCCCGCGCCGGGCGCGCTGTCGAATGCGCTGGTGTTCGGCTGGCGCGCGGTGCTCAAGTTCAAGCACGTGCCCGAGCAGCTCTTCGATCTGGTGATGACGCCGATCATGTTCACGCTGCTGTTCACGTTCGTGTTCGGCGGCGCGCTCGCGGGTTCGCCAGGCACCTATCTACAAGTCTTCCTGCCCGGCATCCTCGTGCAGACGGTCACGTTCAACGCGGTGTATTCCGGCATGGGCCTCTCGACCGATCTCGGCAAGGGGCTGTTCGACCGGTTCCGCAGCCTGCCGATCTGGCCGTTGTCGCCGTTCGCGGGGCTCATGGTCGGCGACGTGCTGCGCCATCTGATCGCGGGCGGCATCATCCTCACGATCGGATTGATCCTGGGCTATCGACCCGAAGCGGGCGTGATCGGCGTGCTGGCGGCTTTCGCGTTGCTGATCGCGATCGGGTTCGGTACGGGCTGGATCTTCATCGTGCTCGGCCTGCTGATCCGCACGCCGATGACGGTCATGACGATCGGTTTCACGGTGATGTTTCCGCTCGTGTTCGCGTCGAACATCATGGTCGACCCCGCGACGATGCCCGGCTGGCTGCGCGGGTTCGTCGAGGTGAATCCGGTGTCGCTGATGACGAGCGCGATGCGCGGATTGATGGGCGGCGATGCGACCGCGCGGCAGATCCTGCTCGCGCTGGCCGCGCCGATCTCGCTGACGGTGGTGCTGGCGCCCGTGACGCTGTGGCTGTACCGCCGGCGCTAAAGGGGTCAGATCTGTTAGTCCTCTAACAGATCTGACCCCTTTGGCGACCCCGTCAGTACCCACTCATGTAGCGCAGCAACCGCCGCCGCGTCGCCGAACCACTGCGCGCCAACAACCGGAACGACGCACGCCGCAATCGGGCAAGCCGCCAGTGATCGAGCCGCGACCACAGCCGGCTCATGCGCGCATACGGCGCGATCTGCGCGCGGCGCCGCGTTTCCCAAGCGGCCAGCGCCGCATTCACATCCCGCGCGTCCCGCAGCGCGAGGCTCAACGCTTCGCCATCCCGCAATGCCATCGTCGCCCCCACGCCCAGGTGCGGATCGAGCGCATGCGCCGCGTCTCCGAGCACGGCGACGCGATCGAAGTGCCAGCGCGGCATCGACACTTCCGCGGTCGCGTACCAGGTCAACGCATCGAAACTCTCCATGGCCGCGAGCATTCCCGACGCTTCCGGGCAAAACGCGAGCAGGGAATCGCGCCACGCGGCGAACCCTCGAGCGCGCAGCGCCGCCACGTCATTCGTGCGCGCATTCCAGAAGAACCCGACCAACGCGACGCCGCCGTCGCGGCCGACCGGCAGTATCCCCGCCGCATCGCCCGGGCCAATCCTCTGCAGCAATGCGCGTTCGTCGAGCCCCGCCGGTCGCGTGCCGATCGTCGTGAACACGCCCGTCGCATGCGGGCGTACGCGCGCCTCTCCGACGACCTCCCGCAGCCGCGAGCCCGTCCCATCGCAGATCAGCGCGAGGTCGTATTCGCGCGTCGCACCCGCCACGTGCAGCGCGACGCCAGCGCCGCGCCGCTCCACCGCAGTCACGGCCTCTCCAAACCGCAATCCGGCTCCCGCGGCGCGCGCCGAGTCCGACAGGATTCGAGCAAGAGCAGAGCGGCGAATGCCGAGCGCGTGCAGACCGGGCTGCAGATCGGCATAACGCAGATCGGTGAGCACCGTATCGCCACGTCGCGCGACGACGCGCTCGATCGGCGATCCGCTGGCGACGGCCGCCTCGTGAACGCCCAGCGCTCGCAACACCTCGAGCCCCGCGGGTTGCAACAGCAACCCCGCGCCGGCCGGCGAAACTTCCGGTGCGCGCTCGAAGACCTCGACGCGGTGGCCGTCGCGCGCGAGGAAAGCGGCGGTAGATAGCCCCGCGATCCCGCCGCCGGCGATGGCTACGTTCAGTTCGGGCATGAAAAAGGGGTCAGACCTTGTGGTGCTGACCCCAGAGTGCAGAGAAGAAAGAGGTCAGATCAAGCGATCTGACCTCAGGATCGCATCTTCAGTAACGCCAGGTCGCTCCGAGCTGCCAACGCGCACCGCCGTAGCCGAACGTCTCCAGCGTCGGCGCCCCGTCCGAATAGACGTTGTTGGGCTGGATGGTGCGGAACGTCGTTTCGCGCGTGACGTTGCGGCCCGTCAGGAACGCGCTTACGTTGTCGGTGAACGCGTACGTCAACTTCAGATCGTAGAACTCCGTGGCCTCGCTGTAGTTCGTGCCGCCCGGGTTGTAGGGCGTACGGATCGTCTGGCCCGGGCACTGCGCGAACGACGTCGGGTAGTTGTTGATGGCGTTCGAGCAGGACGAGATGAAGCTGAAGTACTCGGACGCACCCTGATAGGACAAGCGCGCCGTGAACTTCCCGTTGTCGTACCACACCGCGAAGTTCTTGAAGTACGAGCGCTGACCCACCGGCGGATTGAAATCGCCGGTGATCAGATCGCGCGACGTCGCGAAATCTTCGTAGTCCAGTTCCGAGTAGTTCAGATCCACGCCGGTGTTCTTCAGGATCCACGGCAGGAACGTGAACGCGACCTTCGCTGTGTATTCCATGCCTAGCTGCGTGCCCGACGGGCCGTTGACGTAGGAGGGATAGGTGAAGTCGAGCCCGTCGAGCGACTCCCCGGTCACCGGGTCCGTTGCGCCACTGCCTCCGAACAGGTTCGACGCGGGTATGTTGGCGTTGATCGGCGCGCCGACACGGACCTTGTTGCGATAGTGCGAGACCGAGAACATCAGATCGTCGTTGGGATACCACTCGATCGAGTAGTTCCTGTTGTCGGCCTTGAACGGCTGGAGTCCCGGATTGCCGACGCGACCCGAACAAGTGTTCGGATTGTCGACGTTCCCGTTGACCTCGGCCAGGTTGCGTTCGTCGATCGTGCAGGTTCCCGAGGGAAGCAGGGCGCCCGGGGGCGGCCGCGCCATCACCCGGCCGGCGTAGCCGCGGAGCACGAGCTCATCGGGCATGAGCCAGAGGTTGAGGTTCACGGCCGGCAGCCAGTCCTGCGTGTCCTTCGTGATCGACGTGTTGAGCGCGACCGACGTGGTCACCACGGCGCCCGGATTGGCGACCGGGTCGTACGCCGCCGTCACCGCGGTGTGCGCGAGCGTCATGAAGCCCGTCGCATTCGTCGACGTGTTGACGAAGCGCGTGCCGAGGTTGCCGTTCACCATCATGTCCCACGGCAGCTCCTGTTCGAAGTTGACCATGAAATACGCCGCGTCAGTTTCTTCGTTGTAAGCGAAGTGAGGCTGCTCATACGTTTGGCCGTCGCTCCCCGTGCAAGTCTTCATGCAATGGAAGTCGAAGACCTGATCGGGAATGCCCGCGGCGATCGCGTTCGGGTTGATGTACGGCCACTGCGTCAACACATCGCCCCTGTCCGGATAGTCCCCGAGGAATGGATAGTCCTTCGTGTAGAGCGAGCCCGAGACCAAGGTGGCGAGCTCGCCGGGTGTGAACGTCTGCGTGCCGAACAACGTGTTGTTCAGGTTGGCGACGGGGCTGTTGTTGGTGCCGACCGTGGTGCCGGGGACGAAGCCGTACTGGCAGGGCTGCGTCGAGGTCGCCGTCGGCATGCAGGAGCGATAGTTGACGGTGAGGTTCATGGTCGGGACCACGATCGGCGCCACATATCCCGCCGCGCCCACGTTGCCGGTGCCGGGGCGCACGGTGTATCCGCCGCCGGCCCATGCATTGCCGGTGCGATCGCGCTTCTGGAAGCCGGTCTGCACGCCGCTGAGGAAGGGCAGCGTCTCCGTAGTATCCCAGGTGAAATCCACCTTGCCCTGACGTTCGGCGTCATCCGACATCTGCGGGCGCCACGTGAGCGTGAAGTTGTTGCCCCACTGCGCCGCCTGCGCGGCCGTGTAGGCCGGCGATCCGGCCTGCACGGTCGTCGGGTTCGAGATGGCTCGCAAGACGACGGGGTTGAGGTTCGCGTAGGGCAGGTTCGCGAGATCGAGCCCAGCGGGGAGGTTGTAACTCCAGATGCCGGACGGCGTGATGGCGGCGTCCACTCCGCCGTAGGTGAAGTTCACGGCGCTGCGAAGCTGTGCGCGACGGAATGTCGCGCCGGAATCGCCCAACATCAGATCGACTTTGAAATTATCGCGGGCGAACTTGAAGCCCGTCTGCCAATTCCAGGTTTCGATATCGGTGTCGTAGACGATGGCGTCGATGTTGGCGTTGCCATCGTTGAGGTGGAACGAGGTGACGTGATGCGTGTCATCGACCACGACGTTCGACATGTTGCTCGCGACGCCGCAACCGGTCGTCGTTTGCGCGGTGCCGGTTCCGGCAACGACCGGCGCGCAGCCCGGATCCGGCAGATTGCTGGAGTTGAAGCTGTAGCCCAGCCCGGTGTTTACCGTACGCGGGTTGATCAGCGGATTGGTACCCACGGCGGGCGCCGTCTGGGTGAAGCCGGCGGCCGGGTTGTAGCTAGGGCTGCCGAGGTTGAGCGTGTTGTCGATGTTGCTGACCTTGCGGTCCGCGCGCTGATAGGCGGCGTAGACCACCGAGTCTTCGGTCAACTTGAAGTCGACGCGGAATTGCGCCGAGGTTCTTTCTTCCTCGGCCTTCTTCGGAAACGCGCGAATCAGCGAGGGAGCGTAGTCGTTCCACTGGTTCAGGCAGGTCTGCAACCCATTGGTCTGTTCGAGCTGCGCCGCGGTACGGTTGTTGACCTGAGATACGGCGGGTGTCGTCACGGAGCCGAGAATCTGTTCGCCAGCCGTGATGAAGGTGGGGCTGGTCATCTCCGCATTGGTCAGCGGCGCGAACGCCGCACGGCAATCCGCCTGGGTTTGCGCGGCCGCCGACCTGCGCAGGATTTCGAGCGGCGAGATGGACGAATAACCGCCTGGAACGTTGATCCGGAAATTCGGAGACGTCGCGGTGGGGTCCGCGAAGCTCGGATCGTAGGTGAAGGTTTTCTCGGGCGATTGATCGAAGTCGGCGCTGCGGGCCGGACCGGCATTGCCGGAAGTCTGCGGCTGCTGGCTGTCCGAGATTGTCTGGAACTCCTGGTAGTTGACGCTGGCGACGAGGCCCAGCCGGCCGTCCATGAAGCTGTTGCCGAAGAAAGCCGACGCGCTCGGCGTCAGATCTTCGGTCACGGAGTTGGCTTGGCCGTCACCGGAGATCTGGAAAAACGGGCTGTCGAAATCGAGGCCGCTGCGCGTTTCGATCTTCACCGAACCGCCCAGCGAGCCTTCCGTCATTGCGGCGGTCGTGCCCTTGAAGACGTCGATAGTCTTGATCATGGCGGCGGGCAGTTCGCGCAGGTCGGCCGCGCGGCCGCCGACGCCGGGCTGTGCGCCGCCCGACAGCGCGCCGTTAGTGTTCAACGCGGCCATGCCGTCGACTTCGACGCGGGTGTTCTCCGGGCCGTTGCCGCGGATCGAGAAACCCTGGCCTTCGCCGTTCTCGCCGCGATCGAGCGCGATGCCCGCGACGCGGGAGATCGCCTCGTTGACGTTCTGATCGGGGAAGCTGCCGACGTCCTCGGCGCTGATGGAATCCACGGCGGTTGCAGCACGCTTCTTGCGTTCGATCGACGTGCGTTGCGACGCACGCGTTCCAACGACGACGACTTCGCTGAGCTCGGTTGCTTCCTGTTCGTCTGGAGCGGCCGCTGGCGCGGTGGCTGGTGTAGCCGGCGCCTGGTCGGCATTCTGTGCCGAGGCAAGTTGAGTAGAACTTAGGAGCAGAGCCGCGAGGCTCGCCGAAATTCCAATGGACCGATCACCAGAACGGCGACCCAAAGTGCGCTGACGCGATGACTTCCGCATGTCTTGCCCCTCCCATGAAGCAATAACGAACACGTTCTCTCGACGCAAATTCCGGGTGCGGTCGAACGCTTCCGCTCCCATGTGCCGCTGATTCGGCAAGCTCTCCGATCACGACGGTGACCTTTACCGTCGGCGACCAATGTTGATCGCATTTGATTGCTTTTGATGTTGTCCGGTCGTGTTACCGGTGTCAACAACAAACATATTGTTAGCTGACTATCAATCCGGATATCTATCGACTGCGTCACGCGGAGTGAAATCGCGAATCCGGCGCGGAAGCCCGCGGTTTTCCCGAGGTTCCGAAGCGCGTGTTTGAAACGCTCGAAATCGGTCATTAACTTCATTGAAGAGAAGAAATACCGGGTGGGTACTAACAACACCTTTCCCATTCCGCGTCGGGCAGCCACGATTCGCCGCGATGAAACTTCCTGAACGCGGCCGGACAGCGGTCGAATGAGCGCGCTCGCACTCTGTCTCGTGCTACTCGCCGCGTTCGCGCACGCGAGCTGGAACATCTCCGCGAAGGTCGCCGCCGAAGCGAAGCATTTCGTATGGCTGTTCTCCGCGGGTTCGGTGCTCATCTATGGACCGGTCGTTATCGCGGTTCTCATCGTCGAGCGCCCCGAGTTCGAGTTGCGCCACTGGCTCGCG
>JAYTOK010000105.1:0-2103 GCA_043747835.1 Pseudomonadota bacterium | reverse complement strand
GCCGACGACACCCATCACGCCATTGATCGTGCAAACCGCGGCGAAGCCTGCCTGGTGTTCCACACGCCCGACGTCCGCCGCATCCACCGCGAGGCGTTGGCGATGGGCCTTACCGTACTCTGCCCGCCCACCCGGCTGGTGCTGGCGGCTCATGGGATCGAGTCGCTGGAAATGACGCTGCGCGACCCGAACGGTGTGTTGCTGAACTTCATCCAGAACGTTCGGGGCGGCATCGGCGCCGCCAACCGTTTCCCGGGAATGGCCCGGATGACGCCCAGAAAAATCCGCAGTAAACCAATAAAAAACAAAGATTTACCTGATAAACCTAAGGTGAGCGCTAAGCCCCGTAACGATGCATCGCGACGCCGTCGATCGGGATGATCGTCGCCTTCAGCTCGGTGCAGAAGTCGACGCTCGAACTCGGGCCGTCGCGGCCGATGCCTGACTCCTTGAAGCCGCCGAATGGCGCACGCAGTTCGCGCATCATCGGCGTGTTGACCCAGACGGTACCGGCGCGGATGTCGCGCGAGCAGCGCATCACCGTGTGCAGGTCCTCGGACCAGACGTAGTTCACGAGGCCGAACTTCGACGCGTTGGCGATGCCGATCGCTTCGTCGAGCGTATCGAAGGTCAGGAAAGTCGCGAACGGCCCGAAGATCTCCTCTTGGCAGACACGGGCGTCGTTGTCGGCGGCCATTACGGCGGTGGGTTCGATGAACCAGCCCTTGGCGAACTGCGCGGCGCGCTTGCCGCCCGTGAGCAGTTTCGCGCCGTCGGCCCTCGCCACGTCAACGAACGACAGTACGCGCTCCATGTGCTGGCGAAACGCCAGTGGACCAATTTCGGTCGAGGCCAGCATCGGATCGCCGAGGCGGATCTTGCGCGCGCGCTCGACGAACTGCTCGATGAAGCGGTCGGCAATGCTGCGCTGGACCAGGATGCGCGAGCCGGCGAGGCACTGCTGGCCGTTGTTGCCGAAGATGCCGGCGAGTGCGCCGTCGAGTGCCCGCTCGAGGTTGGCCGACTCGCAGATGATGTTCGCCGATTTGCCGCCGAGCTCGAGGGCGATCGGCTTGAGGTTGCGGCCGGCCGTCGCGGCGATCGCGCGGCCCGTGGTGGTGCCGCCGGTGAAACCGATCATGTCGATATCGGGATGCGAGATCAGCGCGTTGCCCGTCACGGCGCCGCGACCGTTGACGAGGTTGACCACGCCGGGCGGCAGGCCTGCCTCGTGGAACACCTCGATCATCCGACGCATCGACAGCGGTGTGTACTCCGAGGGCTTCAGCACGCAGGTGTTGCCGAACGGGATCACGGTCGCGACGCGCATCGAGGCGAGGGCGAGCGGCGCGTTCCACGGTGCAATGGCGGCGCACACGCCCTTGGGCTCGCGCGTGACCACCGTCAGGTAGCCCTTGGTCTGGTTGTAGGTCTCGCCGTGCATCGTGCTGGCGACTTCGCCGAAGAACTCGAAATTGCGCGCCATGCGCTGCACGTGGCCGCGCACGCTCTGCAGCGGCAGGCCGGTGTTCAGGCACTCGAGGTAGGCGAGTTCCTCGGCGTTCTTCCGCAGGTGGTCGCGAATCGAATAGAGAATGTCCTTGCGCTCGGTGATGTCCATCCTCGGCCACGGGCCGCTGTCGAAGGCCTTGCGCGCGGAGCGTACGGCGGCATCGACTTCGTCCGCGTCGGCCTCGCGCAGGCGACTGATCTGGGCCTCGTCGGTCGGATTGATGACCGGAAAGTCTTCTCCGCCCGACCTGGCCTTGACCGACTCACCGTCGATCAGGCTGGTGACGTGGGGATTGACCGGAAACTCGCGGGAGATCGATATCGCGTTCATGCCGTTTTCCATCCGGCAACCACGAACCAGGGAAGCGAGCCGGGCGCCGCGGCCAGGCTGCCCACGTGAACGCATTCGGGCGCGAAACCGGCGCCCGTCAGGTCGGTGAGCAGGTCCGCGTTCGCGTACACCTCCCAGTACGGCTCGTTGTTGTTGAGCGTGTCCCACGAGTAGTCGAACTTCTGGAACTCGGAGAGGCCGGCGAACCGCAACGGCACGTCCTGATGGACGCAGACGCCGCCCGGACGCAGCAGACGCAG
>JAYTOK010000104.1:0-39988 GCA_043747835.1 Pseudomonadota bacterium | reverse complement strand
TAGGCGGCGTCGTAGGCGGCGGCGGCGGCGGCGGCGTCGGAGGCGGCGGCGGCGGCGGCGGCGGCGGCGGCGGCGGCGGCGGCGTAGGCGGCGTAGGCGGCGTCGTAGGCGGCGGCGGCGGCGGCGGCGGCGGCGACGGCGTCGTAGGCGGCGGCGTAGGCGCGAGGAAGAGCGTTGCGAACCTCGTCACGGATCGCGCGCGCTAGATCGCGCGCTTGCTCCGCGGACTTCCCGTCGACCACGGGCGGCAACCCCTCGAGCCGCTCCGCCAGATCGGGACGCGGCTTCGCAGGGAGCTCGCGGAAGAACGCGGGGAGGATCGACCGCATGTAGCGATCGACCAGGTGGTACGCGCGGCGCTGGGCCAGCTTCGAGCTGCCACGAGTGCCGACGAGCAGCGGGATCAGATCCTTGAGCTGCTGGCGCTCGTCGTCTCGCAGCCGATCGTTCAGCGATCGACCGTACGCGCTGAGCGCGATATCGGTGCAGCGCGGGCGATCGCTGTGCTTCTCGCGGGCGAACCACGCGACGGCCTCCATCAGGCACACACCTTCGTCGCGATCGTTGTGGCCGCCGTTCGCGATGAACAGCGACGTGAGGTCGGGCAGCTTCGTCTTGGGCTTGTCGGTGGTGGTCATCGGTCGGTGGTCCTCTCAGGAATTGGCGGCGGTGGAGCGCATGAGCCGGAAGTCGGCGCGCGCGTTGCGCTGGCAGGTGGTGCAGATCGATCCGGCCTTGCTCTGGAGGAGCTGCGTGCCGGCGGTGGGGGTCGCGCCGCACGTGGCGCAGCGTCGGTACAGCGGACCGATCGACGCGATGCAGAGCGCGCACATCCAGACGTCCGTCAGCGCGACGTGCGTGAACGTGACGCCATCGACGTGGCCGCAGTTCGGCGTCGGCGGAACGAAGCGAGCGGTCACAGGAACGCTCCACCGTTGACGTAGAGGTAGACGAACGTCCCGCCGCGCTTGCGCACGTGGCCGGCGATCACCGAGCGCTGCAGGAGCTGATCGGTCGCAAGCTCGAAGTCGCGCAGCATGTGGTCGTGGTAGAGCTGGTTCCACTCGAGGTCGGTCACTGCGCTGCCTCGGCCTGCCGGAGCGCGGCGGTGACGGCGGTCTCGTCGATCGCGGGAGTCTCGACGATGGGCCTGTGCGGGCCGTACACCGTGATCGGGGTGACGCCCTCGGTGGTCAGCCAGCGGTTGCGATTGTTGCCAGTCTCGTGGACCGCCATCCCGATGCTCGCTGCAAGGGCGCGCGTCCCTTCGTCGGTGCTGCAGCCGATCGAGACGTAGCCGCTCGCCCCGACGGTGACGTAGTGCGCATCGGGGAGTGCTGCGGTCAGCGCGCGGAGGGCGTTAGCGATACGAAGGAGCGCGGGCTCGTCGGTTACGACGAGGATGCGCTGGAGGTCGACAGCGGACGCCGGGCGGCACTCCGGGTGGTAGCCGTCGTCATCGGTTTCCGACGCGTGCGCGGGCTTGCCGCATCCGGTGCAGCGGTCAACGACGACCTGCGACCGAGCCTGCGCGGCGAAGCCCTGCGGTGCGGGGCGCAGCATCACAGGCCCCTCTGCTCGTCGAGGTGGGCGTCGATCGCCATGTCCGTCGCGATCTCGCGGCGACGCTCGCGCTCCTCGTCAGCCGCCGCCTGGGTCAGCTCCTCGTGGCACTCCTCGCACGCGAAGTCGCCCGAGTTGGAGGAGTCGCGGCCGATGACGCCGTAGGCGGAGCGCCCGCAGAAGTCGCAGCCCGCGTGGCCCGTGCCGTTGCAGTCCGAGCAGCGGCCGAACGAGTCAACCGAGAGCTGATCGCCGTGGCCGCTGCCGTCGCAGGTGCGGCAGTCGAGCGCGGCGAGGACCGCCCCCCGGGATGCGAGCGCCGCCACTAGCGCACCTCGCGGCGATAGGCGGCAAGCTGGCGATCCAGCACGGCGACCTCAGCGCGCAGGACCTCGCGTGCCGTGATGTCGCGCTCGCGGCGCATCTCCTGGAGGAGTGCGCGGCGCTCGAGCACCAGGCGTTGCTCGTGGCGAGCGTCGTTGGGGAGGGAGCCCGGGGCGAGGGGAAGCGGGTGAGCCATGTAAATCGGTTTAACCGATTCGCGATGGCCGCGTCAAGTCTCTAGTTCGGAAACTCCGATTTGCCGACGGAAGATCCCGCCTGCTGCGCGATAGACCACGCATGTGCGCGGAGCTTGCGGAACGCCTCGCGGTCTACTGCGGCCAGTTTCACCATCGCCCACACAAACTCGGCCTTCGTCGTCTTCTCGTTCGCCATCACTGCTCCTCGGTTACCGACCCGTCACGGGTCGGGATGAGCAAAGAGCATACGGCCCGACCCTGACCGCTTCTGTAAGTCTAGCCACTCCCGTAGCGGGCGTGCGGACTTACTGGTTGGCAGGTTTACGGGCGACGATCGCGGCGATGGCGGCAGCCTGCTCTTTCATCGAGCGGCGCACGTCTTCGGGGAGCATGTCGTAGAGCTTGGCCATCTCCAGCGCGTCGGGCGAGAAGATGATCGGCGTGGCCTCGGGCTCACCGGGCGGCGCCCACTTGAGTGCCGCGTGAATGGCCGGCACCAAACTGGAGTTCTTCGCCTCGGGGCTATTGAGCGTGTCGTGCATCGTCGACTGCGCGCACTTCACGGCGATGGCCAGTTCCTTCTCGTTCATCCCAAGTTCGATGAGCCTGGACTTCACATCGGCCTGCCACTTTGGCTTGACCGGGTAGCCATGACCACGGCGGGGAGATCCCGGGCGCGCGTTGCCGCGTCCACCGGTCTTTTTCGTCGAGGCCACGTCTATCGATAACAGCGCCCGGATTCGTTTGCTCCGAAGTCTGTCTTGACTTCCGATTCGGAGTGTCCGATTTATAGTGGCGTGAGTCTAGGAGAAAAAATCAGGGCCCTCCGGTTGCGCAAGAAGCTCGACCAATGGGAGTTGGCCCAACGCCTGGGCGTCGCGCAGTCGTGCGTGTGCGATTGGGAGAACGGGAACACCGGGCCGCGTCACGATCGGTTGGCGCCTCTTGCGGCGGCGCTCGGCGTCGGCGTCAGCACGCTCAAGAAACTCTGGGTCGAGAGGCTCAGCGCGTGACGCAAACGAAGGCGCTCGAGACTCCGTAGCTCCCCTCCGCTCTGGGCCTGGTGGCCCGCTCGATTCCCCTGCGCTCCTTCCCAGCGGCGCCGCGAGCATGGTTGTTCGATCCAACCGCAGAGCACGAAATGACTTCAACGACTGACAGCGCCCCGGGCGGCGCCTGGGCTCGCCCTGCGTGTGCCCCGACGTATTGCTCTGTGCTGGCGATCCGCGACGGCGCTGTCTGTACAGCATGCCGCGGCCGGTTCCCGCTTGCCGAGGGCGTGGACATCCAAGTGAACCCGCCGGCCGCCGTCCGCTGTGGCGGCTGTTGCCGCGCCCGCCTGGAGTCTTCGCTCGCCGAGCTCGCCACGACGTTCGCCGAGCTGTCGGAGCGCGTGCTCCAAGGCATCGCCGCCACGCAGGCCGCCACCCGCGTGCTGATCGACCTGCGGATCGCCGAGTCGTCGGTGGACGTGGCGCCGATCGCGGCGGCATTCGTCGATGAGGCGGAGTGGATGGATGCGGATGGGAGTGAGCGGTGATCGAGCGCGGCATTCTTTTCAGCGCGCCGATGGTGCGCGCCCTGCTCGCCGGCACCAAGTCGGTGACGCGGCGCTTGCTCAAGCCACGGCACGACTACTTCGTCGAGGACGGCGTGCCGTTCTTCGAGCCGTACGTGTACGCGGTACCGGAGTCGGTCCCGGTGCCGTGCCCGTATGGCGAGGCTGGCGATCGGCTCTTCGTCAAGGAGACGTGGGCGACGGTGCAGTCGCTTGATGGCGTGCGTCCGATCAATCTCGCGAACTACGTCCCGCTGCACTACTGCGCCGATCACGCGGAGCGCGGAAAGTTTCGCGAGAACCGCGGCCGCGTGCGCCCGTCGATCTTCATGCCGCGCTGGGCATCGCGCATCACGCTGGACGTCGTCAGCGTCCGCTGTGAGCGGTTGCACGAGATCACCGAGGAGGAGGCGAAGCGCGAGGGCGTCGAGCCACGCATCACGACGACGAAGGTCTACCCGAGCAGACATGCCGCCGACGTCGAGCACCGTTCGTATCGCGGTGGCTTCGAGGATCTCTGGGGAGTCATCAACGGCGCGGAGTCATGGGCCACGAATCCCTACGTCTGGCGCGTCGAGTTCAAGCGGGTGATCCCGTGATCTCCCTCGCCGACCTCCGCCTGATCCACACCGGCGCCTTGCACGCGTTCGCCGTCGGCATCCTTGTGGTCGTCGTCGATCACGACTGCCGGATCGCAGCGCTCAGACTCGCCACCGGAAACGCGCAGGGCGTCGTGGCTGGGGTGCCGAATGCGAGGCAACGAGCGCGGGCGAGGCGGGCAGCGTGACCGCCCTTGGATTCACCGGCACGCGCTACGGCATGACCGAAGATCAGCGGCTCGCCGTCCGCCGCCTCGTCGCGTTGCACCTGACGACGTCAGCCCACCACGGCGATTGCATCGGCGCCGATGCGCAGTTCCACGCGCTGTGTCGCGAGCTGCCGACGTCGTTCGTGGTGGTTCACCCGCCGCTGAACGAGCAGTACCGCGCGTTCTGCGCAGGTGACGAGCATCGCGCGCCGCTGCCGTACATGCGGCGTAACGCGCGGATCGTCGCCGAGTCCGACGTCATGATCGCGGCGCCGTTCGAGGCCGAGGAGCAAGAGCGCGGCGGCACGTGGCGCACGGTTGGGCTGGCTAGGAAGGCGGGTAGGCCGCTGTTCATCGTGTGGCCCAGTGGCGCGGTTGTAGAGGAGCGTGTCGCGTGACGCCCTACTTCGACGACGGCCAGATCGCGATCTATCACGGGGATTGCCGCGAGGTGTTGCCGCTGATTGCGTTCGACAGCGTCGCAACCGATCCACCGTACGGCATCGGCTTCGCGGCCCAGCCGACGAAGTGGCAGCGACGCGCGGGCCAGCAACCGGAGCAGTGGGACGACCAGCCCGTCGACTCCGTTGTGCTCGCGCTCGCCGACGCCGATCGGCCGACGATCATCTGGGGCGGCAACTACTACGCGCTTCCGCCGCAGCGCGGCTGGCTGCTGTGGACGAAGCCCGACGCCCCCCCATCCATGGGGAGTGCTGAGATGGCATGGACGAACCTCGACCAGTGCGTGCGCTCGCTCTCGGTTTCTATCAGCCAGACGAACGCCGAGCGCGTAGGTCACCCAACGCAGAAGCCGTTACGCGTGATGACGTGGTCGCTGGGATTTATCGCGAAACCGGGCGTCGTCTGCGATCCATTCATGGGCTCGGGTACGACGCTCCGCGCCTGCAAGGATCTCGGCATCCGCGCCATCGGCATCGAGCAGGACGAGCGCTACTGCGAGATCGCGGCGCGGCGACTGGCACAGCAGACGCTGTTTGGCGGTGTCGCGTGACCGCCCTCCCCCAGCCCATCGCCGCCAACACCGCGCATCCCTGCGTGGACTGCGGCGCTACCCCGGCCATCACCGTCACCGTCGCGCTGCCGCCGTGGCCGCCAGCCAAGCACGAGCGCGTGGAGACGCGGTGCGGTAGGTGCTGGGCGAAGTGGAGGGAGGAGTGATCGAGAAGTCCGTCGCCTCCATCTGGGGTAACCGCATGATCCCCGTCATCGGCGCCCCACATCGGCGCGGCGAGCTCCGCGTGCGCATTCCGTTCAGTCGCACAAATCGGATGTTCCTTCGCGTCGGCGCGATCTGGCCATCGTGGAACAAGCGCGACAAGTGCTGGGACCTACCGCGCGCGCACCTTGACCGCGTCGCTCGTCGCATCGTTGGCGTCTACGGAAGCGTCTACGTCATCCAGACGCGACGCGATACCGAGACCTGCGCGCCGGCATGCTGGAACGCTGACGGCCTCGAGTGCGAGTGCGCATGCAACGGCGCGTCTCACGGATCCGCGAACGATGACGGCTGGTACGTCGTCAGCGACTCGTTCGCGTGCAAGAGCGGCGACAAACATCACGCTGTTCGCTTGCTAGCCGAGAAGGTCACTCAGAATCCAACCGACGAGATCCTGGCTGCAGCATCCGGCGTGCCCTGGTCGACGTATTTCGCGAGCGCGGGGAACATGCTCATCAAGATCGGCAAGTCGACTGATGTGGATAGGCGACTGCGCGGATTACAGACGGCTAGTCCAACCAAGCTAAAGCTGATTGGCGTCCTCAATGGGGATGTCGAGAGCAACTACCATCAGGCGTTCGCGCACCTTCGCGTGAGCGGCGAGTGGTTCCAGTTCAACGAGCACGAGCTGCTGACGTTGCGCGAGATCCTTTTCGGTGCGGAGGACGGGAACTGATGGCACGCATGTCCATCGACGACAGCGTGCAGCGTGATCCGCGCATCACGAAGCTGGCCAAGCTCGCGGGCTGGTCGCGGCGCGAAACGCTGGGCTGCCTCATCGGCGACGTGTGGCCGATCACCTACGACCAGCGGTGCGCGATCGTGTCCGCCGACCTGGTCGACCTAGCCGCCGGCGCGGAAGGTTTCGCCCAGCACATGGTGACCGCCGAGCTCGCGCGATGGGCACGCGGCAACCGCAAAGTCCGGATCAGCGGCGCGGAGGAACGCCTGAAATACCTCGCAGACAAAACGACGGCTGGACGCGTTGGTGGACTCAAGAGCGCGGAAGTCCGCAACAAAATTTCAAGCAGCACGGGAAGCACACCTCAAGCAGAAAGGAACCCTCCTGTTCCGGATCCTGTTCCGGATCCTGTTCCGGATTCTGTTCCGGATAAAGAGGAAGGATCCTTGTCGGGCAAGCCCGACGTCTCCGCTCAACTTGCCGAGGTCGCGGTCCGCGAGATCAACCGGCTTGCCCGCAAGAACTACCGCGCTGACTCCGACTCGGTGACCAAGCTCTGCCGCGCGCTAGCAAAGCAGAAGCGAACCGCCGCGCAGGTCGTGGCGGTCGTCGAGTCGAAGCGCGGCTGGATCGGCGATCCGAAGATGGCGCAGTACTTCGCGCCCGGAACGCTGCTCGCTGCAGCGAACTTCGCGAAGTACCTCGACGAGATCGAAGCCACTCGCAAGCCATCTCGAGCCGTTGACGCATCACCCCGCGACGACGAGCCCGACCTGACCTACGCGCTCGGAGCAACGCCGTGACCGCGAACCTGTTCGAGCCGTCGACCGAGCGCGCCCTCGTCGCCGCGCTGATCTCCGCTCCGTCGATGCACGACGACATCTCGTGGATTGGTCTTCCCGAGCTCGCCGACATGCACGCGATCTCCGCGTTCACGGCGTTCTCAAACCTGCGCGCCAAGAGCGCCGACGTCACGCCGTCCGCGGTGCGCGACGAGATCGAGCGCAGTGTCACGTTCAAGCGCAAGGCGATGGGCGAGGAGACCCTGGTTCCGGTCGATCTCGCGTGGTTCGACGCGCTGACGTTCGGCGCCAAGCCCGCCGTGATGGTCCATGGCTGGGCGCAGCGCGTCCGCACGCTCGCGCGGAAGCGAGAGAACGCCCTCGGCGCCGAAGCGAAGTCCGATGACGTCGACGCCGAGATCGACGACATCGCGATGCGCGACGTGGATCCCGAGCCGGCGCTCGTGTTCGGCAAGCCCGTCGCGCACGTCGGGTACTTCGACCGCGCGCCGGCGCGTCTCGTCGGGGAGCAGGAGGAGCGCTCCGTTAACGCGGCCAAGGCGCTGCGGTATCACAACTCGTTCCTCGACGATTGCCTCCGCAGGTTGCTCCCCCATGACCTCGTGCTCCTCGGCGCACCGAGCGGAGTGGGCAAGACGGACCTCGCGCTCAACGTCGCCACGTCGAACGCGATGCGCGGGAAGAACGTCCACTACTTTGCGCTCGAGGCTGAGCCGCGCGAGCTCGAGCGGCGCACGAAGTTCGCGTTGCTCTCGCAGGCTGCATACGCGCGACAATCTGCATACGGCGGGCAAGGTCATCCGCTCCGCGACAAGTTGAACTACGCGGACTGGATGGTCAGCGAGTGCGATCACATCTGCGCCGAGTACACCGAGTCAGTCGAGCGCCAGATCGCGGACAAGCTCAGCACGCTGTGGACGTTCTACCGAGGCGCCGACTTCACGGCCAAGAACCTGCGCGACAAGATCCTCGAGATCCACACGCAGACTGATCTGATCGTCGTCGACCACCTGCACTACATCGACACGCCCGACGACGGCGATCACGCGGCCCTCGGTGCCGTCGTGAAGGATATCCGCGACGTGACGCTGCTCGTCGGAAGGCCCGTGATCCTCATCGCGCACATGCGCAAGCGCGACCGCGGTGCCAAGCAGATCGTCGCGTCGATCGATGACTTCCACGGCTCGTCGAACATCACGAAGATCGCAACGCACGTCGTCACGCTCGAGAACGCGAACGACATTGAGGCGGCGAAATGGTGGCAGGCGCCGACGTACATCGTCGTCCACAAGGATCGCCGCGGCGGCCGTCCGCCGTTCTTCGCGCTGAGCCACTTCGACCGTCGCACGAAGACCTACGGCCCCAAGTACACGCTCGGCCGCGCCATCCGCGGCGGAGTCGAATTCGAACCAGTGCCCATCGGCGATCAGCCGGGGTGGGCGCGCAACCACGTTGAGCAGGGAGTCCTGTGAGCCAAATCGATCTACCCATCACGCCGTCGCTGGACGCGATCCTCATCGACGCCGCGCACAAGTCGTTGCGCGATGCGCTCGGCACCTACCGCGAGCCGATCGCGCGCGCGTACCTCGAGATCGTCGTGGCCAACGCGAAGGCGCGACGGGCGATTGCGGAAGCGGCACAGACGGAGGTGCGGTCGTGACGCGCGAGAAGCTCGATGCTGAAGTCCTCGAGACGCACGAGCGCTACGCCGTGGCCTTGCGCCGCCGGGATATCGCTGCCGCGGAGAAGGCAATCGCGGATGCCGATATCCTCGCGATCGAGGGTCAGTTACGCGTGCTCGCGCGGACGAAGGTGACGCCGTGATCTCGTTCTTCGTCAACGGCAAGCCCGCCACGAAAGGCTCGTGGAAGGTCACGCGCAATGGAGCACTGCGGCCCGACTCGGAGCGCGAGCGCCCGTGGGCGAACGCCGTGGCCTGGATGGCTAAGAGCGTCGGCGCCAAGCCCACCGATAAGCCGGTGAAGGTCGCCCTGCAGTTCTTCTTTGCGAAGCCGAAGAATCCAAGCAACCCGTTCCCGTCTCGATCGGACGTCGACAAGCTCAGCCGCAGTTTGCTCGATGCGTTGACGGGCATCGCCTGGAACGACGATCGGCAGGTCGTCGACCTGCACGCGACGAAGGACTACGCGGACGAACGAGGCCCCGGCGTCGCGGTGTGGATCACGGCGGTGTCGCCATGACCACGAGCCTCACAGCAGCGATCCTGCAGGTGTCGCCGTGAGCACCTTCGCGCTGTTCCCTGGGGCGCGCCCACCGCATAGCGAACTCAGCACGGACGCCCAGTGCACCCCGCTGGCGCTCACGCGGATCCTGGGGCGCTTCGGCGTAGACCCCTGCTCCAACCCGCTGTCCACGGTCCAGGCCGATCGCACGTGCATGCTCGAGCTCGGGCAGGACGGCCTCTCCGATCCGTGGACGCTCGACGGCTCCACCACGAGCCCGCTGGCAAGCGTCTGGTGCAACGGGCCGTACTCCGGCCCGCTGCCGTGGTGCGAGCGTCTGAGGGCACACCAGGCGCCCTGGGCGTCGTTGTGGAAGCTAGACCCGACGACTCAGTGGTTCCGCGAGGCGCTTGCGCTGGGCCCCGCGAGCACCCGGGCATGGTGGGCCCCGTTCGCGCGGCGGCTGCCGTTCGTGCGCGCTGGCAACGTCGGCGTGGCCGAGTTTCCCAGCGTGCTGATCTGGCGCGACTGGAAGGTGCCGCGTGCGCTTAGGTCGTGGCTGATGACGCCGCGGAGGGAGCGATGAGCCCGGGCATCGAACATCCCAAGCAGTGCCAGCGCTGCGGCTGCGCCTCGCCTGGAGCGTACTGCGCGCCGTGCAAGGTGGCGCGCCGCGCGCTGAACGCCGCGACCAGGGAGCGCCGCCGAGCCGAGTTCCGCGCAACGATCGGCCCGCGCCCATGCCCGCGCTGCGGTCGCGGGGAGATCTACGGCCGGCGGCAACGCTGGTGCACGACGTGCGCGGGGCTCGTCAGGCGCGAGCAGAAGGCCGCCTTCGAGCGGCGCCGGCGGCTCGCGCTGGGACCGCCCGTCCGCGTCGTTGCATCCACCGATCTCGGCCGCGCTGCGGCTCGCTTCGCATTGGCTCACGGCGTGAGCTGCGCACGCGCCGCCGCGGTAGTCGGCGCGACGTGGTCCGAGGCGTTGCAGGCATGGAACGCGCTGCGGCTCGGCCCGGTGCGGGTGTCGACCGTGGAGTTCGCCGCGGCATGCTCGGGCCGTGGGCTGGTGCTGGACTTCGGAAGGCGGGCAGCATGAGCATCCGCTTCTCCCCCGAGGCCAACTGCTGGCTGATCTCGTGCGACGCGCCTGGCTGCCGCGACGCAATCGCCGGCCTGGGCACCACGGACACCGCGCAGCGCCGCCATGCCACCGCCGAGGCCGAGATCGCAGGCTGGCAGCTCTCCACGCACGAAGCGCAGCGGCCGGATTTCTGCCGCATGCACGCGGGCCCAGAGTGGCCTGCGAGGGTGACGCCGCTGTACCGCAATGGCCAGGCGCTGCCGTATTCGAGGCGGGGATGACGAACAACCAAGGAGCAACCATGCGACGAGTCGTGATCGAATCCCCGTACGCCGGTGACGTCGAGCGAAACATCCGCTACCTGCGCGCCTGCATGTTCGACTGCCTGCAGCTCGACGAGGCGCCGTTTGCGTCGCACGGGCTGTACACACAGCCGGGCGTGCTCGACGACCTCGTGCCATACGAGCGCGACCTCGGCATCAGAGCCGGATTCGCGTGGCGTGACGTTGCGGAAGTGACCGTCGTCTACACGGATCTCGGGATCACGCGCGGCATGCAGTACGGGATCGACGACGCGCGCTCGAAGGGGCGCCCGATCGAGGAGCGCGCGCTCAGCGAGGGCTGGGACGTCATCGAGCGCGTAGCCACCGCCGCTCACCGACGCCTGATCGAGATCGCAACCAGGGCGATCGATATGGGCTGGACCGAGGGGGCCATTGAGGATGGCGAGCGGCTGGAACTGCTGGCGTGGATCGCGAGGCGCCCATGACGCTCGGCGAGCAGCTGCGGAAGGCACGCGAGGACAAACGCATGACGTTGCGCGCGCTCGCGCGGGCGATGGACGTGTCCGCGCCGTTCCTGTCGAACGTCGAGCATGACCGGCGATCGCTGACCCCGGAGCGCAGGACGCAAGCAGCTGCGGCGCTCGGCATCGACGTCGTGCTGCTCGAGGCATCGGAGGGATACACGCGCGAGCTGGCCGACTGGATCGCGAACAGCCCTGACCTGATCGCGCTGCTTCGCGAGTCGCGAGATTCGCTGCGACCGCTCCGCATCGGATGCTGCAACTGCGCGGCGTGCAGGTGCCGGCCATGACCACACTCCTCGCCCTCCTCGCCTCTGCGCTGCTCTCCATCGCATCAGCCGTCATCCGCCCCACCGCAGCGCAGTGCCCGCGCCACTGGTGGCTTTCTCACGGCATCGAGCCCAACGGCGGATTCGCCTGCACGTACGATCCGCTCACCGATGACACGGATACCGCGCCACTGCATCCGCCACAGAGGCCGGTGATTCGCTCGAGGCTGTGGTGCGAGCACGGCAGGCCGCGGGTGGATGGAGTGCGGGTGTTCTGCGCAGGAGAGGAGCCGCGGTCGTGACGACGAGAGACGGCCCAATGCGGTAGCCGCCGAGCCTCGCGAGCTCGGAGCCACCCACTCGCACCACCACCCCTGGCGACGTCGAGCACCTGCACCCTAGCAGAAAGGCCCGTCATGTCGCCAACGCTTCCGACCGCACTCCTCGCCAAGCTCTCGCCGACGTGTCGATGGCGCGGCTGCGACCAGGTCAAGGCCAACGGTTGCGATCACTGCGCACCGCATCATGAGAAGCAGCGCGGGTACGAGGCCAAGAGCCAGGCGAAGCGACGCGCGACGAGTGCCGCCAAAGGCGAGTGCCGCGATTGTGGATCGCAGCTTCCTCGACGGTGGAATAGCCGCCGGTGCAAAAGCTGCCAGGATGAGCAGGCGGCGACCGCGAAATCGCGTCGGGTCAAGGACGCCGCGCGTCGGGTCAAGAACGGATTACGCGATCCCGCACCCAAGCGCTCACCCAAAGGCCACTACAAGACCGAGGTCTTCGCCGACGGCGCGTCGCGCACACGCTTCGTCGGGCAGTCCCACCGCGGCGGGCCGACGCGCGAGGAGCAGGACGCGTCGCTCCTGAGGCTGCTCGTCGACGCGCGACGCCTGCACGAGGGCTTCCTCTCCGCGTTCCCTGCGAGCCGCGAGGCGATCGACGCCCTGCCGAGAATCCAGCGCACGGAGGCATGGGAGCTTCTGGCGTCGCAGCTCACCCGTAGTGCCCGGCTGCAGCTCGACGTTGCGGGGTCGCTGGCGGCGACGTGGCGCGAGACATGCGCCGGGTGCGGCAGAGCGCATGCTGGGGATGAGGAGTAGCAAGTCGCCCCGTCCGGCGCGAGCGACGAGGTTTGATGTGTGAGCGACGATAACAGCAGCGGTAACAGCGAAAATCCCAAGGCACCGCACCTCGCCGCGCACCGATTCCCGAAGGGCAAGAGCGGCAATCCGTCGGGGCGACCGAAGGGCTACGCCGGGATCTCGAGGATGATCATGAGCGAGACTCGCGACGGGGCCGAGCTCGTCGAGTACTCGCTCATGGTGCTGCGCGACGAGGGTGCCGACTGGCGCAACCGTGACGCGGCCCGCGACTGGCTATCGCAGTACGGTCCCGGAACGCCGCCGAAGGAGTTTAACGGCTCGTTGGCCATCGGCGTCTCACCCGCGGACCAGGCGCTGATCGAGGCACTCAAGCTGTCCCCGGAGGAGCGGCGCAAGCGGATCGCGGAGATCGATGACGGATCGGACAGCTGAGCTAGACGCGCTGCGCGCGCTCCAGCACGGCGTCGAGTCGCTCTCGGATTTCATCGCCAGAATCACACCGAAGCACGCCCCGATCCCGGCGCACCTCCAGCGCGTGATCGATGTCGTCGAGGCCACCCGCGAGCGCGAGGTTTATGCCACGATCGCGATGCCGCCGCGGTTCGGCAAGACGGTCACGCTCGCGCACGGCCTCGCATGGCGCACGCTGTACGACCCGGCCTGTCTGAACTTCTACGCCACGTTCGGCGGCGAGCTTAGCTCCACGACCTCAAAGCTCGTGCGCAAGATCGTCACCGCCGCTGGCGTGCCGCTCGCCGCCGACGCACAGGCCGTCACCGATTGGCGAACACCGCTAGGCGGCGGACTCAAGGCGACTTCCGTCGGCGGCGACGTCACAGGACGCGGCTGCAACGGTGGGCTGATTGTCGCCGATGATCTCGTGAAGGGTCGCGAGCAGGCCGAGTCCAAGCTCGCACGCGACCGCGCATGGGACTGGTTCCGCGACGACCTCATGTCGCGCCTCGAGCCCGGCGCTTCGATCATCGTGAACATGACCCGGTGGCACGAGGACGACATCATCGGGCGGCTCAAGGAGGGCGGGCTCGGCAAGGAGTGGATCCACCTCGAGTTGCCGGCAGTGATCTCAGAGAACGGCGAGCCCGCCGACGAACAGAGCGATCCGGAGGCTCGCGCGCTGTGGCCGGAGGGCGGCTATGACCTCAAGAGGCTGGCGGCGATCCGCGAGCGCGGCGAGCACGGCTGGTGGTCGCTGTACCAGCAACAGCCGTTCGCTAAGGGTGGCTCGATGTTCAAGCGGTCATGGTTCGGAATCGTCGACGAGCCACCGCGTAACGGCCGGTGCGTTCGCGGCTGGGATCTGGCGGCGACCAAGGATGGCGATGGCGCGGCCACTGCGGGCGTCAAACTGCGCATGGCCGACGGGAAGATCTTCGTGGAGCACGTGGCGTGGATCCGCGGCTCTCCGCACGAGGTCGAGCAGCTGATCGTGGACACCGCACGGCAGGACGGACACGGGTGCACGCAGGATCTGCCGCAGGATCCTGGGCAGGCCGGCAAGTCTCAGAAGGCGTACCTTGCCGGAAAGCTCGCCGGCTTCGTCGTGCGGTTCTCTCCGGAGACCGGATCGAAGGAGCTGCGCGCGGAGCCGTTCGCGGCGCAGGCGCAGGCGGGGAACGTGATGCTGGTGCGCGGTACGTGGAACGAGCCGTTTTTGGATGAGATGGAGGCGTTCCCGCGCGGTCGGCTCAAGGACAGGGTCGACGGTGCGTCGCGGGCGTTCGCGGCGCTGACGATGTGGCGCACGGTGGAGAGCGGATGCTCGGACGGCGGGGATGGATCGACTGCGATCGGCGCGCGTGATCCTGACGATCCCGAATCTGCCATCGAGCGCGCGCTCAGCGGCTGACGCTCAATCGCCCCGCTTGCCTGTTCCGCCTGATCGTGTGCCTGTTCATGGCGACGAAAAATCCAGGCCAGTTCGTGAAGGGACAGCCGTCGCCGAACCCGCTGGGCCGCGGAGGCATCGCGGCGGCAGTCGCGAAGGCTGTCGAGGCTGCTCAGGGAGCGCAAGGCTACGACGGCATCCAGGCATACGGCGGCTTCGTCGCGCCGCCACTGGACGACGCCTCCTACCTCCGCGGCGCGCAGCGGTTCCGCACGTTCGCGAAGATCCGCCGCCGAGTTCCGGTGTCGATCGCGACGCAACTCCGCTTCGCGCTGTTCGCCGGCGTCCAGTGGGATCTAGAGGCCAACGAGGCAGGCGGTCCCGACGCAGAGCGCGGCGTCGAGATCATCCGCCGCGGCTTGCTTGAGGCGCGCTTCCGGGGGCAGACGTGGGGAGATGTCGTAGCGACCGCCGCCGACGGTCACTACTTCGAGGGGCACTCCGTGTTCGCTTTGGCGACCGCGCGCGCCGCCGACGGCCTGGTGAAGTACACGGAGGTCGCACACCGTCCGCCAGAGACGTTGGAGCGGTGGCTCCGGGCTGATCCCTCAGACGAGACGACTCCATTCTCGGCAGTCACGCAGCGCTCCTCGATGGGCCGCGAGTTCACCCTCCCGCTCTCGGATTGCTTCTACCTCGCTCGCAAGATCGGCACATCCGATCCGCGCGGGCGCTCAGCGCTGGCCGACGTCGCCGAGCGCTGGGATCGCGCAACGAGGTACGAAGCCCACGAGGGAACCGAACTGTTCACGTCGTTGGGCGGCACTCCGGTCGCGCGCATTCCGCAGGAGGAGCTGCGCGATGACGCCGAGAAGAAGCACGGCACCGACTCCGACAAGATCCTCTCGTTCATCCGCACGCGCACGCAGAAGGTTCTCGACTTCGTCGCCAAGCGGATCAAGAACCCTGACATCCAGCAGTGGCTGGCGCTGTCCTCGGCGACGTACAAGGATCCGACGACGGGCACCTACTCGGGCGTCAAGAAGTGGGACGTCGAGATCGTCAAGGGCGAGTTGCAGGGGCTCGCTGAGGTCCGCGCGATCATCCGCGACTTCGACCTCGACATGGCCCGCATGCTCGGCGTCGAGTTCGTGATGGTCGGAGGCGGCGACACCGCCGGAACCTTCGGCATGCACGAGTCGAAGATCTCGATGCTCGGCGCGACGCTGTCGAGCGAGAGCTGGGCGCTGGCCAGAGCCGCGGAGGATCAGCTTTGTCGCCGGCTGATCGCGGCGAACGGGCTTGATCCGGACACGGCGACTCCGAGCCTCGTCCCGTCGCCGATCGCGGTCGATGACGTGCTCAAGGCGACGCAGACTTTGGTGGCCCTGAACGCCGCGAACCTCGCGCCCGATCACCCAGCGCGGCGCACGATCTACGACCGGCTGTCGCTGCCGTATCAGGAGGCTCAGGTGCAGGCGCCGACGCTGTCAGGGTTCGGTGCTGGAGCACCCGCGGACATCGCTGCGCAGATCGAAGCTGTGCTCGGCAAGCGCTCCGAGTAGCAATCGCCCCGCACGCTCGTGGGCGCGACCGTGAGGCATGACCGCTATCTCCGGCAAGACCGACGTCGCCGAGGCCGCGTGGCTCGACCTCCTGTTCCTCAACGCCGCGATCACTTTGGTGGGCGATGCGGCCGGCCTCCTACCCAGCGCCGCCGCGGGTAGCCTCTACCTCTCGCTGCACACCGCGGATCCGACCGAGGAAGGGAACCAGACCTCGAGCGAGATCGCGTACACGTCCTACGCACGCGCGGCCGTCGCTCGTACGTCCGGCGGCTTCACGCGGACCGGATCGACGGTGAACCTCACCGCGACCGTCTCGTTCCCCGCGGGCACCGGCGGATCGGGAACGGCGACGCACTTCGGCGTCGGCACATCGTCGAGCGGCGCGGGAAAGCTCCTCTACGCCGGCGCCATCACTGTACCGATCGTCTGCGGCAACACGATCACGCCACAGCTCGGAACCGGCACCGCGATCACGGAGGGGTGATCGGTGGCGACCGGTCAGGGCACGGCGACGATCGACTTCGGATCCGCACCGGGCGGACAACGAGCGATCGTCACCGTCACTGGCCAGACCGGGATCGTCGCCACGGGCGGCCATGTCGAAGCGTTCTGGATGGGCGACACGTCCGCAGATCACTCGGACTACGAGCACCAGATGGCCGCCATGATCTGCGCGTTGACGTGCGGAAACATCGTCGACAACACGAGCTTCGATATCGTCGCTGCGAGCGAGATCCGCATGCGTGGCGCGTTCACCGTCCACTGGGTTTGGACTTCACCGTAGGAGCAGCGTCATGGCGACTGGATTCGAGATCGACAAGTTCCCCGGCTCGCTGGACTACGCGAAGCTCTCGCAGGTTCTCGCCGACGCTGGCTTCGTGCTCCAGGCGTTCGAGCAGAACGTCGATTCTGGCGGCGTCAGCCTTCGCCGCCAGCCGCTCGTGTCGGCGCAGCGCCGCCTCGCGGTCGGGCTCGCGACGAACCTGTTCGATCACCAGTTCAACTCGGCGACGCAGCACACCGGCCGATGGCGCCACACGTTCACCACGATGACGATGACGCAGGGCAGCGGTACCCTGCTGATGAACGCGAGCTCGACGCTGACGACGACGACGGGATGCCTGCTCTCGTCGTGGCGTCAGTTCCAGATGCCCGGCAACGGCACGGTCCGCGCCGAATTGGAGGTGCTGTTCACCGAGCAGCCGCTCGCGAACCAGTCCGTCGTGCTCGGCTTCTTCCAGCACGTCTCGGCTACGGCGCTGCCGACCGATGGCGTCTACTTCAAGTACACGAGCGCCGGCCTCGTCGGCGTGTCGAACTTCAACGGTACGGAGACCGTGACGTCGGTGCTGCTCTCGCCGTCCGACTTCACGAACAACAAGTTCTACACGCTCAAGTTCGATATCACCGACGGCAACGTCGACTTCTGGCGCGACGACCGTCTGCTCGGATCGCTCGCACCCGCGAACGCGAACTCGGAGGCGTGCCTGTTCGCGTCGCACCCGCTGTCGCTGCAGTTCTTCAACCCCGGCACCGTCAGCGGCTCGCCGGTCATGCAGTGCAAGATCGGCAACGTCTCCGTCACCCAGCGCGACCTCAACACCGAGAAGCCGTGGGCGGATCAGCAGGCGCTGTCCGGCCTCACGGCGCACCAGGGGCAGGAAGGCGGCACGCAGGGCTCGACGGCGCTCTACACGAACTCGCTCGCGGCCGGCGCCGGCGCAGTGATGACGAACACGACCGCAGCGCTCGGCGTCGGTCTCGGCGGTCAGTTTTCGGCGCTGCCCACGCTCGCGGCTGGCACCGACGGAATCATCCAGAGCTACCAGGTGCCCGCCGGAAGCGCGACACAGCCGCCGCGTTCTCTCGTGATTCGCGGCATCAAGATCCAGAGCGTGGTGACCACGGTGCTCGTCGGCAACGCCACCCCGGTCATCTACGCGCTGTCACTCGCGTTCGGACACACCGCGGTGTCGATGACGACAGCCGAGACTGGATCCTTCGTCACCGCGACCGCGAAGGCGCCGCGCCGGATCCCGCTCGGGATTCAGGTGTTCGCTGCGGCTGCGGCTCTCGGTACGCTCGGCGGTGACGTGACGGTCAAGTTCGATGCGCCGATCGTCGTGAACCCCGGCGAGTTCGTGGCGACGTGCGGCAAGAACCTCGGCGTCGTGACCACCACGGGCGTCGTCACGTTCCTCGTCACTTACGACGCGTATCTGGAGTAAGCCATGTCGCTGCTGCTGGCGATCGTCGACAGCGGCGGCCCCGGCACGGGCACCGCGACGGCGTCCTCGAGCGCGGCTGGCGTCGGCGCCTCAACGGTTCTCGGGACTGCGACCGCGACGGCGTCGAGCGTGGCGGCAGGCCAGGGCAAGGCACTCGGTACCTCGACGGGGTCAGCAACCGCATCGAGCGCAGCCGCGGCGAGCGGTGCAGCGTTGGCTCAGTCGACGGGCACGGCTGCTGCGACGTCGGCGGCTTCGGCTGCAGGGGCATCGTCAGTGCTTGGCACCGGGGCGGCGGCGGCCTCGAGCTCGGCGGCGGCGGCAGGGGCGAGCTCGGCCCAGGGCAGCGGTACGTCAACAGCGTCGAGTGCAGCGGCCGGCTCCGGCTCGAGCGCGGCGCTAGCAACTGCATCGTCGGTGGCGAACTCCAACGTCGCGGGCTCCGGGGCGTCGACCGCGGAGGGCACGGGATCCTCCATCGCTTCGAGCTCGGCCAGCGGCGACGGATCTGCGGCGGGCGGCACATCTCCAGGGACCGGAACCTCGGCCGCGACCTCGGCCGCCGCAGGGTCTGGTGGAGCGCTCGCGACGTCGACCGGATCGGTTACGGCTTCGAGCAGCGCGATCAGCGTCAACATCGTCGCCCCGGCCGGATCGCCGTCTGCAATTACGGCGAGCGCCACAGCGTCGGCGATCGTCCCCGGTGACTGTCGATCGGCGATCGTCTCGTCGTCGATGACGAGCGCGATCGTCGCTGTCCCGTGGTCCTCGTCGGTGATCGCCGATGGCACCACGTCTGGGATCGCCCCGTGACGCAACCGCCCGTAACCTGACTCCATGGCCCAGCTCTTTTCGCTCAAGAAGGGCGCGCGCCTCCCTGCGCAGACGTGGACGCTGACGTCATCGGCGGTGTTCGACCTGACAACGGCGAGCAGTGTGAAGTTCGTGTATCGGCTCAAGGGCACCGTCGAGCGCGTAGAACTCGCCCTGGTCGTCGTGTCCGCTGCCGTCGTGCGACTCGATGCGGACGCCGGGATCTCGGACTCCGAGGGCACACACCAGTGCCACGTCGAGGCGCTCTTCGGCGGGCTGCGGATGGATTTCCCGAACGAGGGCTTCGACACGTTCAAGATCACGCAGACGATCGAGGTGTAGCTCTGGTGCGCATTCGCCCCGTCGCGCTGAGCGGGTGACGCTCCGTGGGTGAGCGAAATCATCTCCTTCGCCTCTGGTGACGTGACGATCTACGGCACGCTCGAGGGCGCCCGCGGCTACCTCGGACCCGAGCGCGACGAGTGGGATCTCGCGTCGGACTCCGAGGTCACGACCGACATGCAGCGCGCGCTGGTGAAGGCGCTGCGGTTCCTCGATCGGCTCGCGTGGGCACCTGCTTACGACACCTTCGCCGAGCGCGACGCCGTGCAGGCGATCGTGAACGCCAGCTACGAGCTCGCCGCGCTGGTGTACGACGACTCCGAAGCGCTCGCTGCCTCTCAGGATACCGATGTCGTCACGTCGATCAGTGCCGGTGGCGACTCGGTGACCTACGCCGTCGGCGCCAAGCGGTCTTCGGTTCCAGCACCGGCGCTGTCGCTGCTCTTGCCGTACCTCTCGACCGCGGTCGACGACGCGGCTTTGGATGGATCCGCAGGCCAGGAAGGCTGCACCGTGAATCCGTTCTCGCTCCGGCTCGGTGACGAGGACTGCTGTCCGTGAGCGTCACAACCACACTGCTCGGCAGGCGCGCCGTGTACACGTGCGTTCGCTCCATCTGGGATAAGGCTCAGAACAAGCACGTCGATGTGAGTCGTGAACTATTCCACGGGACGATTGTCGCGCTCACCATGAGCGGCGAGCGTCCGGTAATCGTACTGCTCTATGACGACGGATCGCTTCGTTATCACAACCTCGAGACGATCACTGTCGAGGGCGCGCCTGCGGGATTCCGTGACGCACCGGAGGGTCAATGCTAGCCAAGCACCCCCGGCGGTTCGCCGCAGCGATGCGGGCTGCGAAGGCCACGCGCCAGGCGACGCTCGTGGTGGTCACGCAGGGCGCGCGGAACGCCAGCGATCTCACGGCGGGTCGCGCCACCACGGAGACGTCGGTGCGGTGTCGCGGCCTGGTCGTCAGCTGGAAGGGCTCGCGCTTTCTCGGCACCGAGGTGCAAGCCGGCGATCGCGTCGTTCACCTGATCGCGACGACGCTACGCGGAGCGACGCCGAAGATCGGCGACAAGATCACGATCGAGTCGGTGACCTCGCGGATCATCAACCTCGACCGCGATGGCGCGGCTGCGGTGTGGATGTGCCTGGTCAGAGGGTGATGTGTCGGAAAGAGATCAACGGAGACTGATCGCTCTCCTCGAGCGCAAGCTGGGTTTGCAGTGGTCCGACATCACGGAGTGGCTCCGCTCCGTCAACGGCCTCGAAGAAATCGAGCGCCGGCTCGTCACCGGGCAGTTCCCGATCGTCGGCGTAGAGGAAGCCGCGCGGCGACTCGCCGACGAGATCCACGGCGCGTACGTCACGAGCGGCAAGACCCAAGCGGAGTGGCTCGATCGCCAGGAGCGCACGAAGGATACGCTCGTGCGGTTCGACACCGGGCAGGCGCTCGTGGTTGCGAGGCAGCGCGAGAGCGAGATCAAGACGGTCGCCGGCCTGTCGGCGGAGAGCAGAGACGTGATCCGCGGCGTACTCGTCGAGGGGCGCCAGGCGGGAACGAACCCGCGCCAGATGGCAACGAGGATTCGCGATTCCATAGGGCTCACGGCTCAGCAGGAACAATGGGCGGAAAATTATCGCCGGGCGCTCGAGCAACAGGACTACTCGCGCGCGCAGGGCTACGAGCTCTCGAGCGGGAACGCGGATCGCTCGGTGGCGTCGGCTCAGCGGCGCGGTGTGGGACTCGCGCCGGAGCGGATCTCGGAGATGGTCGAGCAGTACAGGGCGAACGCACTCACCTACCGCGCCGAGACGATCGCGCGCACCGAGGCGCAGGGTGCCGCGGAGGCAGGCGCGACGGACGCGATCGACCAGGCGGTCTCGCGCGGGGACGTCCGCGCGGAGGAGCTGCTCGTCGAGTGGCACGCGGGCCCGGCGTCGTTGAATGCCAGAGTGGACCACCAAGAAATGGACGGCGTGACGGTGAAGTTCGGCGAGGATTTCACGCTGCCCGACGGGACCCAGATGAGCGGGCCGCACGATCCGCGCGGCGGCGCGAAGCACAACGCGAACTGCCGGTGCACGAAGTCCACGCGGATCGACCTCGACCGCGTGTCGTACGCCGCATGAATCGCCCCGTAGCGCCTGAGGTCCCAGTGTTACCTCACGATGGCGTTCAAGCTCAAGCTCACGTCCTGGAAATGGCTGGCTGGCGTCGATGCTGGCGCCCAGGGTGAAATCTCGAACGTCGCGCTGGTGAAGCGCGCACCGACCGGCGACGAGTACACGATCACCTGCAAGGTCGGGAAGCTCGACGAGACCCTCGGCGTGGTCTTCGGCTACGCGTTCGCCAGCACCCTCGACGGTGGAAAGTCGGCTCACGTCGATCTGCAGGATGACGCCATCGTCGGCGGCGACGAGCTGATTAAAGTCGCGCTCGGGTTCGTCGAGGCCGGCGCGCAGAGCGACGTCATGCACTCGGAGAGTCGCGACGGTTATTGCCCGTTCGTGATGCCGCTCAACGCAGAGACGAAAGCGGCGTTCAAGTTGTCCGGAGGCGTCGAGGGTGTCGCGATCGGCATGAAGCCCAGCCCCGAGACGTTCAAGCGTTTCGTCAGCGGAGAGCTTCAGGGCTTCAGCATTGGCGGATCGGGCATCCGCGAGCCAATCCCCGAGGGTGTCGCGGCGCGCGCGCCGTCCACCCGTACGGGGGAATCGCCCCCGATCAAGAAGTCGCCGAACGTCAATCTCGTCATCAAGGAGACCGCCGTGGACCCCACCCAAGAACTCGCTGACCTCAAGGCCCTCAAAGAGAAGCTCGACGCGAAGATCGCCGAGCTCGAGACCGCCAACACGGAGCTGAAGGCAGCCGCCGAGTTGACCGATGGAGAGAAGGCGCACATGGCGTCGCTCTCCGCCACCGAGGCGAAGCGATTCCGCTCGCTCGAGAAGTCGGCGCGCGCGGCAGAGGTCGCCAAGGCGAACGAGGCCGACGCGGTCGTGGTCGAGTTCAACGGCCAGCAGTATCGCAAGAGCGCCGGTCCGGCGGTGATCGAACTCGCGAAGGCCGCGAAGGCCCAGGCCGAGCAGCTCACGAAGCAGGCCGATGACATCAAGAAGGCGCGCATCCGCAAGATGGCATCCGAGATCCTCAAGAACGCGCCCGGCGACAACGAGACGCACGACTTCATCGTCGAGCAGATCGAGGGCAACGAGAAGGCGCTCGCGACCCTGAAGGGCCTCGTGGCCACCTCGTCGATCGGCAAGAGCGCCAATGGATTCGACGGCGGCAAGCCGAAGGATGACGCATCTCCGCAGGCCGAACTCGACACGATGACGATCGAGTACGCGAAGCAGAACAAGGTCGACCGCCCCACGGCGCGCGTCGAAGTCATGAAGACCGCCGAGGGCCGTCGCCTCTACGCGGAGTCCGTCGGTCGCGCGTAGGCCGTCTCGCAACACCAACCACACGATACGGAGCACGCCATGGCTACCTCGAATCCACCAACCCTCAAGTCCCTCAACTGCGCAACCGACCTGTCGGCGAAGCAGTACCACTTCGTGAAGATGTCCGGCGCCCAGACCGTCGTCATCTGCGCGGCGATCACCGACGTGCCCATCGGCATCCTGCAGAACGCGCCCGACGGCACGTACAACAAGGCAGCCGTCGTCGCGATGATCGGCGGCGGTGGTACCAGCAAGCTCGTGGCCGGCGGCGCGCTCGGCACGGCCGGAACGATCGTCGCCACGAAGGCCGACGGTCGCGCACAGACCGCGGTCACGACGCAGTACCCCGGAGCCACGACCATCGATACGGCGGGTGCGGACGGTGACATCATCGAGGTGTCGCTCGGCGCTCCGACGGTGAAGGCGTAACCGAACACCCACTCGGAGCAAGACCATGACCCGCAATCCCGATCTGTCCGCAGTTCTCGTCTCCATCGCGAAGTCGAACCCGACGCGAGCGGACGTCCATGTCAACACAGCACTGACGGACTTCTCGACGAAGTACGCCAACGACGCCACCGACTTCGGCGCCGACGCTGTGGCCCCGCTCGTCGGCGTGCCGCACGCGACCGATTACTACTGGAAGTACCTCAAGGGCGATTGGTTCCGCGACGAGATGAAGCGTCGTGGCGAGGGCGGAGACGTCCCGATGGCGGGGTATCGCGTCGACAAGCAGCTGTTCGGCGTGGATGTTTGGTCGGTCGGAAAGCCGATCGACGACCAGGTCGAGGACAACTCGGACGACGCGATCGACAACGACGCGGACGCGACCGAATTCCTCACGAACCTCGAACTCATCCGACGCGAGCGCGCGTTTGCTTCGGTGGCGTACGTTGACTCCGTCTGGGGCGTCGACGTCACCGGCAACACCGTCGCGTCGGTGTACGGCTCGAACACGATCGCCCAGTGGGACGACGACAACGCGTCGCCGCTCGAGGACATCGCGTACTACCGCGAATACGTGAAGCTGCAGACCGGCATCTACCCGAACGTCCTCTCCATCGGAGCGGACGTCTGGAAGAAGCTGAAGAACAACTCGTCGATCCTCTCGCGCATCTCCGGCGGCTCGAACAACGGATCGCCGGCCATGGTGACGAAGCAACTCGTCGCCGGGCTGATGGAGCTCGATCAGATCATCGTCCACTCGGCGGTGCACAACCCCGACGAGGAGACGGCCGCAACGTCGATGACCGGCACGTTCGTCGTGGGCAAGGAAGGCCTGCTCGTCTACCGCAACCCGTCGCCAGGCAAGAAGAAGCCGACGGGCATCCGCACCTTCGCGTGGAAGCGTCCAGGCTGCGATGATCGTGGCGTCCGCATACTGCGCTGGCCGGACTTCAAGCCGCACGTCGATCTCGTCGAGATCGAGGCGAACTATCGCCACGTCATCGTGGGCTCCGATCTCGGCGTCCGCTTCAAGACGCTGGTGGCGTAACCTGTGCCGGTCTTGCCGGCATCGAAGGCGTATCCGCGTGGAGGCGCTCCTCGCCGCGAGTATGTCGCGGGCGCGCCGCTATTTGCGAAGATGGCGCTGAAGTTCGGCGGTATCGACTTCTCGCGCGGCGCGGAGCTTCCCGTCTCTCAGATGTCGCCTCACAAGCACTGGGAAATGTGGATGTGCGGCAAGGCAGACCACCTACCGAACGGTCCGTTCGACCGGAGGCCTTCGGTGCATCCTTCCGCTGCTCCGGCCTTGCTCCCCGAGGCTTCGGCGCAGGCAGCGGCTCCTTCGTCCTCCGATACCGTCTCCGATGACGAGCTCGAGCGTCTGACGGCCCCGGTGATGTTCACGAAGGCGCCCGGCGAGACCGTCACGTTCGATCCACCACCGCCCGTGCCAAAGCATGGGCGACGCCGCTGACAAGCTCCAGGCGAAGCTCACCGCGCTGATCGAGCGCACAGCGAAGGCGCTGATCCTCGAGGTCAACCGCGAGCTGCGGCGCTCGGGCATTGGAACTCCGGTCGATACCGGCCACGCGCGCGCCGCGTGGATCCCCGCCGTCGGTGCGCCGAACCTGGTCGAACCGATCGGCGCCGATTCTTCTCTGGCGAGCGCAGGCGCCGCCCAGGTCATGGGCTTCAAGCTCGGGATGGGCATGCTCTACCTGTCCAACGTCGCGCCGTACATCGAGCGCTTGAACGCGGGGTGGTCTCAGCAGGCCCCGGCGCTGTTCGTCGAGGCGGCGATCGCGCGAGCTCTGATGACCGTCAAGCAGAAGACCGGCGTCGACTTCGGGCTGTCGTCGTTCACGAACGACATCGGCGGCGGGATAGCCGAGGGTCTCGCCGCGGCGTTCTCGCCGTTCTAGCCCCGGTCGCGCGCCCCGCTCATCCTGCGTACGTGACCGACGCCGACGCGAACGAAGCCATCGAGCAGCACTGGCGCGCAGGCTGGGACGCGATCCACGGCGCGCTGACCGTCGACCCCGTCACCGACGTGGTCGAGGGAGACCTGGCTCAGTCCGCCGCAGAGTGGGTGCGGTTCGCGATCATGCCCATCGGGTCGCAGCTCCAGACGCTCGACGCTGCACAGCGCGAGCGCACGGCGATCATTGCGGTCCAGATCTTCACGTCGCATGTGGGAACCAGACGCGCCACCGAGCTCGTCGATGACGTACGCTCGGTGCTCGAGGCCCAGGTGATATCGAGCGGGTCGGAGCGGATCTGGACGCTCGAAGCATCGGCGTCGCCAGGCCAGCCCGACGGCGCGTGGATCATGCGCTCGGTCAACGTGCGCGCGCGCTGGTACGGCTGACGCCAATCGCCCCGCTGCGCTCCTGACGGCACCCTCTACGAATGGCCATCTATCAGGGCACCGGGCACCTAGTCGCATTCGCGCGCGAGTCCTCCTCCGGCGTCGCGCCGTCCTCGGGCTGGAAAACCCTGGCCCCGCTCGCCACTGGTGGCGTGTCCGGAAATCTCACCACCTACGTGAGCGTTCTCGACGAGTCGATGACGACACGGATGATGAACGGCAAGCCGGTGCACGTCGACAAGGACGCCACGCCGACGCTGACGTTCAACCTGAAGAAGCAGGTCATGGACTTCTGGCTGCCCGCGATGCTGCGCTCGACGCCGGTGACTCCGTGGGCCGGAGCTCAGGTGCTCTACGCGACGGCCGCAGTCGACGGCGGCGGCTCCGCCGACTCGTTCACCGTCGCGGGTGCCCCGACGCTCCCCGCCGGCACGCTGATCCTGGTGCGCGGCTTTGCGAACGCCGCGAACAACGGCGTCAAGGTGCTCGTCGCTGGATCCAACGCGACTACGCTCAACGTCGCGACGGCTACGGTGATCGCCGAGACGATCGCGGCGGGCCTCGTCACGATCGAAGTCTGCGGCTTCCAGTTCAACGCTGGCGATCTGCAGGTCAACGCGAGCAACAACCTGATCTCGACGAGCCAGTCCCTTACGGTGTTCGGGCTCGCGATCGGGCATCCGATCCTCGTCGGCGGCTCGGCCGTCGGAGAGCAGTTCACGACGCTCGGCGGCAAGGCCATCGCCTACGTCTCGGCCGCCGTGACGACGAACCTGATCCAACTCCAGTACCAGGCGAAGATCACCGATCGCAACACCACGACGACGTGGGGAGGCGCAGATACCGGCGCCGCAAAGACGGTCCGGATCTGGTTCGGCCCGTTCATCTGCAACCTGGCGAACGAAGATCCGGCGCTGATCGCCGAGCCTTCGTGGCACATGGAATCGCGGTACACCGACGGTGTCGCCGCCGATGCGCTGTACTCGTACACTGAGCAGATGATCCTGAACCGGTCGACGCTGTCGCTGGGAATCGGGCAGGCCGCAACCCTGGCGCTCCAGTTCCACGCGCGCGACGTCACGGATCCGGTGGTTGCCGGATCGCGCGTTGCCGGACCGTCGACGGCGTACCCGGAGATCGCGAAGGATCTGTTCGACGCGACGTGCGGCATGTGGCTGTCGCGTGTGGTCAAGGAGGCAGACGCGGCAACCCTGATCGCCGAGATCAACGCGGCGACGATCACGCTCGCTCTCGGCGGGCAGGCGCGCAAGCAACTCGCGAACTGCGGATCCGTTGGTTACAACTTCGACTACTTCGCGCCGATGATCTCGCTGACGCCGTACTTCGCGCGCACATCAACGATGGATGCGGTCTCGGCGCTGACCGATTGCCGATACGAGGCGCTGCTCTCGAACGGCCAGGGTGCTCTCCTGGTCCACTCGCCGTGCGGCACGCTGACGCGCAGTGGGGAGACGATCGCGGCCGGTCAGCCGATCACCGAAGACATGTCGTTCACGCCGTACCCGCACCCGAGCACGGGCATCGGTATCTCGGTCGCGGTGTTCCCGTACGTCCCGTGGTGAGCCATGAGTAGCAAGACGATCAAGATCACGATCGACACCGGCGCCTACGAGCTCGGCCCCGTGCCTCAGGACACCGTGGTCGTCCTCGAGGCCGGCTACCTGTTCTCGAAGGAAGGCCGCGCGCCGCTCGATGAGGCGTTCAAGGTCGAGGACACGGACGCGCGCAACCGCTCGGCCTTGGAGCGGATCGCGCAGCACGTGATCGTCTCGTGGTCGGTGTCTCAGGAGATCGACCGCGCGGCCGCAGCCGCATTCCTGCTTGCGCTCTACGATGAGGATCCGCTCACGGCCTCGCAGATCATCGAGCGCCTGGCCGACCGGAAGCGCTTCGGGCGGCCCTCGCTCGTCGATGCGGACGAACTGGGAAAAGCGTAGCGGCCTGGCTCAAGTGGCAGCGCGAAGCCTCGCCGCACCTCCGACAGATGCGCTTGTGGAACCGCACCATCGAGCAGATGGGGGCGGAGGCGCGCGAGGTGCTCTCGCGACAACCCGAGCAGGACAACGCGATGGGCGTGGTCCTGAACGCGTGGGATGACATGTCAACGTGCCGGCCGATCGGCATGGTCGAGGGGCGGATCTCGTGGGACGTGTGCGATCGCTGGTGCGTGCGCCACGGCATGGACGACGACTCGGCGCGCATCCTGTGGACCGTGATCAAGCGGCTCGACGTCGAGGAGCTCGAGCGTCGGGCGTTCGAGCGCAATCGCCCCGCCTCGTAGCCGCGCCGACGATGATCAGGTGAGCGATTACGACATCGTCATCAAGCTCGACCCTGGCCAGCCTGTCGCCGGCGCCAAGGCCGTCACCGATGGTGTAGTGAAGATCGAGAACCAGGGGAAGAAGGCGCAGGCCGCGATGGACGGCGTCGCGTCGAGCGCCAAGTCGCTGAAGTCGATCGACTTCAAGCAGGCCGCTGCAGGCGGTGCGCAGATTTTCCAGCTGCTCAACGAGAAGCTCAAGATCACCGACGGGACCATCGGATCTGCCATCGGATCGGCCGTGAAGTTCGGCGCAGCCGGCGCCCAGGTGGCTGGCCCGTGGGGTGCCGCGATCGGTGCCATCGGCGGGGCGCTGGTGGATCTGACCGTGAAGTTCGGTACGGCACTGGACGAGGCGCGGGCCTTCGTGGAGACGAAGGAGATGATGGACGCGTGGGCCGCGTCGATCGCGTACGGCGCCAGCGAGGTGCACCGGCTGACACAGGGGTTCGAGGCGCTGCACAAGGCCCTCGATGGGCTCGCGACGGCGCGCGCACTGGCGACCACCGCGCCAGGGCTGATCGCTCTCGGGCAGTACAACGAGGAGATCAAGCGCCAGAAGGATCTCCTCGAGAAGATCCAGGGCCCGCAGCGCGACTACCACGCGAACGTCGACAGCCTGAACGCAATGCTGAATTTGGGAACGATCACCTCGACGCAGTTCAACAACGCGATCACGGATCTGAACAATGGACATGAGGCGGGAGCTGCCGCTGCGCGCGATCAGGCTGACGCTCTGCGCGAACTCGCCGAGGCGCGAAACATAGCGGTGCCGCGGGCGCCAGTGACGAACGTGGTGACCGGAGAGAAGGACAATAGCTATCTGAAATTCGGTCCAGGCGAGAAGGCCCAGGAGTCTCCAGACGTCCCATTCTTCAACACGAAGACCACGGAGGAGTCGATCCAGAAGACCTACGAGATGCAGATGAAACTCACCGAGGAAACGGCGAAGTGGAACGCCGAGCTCAAGGCGGCGAACGACAACACTGCCGTGATCGCCGACCAGCTCAAGAGCGCATCCACGACGCTGTCCGACTCCCTCGTCGACGCGGCCAACGGCGCTGAAGTCTCGTGGGGATCGCTGTTCAACTCGATCCTCGTCGGCTTCGAGAAGGCCATCGTCCAGGCGCTGATCCTCAAGGCGCTGACCGGATCGGCCGACGGATCCAAGGGCGCCGCGATCGGCGGCAGCTACGCGGGGCTGTTCGGCCTCATGGGCTTCGCCTCGGGCGTCGTCATCGCCCCGAGTGGCTCCGGCACGACGGACACCCAGACCATGATGTTCCGCAAGGCGCCATCGGAGACGGTCCGGATCCAGACGCCGGCCCAGGAGGCCGCGTACCGCACGGGATCAGGGGACGGTGGCTCGGGCGCCCAGGCGGTGAACGTCGTGCTCGAGGACCGTCGCGATCCGCGGGCGCTCTTGAAGCACCCCGACTTCGAGCGGGCGGTGCTCGACGTCAATCGCAGGTACGGCCAGCGGTAGCGCGAATCGCCCCGCCACGGCTCTGGCGGGACCCTGTTCTCGATGCTGAAGCCGTTCCTCGCCGCGGTGGCTGCGGCCGTCATCGCGATTCTCGTCGTCTCGAGCTCACCGCACGCGGACACCCCCACGGGTGGCGGCGGGATGACCAGGGTGGTCCACGACGGAACGCTGACCGGATCAGGGACGACCGCGAACCCGCTCTCCGCAGTGGCGAGCGGCGATATCACTTCCGTCGTCGCCGGCACCGGGCTCTCGGGCGGCGCCACGAGCGGCGCGGCGACGCTGACGCTGGCGATGACGGCGCAGACCTGCGGCGCCTCCTCGTTCATCACGAGCGCGACCGCGACCGGCGTGTTCGGATGCGCAAGCGCGATCACCACCGAGCTCGGCGACATCGAATCCGTCACCGCCGGCAACGGCCTCACGGGCGGCGGCTCGACCGGCGCTCTCACGCTCGACGTGGCGTGCGGCACGAACCTCCTGTGCAACGCGAACGATGTCTCACTGAACCTCAGCGGCGCGTCGTGCTCGGCGGGTTCGTACGTCTCTGCGATCGGGGCCACGGGCACCGGCACGTGCACCGCGGAGGTCGGGGATATCTCGTCCGTCGGCGCCACGTCGAACATGGGGCTAACGGGCGGATCCACGAGTGGCGCAGCGCTCCTCGGACTGATCTCGACGTGCGCGAACGGCCAGGTTCTGAAGAGCGGATCGAGCGGCACGACGTGGACATGCGCTGACGACACCGGAGCGCCCTCGCTCATCACGGCATCGCTGGCCGGCAACGTCAACGACTGGTCGCCCGCTGGCTTCGGCGCGACGGTCACGGTCGTCAACCTCACGTCGGTGTCGTCGGGGCCGTTCAATATCACTGGCATCGACGGTACGGGGCGCACGTCGGGATCGATCCTGATCCTGCTCAACAACGGCGGGCAGAGCTTCACCGTCCCCAACGAGAGCGGCTCCAGCGCGGCGGGAAACCGGATCAAGACGATGACGGCGGCGACGCGCACGATCGGCAACTACGGCGCGATCATCCTCGTCAAGGACGGCACGAACTGGAGCGAGGCCAGCGAGTCGACACGCTACGCCGCCGAGCTCTACTCGAACAGCTCACTCACTGTCACGACCACCAGCACGCTGCTCGGCGCGGTCTCGACGTTCGGATCGGACTTCATCGGAGACTCGAGCGCCGACTTGCTGACGGTGAACTCGACGGCGAGCTTCATCGCCGATGCGACGGTGAAAGGGAACACCACGCTCGGCGACAACGAGGCCGACACGACGGACATCTGGGGCCGCGTCCACTACAGGGGAACTGCCCCGACGCTCACGGGATGCACGTCGACGTGTTCGATGGACTCGTACTCGACCGCTGCGCGCGGACGAGTCTCATGCTCGGACGACTCGGGCTCTGACTGCACGGTCACCTTCGCAACCGCGTACACGACGAACGCCCCGGCGTGCTCGATCGTCTTCGAGAAATCCACGGGGCCGACGACGACGCCCTGGCTCAAGAGCGTGTCGATCTCGGCGTTCGTGTTCGATCAGAACTCCACGGGCGCGCAGGCGTACGCCTACCGCTGCGATGGGATGCTCTGATGCGCATCCGCCGCAACGTATCGACGGCCGGCGAGCGGACGATGTTCCTCGTCGTCTACGACGCGGACGGCGCGCTGTGCGACCCGCTGGCGATCTCGGTGGCGGATCTCCTCTACGACCCGGGCACCGGCGTGATGGTCGCGGCGACGGGAACGCTGACGAACCGCACGAAGCCGCTCGTCGTCGCCGATTTCACGTTCACGACGACGCACGCCACGGAGACCGTCAACGCCACCGCACACGGGCTGTCGACGGGCGATGGACCGTTCCGCGCGACCACGACGACAACGCTCCCAGCTGGCTACGCGCTCGCCACCGACTACTGGTGGATCACGGTCGACGCCGACCACGGCAAGCTCGCGGCATCGCTCGCGGCGGCCATCGCGGGAACCCCGGTCGCGATCACCTCGGACGGAACCGGAACCCACACGCTCTCGGACACCGCTTCGACGCGGCGCCTGATGCCTGGCCAGTTCCTCTACACGTTCACGCAGGCGGAGACCAACGTAACCGCGCCGTACGTGTCGATCACGGTCGCCGCTGACGCGATCCAGACCGCAGAGCAGACGGCCGACATCTACCTGCGCGAGATGGACGAGCTGCTCGTCGGATCTCATACCAGAGCGGACATCGAGCGCCTGATGCTCGCGGTCGAGGCTGGGCCGGCTACCGGATTCGTCGTCGGTACCATCGTCTTCAAGTGCCCGATCACCGGAACTGTGCGCCTGACCGGCGGCGTCATCCCAGACGGCCGATCGGCGCCGACGTTCATCATCGGGACGCTCACGTGATCGGAGGCTGGCCATGGGCGTAAAGCACAACTTCGTTTCAGCGAAGCCCGACTCGGCCGATGCGACGCTCGCCTCGTCATCAGAGTGGAACGCGGACCACACCATCGACGGCGACGTCGACATGGCGAGCCACAAGATCGTGAACCTCGCCACGCCGAGCTCCGCCACCGACGGCGTCACGAAGGCGTACGTCGACGCGGTCGCTGCTAGTGGCGGAGGTGTCAGCGGAGCGGGCACCGCTGGCAAGGTCGCGCGATTCAGCGGCGCATCGGCCGTCGGCGACTCGACGATCAGCGACGACGGCAACCGGGCGATCTTCACGAACATCAACACGGCCGAACAGGATCTCGGCCTCCTCGGCGGCGGCGCGATCGATCTCGACCTGTCCGGGTACCCGACGAAGAACGTCTTCAAGTTCACCGTCCCCGTCGGTGGCAGCTGGATCCGCTCGATCAAGCGGACGATCGGAACGACCGGCGCCGACGAGACGATCTGGCTCAAGAACATGTCGTCGAACACGAAGCCGGGTGACAACGTCTGCGCGTTCACGCAGGACGACGGCGCCGGCGCGTACTCGCAGCACATCCACCTGTCGTGCCGTCAACCGTGGTGGGTTCTGCCGGCGCTCGACTGCGTTCCGCTGCGGCTCGACGCGACCCAAAACAAGTGGTTCCTCGCTGTCCCCGGATCGTTCGCGACGCAGCCGCGGGACATCCCGATCACGTTCGAGCTCGCGACCGGCAACCAGAATGACATCGCGCCCGTCGACATGACGACGGGACTCGACGGCCGCTTCGCGTCGCACTGGCGCGTGATCCCGGTGGCCGGGACGATCCTCATGGGAATCGCCAGCGTGGTCACGGCGGGCACGAACTGGGCGCGCCTGCTCCACCTGACCAACTACGGCGGCGTGTCGTGCAAGATCGGATACAACAACGTCGACGCCGGCAGCGGCGCGGGAACCAGCACGTTTCCGCTTCGCTTCGCCGAGGCTGCCACGCTCACGTGGCGCGCGTGGTCTACGCTCACGTTCCGTCAGGACAACGACAACAGCCTGTGGCTGGTGAGCGGGGTTGCGTGACCGATGCCGGCCTTTGATCCGGATGTCTTCGACTTCGGGACGTTCGACGCCGAGGCTCCGGCCGTCCCCGGCCCCGGCTCCTGGTGGGGCGGATGGTTCCCGCGCGGCGCTGGTAAGAGCTGGTGGGGATACCCGGAGCGAACCTGGTACCCCGAGGGCTCAGCGTCCGAGACAACGCCCGGAGCGCTTCCGGAGACCGTCGGGCTATTCCTCCTTGAGTCGGGCTCGCGGCTGACGCTCACGTACAGGACCGCGATCCACAAGTCGTACAACGGCCGCGAGCGCCGCGCTGGGCTCATCGACGATCCGCACCAGCGCTTCGACGGACCGGCGCGGCTGAACAACGCCGAGACCCGAGCTCGGCGCGCGCTGCTCGCCAGGTATGCCGCGCAGGGGCTGCCGTTCTCGCTCGCGATGCCGTGGGAGGCCTTGACCGTCAAGGCGGAGAGCACGGGGACCACGGTGGCCGTCCACTCCACCGCGCTATCGGATTGGGTCGTCGTCGGCGCGCGCTGTGTGGTGACGCACGCGACGTACGGATCGATGGAGGGCGTGGTGCAGTCGTCGACGTCGACCACGATCACGCTCGACGTCACCCTCGGATCGGTCGGCTCGCTCGGCGCGATGATTATGCCGACGATCCAGGTGTTCCTCGACGCGCAGCAGCAGTTCGCTCGCTACCCCGTGAACGCGGAGCGATGGACGCTTGGCGCGCGCGCTGCAGTCGCGGGACTCTCGAGCTCGGCGCTGAAGGCGTCACTCGCGCTCGAGGCACCGCTGACGAATTCCGGCGTGCTTGACGGCATGCGGCTGGAGGCGATCACCGCGGGCGCCGACGGCAACCTGATCTCCGTCACGCAATCGGACGATGCGCTGACCTCGGGAGGCGAGCTGATCGAGGACGTCACCGCGAAGACGCTCCACATCAAGTACATGGGCGACACCACGACGCTCCTCGAGTACGTGGCGCTCGTCGCCGCGAGCTCGCTGGTGCGCCTGCTCGGCACGTACACCAGCGCCGACGTGCTGGCCTCTGCGGATGACGAGTTCGCGGCGACTACCCTGAGCGGTGGTGCGGATCCCCAGCCGGTCACCATCGGCATCGGGGCGACGCTCACCACGTTCGCCGGGCGCGCGATCTGGGATCGCGGCGTCAAGGTCGACGGGGCCGCGAACGACTCCATGCAGTCGATGTCCGAGACGCTGGACTTCGGCGGGCTGCCGTTCTCGACGGGCATGACGTCGGTTCCGGACTGGGGCCGCGACGTGAAGATCGAAGGCCGCCGCGCGAGCGTCGAGTTCCAGTGGTTCAAGCTGTTCCTTTCGACGGTGCAAGGCGCGTGGAAATCCTGGTGGCTGCCGACGTACCGCGCTGACCTGGTGTGGATCTCTTCGGCGGCGGGGACCGTGACCGTGGACTCCGCCGGGGAACCCAGCGTGTGGTGGCCGAACCATCAGACGCACGTGATGATCCTGCAGGCGAGTGGAGCGATCACCTACGCGCGTGTCACCGCGTGCGTGGACAACGGTGACGATACGTCGACGCTGACGATCGTGGATGAGGCCGACGTGGCTATCACCTTGAGCGGATCGGCGGTGACGATCGTCTCGTGGCTCGAGCTCGTGCGCTTGGAGGACTCGGGCGGCGTTGTGCAGGTGCCGGTGGAATTCAAGGGGACGACGTTCTCCGCGCAGATGACGGCACGGGTGGTGAAGCAGGCGGGAACCGGCGCGCTCGCTACCGCGCAGGACTACGAGCAAAGCGTCGAGGACTCCGCGCCGCGCGAGGGCGTCGAGTGGGAGCTTCCCGAGTTCACGCAGCGCGACTCGACGAGCACGCGCGACGTCACGATCAATGGCGCGAAGTTCACCGCGCGCGCATCTGGTCGAGCGGAGATCTCGGTGCCCGTCGTCGGCGAAGATGCGGACCTGATCATCAGCGTTCCGCTCACGCACGCTGCGGCCCTGCGCTGGCTGCGTGGCGGCCAGCCCCCGCGGGACGTCACGGTCAACGTGTGGCGGCGGCAAACCGCAGGCGACCACGAGACCGTCTATCGCGGCGTGATTACGTCGATGGCAATGGAGGGCAACCACACCGCGCGGTTTCGCGTGTCGTCGAAGATGGCGGTCACGCTCGCGCGGCGGCTGCCGACGCTGACCGCGGGGCGTTCGTGCGGTCACTTGCTGTACGACGAGGGCTGTCAGGTCAACCGCACGACGGCGAGCGGAGATCGGACGGTCACGCTCGTCGATGGTCGCGAGGTCACGTTCACCCCGGCGTTCGGCGCTGGAACGGCGCTGAAGTACGGAATCTTGAAGCGCGCGTCGACGGGCGAGGAGATGACGATCGCGGACCACGTCGGCGATGTCGTGACGTTGCAGTTTCCGATCTACGGGCTCACCGCCGGGGACACCGTGACGCTATCGCCGGGCTGCGACCACCTGATCACGACGTGCCGTGATTCGTTCTCGAACGTCGCGAACTTCGGGAATGCACCGAACCTTCCGACGAAGAACGTGTTCGAGCCTGATGGGCTGTCCGTCACGGAGCAGGTCTAATGGATCCCGTTACGATTGTCACGGTCGGCTTCATGGTCGGCCAGTTCATCTATCACCGATGGATCGATCCGCCGAAGGGGCCCGACCACGAGAAAGAGATCAAGATCCCGCTCGTCGCTGAAGGCACGCCGTACCCGATCTTCTTCGGGCGCGTTCGCGTGCGGCAGCCGATCCTTGCGATGGCGAGCGACTTCTCTGCGTTCGATAACATCAATTGGGAGTTCAACACCGACGGCGCTGTCGACCCGGCCTATCCGTTCGTCTACGGGCTCGACATGCTGATGCTGATCGGCATCCCCGTTCAGAGCGGCGTTACCCGGCTACACAACATCTGGGCCGGCGGCATCAAGATGTCCCCCGGGACGCTTCACGGGAAGACGATCGAGGATGCGACCGGCGCCGGCAATCACGAGCAGCCGTCGGAGTTCGATACGCCGTTCTCAGCACAGGCGGCGAACCTCCAGTGTGGCATGGGCCTGGTCGAGTTTCTCGACGGTGGTCCAGCGCAGGAGGTCGTGAATTCCATCGGAACCGTCTCGAAGACGTTCCTCGCCGATCGCATGACGACGCTGGGCGCCACGCCAGGCGGGATCGATCCGACGCTGATGCCGAGCTTCCGCGGGTTCGCGAGCGCGTTCCTGTTCAGCGGCGCACCGATCGGACCGACTGCCGCGCCAACGCCCGGAGATGTCGGATCTCCGTCGAGTGGCAGCCCGCCGAACCCATACCTGAAGTGGGCGGTCGGAGTGACGCCACAGGTTCCGGCGTACAGCTTCGAGGTATCGACCTACCCGCAGTACGGCGTTGGACCGTTCACGCAGCGCATCGGCGACGAGATGAACCCGGCCGATGCGATCTACCAACTCTTGCGCGACCACCTCGCGAAGCTCGGGCTCCCCGTCGAGCGGATGGATCTTGATTCCTTTCTCGCCGCGGCGATCACGCTCTACGCCGAGGGGCATGGCTACTCGCGCGCGTTCGAGGACCGCACGCCCGCGCTGGAGATCATCCAAGAGATCCTCCGACAGATCGACGCGACGATCGACGAGGACCCGGCCACCGGAACGCTTCGGCTCAAGCTGATCCGCGCGGACTTCAACCCGACCACGATCCCGCACATCACCGTCGACAACTGCCAGGGTCTCGCGAGTTTTGCCGCGAGCGGATGGACCGGGACCATCACGAAGATCCGGGCGACGTACGAGAACCGAGCGAACGACTATCAGACTGACTCCGCGACGGCGCAGAACACCGCAAGCGCGCTGTCCGTGAACGCCGAGATCGACGAGATCGTGCTCTCGTATCCCGGCGTCAAGACGCACGCGCTCGCCGCAAAGATCGCCGCGCGCGAGCTCGCGGCCCGATCGCGACCCCTCGCGAAGTTCCAGGCGGTCGTCGACATGAGCTTCGCGCCGGTGCGCACCGGCGATGCGATTGCGGCGACCTGGCCAGAGCTGCAGATGTCCGGGCGTATCTTCCGTGTGGCCAAGAAATCGAACGGCGGACCCGGATCCAACTCGATCCAGCTCGATCTTGTCGAGGACTTCTTCTTCCTCCACCGGTCCGAGCTCGAGCCGAACCCGGACGTCGCGCCGTTCCCGGGCGGCTCGCTGTAGTTACTGCTCGTCGCAGACGGCGAAGCGGACGAACACGGATCCGTCGTCCGCCTTCTCGTAGTCGTAGCCGCAACAGCCCGTGACCCCGTGGTAGTCGAACGCCATCGACTCGCTGCAAGAGCGTGCCTGAACCAGCCCGCGTGTGCCCGTGAATCGCGCAGTGCACACGAACGGGACGCCATGCTCGGGGTCCGCCGGGCGCACATCCTGGCACGGCAGTTCGCAGTTGCCGACGCCCACGCTCGACGGCCAGCCGCTCGCGCATGCGCCGAGCTGGTGCAGCTCCGGCGCCGTCGGGTCGAGATCCGAGTCCGCGCACCCCACCCCAAGCACCACGAGCACCCCTAGAGCGATTCTGAGCATCCTGGGAGCCTACCGTAAGCACGGACCGGCGGCGCGCCATGCCGCATTCGGAGGCACCCCGCTGGGGCACGCCCACAGCGTAAATCGCCCCGTTGGCGGAACCGCGGGACCCTGCTCTCGGTGGCAGACGATCCTCGACACAAGCGCGCGGCGACGCACGGGGACCGCAACGACAGCCGCCGCCACCGGCCGCACGGCGTCCCTGTCCACGTCGATCCGGAGCACACCCCGCCGCCCCAGGAACCGCCCCGGCCGTCGTCGATGCGCGGCTACGACTCGATCTCGCCGCCGGTGCGCGAGCAGCTCGACGCGCTGGCCGATGGGCTTGGCAACGTCACCCAGGCGTTCGGCAAGATCTGGGACGCCCGCAAGGACGGCGACCGGCTCGACCGCATCGACGACAAGCTAGCCGCCGTCGCCGAGATGCTCACGCGGCATCAGACAATCCTCGACGACAACCTGATCCCGCAGCTCGACCGCTGGCGGGCCACCACGGACGAGCTCGCCGCGCAGTTGCCACGGATCTCCGCCGCGCTCGAGGGCCTGTCGCTGATGGTGTCGTCGATCGACCGCCAGCAGCGCGCCCTGGAGCTCGAGGTCCGCACCGATCGCACGCGCACCGAGGGCACGATCGAGCAGCTCAACGAGCAGGTCGACGGGCTCCGCGGGGACATCGCGCGCCACGAGCGCCGGGTGTCCGAGCTCGAGCAGGCCCGCCGCGACGAGCGAGTCGGCACGCGGGCGATCTCGCGCAGGGACAAGAAGCTGATCGGGCTCGCCGTCGGCGGCTCGGCCGTCGTCACGTTCATCGCGGCCAAGTGGTCGTGGCTCACGTCGCTGTTCACCAGGTAGCTCAGGAGGATCTCATGCGTTCGATCGTCGTCTCTCTCGCTCTGATCATCGGCTTCGCGGCTCCGGTATTCGCCTCGGAGGGCAGCGGCTCGGCCACCGACTCCGATATCGCCGTGGGCAGCGGCTCGGCTGTCACGCCAGCACCGGCGGCTATCGCTCCGCCAGCGGTGCTCACGCCGCAAGCCGATGATATCGGCGTACTCGCAAAGCTCTGGAAGAATGGCGCGTTCATCGCGCTCGGCGTGATCGCGCTCTATCTCGGGCTGACCGTCTGGTCCAAGGTCGACAAGAAACACGCATGGTACGCGGCGACCGCGGCCGGCGCGCTCGTCATCGTCATCGAGGGGATTCGCAAGGGCGACACGCCGACCGCGACGTCGCTGGTCGTGGTGATCGCCCCGCTCGCCGGCGTGCTGATCAAAGGACCGGGGCAGGCGTAGTTCGGTGCTCCGCCTCGGCCTCCAGCACCACCAGGGCTCGCTCGTGACGCTCGGCGTCGGCTGCTGGATCTTGGACGTGGCGAGCAGGAAGAAGCCGCGGTGCGTGCTGCGCTGCCCGGAGTGCGCGGGGCTCGAGGAGTTCGACGTGACGTTGGTCTCGGCTGAGGGTGACACCTCGGAGCCGTTCTTCTGCCAGACGGCCACGTGTGGCTTCTGCCGCTTCGTCCGGTTCGAGGACTGGGACCCGAGGCAGTTCGATCGATCGGATGTGGCGTCGTGAAGCTGGACGAACCCGAGTGGATCTGTACGAACGGAACGCAGGTCAATGTGACCGAGGCGGATCCGCCGCCCGGATTCTGGATCGTCGGGATCATCTTCTGGTGTCCGTGCGCTCCGTGTGTCGCAACGGGGAAGTCTCCTCGTCTCGGCGTTCGGTTCGCCAACCCGATCGGCGGCCCCGACGTCCCAACCACCGACCAGGATATCGCGCACAACCGCGGCAAGCGATGGACGCGATCCGGCGAGACGTTCGCGACCCTATCGATCACGCCGTCGATCGACGCCACGAAGGACGAGAACGATCAACCGCTACCAGTCGACCAACAGCACTGGCACGGCTTCGTCACTAACGGAGTCTGCATATGACCTGGCGCACCGTCGCCCTCGAGGTCGTCGCCGTCATCGGCGCCGCCCTGCTCTTTGCCATCGCGATCTGCTGGATCGCAGGAGTCCTATGATCTACGTCGTCCTCGGATTCGCTGCGCTGGCACTCGTCGGCGCCTTCGTCCTGGCGCTCAATCTCGCGTCGGCGCTCAAGGAGGTCAACGCCGCCAAGGATCTGTGGCGTACGCAGTGCGCGATCACGGATGCGACGGTCGTCGACCGCGACGTGTACAAGCGCGAGCGCGACGTGGCGCGCAAGGCGCTCGACGATGCCGCGCTGGCGATGCACGACGCGCAACAGCGGATCACGGAGCTGTCCGCGAAGGTCGTGAAGCTCACCGCTGGGAAGATCGCGACGGCGCCGCTCGACGAGGGCGCGGCTGTGGTCAACGACCTCTTTGCGACGCCGATCGGAGGCCCGAAGTGATCCGCTACGTCCTCGACCGCGCCATCTCCGCGGCGATCCTGATCGCGCTGCTCGTCTCCACGGCATGCCGATCGTGCCCGCAGTG
>JAYTOK010000103.1:0-26821 GCA_043747835.1 Pseudomonadota bacterium | reverse complement strand
ACTGCTTGCTCATGCTCAGCGGGCATAGATCTGGTCGAACACGCCGTTGTCGCCGAAGTGTTCCTTCTGCGCCTTGGCCCAGCCACCGAAATCCTTGATGGTCACGAGCTGCAGTTTCGGAAACAGTTCCTGGTGCTTCGCGGCCACTTGCTGGTTGCGCGGGCGGTAGTAGTTGCGCGCGGCGATCTCCTGGCCTTCCGGCGAGTAGAGGTACTTCAGGTACTCCTCGGCCACGATACGGGTGCCACGACGCAGCGCGACCTTGTCGACGACGGCCACCGACGGTTCCGCGAGGATGCTGATCGAAGGGATGATGATCTCGAACTTGCCGACACCGAGTTCCTTCGTCGCAAGCCAGGCTTCGTTTTCCCACGAGATGAACACGTCACCGATTTCGCGCTGGGCGAACGTCGTCAACGATCCGCGCGCGCCCGTGTCGAGCACCGGCACGTTCTTGTACAGCTTCTTGATGTACTCCTTCGCCGTCGCTTCGCTGCCACCCGGTTGCTTGAGCGCCCACGCCCACCCCGCGAGATAGTTCCAGCGAGCGCCACCCGAGGTCTTCGGATTCGGCGTGATGACGGAGACGCCCGGGCGCGCGAGGTCGCCCCAGTCCTTGATGCCCTTGGGGTTGCCCTTGCGGACGAGAAAAACGATCGTCGAGGTGTACGGCGCCGAGTTGTTGGGAAGGCGTTCTTCCCAGTTCTGCGCGAGCAGCTTGCCCTGGTTCGCGATCTGATCGATGTCGCCGGCGAGCGCGAGCGTCACGACGTCGGCCGCAAGGCCGTCGATGACCGAGCGCGCCTGGCGGCCGGAGCCGCCGTGCGACTGGTTGATCTTCACATCGTCGCCGGTTTTCTTCTTCCAGTACTCGGCGAAGGACTTGTTGAAGTCGACGTAGAGCTCGCGCGTCGGATCGTACGACACGTTGAGAAGGGTGACTTCGGCCGCTTGCGCAACGCTGACGGTGCCGCCGATGAAGATCGCACTCGTCATCGCGATCAGCAGCCGGCGCTGCCAGTTGGGGTTGTTAGTCATTTTAGTTGCTCCAGAAAGATCAGAAGTTGAGTGCGAAGCGGGTGAAGAAGGCGCGTTCGTCCGCGCGGTCGGCGACGGCCGGGCCGTTGGCGGCGCCACCCTCGAAGGTCGAGATCTCGTAGTTGGCCGAGAGCTTCACGGTGTTCCACGGATACCAGTTCACGCCCACGCCGTAGGCGGTGACCTTGCTCGCGGCGGTCAGCGGATTCGCGAACGACTGCGCGCCGCCCACGAACGTGGCGTCGTCGACGTCGAGCTCGTGATAACGGGCGACCAATTCCCACGCACCGGATCCCCCATCTGCCTTGTTGGCGGGGCCCGGAACGAAGGTGCTCGCCGGCGTATAGCCGCGGAACGTTTCTTCTTCGCCAGTGATGAACCACGAGAACTGCGACTGCCACGCTGAGTGCGTCAGCGAATCCGAACGAACCGTTGCGCCGATCACGCGTGTGACGTCCTGCTCGACCTGCGTGTATTCGCCCAGGACGCCGAAGCTGCCGCGGAAGTAGTAGAACTGCGGCGCGAGGCGCAGACGCTGCCCGTCGGCGAACGTCGCGTTGTTGGGCGTGACACCCGTCGCGGTGTTTGCTCGATAGGCGAACACGTTCTGCTGACCCGCCGAACGATACGTCGACAGCGCCGTGTTCGCGGCCGTGCCGTCCGCGTCGATCCAGGTGCTGCCGAGTCCGAAGCCGAGACCGCGCAGGTTGAAGTTGTCGCCGTTGATGAATGGCTGGAAGAACACACGCGCGGCGTAGTCGCCCTTTGTGTCCACTTCGATGTCCGGCGTTGCGAGGTTGTCGCTCGACTGGCCGTCGGTGACGCCGTTGAAGTAGCCGACCTGATACGCGAAGGCGCCGCCTTTGAATTCACCGGAGAGCTGGAGGCCCAAGTCGCGGTTCGGAACCAGCAACGTCGGCAGCGCGCGCTCGATGAAACGGATGTCGGCGGAGCTCTGCAGGCGCTCGAGGCCGACGGGCGGCTTGAACTTGCCGACCGTGAGCGTCGCACCCGGCTTGAAGCGCGCGGCGATGTACGCGTCGATGATGGCGGTGCGGCCGCTCGCGAAATCCGGCATGAAACGGAAGTCGTAGATGCCACCGAAGGTGCCTTCGATCGTCGGGCGCACGCGGCGCAGGATGAACGTGTCGGCGGTCCCGGGTACCGAGTCGCCGCTGAAAATGCGGTTGTCGGCGTGCAGCGTGCCGCGGATGCGCACGAAGTTCGAGTTGTCGGTGGTGCCGATCTGGAAACGCGATGCGTTGATCGTGAGTCGCGGCGCGGTCGCCGCGGCGGCCTTGGCGGCTTCGTCCTGGAGCTCGAGCTTGCGCTCGAGGACCGCAAGACGCTGCTTCTGTTCTTCGACCTCTTGTCTGAGGTCCGCATCCGGCGTCTGGGCCAACGCCGTAAAGGGCAGCAGCAGCGCGGCGAGGACGGCCTGGGCGGCTGCTCGTCTCTGATTCACTTACGTTCTCCTGATTGTGTGTGCCACAGGGCCAGGAGATCGTAAGAACAACGGGGTTATGCCGTCAGTCGGTGGCCGGTCACGCGGCGGTTACGCCCGAGTTCAATTGGTTACATCGATAGAGCCGTCCGGTTCCCGGACGGCTCTTCGAACTGGTTTTCAGCAGTCTCGAAGCGATGCCGCGTACTCGGAAAGGAGGCGCGTCGTGCGGCCGTTGTCTCCGAGCGGCACGACGCTCCCACCCGCGCCCAGCGCGGCGAACAGTAGTTTGAGATCGTTCAGCAGGCGCGATCGCGGGCGGCTCTCGCGATGTGGCGAAACGCTGCGCGACACTTCGATGTCGAGATCCTCGAGAGCCGGCGCGGGCCCGCGAAAGGGCGCCAGGCGGGCTTCGAGGCTGGCCTCGACGGTGCGGGGAATGTGGATTCCGGTGTTCATGTCTCTATCTCCTATGGCTGAGTTGCCGTGAGTGAAATCTGGGCTACAGTCTCCCCACGAACAAACGCGCTTCGTGAAGCGCGGATAAGGAAAACTGACGTGACCACCGCGTTCGCCCGCCTGCCGCTCAATGCGCTGCGTGTTTTCGAGGCCGTGGCATCTCGCTTGTCCTTCGCGGACGCGGCGGAAGCGCTGCACGTGACTCCGGCAGCCGTCAGTCAGCAGGTGAAATCGCTCGAGGAATACCTGCAGGTGCAGCTGTTCAAGCGCGCCGGCCGGCGCATCGAACTCACAGCGGAAGGGCAGCAACTGCTCCCCGGCGTGCGTCGCGGACTCGACGAACTCGAAGCGTCGATGCAGCACCTCAAACAACATCGCGCGGAAGGTCCGCTGCAGATCACGCTGCTGTCGTCCTTTTTGCAGCGGTGGCTGTTGCCGCGCATCGCCACATTCAACGAGCTCGACACAGGCGTGGAGCTGCGCTTCCACACCGGCCGCGATCCCGTCGATTTCTCGCGCTCCGAAATGCACGTCGCGATTCGCATGGGTCTCGGCAAGTGGAATGGCCTGCATGTCGAGAAGCTGCTCGACGAGTGGGTGATCCCGATCGCCTCCCCGGCGTTGTTGGCGAAATACGGCCCCGTGCCGCGCGGCGAGGACCTGCAGAACTTCCCGTTGTTAGGCAGCATGGATGAGCCGTGGCAGGCGTGGATCGAGAAGGGCCAGGAAGGCGAGTGGCTCGCGCGCGCGCCCATCATCGACGATTCCGCGGGCGTCATCGCCGCGGCGGAGGAAGGCGTCGGCTTCGCGCTCGCGCGCTGGTCGCTCGTGCAGCGTTCGCTCGAGCAGGGCCGCGTCGTGCTCGCCGGCGATGCGCTGCTGCCTTTCCGCTTCTCGTATTTCTTCGTGTGTCCCGAGCCCTATCTCGTGATGCCGAAGGTGCGCCGCTTCCGCGACTGGCTCTTCGACAGCGCGAAAAGCTTCCCCAAGCCGCACGCACTTTTCGACAAGCGCGGCGATCTCGCTCCTCGCCGCAAGAACTGAATCTCTCTCGAGAGAGAGAGGCCCGAGCCAGGCCCGCGCTCCCCTTAAGTTTTGTTGATGCCGATGTCAGGCATGCCGTTTGTTGCTTCGTCGCGCGAACCGCAACATGCCCCGCACGTACTCAACCGACGAAACAACGAGGAGAGATCATCATGAACTTCGAGAGACTTGCCAGGAATGTGGGCTTCGCATCCATTGCCCTCGCGATCGTCGTGGGGCTGTGCGCCACGATCGAATATCAGCCGGTCATCGAGCTGCTGGCACGCTGAACGCGTGTCCGCGCAGGGAGACTGACTTGATGAGCACCCAGGCCTGCATATCGCTGGTCAACGACAATTCCTGGGACGCGCGCGTCGTGATGCGCGCCAGCAATGTCGAATTGCGGCCGATGTCGAGCTCGACGAGCACGGCGTGTCCGACATCCGGCGTGATCGACACGATGCGCGCCGCGACGACGTTGCGCACCGACAAACCGCGCGGCGGCTCCGTGGCGACGATCACGTCGCGCGCGAGCACCTGGATCTGGATACGCTGACCCGGCGCCGCGTTCTCGTGTTCGAGGCGCAGCAGCGCGTCGCCCACCCGCACCGCCGCGATTCCCGCGTCGATGCTTTCGACCTCACCTGACAGCACCGCGCCAACCGCGTCGGGACCGACGATGGCGCGCAACGCCGGATGCCGGCTCACGGTCGCGATGTTGCCATCGGCGACCGTGCGTCCCGCCTCGAGCAGCACGACACGCGTCGCGAGACGCAACACCTCATCGAACTGGTGTGTGACGTAGACGATCGGAATCGAAAACGTGTCGCGGAGTTTTTCGAGATAGGGCAGGACGTCGGCGCGCCGCGCGGCGTCCAGCGAGGCGAGCGGTTCGTCGAGCAGCAGCAGCCGCGGTTGCGCGAGCAAGGCGCGACCAAGCGCGACACGCTGCTTCTCGCCACCCGACAACTCGTGCGGTCGACGCCGGAGCAATCCCTCGAGGCCTAACAATCCGATCACGTCGTCGGTTTGCACGGGGCGCGGCGCATGTGCCGGCACGCGGGCCGCGCCGTAGTCGAGATTGCCGCGCACGGTAAGGTGCGGAAACAGGCGCGGATCCTGGAACACGACGCCGATACGGCGGTGGCGCGCGTCGACGTGGATGCGCCTCTGTGTGTCGACGAGCACGTCATCGTCGATCGTCACGCGTCCGGAGTCCGGAGCGTCGAGTCCCGCGATCAGCGATATCGTCGTGGACTTGCCGCAGCCCGAGCGGCCGAAGAGCGCCGTGACGCCGGGCCGCGGTGCGTTGAAGGAGACATCGAGATCGAAGTCTCCACGACGCAACTTGAGTTCGACGCGCAGGCTCACCGGATATCCTTCATTCGCGGCCTCATCGGCCGACTCTCAGTCGCAACTTGCGCGCCAGCAGTTCCGACACGAGCAGACCCGCGAAGCCGAGCGACAGCGAGATCAGCGCGAGGCGCGCCGCGAGCGCGTCGCCATCCGGCGTTTGCAGCGCCGTATACAGCGCAAGCGGCAACGTGCGCGTTTCGCCGGGGATGTTCGACGCGAATGTAATGACAGCGCCGAATTCTCCGAGGCCCGCGGCGAACGCGGTCACCGCGCCGGCCAGGATGCCCGGTGCGATCAGCGGCAAGGTGATGGAAAGGAAGCGGTCGAGGGGACCCGCGCCGAGCGTGCGTGCGGCGTCCTCGAGTCCACGGTCGACGCCTTCGAGCGAAATCCGGATCGCGCGCACCACGAGCGGAAACGACATGACCGAAGTGGCGATCGCGGCGCCGGTGGTGGTGAACGCGAGCTGGATGCCGAAGGTGTCGTGCAGCCAGCCGCCAAGCGGACCGCGCACGCCTAACAGGACGAGCAGCAGATAGCCCACGACGACGGGCGGCAACACGAGCGGCAGGTGTACGAAAGCGTCGAAGATCGTGCGCCCGGCAAATCGCGTGCGAGTCAACAGCCACGCGACGAGTACCGCGAACGGCAGGTTGAACAAGACGCTGCGCGCCGCCACCGACAGGCTGAGCCGCAACGCTTCCCATTCTTCGTTCGAGATCATCTGACGTCAGGTTCCTTCCGGGTTCACTCCCGGATCGCGCCCCGCCAGTGCGCGTGCGCGCTCCGCCGGGACACCGAGTCCCCGCAGCGAGTGCTCGAGCAGCCCGCGCGCGAGCTCCTTCTCTCCCATCACCACGCGCGAGGCGCCGAGCTTCTCGAGCGAGTGGATTTCCTCCTCGCTGTGAGTGCGGACGACGATCTCGATCGAGTGGCTCTTCGCGCGCGCGATTTCGACGATGCGCCGTGCCTGGAAGCTGTCGGGGGTCGCGACCACGAGCACTCGCGCACGCGCAAGTCCCGCGGCTTCGAGAATGCCCGGTGCGGCGGCGTCACCTTCGATCGTGGCGACGCCGAGTGTCTGCGCGTGACTGAGCATCAAGTGGTCGCGCTCGATCACCGCGAGCGACAGGCCCTGTTCCTTGATGGTGGGACCGATGGCACCACCGACCCGCCCGAAACCCACGAGGATCGCGTGATTGTGCAAATGGTCAGCGGGACTGACGGGCTTGCGATGTTTCTCCGCGCCTTGACGCTCGAGGAGCGCGAGCAGTCGCGGGCGCGCTTCGAAAAAACGCGTCAATGGCGCGACGGTGGCGAAGGTCAGCGGGTTCAGCGCGATCGAGAGAATCGCTCCGGCGAGAATCAGATCCCGCGCATCGGGCGGCATCAGTCCGAGCGCGGCGCCGAGGCTCGCGAGGATGAATGAGAACTCGCCGATTTGCGCCAGACTCGCGGACACCGTGAGCGCCGTGCGCAGCGGGTGGCGGAACAACAGCACGATGGCGAACGCGGCGACGGATTTGCCGACCATGATGATGGCGAGCACCGCGACGACCGCGACCGGTTCGCGCACGAGCACCATCGGATCGAACAACATCCCGACCGAGACGAAGAACAGCACGGCGAACGCGTCCTTGAGCGGCAGCGTGTCATTGCCGGCCTGATGGGCGAGCTCCGATTCCGAGAGGATGACGCCCGCGAAAAACGCGCCGAGCGCGAAGGAAACGCCAAACGCCGCGGACGATCCGTACGCGATGCCCAGCGCGATCGCGAGCACGGACAGAGTGAACAGCTCGCGCGAGCCCGTCTTCGTGACCTGCATGAGCAACCACGGCACGAAGCGCGTGCCCACGACGAGCGCGAGTGCCACGAACACGGCGACCTTGGCGAGAGTGATCAGCAGTGTGAGGGCGGTGCTGTCCGATGCGCCGGGCGCGTGAAACGCACTCGCGTCGCCGCCCATCGTTTCCGCGAGAGCGGGGAGCATGACCAGCGCGAGCACCATCGCGAGATCCTCGACGATCAGCCAGCCGACTGCGATCTTTCCCTCGGAAGACTGCAACGCATTGCGTTCCTCGAGCGCGCGCAACAGCACGACGGTGCTCGCGACGGAAAGCGACAGGCCGAACACGATGCCGGTGCCGAAGCTCCAGCCCATCAAGTGCGACATGCCCATGCCGATCGCGGTTGCCGTGGCGATCTGGGCCACGGCGCCAGGCAGCGCGATGGCGCGCACCGACATGAGATCCTTGATCGAGAAATGCAGGCCGACACCGAACATCAGCAGGATCACGCCGATTTCGGCGAGCTGGCTCGCGAGGCCCGTGTCGGCGACGAAGCCCGGCGTGAAGGGTCCGACGGCAACGCCTGCGACCAGATATCCCACGATGGGCGACACCTTCAGCAGGTTGGCCCCCAATCCGAACAACAATGCAAGCACGAAGCCGATCGCCAGGAGTGCGATGAGCGAAGTTTCGTGCAATTCCGCGGGCATACGCGCGAGGTTAACCCAATCGGGCGCATCTGCGGCCTGTTGCGCCGTCCGCGGCGGCGTACAATTCGCGCCCTCGATTTCTCATGTCCACGAACTGTTCGCAAAACTCAGGTCCCGTTCGCATCGGTGCACTCGTCGCCGCTCTGGGCGTCGTCTACGGCGACATCGGCACGAGCCCGCTCTACGCGTTCAAGGAGTCGCTCGCCGCGGCGGGATTCCAGCCCGGCAACGCTGACACCATCCTGGGACTGCTCTCGCTGATTTTCTGGAGCCTCGCGCTCGTCGTCACCGTGAAGTACCTCATGGTGATCATGCGCGCGGATAACGCGGGCGAGGGCGGCATCCTGTCGCTCGTCGCTCTCGTGCAGCAGCGCTTCGGCAGCGCGGAGCCGTGGGCGCGGCGCGCGGTGGCGCTCGGCGTGCTCGGCGCCGCGCTCTTCTATTGCGACGCGTTGATCACGCCCGCGATCTCGGTGTTGTCGGCGGTGGAGGGCCTGTCGCTGCTCGATCCGGGTTTCGAACGCGCGGTGCTGCCCGTCACTCTCGTGATCATCGCGCTGCTGTTCCTGATCCAGCGTCGTGGGACGGAAAAGGTCGGCAAGCTCTTCGGCCCGATCATGATCGTATGGTTCCTCGCGCTCGCCGTGCTCGGACTCATCGAGATTGTCCAGGCGCCGCAGGTGTTGTCGGCGCTGAATCCCTGGTACGCGGTGAAGTTGTTCGCTGCGCATCCCGGACTCGCGTTCATCATCCTGGGCGCGGTGTTCCTCGCCGTCACCGGCGCCGAAGCTTTGTACGCCGACATGGGCCACTTCGGCCGCAAGCCGGTGCGCCTCGCGTGGCTCGTGCTCGTGTGGCCCGCGCTCGTCATCAACTACTTCGGTCAGGGGGCGCTGTTGCTGACCTCGACGGCGCCGATCGCGAATCCTTTCTATGCCCTTAGCCCCCAGGCGTTGCTGCCCGCGCTCGTGCTGCTGTCGACGGCCGCGACGGTGATCGCGTCGCAGGCGACGATCTCGGGCGCGTTCTCGGTGACGCGCGAGGCCGTGCAGCTCGACCTGCTGCCGCGCGTGCGCGTGCTGCAGACCTCCGACACCTCGCTCGGCCAGATTTACGTGCCCGCGGCAAACCTGTTCATGTTCGTCGCAGTCGTTCTCTTCGTGATCGGCTTCGGCAGCTCGAGTGCATTGTCCGCGGCGTATGGCGCGTCGGTGGTCGGCACGATGGTGATCACGACCTTGTTAGGCGCGCTCGTCGCGCGCTCCCTGTGGAACTGGCCGCTCGCGCGCGTCGTGGCGTTGTTTGGAACGCTCTTTCTGGTCGATCTCGCGTTCGTGGCGGGCAATCTCACGAAGATTGCCGCCGGTGGCTGGGTGCCGCTCGCGCTCGCGGCGCTCATGTTCGCGATGTTCGTGACCTGGCGCGACGGCCGCCAGGCGTTGCGCGCGGAGCTCGAGCACCGCGCGGTGCCTGACAAGAAGTTGCCCGAGCTGCTCGCGAAGGCGACACCCGTGCCGGGAACGGCGGTGTTCCTGATCAGCCACGCGGGGTTCGTGCCCACCGCGATGCTGCGAAACATCGAGCACAACAAGGTTCGCCACGCACAGATCGTCATCCTGCACATCGAGATCCAGCGCATTCCACGCGCCGATCCCGCCTGCCGCGTCACCGTCTCGGAGATCCATCCGGGTGTATACGATGTGCGCGCGCGCTTCGGTTTCATGGAGACGCCTGATGTCGGCGAGGCGTTGCGCGCCGCGCGAAGACAGGGGCTCAACGTGTTCTCCGAGGACTCCTCTTTCTTCCTGGGGTGGCATCTCGTGCGGGCGCGACCGCGACCGGCGATTCCCGGGATAAAGTCGCGTGCGTTCGCGTTCCTGCAGAGGCGCAGCGCGCAGGCGGCTGAGTTCTTCAACATGCCGACGCGCGGCGTGGTCGTGCTCGCGACCGAGATAGAGTTGTAGGTAGAAACCCCGCGCTTGTCGCGCGGAATGTCTCCCGACTGTCGCAAGACGTGTCCCCACGTTGGTGCGCGTGTCTCGCGGGCGCGTGAAAAAAATCTGCCGCTCCATCCCGCCCCGCTGGCGTCACGCGCCGCTGTATTGGGCAATGACAACGTTGTCTACGCCGACCGGCTGCGTGGAAAACGAGTTGTGCATCGTTCGGCGCTATGTCTAACATCGCCCCGCTCGCGATCCGTCGCGGGCAAGGACAGGGGGACTTGTATGGACGCAAGCGACTACGCGCGGCTTTCACGCCGCGTGCTTTACCCATCGCATGAAGCTTCCGCCATGGCGGCTCCCCTCTATTACGTTCGTTTCGACGACCTAACACGAGGGAGTGTGTGTCATGAGGATTGGCGTATTTAAAGGCTTGTATAAGGCCATCGCCGTGCTGGGTCTCCTGACCCTGTCATCGGGCGCTTTTGCACATGGACTGGTTCAGGATCCGCCGGCTCGCAACTGGTTCTGCGGCGCCGTGACCAAGCCAGATCACGTGGCCAACGGCACCGCGCAGTATCCAATCTGCGGCCAGGCCTTCAACGATCCCGACGTCACGACCAACGACGGGTACAGCTTCATGAGCGTGCTCACGCACACGACAGGACGCCTGGGCGTTGGTCCGCGCGCAAACGTCTGCGGATTCAATTCCGAAACGTGGAACGGCCGCGCCACTGTGTGGGATCAGCCCATCAACTGGCCGACGGTCCCGTTCACCGCGGGTCCGCGCACGTTCACATGGAACATCTCCTGGGGTCCGCATTTCTCGGACACCGAGGATTTCCGCTACTGGATCACGAGGACCGATTTCGTGTGGACCGAGGGCCGGGCGCTCTCCTTCGCCGACTTCGAAGACGCGCCGTTCTGCAATCTCGCGTACAGCGACGCGACGCCGAACGCGAACCCCGACGTGATCCCGAGCCCCGGCACGCAGTCCTTCGCGACGCGTTGCACGGTGCCCGCGCGTTCGGGCCGCCACGTCATCTACGCCGAGTGGGGCCGCAATCTGTGGACCTATGAGCGCTTTCACGGCTGCATCGACGCCGCCTTCTCCGGCAGTCCGCAGCCCACGGTGACCGCGGCCATCGCGCTGAACCCGAACGTCACCACATTCAACGGTTCCGGCTCGATCTCGCTCGTCGGCACCGGCTCGACCGGCGCAAACCTCGCGTACACGTGGAGCGTGACCGCGCCGAATCCGGCGCTGTACACGATCACGAATCCGATGTCGGCGACGGCGACGCTCAATCTCAACACGCCGACCGCCGCGCAGGACGTCACCGTCAATCTGCTCGTCACGAGCGGCAACGCGTCCGATACCGAAACCCGCCAGTTCCTGCACCAGCCCGCGATCTCGTCGCAGTGGCAGGATCTCGGCGCCCTGACGGCGGCCGCGATCACGCAGGTGGTCGGCAATCGCGTCAACGTGCGTACGGTTTCCGGTACGGGCACCGATGCGTACTGGCCGACGACGCCGATCACGATCACCGCCGCCAACACGGGCGCCACGCAGTGGCCGGTGACGCTGGGCAACGCGGTGAACGCGCTGAACGGCAACGTGCGCATCGGTGTGCTGAACACATCGAACAACACGATTGCAGCCGCCGCGAACGCGACGAGCAACCGCGTGTATGCGATGACCAGCGCGAATCTCCAGAGCGCCTTCCTGCAGATCACCCCAGGGAACGTGCCGACGGCACCGACGAATCCGTCGGCAACGGCGGGCAATGCACAGGTGGTGGTCTCGTGGACCGCGGCATCCGGCGCGACGGGCTACAACGTGAAGCGTTCGACGACGAACGGCGGACCGTACAGCAACGTCGGCGCGAACGTGACCGGTACGTCGTTCACGAACACCGGCCTCACCAACGGCACGACTTACTACTACGTCGTGACGGCGCTCAACGCGAATGGCGAGAGCCCGGTCTCCACGCAGGTGAGCGGCACGCCGACCGGCGGCACGACGCCCGGCGATGGCGGCGTGACGGTCACGAAGAACGTCACCGCGAACAGCGCCTGGTACAACGAGCTGCAGGTGAGGCTTGCGAACACGGGTTCGATCACCGCGATGACCGTCTCGGTAGTCGTGCAGCGTACGACCGGCACGAGCTACTCGGGCCAGTACAACACGCTGGGTGGCGGGCAGATCACGCAGAGCAACGCGAGCACAGCGACCACGGTGACCTACACCTGGACGTTGAACGCGGGCCAGACGTTGACGGCCGGCAGCGGCCGGACCTTCGCCGCGCAGTTGGGCGGCTCGGGCTCGGTGCACCCGGTGACGGGCGATATCTGGACGGTGAACTACACGACCGGCGGCGTTGCCCGCAGCCAGACGGGTACGTTCTGATAGTTAGATGATTCGAGGGGGCAGGGACGAGGATGGCGTCCGTCACGGGGAGTGACGGACGCCATCGAACCTTTAATTCAAGGAGAGATTCAATGAGGACTTCGAGACAACGCCTCGCGTGGGCGGCTCTCGTGATGGGCGCGTGCGCCCTCACGGCGGGTACGGCCAGCGCGCAGACGGCATCGTGCCAGGTGACTTACACCAAGAGCTGGGAAGGCGGAAACGGATTCGGCGCCAGCATCGCGATCCAGAACACCGGCCCGGCCATCACCAACGGCTGGACGCTGATTTTCAATTTCCCGAACGGACAGCGCCTCCAGAACGGCTGGCCGGTCTCCTTCACGCATCCCGCGGGCAGCACTCAGGTCACCGTTGCGTCCAACGCAGCCTGGAACCAGAGCATCGGCAGCGGCTCCACTTTCACGGCCGGCTTCAACGGCACGTTCAGTGGCGCCAACAATTCGCCGACCTCGTTCATGCTGAACGGCACCGTCTGCGGTGGCGGCAGCAGTAGCAGCAGCAGCGGTGGCGGCGACACGACGCCTCCGACGGTCTCGCTGACGAGCCCGACGACCAATCAGCAGATCAATCAGGGCAGCGCGGTGACGCTGTCGGCCAACGCGGCCGACAACGTGGGCGTGGCCCGCGTCGAGTTCCGCGTCGACGGCACGCTCGTCAATTCTGACACGAGTTCGCCGTACAGCTTCGCGACATCGACGCTCGCGGTGGGCACTCACACGGCGCAGGCGCGCGCGTTCGACGCGGCCGGCAACCAGACGAACAGCGCAACGGTGACGTTCGCGGTCGTGCAGGTGCAGACTGTACGCACGATCACAGCCTCGGCGACCACGCTCAACGTGCCGAGCACGGGCGGCACGGCGACCTCGGTGGTGCGTCTCGGTCAGGTCCCGGCGGGCAACGTCGTCGTGACGCTGACGCGCAGTGGCAGCACCGCGGTGACCTCCAGCCCCGGAACGATCACGTTCACGACGGCCAACTGGTCGACAGGCGTGACGGTCACGTTCACGGTGGCCTCGGGCACCGCGGCCGCGACTTCGACATTCGCGTTGGCGGCCACTAACTACACGGGCACCTCGATCGTGGTGAATCGGCAGGCTGGCAGCAGCAGTAGCTCATCGGGCGGACCGCGTGTCGACAATCCGTTCTCGGGTGCGACCGTGTACAACAACCCGATCTGGCGTGCGAACGCGGCGGCCGGTGGCGGCAGCTCGATCGCGAACCAGCCCACGGGCGTGTGGATGGATCGCATCAGCGCGATCGCGGGCAACAACTCGGGCAGCACCGGCGCCTGGGGTCTCGTGCAGCATCTGAACGAGGCGGTCACGCAGGATTCGCAGAACGGCGCTTCGCCGCTCGTGTTCCAACTCGTGATCTACAACCTGCCGGGCCGCGACTGCGCGGCGCTCGCCAGCAACGGCGAACTCGGACCGACCGAGCTCGCGCGTTACAAGGCCGAGTACGTCGACGTGATCGCCGAGATCCTGGGTCGACCCGCGTACGCTGCCTTGCGCATCGCGACGATCATCGAGATCGACTCGCTGCCGAACCTCGTGACGAACACCACTGACCGGGTCACCGGCACGGCGGCCTGCGACACGATGAAGGCGAACGGCAACTACGTGAACGGCGTGGGCTACTCGCTGTTCAAGCTGGGCGCGGTGCCGAACGTGTACAACTACATCGATGCGGGTCACCACGGCTGGCTGGGTTGGGACACCAACTTCCTGCCCTCCGTGCAGATGATGGTGCAGGCGGCGAATGCGTCCGGCGCCACGCCGGCGAATGTCGTGGGCTTCATCACGAACACGGCGAACACGTCGGCATTGCAGGAGCTGTACATCACGGTGGATTCGACCACGCGTCCGTCGACCTGGATCGACTGGAACCAGTACAACGACGAGTTGACCTACGCCCAGGCCTTCCGCAATGCGGCCGTGAGCGCGGGCTTCCCGTCGAACATCGGCATGCTGATCGACACGTCGCGTAACGGTTGGGGTGGCGCTGCGCGTCCCACCGGTCCGTCGACGCTGGCCGATCTGAATGCGCGCATCAATGCCTCGCGCATCGACCGCCGCATCCACAAGGGCAACTGGTGCAATCCGTCGGGCGCCGGCATCGGCGAACGTCCGCGGGCCGCGCCCGCGTCGGGCATCGACGCGTATGTGTGGATCAAGCCGCCCGGTGAGTCCGACGGCTCGAGCTCGCTCATCCCGAACGACGAAGGCAAGGGCTTCGACCGGATGTGCGATCCGACTTACGGCGGCAATCCGCGCAACAACAACAATGGGACCGGCGCGCTGCCGAATGCGCCCGTGTCGGGCCATTGGTTCCAGTCGCAGTTCACGCAGCTGCTGCAGAACGCGTTCCCCCCTCTGTAAGGGGCTGTTGTACAGGTAGATAGATCAGGGAAGCCCGCGATCCGATGCACCCTCCCGCATCGGATCGCGTGCCCCGGGTGAGGGCGACCGTTCGAGGTCGCCTCCACCCGGAGCCTGATCGCAACGCCCGGGTCGTCCTTATCCAGGCCCGAGATCTCAAGAAACCTCACTTCCCGGTGGAATTCGTCCGCCGCGGCCCTGTCTGACGGGGTTCTGGCTCGTTCGCGCGCGCGAACTGCCCTCCGTCGCGAAATAATGCATCGGGCGGGCGGGTCTCCTGCGTATAGCCCGATGCGGTTCCCTGGAGGTTTCGATGCTGACGATTCAGTGGCGTGTTCTCGCCATCCTGGCGATGACGATGCTGGCGATGACTTTCGGCGCGCCGGCGTTCGCGGCCGAAGACGCCGTAAAAGTTCCGGCGCCGGCGGTCGATGACAAGCTGGCCGCGGGGTCGTTGCAGAAGGCCGTCGTCGCGGGGGGATGTTTCTGGGGGGTGCAGGGCGTGTACCAGCACCTCAAAGGCGTGAAGAATGTGTTGTCCGGTTACGCGGGCGGCGAGCGCTTCACGGCCAACTATTCCGACGTCAGCGACGGCGACAGCGGTCACGCCGAGGCTGTCGAAATCGTGTACGACCCGGCGCAGGTGACCTACGGCCAGATCCTGCAAGTCCTGTTCTCCGTCGCGCACGACCCGACGCAACTCAACCGGCAGGGACCGGACGTCGGCACGCAATACCGGTCGGCGATCTTCTTCGCGAACGAGACGCAGAAGAAAATCGCGGAGGCTTATATCGCGCAACTCGACGCCGCGCATGTTTACCCGCGCCGCATCGTCACGAAGGTGGATCCGCTGCGCGCGTTCTATGAGGCCGAGGACTACCACCAGGACTATCTGATCAGGAATCCGCGAAATCCTTACATCGTGATCCACGATCTGCCGAAGGTGCGCAACTTCGAGGCGCTCTGGCCGGCACTGTATGTGAAGCAGGCGGCGACCGTCGCGGGCGGTTCGAAGCGCGTCGCTCAGGCCGCCAGCGCGGCGATGAGCGCGAAGCCGAGCGAAGCTGCCGGCGGCGCCATGATGATGAGTGCGAAGCCGGACGAAGCCTCAGGCGGAGCGATGATGATGAGCGCCAAACCGAACGAAGCGTCGGGCGGCGCGGCGCCCATCGTCGAAGGCCTCATGCCCGCGCTCACCGGCGCCGTGGGCTGGCTCAATTCGAAGCCGCTCACGCGCGAGGGATTGCGCGGCAAGGTCGTCGTCATCGACTTCTGGACGTACTCCTGCATCAACTGCCTGCGCGCGATGCCGTACATCAACGCCTGGGCGTCTCACTACAAGGACGCGGGCCTCGTCGTCATCGGCGTGCACTCGCCCGAGTTCGCGTTCGAGAAAGACACGGGCAACGTGCGCCAGGCCATCGAGAAGCACGCGATCAAGTATCCGGTCGCGCTCGACTCGGAACTCGCGATCTGGAAAGCCTTCAACAACCGTTTCTGGCCGGCTCACTACTTCGTCGATGCGAAGGGACAGATCCGCGGCCACCAGTTCGGCGAAGGCAAGTACGCGAAACAGGAGCGCATCATCCGGCAATTGCTGACCGAGGCCGGCGCCAAGAATCTTCCCGACCCGCTCGACGATGCGGCGGGGCAGGGCGTCTCCGCGGCGGCATCCGCCACCGTCGACTCGCACGAGACGTACCTCGGTTACGACCGCGCGGAGAATTTCAGCTCGCCCGGCGCATTCACGAAGAATGCGGTCAAGACATACACGCTGCCCCCGTCGCTGAATCTGAATCAGTGGGGTCTGCTGGGTCCCTGGAAAGTCGCGAACGAGCACGCGCAGGTCGAGAAAGCGGCGGGCAAGATCGTTTATCGCTTTCGCGCGCGCGACCTGCATCTGGTGCTGGGTCCCGGCGCTGACAGGAAGCCGGTGCGCTTCCGCGTGACAATCGACGGCAAGCCGCCGGGCGCGGATCACGGCATGGACGTCGACGCGAACGGCAACGGTCGCGTGAGCGAGCAGCGGCTCTATCAACTCATCCGCCAGAAGGGCCCCGTCGGTGAGCACGAATTTGCCATCGAATTTCTGGACGCCGGCGCCCACGCGTACTCTTTCACTTTCGGTTAGCAACATGAACCACAACTCACGTCGTGCATTTCTGCTGGGAGCCGTCGCCGTGCCGTTCGCGCTGCACGCGAAGGAGCCGGCCGCGAAATCCGCGACGGTCGTCATCGAGAATTTCTCCGCCGCGGGCAAGAGCCTCGGCAAATCGACCGTACCGCGCCTCGTCAAGACCGACGCCGAGTGGCGCAAACAGCTAGGCAACGATTCGTTCGTCGTCACGCGTCACGAGGGCACGGAACGGCCGTACTCGGGCAAGTACAACGACAATCACGCCGACGGGATCTACCGCTGCATCTGCTGCGAGACCGCGCTGTTCGACTCGAAGACGAAGTTCGAGTCGGGGACCGGCTGGCCCAGCTTCTGGAAGCCGATCTCCAGCGCCAACGTGCGCGAGATTTCGGACAACAGCCTGCTCATGCGGCGGACGGCGGTGGAGTGCACGCGTTGCGATGCGCACCTCGGCCACGTCTTCGATGATGGTCCCGACCCGACCGGCTTGCGCTATTGCATGAACTCGGTGTCGCTGAACTTCGTCGCGAGAAGCTAGCCGGCGCGCAGCGGCAACTCGGCCGGGTCGCCGCCGTTCTTTCGTCGGCGTCAGTCGTCGCGAGTGACGAGATACACCGCGAACGTCCCTAACCAGTGACTACCTTCGTAGTGTTCGCCGGTGACGTGGGGCAGCGCGGCGTCGCGGTGATGGAGCGCGGTGGCGGTCAGCGCGGCGTATCGCCGGTCGGCGGTTCCGAGCGTGCGTGCGATGGCTTCGAGCATCCATGCGCGGCTGAGATTGAGACCGTCGAGATGACCCAGCTTCGGATCCTTGCGATTCGTCACGATCGCGGGTGCGAGCCACTCCTTGTTTGCACGGCGCGGAATGCCGGGCAGGAATTTGGTCAGCCACGCGCGAAACGCCTTCGCGTCCAGAACGCGCCGCATGAAGTCCGCTTCGGCGATGCACGGCGAGAGGAAGTCGTGGCCCGAGGGTTCGTAACCCAGCGGGCAATCCGAGTCGTGTAGATAGAAACGCAGCGCCGCGTCCGCGAGCTGCGCGCGCAGGGGCTCGTGCCCCGCGACGAGCGTCCAGTCCCAGATCAGTCCGAACGCGAACGCGGTCTGGTCGTGCTCGCCCACGCGAATCGCATAGGTGAGGTCGGGCAGCCAGCGCTCGAGGTTCGCGACGGCCTGTGCTTCGAGCGGCGCCAGCGCGCTTGCCCAGTCGCGCGCCTGCGGGTCGTCCCAGGTGCGAAGCTCCGCGCCGAGCGCAAGCAGCCACGCGAGGCCGTAGGGACGCTCGAACGGGAGCCGGTCCGCGCGCCGTAGATAGGCGATCTCGGCCGCGAGGCTCGCGGGGTCGAGACTGCGGGCGAGGGCGGCGCGCGCCTTCGCCGCGAACGCCGCGTCCGGAAAGCGCTTCGCGAGTCGCGCGAGCAGCCAGTGGCCGTGAACGGCGGAGTGCCAGTCGTAGCAACCGTGGAACGCCGGATACAACTCACGCGGCGGGCGTGTGTCCGCATCCGAGGCGAGCACGTGCGCGATCTTGTTCGGATACTCCTGGTGCACGCAGCGCAACGCGAGATTCGCGAAACGTTCCGCGGCCGCGGCATCGAGGGCCGCCGGCAGCGGCGTGCCCGAAGCCGCATGAGCGCTCGCGCCCGCGAGGCAGATAGTCAGAAAGCCGACCCGCAACATCATGGGTTCTTCTCCGGCAGCGCCCACGCGAGATAGATCCCGCCCCCGGCGCCGCCACGCTCCTTGCCGCCGCTCGCGAAGATCGCGACGTACTGGCGTCCATCGATCCGGTACGTGATCGGTGTCGCGTCGGCGGAATAGGAGAGAGCCGTCTCCCAGAGCTGCTTGCCCGTCGATTTGTCGAAGGCGCGGAACTTGCGATCGTGGATCGTCGCGCCAATGAACAGCAGTCCGCCGCCGGTCACCAGCGGTCCACCGTAGTTCTCGCTGCCCGTATCCTTCACGCCGCGCACAGCGAGCTCGGGGAACTCGCCGAAGGGAATGCTCCAGGCGAGTTTGCCGCTCGCGACGTGGATCGCATTGAGCGTGCCCCAGGGCGTCGCGACCGCGGGATATCCGTCCGGGTCGACCCACCTGCGATACCCGGTGAATCGATACGCCTGATTGCCCGGTGAAGCGTCCGGCTCACCCGCGGGCAGGTCTTCGCCTTTGACGACGAAGGTGCGCAATGCGCGCATGGGCTTCTCGTCGTAGTGGGAAAACGCAGGCATGCGGCCGCCTCCCTTGCGCACCACTTCGGCGAAACGATCCCACGTCATGCGTTCGCCGATGCCGACCAGCGAGGGAAACTGCGGCGGCGATCCCTGGAGACCGTCGCCATGGCACGCGGCGCAATCGCGCAGGTAGAGCGACTTGCCCGTGGCGCGCCCGGTGTCGTTCGGCGCGAGCGAGCCGAGCCACGCCATCTCGTTCGAGTTGATGTAGATCAGTCCGGACTGCGGGTCGTACGCGGGACCGCCCCATTCCGCGCCACCGTCGAAGCCGGGGTAGATAGTCGTGTCGCGACCGAGGGTCAGTGGCTTGAACGGCCCGTCGCTCACGATCCCCTCGAAGGCGGTTTTCGCCCATGCGTGGGCTTCCGGCGTTCGCCGCGTGAGGTCGCTCGCGGACAAGGACTGGCGCGCGTAGGGTGCCGGTCGTGTCGGACGACGAAAGGTCGGCGCCGTGAACTCGCCCGGCATGTCCGAGCGCGGGGCCGGAACTTCCTCGACGGGAAACACCGGTTCGCCGGTGTCGCGATTCAGCACGAACAGATAGCCCTGCTTCGTGGGCTGCGCGAGCGCGTCGATGCGTTTGCCCTTCACGGTGAGCGTCAGCAACGTCGGCGCGGTCGGCAGATCGCGGTCGAGCACGTCGTGCCGCACGAACTGGTAGTGCCAGCGTTTCTTCCCCGTCGTCGCGTCGAGCGCGATCAGGCTGTTCGCGTAGAGGTTGTCTCCCGCCCGATTGGCGCCGTAGAAGTCCGCGGCGGCCGAGCCCGTCGGCACGAACACGAGACCGCGCTTCTCGTCGATCGTCATGCCGGGCCAACTGTTCGCGCCGCCGATGTACTGCCATGCATCCTCCGGCCACGTCTCGAAGCCGGGTTCGCCCCGCTGCGGAATCGTGCGAAACGTCCAGCGCAACGCGCCGCTGCGCGCGTCGTAGGCGCGGATGTGCCCCGGCGAGGCGGGAAGAGTCTCGCTGACGCGGCCGCCCACGATGAGCAGATCGCGAAACACGACACCGGGGCTCGTCAATCGCACCGACTGCGTCGCCGGATCGCGCCCGAGATTTTCCCGCAGGTCGATGCGGCCCTGCGTTCCGAACGCCGCGACCGGTTTTCCGGTCGCTGCATCCAGCGCGTAGACGAAGTTGTCGACGGCGGCGTAGACGCGCGAGTCGCGGCCATCCGACCAATGCATGAGCCCGCGATTGGCACCAACGCCCTCGAGGCCGGAGTCGAACAGCCAGAGTTGTTTGCCCGTCGCCGCGTCGAGCGCGAAGGCTTTGTGCGTCGGCGTGTATCCGAACATCACGCGGCCGACGACGATGGGCTGCGTCTGGGTGTCGCCTTTCTCGCGAGTGTCGTACGTCCACGCGAGCGCGAGGCTGGCCACGTTGCCGCGGTTGATGTCCGCGAGCGCGGAATGTCGCGTCTTCGCGGCGTCGCCGCCGTAGGTCGGCCAGTCCGCGTCGGCGCCATGCGCGCCGCCGACTAACAAGAGGCCGCAGAGGAGGAGGGAGGGCGCGCGTTGCATCGGGATGTCGCCAACGGTGGAAATGGGGAGTCGAAATCTACGGCAGATCGTCGTGGGGGTCACTTGAGGCACAATCCTCGCCCATGAACCTCGACATCCTGGGATACATCGGCGCCACCCTCACCACCGCCGCGTTCGCGCCGCAGGCCATCAAGACGCTCCAGACACGCGACACGACCGGGATGTCGCTCTGGATGTACCTCATGTTCACCAGCGGCGTGGCATTCTGGCTGGCGTACGGCATCGCGACCGATTCGTGGCCCATGATCGTCGCGAACTCGGTGACCCTGCCTCTGGCCGGGTCGATCCTCGCGCTCAAACTGCGCCACGGCTGACCGGATGGCACTCCTTTATATGTGGATCGAATCGCCGATCGGGCCGCTACGGCTGGTCGGCGGCGATGCCGGGCTCGCGGGCATCCTGTGGGAGAAGCAGGATCCCGCGGAATCCGGTTTCGAGCTCGACCGCGTGAATGACCGGCATCCGGTGCTGCGGCAGGCGGCGCGCGAGCTGCGCGAGTACTTTTCCGGCGAACGCCAGGAGTTTTCAGTGCCACTCGACTTCACCGGCACCGAGTTCCAGAACAAGGTCTGGCACGCGCTGCAGTCGATTCCCTTCGGCGAGACCCGGTCTTACGGCGAGCTCGCCGCCCAGATCGGTGCACCGAAGGCGTCGCGAGCCGTCGGCGCGGCGAATGGCCGCAATCCGATTCCGATCATTCTTCCCTGCCATCGCGTCATCGGATCATCGGGCTCGCTCACCGGATTCGGCGGTGGCTTGCCGATGAAGAAGCAGTTGCTCGCGCATGAGCAGACGCGGGATCAACTCGCGCTCGCGCTGGATTGATCGGGGAAAGCCCGACGCATGTACGATTTTGCGGCGCAACCGCGCAAGGAAAAAGTCTCACTTCGCGGCGGTCGCCGCGACGCGCTGCATTGCGTTTGCAACACGCGGCTGGGAGTCTTGAGCAAAGGAAGCGGAGCCCGGCATGGAAAAGCACATGATTCGCGAATCATTGGAAGTGGTCATCAGCCAACGTCATCCCGCCGAGCGCGCACGCGCGCCTGAGCGTCGGGTCGACGCACGGCGTCGCGATGATGTTTCGCAGCTCGAAGATCCCCCGGCGCCGACGACGCTCGGCACGGTCGCGTTTCGCGAGGCGAAGGCGTGCGCCATCGCGGAGTTCGAGAGCGCCTATCTACGCAACATGCTGAGACGGGCGCAGGGCAATGTGAGCCTCGCCGCGCGACTCGCCGGCAAGGAGCGCAGCCGCTTCAACCGACTCCTGCGGAAGCATCGCATCGTGGCGGCCGATTTCAGACCCGTCTAGAGTTGATGATCGACGGAAGCGCAGAACCCGATGTCGAGACTCTCGCGCGCGAAATCGGGGCGTACGTCGCGACTCATCCTTCCGCCGCGGACACGATCGAAAGCATCGCGCGCTGGTGGCTCGCCGGTTCGCAGAAACCGTCCTTGACCCGCGTGGAGGCCGCGCTCGCTCTGCTCGTGAGTCGCGGACTCGTCGCGCGCTTTCCGCTGCCGGATGGGCGGTTCGTCTATCAACGCGCGCCGCGCGGACTCACCGGGCACACCGCCCAATCCTCGGGACAGCGGGAGTAGCGCGAACTTTCCATTGCTGGACGAGCGCCGTCATCAGGGTCGCCGACGGCCATTCCTGTATCCTTGCGCGCACATGGGCGCCCCATCGCGATGAAGAAACTGAAGCACGAGGCCGAGCTGTTCAAAGCGGGTCTGCTCGCGGCGATGAAGTACGCGCAGGAGCGCGGCGCCGTCGAGTTCGAGCCGACGGATTCCGCGAGCCAGAAGTTGCTCTACGTCTACCGGCTTCTGGTGCACGACAAGAAGATCCAGCCGCTGCCCGAAGATCAGGTCGCGGAGAACACCATGCGGCACAAGCTGGCGATCTGGTATTCGAAGCAATTGCCGGATGATCATCCGCTGCTGAAGTGATCCCACCGAGCGCTATCCCGATCATTCACTGGCTCGAGGACGGCAAGGCGTTCGAGGCACGGTGGCTCTCACATAGCGATGCGCCGCCTGCCATGCGCGTCGTCGTCGCTGACGGGAAAATGACAGCGGACGAGGCCTATGATCTCGCATGCCAAGGGACGGCGCTTCTCTGGCGCGGTGATTTCCAAGAGGCGCGCCAGATGCTGACTGCGATGGGCAAGCGCGCGGATCGTCCGCAGCGCAGATCGCGAAAATCAGCCGCAACCCCGCACACCGGCTCGGCTGAAGGATTCCATCTCTACCGGCAAGGCCGGTCGCAACGGGCCCGCTCGTTGAACTCGCTCTTGATCCCGCTCAACGACGACTACCAGATTCCTCTGCAGCGGGCGCCCGATATCCGGCAAGCCTGCGAGGAGGCGTTCGGCCTCGCGAAGACTGCATCCGTCACCTCGCTGCGAGCATTGCTTGGTGTGATCGGTGCGCACGAGTGGCGCACGAAAGGCATCGAGATCGCCGAGGCCGGCGGCCGAATTTATCCGCACTTCGGTGTCTTCGCGCCGATCCGTCGTGAATACGTGGACCTGGTGAGCACTACGCCTCTGCCGAGCGCGAGCGCTTTGACGAGCGTTGCTTTCGATATCGGGACGGGCACTGGCGTGCTCGCCGCGGTACTGGCACGGCGTGGCATCGAACGCGTAGTTGCTACCGATCTCGATCCGCGCGCGCTGGCCTGTGCGCGTGAGAATGTTCGACTCTTAGGGCTTCGTGACCGCATCGATGTCGTGCAGGCGGACCTTTTTCCCGAAGGTCGCGCGGCGCTCGTGATCTGCAATCCGCCATGGATTCCGGCGCGGCCGAGCTCGCCCATGGAAAACGGAATCTACGATCCAGAAAGCCGGATGCTGCGTGGATTTCTGACGAAGCTGCCGGAACATCTGGAGTCGGATGGTGAAGGGTGGTTGATCCTTTCCGATCTCGCGGAGCATCTGGGCTTGAGAACCCGCGCGGAGTTGTCAGGAGAGTTCGAGGCTGCGGGATTGCGCGTCGTGGCGCGACACGATGTGCCGCCGCGACATCCGAGAGCCGCTGACAAAACGGACCCGCTCCATATTGCGCGTGCGGCTGAAATCACTTCGCTTTGGCGGCTTGCGCCACGCTGAGCGCAAGCAGTTCTTCTCAGAACTTTTCGTCGGGCCGCAAGTACCGCCACTTGCCCACCGGCAATCCCCCCAGCGGCACGTTGCCGCTGCGGACGCGTTTCAATCCGGTCACGAAGAGACCCACGAGCTCGCACATGCGACGGATCTGGCGCTTGCGACCCTGGCGAAGCACGAACCGCAACTGATGTTCGTTCTGCCATGACACCAGCGCGGGCTTGAGACTCATGCCATCGAGCGTCAGACCGTACTGCAGTCGCTTCATGCCGTCGGGAGTGAGGTTGCCTTCGACCCGCACGAGATATTCCTTCTCGACCGAGGAGTTCTCGCCAATCAAATGCTTCGCGACGCGTCCATCCTGCGTGAGCACAAGCAGCCCGGTGGAGTCGATGTCGAGTCGACCGGCGGGGACGAGCGAACGCAAGTGGCTCTGCTGAAACTGGATGGGCGAAGGGTCTGCCGCCCAGCGATTCTCCGGACGGATCAGCACGATGGCGGGTTCGTAGCCGTCTTCAGCCTGGCCGGAGACATAGCCCACCGGCTTGTGCAGCAGGATGGTGACCTGTCCGCTCTGGTGTTCCCGCGCGGCCGGGTCGATCTCGATGCGTGCATCGGGTGACACTCGCACGCCGAGTGTGTCGACGACCTGGCCATCCACTTTCACCCAGCCGCTGGTGATCCAGCGATCCGCCTCGCGCCGTGAGCACAGGCCGAGTTCGCCCATGCGCTTGGAGAGGCGCGGATTTTCGCCGTCTTCCGCAGAGGTGGGAGCGTCTGTCATTCAAAAATCCGGGATGCACCGCGGTCGCGCCCCCGGAACCAGTCTGGAGGTTCCGGGGTCATCGCGCGACGCCCTTCCGTCGCCGGTAGTTAGCATCTCCGGCGGTCGTCTCCATCGTCTCCATCGTCTCAATCGGCGTCCGGCACGGCTTCGGGCACCCAACCTACGCCGTTGTTCCAACCGGCGAACACCAGGGTCCGGGTGTTCAGCGCGCTCAGGTCCGCGCTCGTCGCGGAAACTGTCGAGTCGCGAGTCGTCACGTCGAGCGGTTGTCCATTCAAGTTCATGGAGCCGCTCTCGCGCCAGCCGGTGTTCGCGGTGGGGCTCAGATTCGGTGCCGGTGCATTCAGCCATCCCGCGGCACGCACGTGTGGCCCCATCTTCGTGTTGATGTATGCCACGTTGTCGCAGAACAGATGGACGTTCGATGCGGAGCCGGAGAGGTACATCTGTGAGCAGAACCCAGTGGTACCAGCGCCACCCGATCGTGCCAGGTAGGTAGTACCGGCGGGAACAGCCTCGTCGGCCGTCAACACGCTGTTGAGGAAGACGAAGCCCGGGTAGCCGAGGTAGGCGCGCGACTGAACCACGTAGCCGCCATTCAGCGGCGCGGAGGTATCGACCACGGTGTGAACGCGGCTCTTCTCGATCAGAACGGCGAATGGCGAACCCCAGATGAAGTCCACGTCCCCGACGATGTTCGAACGATAGATCCACGCCCATCCCTTTAGCTGGAGGGTATCCTGAGTGCTGAAGAAGTTCATGTACGACGCCACCAGTCGCGAAGCGACCGGGGTCGCGCTGTTGAAATACATCGTCTCGGCCTGGTTGTTGAAGCGCGCATCCTTGACGTGCGTATTGCGCAGCGTGAAACCGCTGAGCTTCAACAGATCGCCGCCTTCCGCCAGCAGCACGGCGCGGCCGCCGCCCAGCGCGCGGCGCGTGCCGCCGCGCTCGCTCGCATTCGTTATCCCCGCCGCGACGGCGCTGCCGCCGGTGCCCGGATTGTAGTTCTCGAAATTCTCGTACTGCACCGCCGGGGGAAGGCGGCGGTTGCCACGCAGCGTGATGTTGGCGAGATTGCGGATGAACAACAGTTCGCTGTACGTGCCGCTGCGAATGTCGATCGTCTTCGGCGTGTTCACGGTGTTGCATCCGAAACTCGCGGAAGCACCCGAAGCGCAATGATTCATGATCCAGTTCAACGCGCCCTGCACGCTGCGAAAATCCGCGTCCCCGTCATCGTCGACCACGACGTCGAGGTACGATTCGGGCCGACTCCTGGTGGTGAAGGTCCAGTCGTAGGCCGAGGCGATCCCGGTGAATGGCATGCCGCGAACCTTGCCGGTCAGCACCCCGTCGTCCACGGTGACGTAGTAGCTAGTGTCGTACGCGAGCTTGCCGTCGTGCAGCTTGATGGTGGCGACGGGGCCGGCTACTACGACGGGCGTGTAGTACACCCAGCGAGATCGGCCGCCCAGCGTAGTCACTCCTGCCCCGATCTGGTCGATCTCGGTGTTGGTCCTGGGTACGACGGTCTGCGTTTCGCCGGTCGCGGATGCGGGGGCGCCGCTGATGTCGATGGTGTCGACCAGCGTGTTGTCGCTGACTTTGAAGACCCTGATCGTTCCCGACGTTCCCAGAGTCGGCATGCGGTCGAAGGTGATCTTCAAGCGCGTATCGACATAGGCGGCGGTCGCGCCATTGGCGGGTTCCAGGCGCAAAGAGGGATCCGGCCCCTGCTGCGGTTCTGCCTGGTTGTCAGGATTGCTATCAGCGGATTCGCCGCGGCCCACCGCCACCAACGACAATCCCACGATCAAGATCGCGGCACGAAACATCAGCATGGTATTCCCCCCGAAGTCCGGCGGCATCATGGCTACCGGTGTCATTTTCGTCAGTATAGCGATCGAGCGCGGTCTAACAAGGAGAGTCGTTGTCGTTCGGCATGAATGGTGGAATCGGAGATCCGCAGGAATCCCGGGGACATGCCACTATTGGAAAACAACATCGAATCAGGCAGCGCCGCCGGCGAACGCAGCACGTCCTTCGACCGCCGCATCTCGGTCTCGCTCATGATGGATTGGACGGACGGTCGATAAATCGGTTTGAGCATCAATAGTTTGGCGTGTTCGGGGAAGGCTTGTCTCCTTTACGTCTCCTCAATCGCCAGGTTTGCCGGAATAACGGCTGCCGAGTAGCCTGTGAGCACGATGACCGCCGCGGAAATTCAGCAGATGTCGTGGGAAGAGAAGCTCCGCACTCTCGAGGAGTTGTGGGAGGCCATTACCCGCGAAGGTGATCGGTACGAATCGCCCGCCTGGCATCAAGAAGCGCTGAACGAAACCCGGCAGATGGTCGACGCTGGGTTGGAAGAGCCAATCGACTGGGCGACGGCTAGGCGCGAACTTCGCGAATAGGCAATTGAGCGTCGGGTTCTGCCGTCTG
>JAYTOK010000102.1:0-1264 GCA_043747835.1 Pseudomonadota bacterium | reverse complement strand
GGCCGGAAGGAAGTTCGAGCAGGAGCGCGTCGCCAAGTGCGGACTCCACAAGCACCTGTCCGAGAAGTCGCTCGGGGACGCGATCCGTGCGCGCGTGCGTGCCGTCTCGGAGGCCACCAACCTCGCGGGAATCATGCTCTTGGACATCGTGCTCCGGAACATGGACCGCGGCACGCGCGTCCCGGACTTCACGCAGATCTTCTGCCGCCAGGTGATGCTCCGCGACATGGAGAACCCGCACGTCCGCGAGAGCGTGGCCGAGTGCTTCACGGGCTTCGCCCCGGTCGAGCGTTTCATGGGAGACGGCCAGCTCTACACTTCTGCCGCGTTAGCCATGGAGGTCAACTTCCGGAACTCCATCGTCTTCTCGTTCGAGCAGAAGCAGAAGCGCTACGTCCGCGAGTGGTGCTCGAAGGCGCCGCAGGCGCGCGGCGAATCTTGGCCGATCGTCAAGGCGATCAACAACTGGGGCACTCCGGAGCGCCTGACGGAGGAGGGCGCTCGCTTCGCGGCGAGCGAGCGCGAGGCGCTCGGCAATCCCCCAGCCGTCGCCGCCACGTGGCTGAGCAGCAACGTCGAGACCGTGCTCCGGACGTACCGTCGCTGGCTCGTCTTCCTGGAGTCGCACGACGCAAAGCTGTTCTCTCTCACTCCGTACTGGGGGATCCGCTCGCACTTCATCAAGCTCGACACCGACGCGATGTACGGCCTCATGAAGTCCGAAGGACTGTACCGAGGCAACCTCGCCGCCTTCAAGGAGGACGCCGTGACGCAGTTCGAGAGCGTCTTCAAGCTGTCGGGGCTCCTCAGCAAGAAGTGGACCTTCAGCCGCATGGTCGAGACGGACGGGGTCGCGTTGTGCGTGCACTTCAAGCGCCCGAAGTCGGACGAGGAGCTCGTCTCCATGGAGGCGGCGGAGGCGAAACGTGCCCGGAACAACGTCGTCGCGGCAGAGAAGCGCGCGACGCGCGCTCGCAGTCCCGAACGGATCGAGGCGGAGTTCGCCGCGGCCAAGGCCGCAAAAGCGGAAGCCGCGAGGGTGCGCGCCAACCAGCGCGCGAAGGAGGCGAGGCAGCGCAAGAAGCTCGGCATCCCCGAGCCCGAGAAGCCGAGCAAGAAGGAAGCGCCCGCGGGGCCCACCGGCCGTCCGGTCCTCCGGGACGGCGATCTGAGCCAGGACCCGGGCAACAACCCGAACGTGACGTACACGGTGCACATCGTGAACGGCCGCAAGGTGAAGAAGCGGTTCACGATCGGACGGTAC
>JAYTOK010000101.1:0-102182 GCA_043747835.1 Pseudomonadota bacterium | reverse complement strand
ATCTCGGGTTTCCACTCGGTGATGACGGCGCGCAGTTCCTCGAGCGAATCCGAGATGCCGAGGCAACGCACTTCGTGTTCCGACTTCTTCAACGTCGAGACGACGTCGAACTCGGTGCGCCATTCTTCGATGTCTTTCGCGCTGTGCCCGTCGAGAGTATCGGGCGGGACGAGCGTTGAATGCATCACGACCAGCGTGCGCAGTCGCTTCATAAGGAAAGCTGCGGACTTTCACCCTGCGCATACAGGCGCGTGAGGTACGCGAGCATCCAGCGCGCATGGCGCAGGACATCGCGCTGACTGCCACGCACCCACAGGCCCAGCTTCTCGGCGCGCTCCACCATGATCTTGAGGATCTGCTCGACGCTGTAGCGCTCCGCGCCGAGTTCGCGCACCACCCCGTTCACCAGCCAGGTCGCGTGCGCGCGGAAGAAGGTCGAAGCGCGGCGCGCGCGCGCCATCGGCTGCTCGGAGGCGAACACGCGCTCGAGCAGGTGGTCGGTGACGGTGCGGCGATACATGCTGTGGCGGCGCAGCTTGCGGCGATAGTGATCGGCGAGCGTGCGCGTGTTCTCGCGCAACGGCTCGACGATTTCGCGATTGCGCACGGGCGCGCGCGAATCGCGCACGCTGGTCAGTAGTTCGTCGACGAACTCGAGTTTGTGGAATGCGGGCCACTGCGCGTACGTGCGCCGCCACGACGAGTTCGGCTTGAGCCACACCGCGAACGTCTCCGCGAAATCCTCGCAAGGGTGCGCCTGCGCGTACCACTCGCCGAGATGCTGCACGTAGCGGCGGCTGCCGGGGCGCGCCTTGTAAGTGTCGGGGTACGGCAGCGACGCAGGACCGAACACCTCGCGCCAGCGCTTGCGACGTCGCAGGCGGTACGCGGTGTCGATCGCGTGGCCGGCTTCATGCCGGAGAATCCGCATCGCGCTCTCGGAGCTGCCACCTTCCACCGTGCGCATCATGCGTCGCTCGAGCCGCTCGAGCCGCGGGTGCGCGAGGTAGAACGGCACCGCGATGCCGGGTACGCCATCCGGCGAAAACCATTCTTCGGAAAGCCACACGTGCGGGCGAAAACCGATCTGGCGTTTGTCGAGTTCGCCGTAGAGCCGGCGAATGCGCTTCCCCAGCGAGGACGAAATCTTCAGTTTGAGGTCGCAAAAGCGCATCCCGAGCAATTGCTCATCGGACATGCGGGTCCAGGAGTGAGTCGACGACATGACCCGAACTTTAAGCGACTAATGCCCCGTGCGGAATCAGCTTCCGAGGGTCACCAGCGCATGAGTGAGAAGTCGATCGGCGGTATCGATGACCACCTCGTGTTTCATCAGGCTGTTACGCCAGATTCCCGGAATGGCGCTCACACCGTGGTGTGCGCCGGCGAGCTGGCCGTACACCGCCGCGACCACATCGGAATCGCGGCCGAGATTGGCGGCGAACAACGCGCCCTCGCGGTAGTTGGCGCTGCGCTGGAAACACCACAACGCCGCCTCCAGGGCCTGGAGGATGTTGCCGCCCCCGGTGATTTCCGGCGCGGGACGGCGCGCCCATGTGCCCTCGTAGATCGCGAACACCTCCGGGCGCGTACTCGGGGATTCCCACAGATCTCGCGGCGGCCGCAATACCGCCACCTTGTCCCGCCCGGAAAGGGCCTGGTGGAGCATGGCGGCGAACAGCCGGACGCAGTCGAGCGCCATCGGCGCCTGCACCGTGATCCGCGCGGCCTCGCTGGCCTTGGCCACGGCGTCCTTCACGTCGGCGAAGAAATACATGACGGCGGGCGCGACGCGCGACAGCGGGTCCTTCTCGAGGTGATCCGGATCGTGGGATCCCGCGAAGGGCTGCCGCTTGTATTGCGCCATCGCGAGCGCGCGCGCGACGCTCGCCGAAATGCCGACGCTCTGCCCGGTCGAGCTCCCATAGCCCTCGCGCTGCCAGCGCGCGAAGCGCGCGACCTGGTCGTGGCCGTCGAAACCTTCCCGTTCGATCAGGCTTTCGCCGAGCAGCAGCGCCATCGCCGTGTCGTCGCTCCATGCGCCGCGCGGCAGGTCGAACGGCCCGCCGCCGAGCAGATCCCCCACGGGCGCGAACGTCCCCGGCTTGCGGAATTGCGTATGCGCCGCCAACGCATCGCCGACCGCGAGCCCGACGAGCGCACCCTGGAAGCGTTCGCGCAGCGTGCGCGCCGCATCGAGCACGTCGGGCGCCTCCATCGGATCGCGATCCTGGGTTTCGACGTGCTTCGGCTCCGGCGGCGGCGGCGGCGGAACCCAGCGAAGGATGTAGTTGCGCTGCTCGTCGGTTTCGGGGACGTCCGGCCACGTGGACGAACGTTCGTTGTCCTGCCAGAGTTCGTTCAGCCGAATCAGCGCCTGGCGCGGCTCGAAGCCGCCTTCCATCAGGTGGCAGGCCACGACGGTGCCCGTCCGGCCGATGCCGGCGCGGCAGTGCACGTAGACCCGCCGTCCCGCCTCGAGCGCTGCGCGCAGCGCCGCGAGAATGTCCGCCATGTGCCGGGTCTCGCGCGGCACGCCGTGGTCCGGGATCGGCCTGCGCACGTGCTGGGCGCGGCTGGGTAGATAGATGTCGTAAGGCGGCAGCTCGCCGGCCTCGGTGAGATCGATGAAGGTGTCGAAGCCCGCTTCGACGAACGCGGCGATGCGGCGCTCCGTCTCGCGCGGAGTCTTGCCGCCCGGATAACGACCGGCGAGCAGACGATCCGGAATGACCCAGTACGACTCAGCGACCGGCTTGCGAACGTTCGGCATCGAGTCCCGCAAAGTCGAACACACGGGCGTCGGCGAGGTGCGCGGTCTCGACGTTTCGCAGCGCGGAGAAGATGGCCTCGGTGCGCCCCGGGTAATCCTTCTCCCATCCGGCCAGCATGCGCTTGATCTCTTTGCGCTGCGCATTGTCCTGCGAGCCGCAGAGCTTGCAGGGAATGATCGGAAAGTTGCGCGCGCGCGCATAGCGTTCGATCTGCGATTCCGCCACGTATGCGAGCGGCCGGATCACGACGTGCTGGCTGTCGTCGGAGAGCAGTTTGGGCGCCATGGCCTTCATGCGTCCGCCGAAGAACAGATTGAGGAACAGCGTCTCGACGATGTCGTCCCGGTGATGTCCGAGCGCGATCTTCGTGAAGCCGTTCTCCGACGCGTAGCGATACAACGCGCCGCGCCGCAGCCGCGAGCACAGACCGCACATCGTCTTGCCCTCGGGGATCACGCGCTTCACCACGCTGTACGTGTCCTGCTCGATCACGTGAAACGGGACACTTAAGCTTCGCAGGTAGTTCGGCAGGACCTCTTCGGGAAAGTCAGGCTGCTTCTGGTCGAGGTTGACGGCCACGAGTTCGAAATCGACCGGCGCCGACCGCTGCAGCGACATCAGGATGTCGAGCAGCGTGTACGAATCCTTGCCCCCCGAGAGGCACACCATCACGCGATCGCCGTCGGCGATCATCTTGTAGTCCTCGATCGCCTTGCCCACGAGGCCGCGCAGGTGTGCGCCGAGCTTCTTCGCGGTTTGCGAAGGCCACTCGGGGCCCGATTCGAGGGAATCTGGAACGGCGTTCATCGGCGGCGATTCTAACCAGCGTTCGAAGCGGCCGCAGCCCGAAGCCGCAACTGTCGAACGACGGCGAACACCGCGAAGGCGGCTAACACGTGTTTGATGGTGTGGCCGCTGACCGTGCCGCCGAGCAACCGGTAGATCTGCAGATCGAAGGTTTCGAAAACCTTGGCCAGGCCATACCAGCCCGCCGCCCAGCCGAGCAGACCGCCGTGGGTGTAGCGGCGCGCGGGGAACGCCGCTATCAACAGCACGATCACCACGATGGACCAGGTCTGATAGGCGGCGTACGGGATCAGATTGCCGCGACCCAACCTCTCGGTCCCGTACCAGTAGATCACCGTGATCACGCCGATCGCGAGCAGCGGCCACAGCGAGCGCAGCCCGAGTTTGAGATCGACGCGCTCGGCGATCGCGGCGGCCACGAGTCCGGCGAAGCCCAGCGTCATCGGCAGGCGATCCCAGACCAGGCGCGGGTTGTCGGGCGCCGCGTGGTAGTACGCCGACCCGAAGCAGGTCAGCAGAGCGCCGAGGAAGAACACGAGATAGGGCAGCTGCTCGCGGCCATCGATGAACGAGCCGCCACCGCGCCAGATCAGCGCCAGCCCCCACGCACCCGCGATGAGGAAAGGCAGATTGGAGAGGACGTTGAGGAAGTTAGGGACGCCGAAGATCGTGCGGCAGTCGGCGAACGCGTGATACGACAGCGGCTGCGGCATCGCCGGCCAGGCAATCGCGAGGACGGCCAGAACGACGGTGAATCCGGCGAGCAGCCAGCCTCGCCAACCTCTCATGCGGCGGCGCTGCCCACGACGGGTTCGCTGACGAGATATTTCGATTCGAGGTAGCGGAGCGCGGACGCAGCGGACAGCGGTTTGCCGGTCGCCTGCTTGAGCAAATCCTGCGCGCTGACGCGAGCGCCCTGCCCATGCACGTTGTCGCGCAGCCAGCCGATCAGCCCCGAGAATTCGCCGCGCACGATCTGTTCGTCGATGTCGGGCACCGCGCTGCGCAGCGCCTCGTAGAACTGCGCGGCCATCACGGCGCCCAATGCGTACGACGGGAAGTACCCGAACGAACCGACCGCCCAGTGCACGTCCTGCAGCACGCCCTCGAGATCGCTCGCGGGCTTGAGCCCCAGGCGCTGCTCCATGCTCGCATTCCACGCATCGCGCAGATTGCGCACGGCGAGTTTGCCTTCGAGCAACTGCTTTTCGAGCTCGTAGCGCAACTGGATGTGCAGTGTGTAGGTGAGCTCGTCGGCGTCGACACGAATCGGACCGCGACGCACGCGCGTGAGATGCGCGTAGAGATTCTCTTCACTCCATTCGGGGCCGGAGACGCCGAAGTGCTTCTCGAGCAGCGGCCGCAGATACTTCACGAAAGGCCGGCTGCGGCAGACGATCATTTCCATGAGCAGCGATTGGCTCTCTTCGAGCGCCATGCCGCGATCGCGCCCGACAGGCTGGTCCGCGAATTCGAGCGGCATGCCCACGTCGTACATCGCGTGGCCGGTCTCGTGCAGTGCGCCCAGCAGCCCGGTGAACGGATCCGACGTGTCGAAGCGCGTGGTCACTCGCACGTCCCCCGGCACGCCTTCGGTGAACGGATGTTCGCTCTCGTCGAGCCGGCCGCGGTCGAATGGAAAACCGACGGCCTTCATGACTTCGATCGCGAGCGTTTTCTGCTTCGACGCGGAGAACTTGCCCGAGATCGGCAACACCGGCCGGCGCTCCTGCTGGTCGAGCACGTCGCGAATCAGCGCGGGGAGGCGGCGCGCCAGCGCCTTGAACATGGCGTCGATCTCGGCCGACGTGAGTCCCGGGCTGAACTCGTCGACGAGCGCGTCGTAAGGAGAGAGGTTGCGCGCCTGGCCGAGGAGCTGCGCCTTGTCGCGCACGAGGTTGACGACCTCCTCGAGATGCGGCGCGAAGTCTTCGAACTTGCCGGACTGCCGCGCCAGCAACCAATTCGCTTCCGCCTTCGACGCGGCCTTGGCGAGACGCGCGACCAGCGCGACGGGCGTCGCGATCGCGAAGTCGCGCTGCCGGCGCATCACGCGCATATTCGAGATCTGCCAGTCCTCGAGGCCGCCCGTGTTCGCCTGGGCGCGGTCGAGCAGGCGCGTGATCTTTGGCGATGTGACCAGCGCGTGATATTCCGTTTCGAGTGCCGCGAGCTGTTCGCCGCGAACGTCCGCGCTGCCACGCGGCATCATCACCGCCGCGTCCCAGCGGAGAATCGCCATGGCGCCGCGGAACGCGTGCAGGCGTTTCCATTCCTGCTCGAGTTGCTTGTAGGGAGTCTGGGCCATGGGATCGGAAGGGGGAGAGAGAACGGTTGCCAGTCTACCAGCGACCCGCTTACCGGCCTTCCAAAACGGCGACAACTCCTAGACGGATCAGCGACTTAAATAGTCACGTCGCGGTTGACAGCCCGGTTGGGAGTTTGCGAGCAATAGTTGAATCCGCTGCCGCAAATGTAACAACGTTGGCGGCCCAGTGGCCTCCCGACAGGTTGGCGCAGCGCGACTCGCGTCGAATTTCAACCAGCTTGACACCTAACTCAGCTGCGCGATTCTCCAGATCGCGGTCGCCTGTGACGCCATCCAGTTCTGTCGAGCCGCAACTCGTTCGGGAGTCCAATCCTGATTCTCGGATGCAATACGACGTGTAATTTCAAAATTGCTCGCCTCATACGCCCCCCGCTTCTGGGTGTATGGCGAGTTCCCGACATCTTTATTCGCATTCGATTTCATCAGCGTCATGTTTCCGAGTCTGTAGACCAACGCGTCGACCTCCTCATTGTCGAACGCTTCCCATCCACCTTGGGGACTTTGCGGAAGCACATGTTCGACGTTGAATGAGTCGCTCGAAAAATCCAGGTCTTGACCACCAAGGTGTTTCTCTAAGCTGCAGAGGATGTAACGCACAACGCGATTATTCCGCGTTTGCGAAGTTCGGATAACTTTCTCTGCAAAGTTAGAACGAAATGTGGCGTCAGCAGGGTAGATAGATTGCATCGCGGGCAGCGCTGTTGCCAAAGTGGTGATCTTTTTTGTCGCTACTTGTTCGGCCACTGAATTGTATGTGCGCTCCTGCTCTGCCGTGCTTGAGCTGCCGATTACGTTGAACCTCATAGAGATCATGACGCACGCTCGCATTAAGCCCGCAAAATCATCCGCGCTGAATATTCGCTTTGCCGCCAGAAGCAAGGGGAATGGTTGACGCACGTTGAATGTTCTGAGGTTGCCGGCAAAGCCCTTGACCTCTTGCGGCCATTCCGAGGCCTCGGGAGACGAGAGCGCGAGATACGCGTCTAAGTCTTCCTCCATATCACGCAGTAGCTCGAAAACAGATTCGCGAGAAGCGATCTGCGATCGCATGGTCTTGAACAACTCAGCTTGCCGAGCGAATGAGCGACGACTATTCCAATGCACGCGCAAGAAGTCTGGGAAGCTCTCAGCGCCCAGTCGACCAACCATTGCTTCCCATCTGTCTTCAAGATTTCGAAGTTCATGCTCGTCTTGGCTACCTCGATCTAGCACCGAAAAGAGGTAATTCTTCAGCAAGTCAGTCGCTGAGAGCCGGACGCCTCGAGCATTTAGCGTTTCAAATACTTTGTAGGCGTTCAGCTCATCAGTGACGGTGATGATTGTGAAAAAAAGACGATCACTGATGTCTTCCACCAACTGCGCCAGCCGCTTGCCCTCCTCGCCTGATGCCTTCCGGATCCACTCAGTTACCCGCTTATCAAACCACTCGAATGCTTTGCGCAGTGAGTGTTCAGAGCTTCGAAACCCCCTGACTGGTAAGTGGCCAAGCGGCACAATGTAGTTCTGGTAGTAAGCATTGTTGTTCCGATTCAAAGTCAGCTTCGGCCGCGAGACAAGCGTGACTGGATCGAGATACCCAATATAAGTCTGGCGGATCTGTTCGATTCTGCGAGTGTTGGCTTGCGATTCGTTGCCGCTCTCCACCAACCGCTGAAGATTTTTGAGGGCAGCCAACACCATGAGACTAACTGTCGTAAGACGTTGCTGGCCATCGATGACCTCGAACGTGCGGTCATCGGCAGACTGCAGCACTAGGTAGCCCATGTAGTGCGCAGATTCTCCCTTCCCTTCAAACGTACCCATGAGATCCAGCCACAGGTCCTCCCACTCATCATCGCCCCAGCTGTAGTCGCGCTGAAAACGAGGAATCTTGTAGGTAAGCCCATTTCCGATCAGCTTACGAAAAGTGTTGTTCTCGGTTTTAAAGTTTGTGGCGGCCACTTTTGCTCACTAGCTGCTCAAATGTGCAGCTGATCCTGAGTGATGTTGCCTATTGCGGCCGGGTATTACAAAGCGACTTTCGGAAGTAAGCCACGGCTGGAGAGACTTGACTGCCCCGTGACTCAGGACGCGTCGCGGGAGGCATCCCGCGCGGTGGGCGCGGCCTCGCGCGACCCCGCGCCCGACAGCTTCTCGATGAGCCGGCTCATGTACTCGGGCGAGCGGGTGTTCTTCGCGATCAGCAGGTACAGCGCGGGGACGACATACAGCGTCATCGCGAGCGAGACGATCGTGCCGAAGAACACGGTCGCGCCGATGGACTCCCGGCTCTCGGCACCCGCGCCATGCGCGAGCATGAGTGGCACCGCGCCGAACGCCGTGCACAGGCTGGTCATGAGCACGGGACGCAACCGCGTCGCCGACGACTGGATCACCGCATCGAGGAACGCGACGCCGCGGTCGCGCAACTGATTCGCGAACTCGACGATGAGGATGCCGTTTTTGCACGCGATGCCGATCAGCATGATGCAGCCGATCTGGCTGAAGATGTTGATCGTGGAATTGAACAGGAAGATGCCGAGCAACGCGCCGGACAGCGCGAGCGGCACGGTGACGAGGATGACGATCGGGTGGACGAAGCTCTCGAACTGCGCGGCGAGCACGAGATAGACGATGAGCAGCGCGAACGCGAAGGTGATCCACAGCGCATCACCTGACTTCTTGAGCTGATAGGTCTCGCCGTTGTAGATGATCTGCGCGTTCGGCGCTTCCTCGCGGATCACTTTCTCCATGTACGCGACGGCTTCACCGAGCGTGTATCCCGGCGCGAGTGAGCCCGCGAGCTCGATGGCGCGCATGCGGTCCGTGCGGCGCAGTTCCGTCGGTCCCGCGCGCTCGTCGATCTTCACGAGCGCGGACAACGGCAGCAGTTCGTTGTTCTTGTCGGAGCGCACGTAGAGATTGTCGAGGTCGCCGATGCTCGCCCGCTGAGAGTTCCGCGCCTGGAGCATGACGTCGTACTCCTCGCCCGCGCGCTCGAACGTCGTCACGATCCGCGCGCCCAGCATGGTCTCGAGAGTCCGCCCCACGGTTTGCAGCGACACGCCGAGATCCGCGGCCTTGTTACGGTCGATCTGCACGATGACGCGCGGTTGTCGCTCCAGGTAGTCGGACTCGAGATTCAGGATGCGCGGGTTCTCGGCGGCAACGCGCTGCATGATCTTGTCGCGCCACCGCACGATTTCGTCGTATTCGCCGCCACCCAACGCAATGGCCAGCGGTCGCGTGCTGTTGCGGGTGAGCGGGCTGCCGACCTGGTTCACGTTGACGCGCGCGCCGGAGATGCCTTGTGTTTGCTGACGCAGCCGATCCGAGATCTCGCCCGCGCTCTCGTCGCGCTCGCCCCAGAGATTCAGGGGCAGCATGATCATCCCGGTGCTCACATCGCCACTGCGGCCGAAGCCCCCGGTGCGCACATTCACGCGTCGGGCATTTCCATTCTCGACTTCCGCCATCGCGATGTCTTCGACCTGGCGCAGCTGACGGTCGAGATAATTGATGCTCGACCCTTCCGGCGCGGTGACGAAGATGCGGATCATCGCGCGATCTTCCTGCGGCGCGAGCTCGCTGGGGATCCGCAGGCCCGAGAAAGGAAATCCAACGAGGAACAGCATCACGAGGACACCGAACAATCCGAGCGCGCCACCGACGATCCACAGCGGCCGGCGGCCTTCGACCATGCGGCGAAGACCTGCGGCGTAGCGGTCGTCGAGTTTGCGGAAGAACAGGTCGATTCGGCCCGCCATGCGCGACTTCGGCATGCCGTTCGCGAACAGCTTGGAGGCCATCATCGGCGTGAGACTCAACGCGATGAACGCGGAGAATCCGACCGCCGCAGCCACGGTGACGCCGAACTCCCCGAACAAACGGCCGGTGTCGCCCGTCATGAAAGAGACCGGCACGAAAACCGCCATCAGCACGAGCGTGGTCGCGATCACCGCGAAACCGATTTCTCGCGAGCCGTTGATGGAAGCCAGTGCCGCGGGCTCGCCGCCTTCGATTCGCCTCACGATGTTTTCGAGCACGACGATCGCGTCGTCGACGACGAGGCCGATCGCGAGCACCGCGCCGAGCAATGTGAGCGTGTTGATCGAGTAATCGAGCATCGCCATCACGATGCCCGCCGCGATGATGGATACCGGGATCGTCACCGCGGGAATCAGCGTGGCGCGCAGCGTGCCCAGGAAGAGGAAGATCACGATGAGCACGAGGATCAACGTCTCGGACAGCGCGAAGACGACGTTCTTGAGCGAGGCGGCGATGTACACGCCGTTGTCGATGTTGATCTCGACCTTGATGTCCTTCGGCAGCGTCGCCTGAATCTGCGCGAGTCGCTCCTTCACGGCGCCAGAGGTGGCGAGCACGTTGGCTTTCGACTGGGGAATGATTGCCATCGACAGACTGGTGGTGCCGTTCGAACGCGACAGACTGCGGTCGTCGTCGGAGGCGAGCCGCACCTCGGCCACTTCACCGAGCCTCACCAGATACCCGTCGGGCCCGCGACCCACGACCAGGTTGCGAAAATCTTCCTCGGTGCGCAGGTTGGTATCGGTGCGCAACGTGAACTCCCGCTCGGTGGACTCGAGGCGGCCCGCGGGGATCTCCACGTTCTCGCGCAGCAGCGAGTTCTCGACATCGGCAACGGTGAGCTGGCGCGCCGCGAGGTTCTCCCGCGAGAGCCACACACGCATCGCATAACGTCGCGCACCGTTCATGCGCACGCTCGCGACGCCTTCCAGCGTCGAAAACTGGTCGACGAGGTATCGCTGCATGTAGTCGGTCAGCTCGAGCATGTCGCGCCCGGTGCTCGCGACGTTCAGCCACATGATGGGATCGGAGCCGCCGTCCACCTTCGTGATCTGCGGCGGATCCGCCTCGAGCGGGAGTCGTCCCGCGACCCGCGACAGTCGTTCGCGCACGTCGTTGGCGGCGCTGTCGAGATCGCGCTCGAGCGTGAACTCCACGTTGATGGTGGAGCGCTCGTCGCGGCTGGAGGAGTTCAACCGCTCGACTCCCTCGATGCCGGAGATCTCGTTTTCGATGACCTGCGAGATCCGGGATTCAACGACTTCGGAGGACGCGCCGCGATACCGCGTCTCGATGTTGACGACCGGACGCTCGACGTCGGGAAATTCGCGCAAGGACAGACGCGTAACCGCTCCGACGCCCAGGATGAACAACAGCAGCGACATCACCGTCGCGAAGACGGGCCGTCGAACTGAGAGGTCCGAAATCATCATGGCCTGCGCCCGGTCACTGACGAACGCCCGCCGCGGGGATGGCGCTCGCCTCGTGCGAGTCCGGTTCGGCGGCCGGTGGCGGCGAGTCGACGACGCGATCCGTCGCGCGCACCGCGGCACCGTCGCGCACCTTCTGCGTGCCTTCGACGATCACCCGTTCGCCCGCGGTGACACCCGCGACCACTTCGACCGATCCCGGACGGCGGTTGCCGATGCGCACTTCGCGGCGCTGCGCCTTGCCGCCCTCCACGACGTAGACGTACTGCTTCTCGGCTTCCGGCGTGAGCGCCTCTTCGGGAATCACGAGGGCATCGCGCTCGTCGTTCGCGAGCGAGACGTTGAGGAACATGCCGGGCTTGAGCGCGCCGTCCTCGTTCGCGAGCAACGCGCGCACGATCACGGAGCGAGTCGTCATGTCGACGCGCGAATCGATGCTCGCGACCTTGCCCGCGAACGACCGGCCGGGAAACGCGGGAGCGGTCGCGCGCACGGTCAGGCCTTCGCGCAGCGAAGACAGGAAATTCTCGGGCACCGAAAAGTCGAGTTTGATGACGCTCGTGTCGTCGAGCGTCGTGATCACGTCGCCGGGGCTGATCAGCGTGCCGACGCTCACGCGGCGCAGGCCCACGCGCCCGCTGAACGGCGCGCGGATCACGGTGTCTTCGAGACGCGCCTGCGCGGATTGCAGACGCGCACGATTCGCCTTGAGCGTGGCTTCGAGCTGGTCGTAGCTCGACTTCGAGAGCGCCTGCGTCTGCATGAGCTCCCGGCTGCGGTTGAACTGGCTCTCGCTGTCGGTGAGCGTGGCTTGCGCGGCCGCCACGTCGGCGCGCGTCTGCGCGTCGTCGAGCTGGACGAGCAACTGCCCGCGCTGCACGCGCTCGCCATCGCGGAATCGGATCGCCATCACGACGTTCGAAGTTTTCGAGCTCACGTCGACGGATTCGTTGGCGCGCGCATTGCCGAGCGCCTCGAGCTTCTGCGACACGCGCTCGTTGCGCACGGTCGCGAGAGTGACCTGCGGCGCCGGGCTCGCGCGCGACCCGCCCGCGCCCGAGGGTGCGGCGGCGGCCGGTAGATGCTGAGTCGCGTAGATAGCCCAGGCCGCGCAGACGACGGCGATTCCAATGCTGATCGGGGTTGCGAGATTGCGCGGCTCTGACATCTTTTTCCGGTGAGGCACTCGCCCCTGATATCGCTAACGTCGAGGCGGCGAAGTATGGCAGCCCCCGGAAAGCTATGACATTCCGGCCTGCCGCATTTCCCACCGATGAATCATCTGCTTGCGCGCTGGCCCCCAGCGGTAACCGCCCAGTTTTCCACCCGCGCGCAAGACGCGATGGCAGGGAATGACCCAGCCGATCGGGTTCGCACCCACCGCACTACCAACGGCCCGCGCGGCGTTTGGTTTACCGAGCTTCCGGGCCAACGCGCTGTATGTGACCGATTCACCCGGATCTAGTTCTAACAGCGCACGCCAGACCTGCACCTGGAAGTTCGTACCCGTGACCGCCAGCGGCAAGGTGACGGATTTGTGACCCCCCACTCCACGACTCCAGATCATGTCGGCCAGCGCCGCGGCGCGCGCGTCGTCGCGCTCGAAGCGTGCCTTCGGCCATGCGGCTCGCAGTACTTCCAGCTCGCCCGCGTCGCTGCGGCCCTCCAGAAACGACAGGCGGCTCAAGCCCCGCGGCGTTTCCGCGATGAAAGCGGTGCCGAAGGGAGTGCTCGCCCGGCCGACCCAGATCGTGACCCCCGCGCCGCGCGCGCGAATCTCCCCCGGAGACATCGCGTCCAGCGTGACGGTGAGATCGTGCAACCGGCCGCCACCCGAAAGACCGACAGAAAAGGCCGCGTCCATGACAGTCGATTCCGACACGAGTGCATTGCCGACCGCGCGGCTCGTGACCTCGGCGAGGTACTGTTTGGGAGTCAGCCCGGTCCATCGCCGGAACAGACGGTTGAAATGGAACTCGGAGAGTCCGACGTGGCGCGCGATCTGCGCGAGCTTCGGCTGCCGCTGGTATTCGCGTTCGATGAACTCGATCGCGCGCGTCATTCGGGAGAATTCGCGGCTGTCGAGAAAAGCGGGCTCGTGCACTTTCATGTCCATGCGCGGGATTGTGGGTCCGCGTGGTTGCGCGAGCGACCCGTTACTTGCGCTGCGCGTGGAGAACGGACGCGAGCAGGGGTTCCACGATGTCGATCGGCGTCGATATGTCACGCCGCGCGAGCACGACGATGCTCAAGCCGGCTTCGGGCACGATCCACGCGCCGCCGCCCCGTTGAGAGCCGAGTTGCAGGACTTCGGGCATTCGTCCCGCGAGCCGCTCGATTTGCAATCCGAATTCGGGGTTGGCGCGCGAGCCTTTCAGCATCTGCGCACCGCCGGTACGGATCAGTTCGACGATCCGCAACACGGTGAGCGGTTCGGCCCGCAGGCAGCAATGCGTCGCGGGCATGCCGCTGCGCCGGTCCATCTGCAGCTCCATCGCCGCACGCGATTCACCCGCGAGCAGCCGCTCCACGAGCAGGCGCTCGTAGTCGATGCCCGTGGCGCGCTCGACGATCACGGCCGCCAGCTGGGAGTTCGCGGGAGAGACGTTGAAGAATCCACCCGGTTCGTGATCGAGCTGAAAGCCGAGCGCTGTCGATTCGAAATCGTTGCCTAACAACAAGCGCACGCCGCGCGAAGTCGCGAAATTCGCGAGACCCGGCAGGTTCGTGAACGGCCTCGACCCGAGCACTTGCGCGGCGTCGATCCCCGTTTCGAGTCCGCTCGTTTCATTGAGCAACTGCCGCAGCGTGATCGCGCCGCGCGGCTCCCCCTCCCATTCCGTGAGCCACTTCGACACCGGTGTATCGATCGAGGCGATATGGCCGTCGGCCTGGGCGACTCCGACCGCCAGCGCCACGAGGGGCCGCGCGAGAAAATCCGCGGGGAGCGACGAGCGCACCCGCGGATCGCCCGCGAATACGCGCGCGAGCTGCAGCGAGCCGTGATGCATGACGAGCAACGCTTCGGCGCCGGCCTGACGCGCGCGGTCGGTGGCCGATTCGAGTGCCGCGACGTCGAGCGTGGTCTGGCGCGGTTTAGAGGCCTCGATCTTCGATTCGCCAAGGGTTTCGATGCGCGCCGTCGGAACATAGCTCTCGCTGGCGGCGAGCGGCAGATCGATCGCGCGGCGCCAAAACGGGAGATCGGCCGTGAACAAGCCGATGCCCATCGACATCAGCAGCAGCGCGGCTGTCGCGGAAAATGTCAGTAGTCGACGCATGTGAGATGAGACCTGCCTGCGGCTGCAATGCTACCAGCGCAATCAGGACGCTAGAATGCCCCGCCGTGAAGCTCTCCATTTGCGCCATCGCCTCCGAAGTCGTCCCGCTCGCGAAAACCGGCGGTCTCGCCGACGTGGCCAGCGCGTTGTCGCGCGAGCTCACCCGCGCTGGCCACGACGTGCGCCTCTTCGTGCCCTTCTACTCGCAGATCCGCCGCGACAAGCTCACGGTCACGCGCGTAGAGTCGCTCCAGAATCTGCCCATCGTCACGGGCACGCACGAATACCGCGTTGACATCTGGCGCGCGATGCTGCCCGGCTCCGCAACGCCCGTGTATCTGGTCGAATCGGACGCGCTCTACTCGCGCCCGAAGCTCTACACCACCGACGCCGACGAGCACCGCCGCTTTCTCGTGCTGACCCGCGCCGCTCTCGAATGTTGCCGTCGCATGAACTTCCGGCCGCACATCGTCCACTCGCACGACTGGCACGCTTCCTTCGCGCCGCTGTGGCTGCGTTCAAACTACAAGAACGATCCCGTTTTCGCTTCGACGCGGTCGGTATTCACGATCCACAACATCGGCTACCAGGGCGCGTTCGCGGCCGCGGACGTGGCGGACCTCGACCTCGGCGCCTATTCCTATCTACTGCACCAGGACGACCTCGAGCTCGGTGGCATCAACGCGCTGAAACACGGCATCCTGCACGCGGACGCCGTGACGACGGTGAGCCCCACCTACGCGCGCGAGATCACGACCCCGCAATACGGCATGGGGATGGAGCAGGCGCTCGCTTCCCGCGGCAGCGCGGTGCACGGCATCCTGAACGGCGTCGATTACGACGAGTGGGACCCGCGGCACGACCCGTATCTCCCCATCCACTTCGGTCCCAAGGAACTCGAGCGCAAGGCCGATCTCAAGCGCAATTTCCTGCTGCGCCAGAACATGCGCCCGACGCACGGTCGCGTGCCGTTGTTCGGCATCGTGAGCCGGCTCGCGGCGCAAAAGGGATTCGACCTGCTGGCGGACACGCTGCCGAAGCTGCTCGCCGATCAGGACGTGCGCGTGGCGGCGGTCGGCACCGGAGAAGCGAAATACGAGAGTTTCTTCGCCGGGCTCGCGCAGAAATACCGCAGCCGGGTCTGGTTCTTCGCGGGCTACGACGAAAGCCTCGCGCACTGGATCGAGGGCGCGAGCGACGCGTTCCTGATGCCCTCGCTCTACGAGCCTTGCGGGCTGAACCAGATGTACTCGCTGCGCTACGGCACCATCCCGATCGTCCGGCGCACGGGCGGACTCGCGGATTCGGTGCAGCACTTCGATCCGGACACTGGCCTGGGGACGGGCATCGTGTTCAACGATTTCGATGCCGCCGCGATGGGCTGGGCTCTGAACACGGCGACGCAGTGGTACTCGAACGCGGCGCTGTGGCAGACGCTCGTGCAGAACGCGATGGCCTGCGATTTCTCGTGGACCACACAGGCCAACGAGTACCTCAGGCTGTTCGCGTCACTTCTTCAGGTCGACGCTGCCACGCTCATCGAAAGGAATCCGGCGAAGAAAACCGCTGGATAGAGCGACGCTGCCGACCAGCCGGTAGTCGAGCTTGTCCTGCGAGCCGCGCCGCGAGAGGAACTGCGCGAGAGCACTCGCGAGATTCGCGGTGAGCTGCACGTCGAACTCCGCTTCGCCCATCGCGGGCACTTCGAACGGTGTATTGGACGCGCCCTCCGCGAGCTCGGCGTCGTTCACTTCGATGCGGTACGTGATTCCCTTGATGGCCAGCGAACGCGAGTTCGGGTTCATGACGCGCATCCGCACCAGAAGGCGCTGCGAGAAGATGTCCGCGCTCTGCATCTTCATCGAGACCACGGAGAGCTTCGGCGCTTCGAGCTTTAGGGCCGACGCGCAGCCGCCCAACGCAAGCGCGGCGACGCCGGCGAACAGGAGGCCGCGCGCGCCGCTACCCATGGTTCAGCATGTCCGGCGTTACCAGGACGACGCCCTTGTCGGTCACGAGGAAGCGCTTCGCGTCCTCGGTGCGGTCATGTCCGATGCGGGTGCCTGCCGGCAGCTCGCAGTTCTCGTCGATGATGGCGTTCCGGATGTGACAGTTCGGTCCGATGATCACATTGGGCAGCACGACAGACCGCTCCACCGTCGAGCGCTCTTCGACGCGCACGCCCGAGAACAGCAACGACTCGCGCACCGTCGCGCCGGAGATGATCGTGCCGCCAGAGACCAGCGAGTTGATCGCGAGGCCGCGCCGCCCGTCTTCATCGAGCACGAACTTCGCCGGCGGGGTCTGCGCCTGGTAGGTCCAGATCGGCCAATCCTCGTCGTAGATGTTGAGTTCGGGATTCACCCAGACGAGTTCGATGTTGGCTTCGTAAAAGGCGTCGATTGTTCCAACATCGCGCCAATAGGATTGCGCGCGCGTCTTGACGTCGCGGAAAGCGTAGGCAAAGACCTGGAGCTTATCGATCGCGTCGGGGACGATGTTTTTGCCGAAGTCGTGCTTCGAGTTCTCGTTCGCGGCGTCCTGTACGAGCAGCTTTTCGAGCAACTCGGGGTTGAAGACGTAGATACCCATGGACGCCAGCGCCGCGTCGGGTCGGCCCGGCATGTGGTCCGGCGTCGGTGACTTTTCGACGAAGCGCGTGACGCGATTCCACTCGGTGACGGTGAGAACGCCGAACTCTTTCGCTTCCTCGAGCGGCACTTCGACGACGCCCACGGTGATGTCGGCGCCCTTCTCCACGTGGTAGGCGATCATCGGACCGTAGTCCATCTTGTAGATGTGATCGCCCGCGAGCACGAGCACGTGCTTCGGGTGATGCGCGTGCATGAGGTCGATGTTCTGGTACACGGCGTCCGCGGTACCGCGGTACCAGTGGTTGCCGGTCTTCTGCTGCGCCGGAATGACTTCGACGAACTCGCCGAACTCGCCGCGCATGTATCCCCAGCCGCGGTGGATGTGCTGGATCAGCGACTGCGCCTTGTATTGCGTCAACACGGATATCTGGCGGATGCCGGAGTTCACGCAGTTCGACAACACGAAGTCGATGATGCGGAACTTGCCGCCGAACGGCGTCGCGGGTTTGGCGCGATTTTCGGTGAGGCCCTTGAGCCGCTCGCCACGTCCGCCCGCCATGATGACTGCGAGCGTGCCGCTGGTTAGGCGGCTCACGTAACGTCCGGAGGTTGCGCGTGCGGGGCGTTTGGCCATGGATCCCTCGTGTTTTAAAGTCAGTATAAAGCCCGTGCTACCGTACGAACATGTTTCGTCGAGCCGCCTTCGCGGCGATTGTTCTCGCCCCGCTGGCAGCGTTCGCCACCGACACCTCCGCATCTCCGACAATGGAATCGGCGACGGACGGCTGTCTCGTCACCGGTGACGGTTACCTGCGCGCGCGCGTGCGCGGCGCCCTCACGCTCGATCTCGACTGGAAGAACGCCGACATGCAATGCGAAGGCGGGCCCCGCCCGCCGGGCAAGAACGGCAGCAACGGCGTGCGCGTGAGCATCGGCGGCCCCGAGCGCGGCGACGGCCGCCGCATCCGCATCGTGTTCGGCGTCGCCGGAGTCGGCGAAGGTCGCGGCGGCGAAGCGCTGCGCACGAACGTCACGCTGCTGTTCGAAGGCGAGCAACGGATCTTCGCGACCCGCGGCGACGACAAATGCACGGTCGACAAGCTCGAGCAGCAGCGCGTCGGTTCACTCGGGGACGCGCGCGCCATCTACCGCGTGGTGGGGCGCGGGTTCTGCCTCGGACCCGCCACCGGGCTGTCGCGCGGCGAACGCGTCTTTCTCACCAGCTTTGATTTTGCAGGCCGCATCGAATTCGTGGACGATGACCGCCATGCGCCACCGCCCCCGCCTCCTGCTTCGAAGCCCTGAGTTCCTCAAGTGCCTGATTGCCGCGCTGCTGCTGGGGGTGACGAGCGCCCCCGCGCAGGTCGGACCGATCGAGGACCTCTCCGCGTTTCCGTCGGCCAAACTCGAGATCGCGCAAGGCAAGAAGGCGAAACACGTGTTCGATGTGTGGCTCGCCGACAATCCGGCCCGCCAGGCCCAGGGGCTCATGTTCGTGCGCTCGCTGCCGCCCGCGCGCGGCATGTTGTTCGTGCACTCGGCGCCGCGCCCGATCAGCATGTGGATGAAGAACACCTACATCCCGCTCGACATGGTGTTCATCGACGGACGCGGACGCATCCAGCAGATCATCGCGAACACGAAACCGCACTCCCTCGACCTCATTCGCAGCAGCGATCCGGCGCTCGCGGTGCTCGAGATAGCGGGGGGCGAGGCGCAGCGTCTGGGCCTTGCGCCCGGCCAACGCGTCCACCACCCGGCGCTGACTGGCCACTGATCGCGCCCGCCCGTCAGGGTTAGACCAATTACCGGGGCATTCCGCGTCGGCTATTATCCGGCCCAAGCCAGGGGTACCCACGCCCCGGAGAACTAACATGAAAAGAATCGGTACTCTGGGTCTCGCCGCGTGCGTAACGGCCATTTCGATGACGGCAATGACGGCATGGGCCGGCGCGCCGGAAGGCAGCTGGTACATCACACCGCAAGCCAACGCGCTGTGGATCGACGATGGCCGCGCCGCGGATGACGACGCGGGCATCACTCTTTCGATGGGCCGCGTGCTCAACCAGAACTGGGACCTGCAGTTCAACGTGTATTCGTCGGAGCACCAACGCGCCGGCAACGCCACGACCACACTTCAGGGATTCGGCCTGTCGGCCAATCGCGTGTTCTACCGCGAAGGACGAGTGAACCCGTTCCTGAGCCTGGGTTTCGGACGTGACAAGTCCGTCCAGAAGCCGGGCGTGGACGACACAGACCTGATCGCAACTTACGGCGTCGGCATCCTCATCGATATCGGTGACGTCAGCGACGCCGGCAGCTTGTTCCAGTTGCGCGGCGATCTCGGCGCGCGGCGCGGACTCACGGACAACTCCCCACCCGCCCGCTACGCGGTCGACTACGTCGCCGGTCTGGGCTTGCAGTACTCCTGGGGCGGCAGCGCCAAACGCCGCGTCGTCGACACCGACGGTGATGGCGTGACCGACGATCTCGACCAGTGCCCCGGCACCCCGGCCGGCACCGCCGTCGATACCAACGGTTGCCCGCTGCCGCAGGACGACGATGGCGACGGTGTGACGAACGACATCGACAAATGCCCGGGCACTCCCGCCGGCGCAAAGGTCGACGCGACCGGATGCGAGATCGACAGCGACGGTGACGGCGTGGGCGACAGCCGCGACCAATGCCCGAACACTCCCGCCGGCGCAAAGGTCGACGAGCGCGGTTGCGAGCTCGACACCGATGGCGATGGTGTCGTCGACTCTGCGGACAAGTGCCCCGACACGCCGAAGGGCGATCGCGTGGACGCGATGGGCTGCTCGTTCAAGGAGGAGATCAAACTACCCGGCGTGGTGTTCGAGACCAACAGCGCCGAGCTCAAGCCAGAGAGCCTGCCCGTGCTCGAAGGCGCGATCGCGACGCTCAAGCGTTACCCCGAAATCGACATCGAGGTCGCTGGCCACACGGATAGCCGCGGCTCCGATGCCTTCAATCTCGACCTGTCGGCGCGGCGCGCGGAGACAGTGCTGAAATACCTGCACGACGGCGGCGTGGCGAACGCGCTGAAGTCGCGCGGCTACGGCGAACGTCAACCGATCGGCAGCAACAACACCGACGACGGGCGGCAACAGAATCGCCGGGTCGTGCTGCGTGTGCTCAACTGATCTCTAGCTAGAGACTGCTCGAGGGCGCGCCGGGTGACTGGCGCGCCCTTTTTCATTGCGCGCTGTGTCAGTCCTGCGGGTACCCGAAGTGGCGGGCCCAGGGCTCCAACACCGGCAGCACGGGCGCCAGCTGCTCGCGGTACCGACGCCATTCGCCGACGCCACCGGAATTGAGTCCGCGCGCCACCTGGGCGGCGCTTGGCGTCGCGACGCCGCGCGCGCGGGCCGTCTCGGCGAAATCACGCATCTTGTCGTTCCACGGCAAGTCGAGAAATGCGCACAGTCCGCGCGCCTCATTTTCGAAATCCGCGATCAGGCGTTCGAGTTTCACGGTGTGCACGCGCAGCTCGAGGTCGCGGATCAGGTGCTCCGTGATCTCCATGACCGCGTCATAGAGCGCCGCCGCGCCTTCCAGCGTCAGCATCTCGTACATCGAGGCGCTCATGCGGAAGCGGCGCCGGTAGCAACTCCAGACCACGTCGCGCGGATCGCGCACCGCGAGCAGGATGCGCGCCTCCGGGAACAGCCGCGCGATGAGCGGCAGCTTGAGCCCGTTGAGCGGGTGTTTGTCGACGAACAGGTTGCGGTTCACGAACACACCGGCATCCGCGACGCGTTTCCAGTAGGCATCGCGCAACGGCCCGAGTTCGGCATCTGCGGTGAGGCCGAGCTGCGCGAGATCGCCGGGCGAACGCATGAACGCGCGCACGGAATCCAGCAGCGTCTCGCGTTCCTCGAGCGCGACGACGCGCGGATGGCTGGCGAGAATCTGTTCGAGCAGCGTGGTGCCCGAGCGCGGGAACCCGAGCAGGAAGGCATGGCCGCTCGCCGGGGAATTCGTGACTTCCGGCGGCACCACCGTCAACAAGTCGCGCGCACCATGGCGCCGGAACCAGTCGCGCAACTCGCGCGCGTAGTCGAGCGTGCCCGGACCCGCGAAGCTCGGCGCGTAGTGCTTGCGGCGCCTCTCGTTCGATTCGCGATAGGCCGCGAAGGCTTCATCGGTGCGCCTGGCCCGATCGAGCGCATCTCCCAGGATGCCGAGCGCGAGCGATCGCTCCACCGGCGAGAGCCGCGATTCCCCGAGCAGTGCGCGCAGACGCGCTTCGGCGGCGGCGGTATCCCCATCGCCGATCTCGGCCTCCGCGACCAGCATCGCGGCGGGCGGATAGTTAGGCTCGGAGTCGAGCACGGCGAGTCCGAGTTCGCGCGCGCGTGCGCGCTCGCCGCGCCGCCCATACACCGAGGCGAGCCCCGCGCGCGCCAGAAGATTGCCGGGTTGCAGCGCGAGCGCGCTCGTGTATCGCGCCTCGGCCGCCGGTAACTCGCCCACGGTTTCGAGAACCTGCCCGAGCGCGACCATCGCGGGAGCGAAATCCGGGTGCAGCTCGAGCACCCGCTCGAACAGTGCCCTCGCCTCATCCGGACGTTCGACCCGCAGGAGCAGCAGACCGAGCGCATGCAGGCAACCGGCATCGTCCGGCGACATCTCGAGGCCGCTTCTGAGGTTGGCTTCCGCATCCCCGAGCCGGTCCAGCGACTCTAGATGCATGGCAAGCGTGTTGAACAGGAAGGGATGCCGGATTCCAATGGCGAGCGCGTGTTCCGCGTCTGCCGCGGCCTTCGCAGTCTCTCCGGATTGCAGGGTCAGACGGATCGCATGCAGCCGATTTCGCGACTCGGCGGTCAGTGGGGCGCTGGAATTGCGGTCGGTCATGAGGGCGCGATCTTCGACATTTCGCCGGTCAGGACGCAACCCGACTCTTTGTCGGGACATATTCGGCAATCGCCTTACTCAACTCGTCGCAAACCGTCCGAAAGGCGCGTTGTTTTTCTGTCACAGCCTTTCGTTCCGCGCCGACCCCCGTTAGTATCGGCGCCACAATACTGTGACGAAAGCCTTCAAAAAGCGTTCGTTCAGTCATTAAGGGGTTAGTGTTCGAAACGCAACGACCAAAAAAAAGCTAGCTGGGTTTCGCATCACTGTTTTCGCACAAAGCTTTCCAGGAGATATCTGAATGACTCGCAATACCGAGATCGCTCGCTCCATCCGCAGAGCCCTCTTCATGAGTGCCTGCGCGGCAGGTGGCGTCAGCACTGCGCTCGCGCAGGACGCGCCGCCCACGAATTCGGACGCACAGGACCAGGACACCGTCGTCGTCACGGGTTCCCGTATCGTCTCGCCCAATCTACTTTCGATCAGCCCCGTCACGGCGCTGTCCGCGGAAGAAATCGTCCGCACCGGCCGTAGCTCGATCGAAGACGTCATCAACGAGCTGCCGCAGGTCTTCGCCGCTCAAGGTGCCAACGTCTCGAACGGCTCCAACGGTACGGCGACGGTCAACCTTCGCGGCCTCGGCAGCAACCGCACCCTCGTGCTGTTGAACGGCCGTCGTCTCGGCCCCGGCGATCCGGGCAGCACGACCTTCGCTTCCGATATCAACATCATCCCGACGGTGCTCGTGCAGCGCGTCGAGATCCTCACCGGCGGTGCTTCGTCGGTGTACGGCGCGGACGCGGTCGGCGGTGTCGTGAACTTCATCATCGACAAGAAGTTCGAAGGCGTAAAGATCAGCGGTGGTTACAGCTTTTACAACCACAAGAACGACAACAGCAACGCGCAGGACGTACTCGAAGCCGGCGGCCTCGACGGACCGGAAGGCACGGTCAATCGCGGCTACGACAAGAACTTTTCGTTCGCCGTCGGTTCGAACTTCGCCGACGATCGTGGCAACGCAACGTTCTACGCGACCTACCGCGACACCGACCCGGTGCTGCAGGGTTCGTACGACTACAGCGCCTGCACGTACTTCTCGGGTGTGGAATTCGAGTGCGGTGGCTCGGGAACGTCCTTCCCAGCGCGGTTCCGGCCGATCAATCCGCTCACTGGTATTGTCGCCACCAACGTCTTGACCAACCCCATGAGTGGGAACCAGAGTTACACACTCAACGGAGCTGGCACGTTCGCCCCCGGCAATGCCGCGGCCTACAACTTCGGCCCGCTTAACTACTACCAGCGTCCGAATACGCGCTACACGGTCGGTTCGTTCCTGAATTTCGCGGTCAATGAAAAGGCCGAGGTCTACGGCGAATTCAACTTCCTCAAGGACCAGTCGACGTCGCAGATCGCGCCGTCGGGCCTGTTCACGCTCGACGCGACCGTCAGCTGCGCAAACCCGCTGTGGACCACGCTCCAGTTCGACCGGTTCTGCGGACAGTTCGGCCTCACGACGGCTGACGATACGACCATCCGCTTCAACCGCCGCAACGTCGAAGGCGGCGGCCGCCAGCAGGACCTCGAGCACTCGGCATTTCGTACCGGCCTCGGCGTCAAGGGCAACATCAACGATGCGTGGAGCTACGACGCGTCGTTGTTCCAGGGCACTGCCCGCATCAGCAACACGTATCTCAACGACTTCTCGATCACGCGTTCGGGCCGTGCGCTCGATGTCGTCGCGGGACCCGGCGGCGTTCCGACCTGCCGTTCGGTCGTCAATGGCACTGATGGGACCTGCATTCCCTACAACATCTGGGCGGCCAACTCTGTCACACCGGCAGCGTTGAACTATCTGCAGATCCCGCTCGTCTCCGTCGGTGAAGTCACCGAGCGTGTGGTGAACTCCACGTTCACGGTCGACCTCGGCGAATACGGCGTCAAGCTCGCCGCCGAAGACGGCATCCTCGTGAACTTCGGCGTCGAACTGCGCAAGGTCGAGACGGACTTCCAGCCGGACGGCAACTACCAGTCAGGCGATGGCGCCGGTCAAGGTGGCCAGACGCTGCCGCTGGCGGGCTCGTTCAAGGCAAAGGAAGCGTTCTTCGAAGCGCGCGTCCCGATCCTCGACAACCTGTCGGCGGAAGCGGGCTACCGCTTCTCCGACTACTCGGGCGCGTTCGACACGAGCACGGACACCTACAAGTTCGGTCTCGAGTACTCGCCGGTCGATGCGATTCGCGTGCGCGGCAGCTTCCAGCACGCCACGCGCGTGCCTAACATCTATGAGCTGTTTGGCACGAACCAGGTCGGCCTCAACGGCACGGTCGATCCGTGCGCCGGCGCCACGCCGGTCCTCACGCAGGCTCAGTGCGCGAATACGGGCCTCGCCCCCGCGCTGTACGGCAACATCGAAGCCAACCCGGCGGCGCAGTACAACGGCTTCATCGGCGGCAACCAGAACCTGGAACCGGAAGACGCTAACACGCTGTCGTTCGGCATCGAGTTCCATCCGGACTTCGCGCCGGGCCTGCGCGTCAACCTCGACTGGTACAGCATCAAGGTCGAAGACGCGATTCAGAACCCGAACCAGGACTTCACGCTGCTGCAGTGCGCCCTCACAGGCGATGCAGCGCTGTGCGGCCAGGTCAACCGCGATTTGGGTGGTTCGCTGTTCGAGACGCCAGACGGCTTCGTGGTCGACACGCTGCAGAACATCGGTTCGATCGAGACCAGCGGCATCGACATCGACGCAAGCTACGCGTTCGACATCGGCGGCGCGGGCAAGCTGCGCTTCGGCGTGATCGGCACGATGCTCAGCTCGTACGAAGTAACGCCGCAGGACGGCATCACCTACGACTGCGTCGGCCTCTACGGCGGCATTTGCACCAGCGGCACGCCGAACGGCGCGCCGGTGGCCGAGTGGCGCCACAAGATGGATGCGACGTGGACGACGCCGTGGAGCGGCATCGATCTGAACCTCGGCTGGCGCTACTACGGCGAAGCGAAGCGCGACCTCGAGGACTCGCAGGAATCGTTGGCGTTCCTCGGGACGGCGACAGGCGTTTTCGAGAGCGACTCCGTGCTCGGCTCACGCAGCTACATCGACTTCTCGGCATCGGTCACGGTGATGGAGAAGTACACGCTGCGTCTCGGTGCGAACAACCTGCTGGACAAGGATCCGCCGCTCAACGGCTCGAGCACTTGCCCGACCGGTCCCTGCAACGGCAACACGTGGCCCCAGGCGTACGATGCCCTGGGTCGTCAGGTGTTCCTCACGATCGGCGCCGAGTTCTGATCGGCAACCTTCGCGAGATGGAAGAACGAAAACGGCGGGCGCAAGCCCGCCGTTTTTTTTCGCGCGGGAAACTAGCGATGGTTGCCGACTTCTGCTTCGCCAAGCTGATCGAGATGCACATCCATCTCGGCGTTGAGCATCCGCTCTACTAGAGCCTTCTCAGCTCGCCAATCAGGCCGCCCGAATCAAGAACGGTCTTTGGATCACGCCCTGCAAGCAGTTGACTGAAAAGCTCCGAAGAAAATACCTTTGCATCGTCTTAGCCATACCTCATCCTCGCCCTCTCGGGCAGTGTATGGCTCTTCACACAAAAAGCCTAACAGTCCCCCAGCCCGTCGATGTAAATCAGCCAAGATTGTTAGCCTCGAGACTGAGTAACGCACACCAAGGTCAGCTGGGAACTTCCGACCTGGACACCACTGGTCCTCAGACAGAAACGTGCTCATGGCACCGCATCGGATCGCATTAGCGTGATCATCTCGATGTCATCGCCGCCAGGGCGATACTGCACGTGGAGCGATCCTGTCGGCAACGAGAATCTGTCCCACGCGCCGTGATCGCCAAGACCAGGAATTCGCGCAGCCGCCCCTGACTTCGACGGACAGCCGTACTGGGCGACAATGTTCTGTCTTCTCGATGAGAACGCCATTTCGAACAACGCTTCACCATCGCCGCGATGGAGGAAGATTGTGCGAATTCGTTCGGTCTCATCACAAACTACCTCGACCCCGTGGCCATCGAACTCGTACCAAATTTCTGCCTCCGTCTCCTGTTGAAATTCTTCAATTGACCTGACGACCATCCACTCAGAGAAAGGGGGCACGGACAACAAATCTTCAATATGAGATCCCAAATAGGTTGCCAAACTTCTGCCACCTTGAATCATCTGTTCCTCATCGCTTCTTCAAACGCTGCCCGATCTCGTGCTGCCGCTGCTTCCAAGTTAGCTGCGTCCCCGCCTATTTGAGTGGAGGAGTTTCGACCACCATATGTTGGACTACTCTGCTGATGAACGCCTCTTGGCGATGCAACCGCAGGCGTTCCATCTCTCAAAGATCGAACCTCAGCTGGTGTAAGCGGGCGTCCAAGTTGTGCTTCAGCTGCGGCTTTCTGTGCTGCGAGCGACGGCTGGTGATCCATGTCGAGCGGTTCACTTTCTCCCCCCGCGCGCTTCTGCGCCTTTAGTCCACCGTAAGTTCCCGTGTCACCTGGGTTGACCGGGCTCCGTGCGGCTGATTTAGCTGTGTCTACAGCTGCGCCGGTTGGGGCATTGTTGCCCCGGCGAACAATTGAGGCGAGTACATCTGAACCTTTGCCGCAGATCTTCCCGCAGCCGATGTTTGAGACTAGGTCAACCGTTGCGAGTGCCTTGTCCATCGTCGAAGCTTTTCCATCAGCCAATACTTTAACGTTTTCAACTGTGGAGGTGATCGTGTCGTACGCGGAGTACGCACGGTATGCAATTACGACGATAGGAATCAGGAAGAGAAGCTGTCCATTGGGATCGACGCCGTTAATCGAATCCCCCCCCACGTAGCAGTACAGATTTAAGTCGTCGCCATAACCGATCGGATCTGTCTGCAGGAATCGCCCAAGATTCGGATCGTAGACTCGCGCCTTGTAGTGGTAGAGCTCAAGTTCCGGTAGTGCGATCTGACCCGTGTAACGAAATCGAGCGCCGGACCAGGCCGAGGGCTCCCCGTAAGGTCCATATTTATACTCGGTGCCATTCCCGCTTCCGTCCGACACCGCGACGATAGAACCTCGCTCGTCGGCGTGCAGCCACCTGCGGTCGGCAAGACCTGCGCCTTCGTACCAAACTACCGGCTCGTTGAGGCCATCTCCATGAACATATCGACGCTGCAAGGTGCCGGCACCGTTGTACTCGGCAACGAGCCGATCGGCCTCGTACAAGAACTGAGTGACCGTTGAACCGGTACTCGTTGAACGCAAGCGTCCTATCGGGTCATATGAAAGGTCAGTTTGAACGCCAGTCTTGATGACTCGTGTAAGACGATTCTCCACGTCGTACACGAAGGTGCGCGCGCCATCGGAGGTCAGGTTACCGTTGAGGTCGTAGCTGAACGGGGTGCCTGCAACTTGCTGATAGCGATTGAGGCCATCCGCAACGTGGTTCTTGTTGATTAGTGGCGCGCCCCAGTCGTAGATAGTTCCAGTGGTGTTGCGGGTTCTGATTTGCCCCGCGCCGTTATGAGTGAAGGTGCGACCGAGGTCCCGGGTGGATCCTGTGAGGTCTTGAGTGAGACTGTTTAGTCGCGACGCAGCATCGTACCCATAGCCCGTCTGGGTTCCGTTGCTGCGTGTGATGGATTGCCGCCGCGAAAGCGGGTCCCACGCGTTGGTCGTTAAGACTCCGACTCCCGTGGTCGCGCCGTTCTCACGAATATTGGTGAGCCGATTCAGCGAGTCGAACTCGTAAACGAAGTACTCGCCACTCGGGAATGTGAGCTGAGTGCGATTATTGGCGGCGTCGTAATTGAACGTTAGCGCTTGCCCGAACGTCGTCTCACTGTTCAACCGTTTTGCAGTGTCGTAACCGAAGTCGATGCCAGTGCCAACTGCAGTGCCGAAGCGCGCGTACTGCGGGCGACCCGCGAGATCGAATCCGGAATAGACATCCGCTGGCGTGCCACCAGGGACATCTTTCAGTGTCTGGCGATTCAGGTTGTCGTACCCGAAAAAGATGGTCCGGGTGTCGCGCTTGCGAAGACTGGTTCGATTGCCGTTCTTGTCGTAGCCGTACTCTTCGTAGTCCGTGGCGCTCGATTGCGATGAGCCCTTTGTGGTGACCGGGAAGCGCAAACGCGCCAGTCGATCAAAGGCGTCGTACTCATACGTGCTGAGATTGTTGTTCGCGTCCTTGACTGTCGATTGAAGTCCGTTTGGCGAGTAGGTGAACTGTGAGTACCGGAACGGATCGCCCGGCGTAAACGTGGCTGGGTCGAAGGTACAGTTCGAGGGCGCAGTCGTGCTGTTCCACCCGCGCCACGTGCAGAGTGTCTGGCCCGCGCTGTCGTAGACGTTCGCGATTCGGCGCAACTCCGGATCGGTGGCGATGCGGGTGCGGTCCAGGAAATCGTAGCTGTAGCTGGTGACGTTTCCGGCGTTGTTGGTCTCGCTGAGCACCTTGCCAGTTGGCGTGTAGACGACATCCGTGAGCGTCTGCCACGCAGTCACCGACGTTCCAGAGAACGTGGTGCCGCCTTCTTCCTTGCGAACCTGTCCGACGACATCGTAGGTGGTCCGCGCCGCAGCGATTACCGCTGCGGTCACCGCCCCATCGTGGCTCTTCGTGACCAGCTTTCGCCGATTGTTGTCGTAGCTGAACTCCGCAACCTTGCCCCGTGGATCGGATAGGGTTTGCGGGTCGCCATTGGCGTAGTAGGTAAGCGTCGTAACGGAAGCAAAGCCACCGGGATCGATTGTCGTCGTCAGTAGATTGCTGACGGTGCCGGTGTAGACGTTGGTAGAAACGAGCCCCGTCGGATCGGTCGTATTCAGGATCTGACCGTACCCGTTGTACGTAAACGAATAGCTCGGGCGCGTCGAAGTTCCGATGGGCGCCCCACCGGTGGCGCCCGGACGCAATGCGTTCTGGAGCAGCGACATACCGGCGCCGCTCGGATAGTAAGAAAAATTCGTAGTGAAACCGCGGGCGTCGATCAGGTAGTCAGGCTTGTTCCACGTCGGATTCCAGCTCGCCTGCGCGACGATATTGGCCGGAGGTGTGCATGGCTGCGGCGTGCACGGCTTTGGAACCTTCGTGAGCTTGGTTACGTTATTCCGTGCGTCATACTCAAACTGTTCCCTGTCGTTCTCGGGATAGATGTATTCGGATACTCGCCCTCGCCCGTCATATTTGATCGACGTCTGCCGTGCAAGCTCGTCTTGAATCGCCATCGGCCTTTGATCGAGGTTGTAGTGCAACGTGTAACGACCTCCCAACGGATCGATCCGTTCGGCACGCACACCGTTCGCAAGCAAGAACTGATAAGGCCCTCGTCCATCCGTTCCTTGCAATGCACCGGCATCTCGAGCGTCCTGCACTCGCTGCAAAGTATCGTAGCTGTATCGAAGCGATGGCACGTTTGTCGGGTCGTCCGCATCGAAGACTTCCGTCAGCAACATGCGGTTGTTCGACATGATGCGAGTGAAGCGTGTCGCGGTTCCCGAAGGATCTGTATGCGTCGTCGTGACGGGGCTGAGCGCACCTTCCTCCGAGATCCCAATCGTTCGTCGGTCAGACCCGGTGAGACCGTTGTCGATGGTCGTCAGCACTCCACCCACATAGGTGAACTTGATCTTTCGACCGAGCGAGTTGTTCACCTCCACGAGATCCGGAAGATCGCCGACACCCGGGGCTTGATAGACGAAGTTGATCGCCATCCCCTGCGGGAATGTCCAGTTGGCCATTCGGAAGCCGCGTTGGAACGCACACAAGTTGGATGAGCCGTCGTGCCAGCGCGCAAACCATGGCGCGAAATTCTGCACGTCCCCATTGGCGCGAGTCACTGCGAACGAAACGTTTTCGTAGCTCCAGCCGCGCACCGCGGGGTACGTGACGCTGCCGCAAGGCGGCTCTTCGAGGATCGCTCTCTGCCCTGTTTGAGTGAGAGTCGCGAAAGCACCGGCACCGGGCGCTAGCCAACTTCCATTCGTGAGGCGAACGAACTGGCGGCTGTCCGTTCCCAGACTCGCGGTTACAACGTTTCCATGCAACTGCTTGAGCCACCATGCCGCCACCATGTCAGCCGCAACCTCACGCTGCGTCGACTCCGCAGCTTTGTATACATCCTGCATTGCGAGAAATGCAGCGACGGTACCCGCCATCGCGCGGACATCACTCTCGCCCATGACTTCGAGCGCGCTACTCGAGATGGCGAGGTTGTTATTCCAGTTCGTCGTCCAAGGATGTGACGGCTCAACGTGATTAGGTGGACCGAACGTTGGCGTCGCATCCGCGCTGTTTCGCCAGAGGAGATTCGCCGACAACTCGTACGGAAATCCGCCATTGCCGACACTCAACGAGGCTGGGCTCGCGTAGGTCACAGCTCCGTTCATCATGTCCACGCCGAGCGCGGACGAACGATCCACGTACCGCGCCTTCAGGATGTCGGCGGCAGTGGAAGGGTCATAGAGACTCTGATGATGCGGCTGGATTCCGCCGCCGCCGCCCTTGATCGAAACCACGCTCCCGAACGACGCGCCGCTGACTGCAATATGAGCAATTTCGACCGGCTCACCGCTCACATATCGGGTCGCAACGAAAGCCCCACCGCGCTGTTTGGAGAATTCATGTCGATAGACAGGAGGCACGCTTGCGGGTACGAAACTTCCACCGCGCTGACCTGGACCGAGGAATGAATCCTCCGATGCGACGACCGTAAAACCTGCCTGCGCGTACAAACTGATAGCGGTGCTGAGGGCAGCACGTCGACTGTTGACCTCGATGACACCGATTTCAACCCAGCCTGCGCCATGCAGGCCATCATCGGAAGTCGTCGTGATGCCTTCGTTGCGAACGAGGTTGACCGCGGTCGAATGGTTTGACGACGAGAAATTATAGAACCTTCGTGCGCCGAGGCCTGACGGATCCTCACTCGTTGGCGGTGCGTTCGCCCAATCGAACCTTGTCGCCGTAGACACAGTGTCGGGCAGATCTCCTTTTTGCCCAACGACACTGCCCTCGAGCGCATCGATCGTTGCTGCGATTGCATGGACCACCGCGCGCCGATTGGTGGTGTTGGCGGTTCGGTTCGTGACGCTATAGCCGATCTCCACGTCGATACGATCGAAATTCTCTGTCACCTGATACTCATAGGTGTAGAGCCCTAGGTCCTCGAGGCGGCGTGTAAACGGAATCTCGGTATCGCCTGTAACAACGCCCACTGAATGGTGATGCGCGTAGTTCGAGCCGCCAATCTGCGCATGCAGTTTTGCTGCGACGGAGGATTGTGTGAGCCAGGAAGCCGCGAGTTGGATGCGTCGTGCGTAGCCCGCCGCGGTCGCATAGTCCCTGGTGCACGTCTCGCAACCTGGAGGTGCGATCTCCTGCAGTTCGCGCTCCTTGACCTGCGACCACTTTTCGATGCCGCCGCGTCCGGCATCGCCGAAACCATGGAGGATTATCATGGGCGTCGCATACCAGACGCGCTTCGCGCTCTCGGCGTCCATGTAATCGCCCAGCAGGGAGATCGTGCCATTCGCAGCGGCGAGGTACGGATGGTTGACCGTCAGAGTGATCACGCCGTTGAGGTATCGCGGGTTACACGCGGGGGACGTCATTCCTTCCGTGTACCGCGCAAGCTCGAGGCTCGTTCCGTTCTCGTTCACGAGTATGAGAGTGCTTACGGAAGGAAGAGTGCAGTTGCCGCCGGACACTCGAAAACTTGCCCAAGCGTCATAGATGAGCTGCCGGCCGCCAATATCATCCGCAAACAGAGTCCTGTCGGTTCTCAGACTGGACCCACTGAGATTTCCACGCGTCACCTGAACGCGCAGACTGGTTCGGTACTGGTCGGGAATATTGCCAGTCCAAGTTCGCTGAACCGCTGGAGAGAAGGGAATCGATGCTTGACGCAAGCCCGGCTGGCCCGCCGGTGGATCGAATCGAGTTATCGTCCGGCCGCCGACGAGATCGCGCGGTTCTCCCGCGGACACGTTGCTATTGATCTGCGCCTGCAAACTCGCGGCGTATTGCTGCAGCTGCGTCGTCAGCGCTGAAGCATTTAGGGAGCGGACGTAACCGACGCCGCTGCCAGAATCCACCGCGCTTGTGTATCCGGCGGTTGCCTGGGTGAGCGCTTGACCTGCAGTTAGGCCAGCATCGCTCGTGAGGTTGCGGCCTGACTTAACGGTGTACGCTTTGTAGCTCGGATCAAACTGACAAACATTGCTCGGACATGTCGAGCCGGGAACGGTCACTTCTACCCAAATGTGGGCTAGAACCACATTGGTCAGCGTGCTCGAGAGGCTTCCGCACGTCGTATTCGTAAAGCCATTGACGATCGCCGGTATGCCGCCGCTCGACAAAAGTTGGCAGGCTGCGATTCCATCGGCAATACCGGTCCAGGCGGAAAACTCGGACGGCGTCAGCGTAATGGTGCCTGCCTTGTACGTCGCCGTGTAGCCCGCCTGACGAAGAAGCTCGACCATGAGTTGCGCCTGGTCGAACGGCGTGCCGGTTCGATCGACCAACGCGCCGAGCGCGCCCTTTTGGACGCCATACATCCACGTGGTATCGATGTTGTTGCGAACAAAGTCGTAGATCGCGTCGACGTTGTTGTTTAGTGCTCGAGCGAGCTCGACGAGTTCAGCCGGGCGCCCAGCCGCTCCTGTCGTGTTAGTCGACAGAGTCGAGTTGCCGTACTGCGTGTCTGCAGCGCTCGGCTGAATCAGCGCCGCGGTGCCGATCTTCACAGACGGTACCGCCCACGCGCCAAATGGCAGAAGGCTCGCTAGAACGAAGATGTAACCCAAGCACACTTTCTTTTGATTTTTCATGTCTGCGGCCCCGTCAATCCCCAGTATCGCGTTCGAACTCAACTGTCACGTTTGGTGTGTACGCGATTGCGCCTGAACTATCCGTAACTCGGCACCTCCATATCGAGGTGTAGATCGCGGATGTACTACCCAGCGTTCGGTTGAATCCCGTCGAGTTGTTAGTGGGGCCCGCCGCGTTGGTCTGTGTGTCACCCGAAACCCACTGCCATAGGTACGTGTAGCCACCGCTTCCCCCCGTCGCAGTCACTACAACGTTCGGGGATATCGTCGGCGGCAAGTTGTTGACGCTGACGTATGCCCAAGATGTCGAATTGACAGACGCTGCGAGGATGTTGGGCGTCGTGACGTTGACTCCGGAAGATTGCACGGACTCGTTATGAGAGCTGTCTCTCGCCGTCACGGTGTACGTGTAACTGGTGCCCGACGCGGCAGTCGCATCCGTAAGGGTCGTCCCACTGAAAACCCAATCAAGATTCGCTCCATTTCGGAACACTCGATAGCTGCTAATGGTCCCACCCCCGAGATCGGTGCCAGCATTCCAGCTGAGATTCACCGTAGATCCATTGACCGCGGTGGCAGTCAGCCCGGTTGGCGCCGGCGGCGGAATGGTGTCTGGTGTCGTTACGGAGTAAGTGTTCGAGACGGCAGACAGATTGGTGGCGTTGTCGTACGCGCGGACGGTGTACGAGTATGGCGTGGTTCCTGATGTTCCGAAATCCGAAAACGACGGCGTAATGCTCACGGGCGCCGTACCAATCTCAGATCCGCCACGATAGATGCGGTAGCCCGAAAGTCCAGATCCACCCGTATCTGTCGACGCGCCCCACGTTAGATTGACTTGCCCAGAAGCAGGCGCGCTTCCGGACAGACCAGCGGGTGTCGATGGCGGCGTCGTATCGGGGAGCGGCTGAGTTGTCGCCTGCACGGCCGCTGTCAACCCAGATTCATTGTTCGCCGCGTCGATCGCAGAGACCTGGAATGAATAGGTCGTAGATGGGTTCAGAACTTGATCGCTGTAGCTGGTCGTCGTGACCTGCGCGGCCGGCAAGCCATTGCGATACACCTTGTATCCCGTAACCGCGACATTGTCCGTGGCCGCGTTCCACGTGAGGTCGATGCGATTCGGAGAGATCACCGAGGCCCCAAGCCCGCCCGGAACGCTCGGGGCCGTGCCATCCGCGGTCGATGCAGACACCACGGCCGAGTACGCACCCGCGTTTGGCACCGCATCGATCGCATATACGCGGTAACGGTAGGTCGTCAGCTGCGCAGTCGTCGTATCGCTGTACGCCAACGTCCCTGCCCCCGTGGTGCCAATTTGTGCGTAGGTGGTGCAGCTCGACCCGGTGCAACGCTCGACACGATAGCCTTGGGCACCAACGTTGTCAGTGGAAGCCGTCCATGACAGATCGATTCGCGTCGCGCTTGCCACGTTTGCCGCAAAGCTTCCCGGAGCGGAAGGGCCCGTGACGTCGCGCGTCGTTGCGGAAGCAATGTTGGAGTACGGCCCAACGATGTTGACGCCGTCGACGGCGCGAATCTGGTACGAATATGGTGTTACTTCGGGAAGCCCAACGTTGTCGTAGCTGTTCGTCGTCGAGGTTGCGATCTGCGCGTAGTTCGAGCAGCCCGATCCAGTGCAGCGCTCTATGCGGTACTGCGAGATCCCGCTCGCGTCCGTCGACGCGGTCCACGTGAGATTGATCTGCGCGCCTGAGATTGCATTTGCAACCAGATTCGTCGGCGCAGTCGGAGGCGTCTGCTCGGTCTGGTCGTTGTCCGTGATGGTGAAAGTAATCGACGTCGGCGAAACGAGCGTCGCCGCGCCGGTTGGCGAGCTGATCACAAGATTGAACGTCTCGGCCGGCTCTATGGCGGTGTCATTGACGATCGTGACCACAACTGACTTGTCGTCGCCGTCCCCGCTGGCCCACGTAACGCTTGCCGGCGAAACCGACGCATCGCTCGAATTCGCTGATCCGGTGAAGCTCGTCGCAACGTTCACGGAAACTGTGCCCGTAACACCACCCGCGCGCCGAAGAGCGACAGAGACAGTTCCCTGAGATTCTAGGTACGTACCCGACGAGGTGGCGATATTCAACGAACCAGGTGAACCCGCGAGCTCGGTCCTGACGTTGTTGCGATTGCCCGCGGGGTCCAACGTGTACGTCGTGGTTCGGCCGTCACCGTGATCGACGGTTATTAGCCGGCCTGCCGAATCGTAAGTGTACGTTTCATTTGCCGCGAATGCGCCGGCCGCTCCGAACGCCAATGCAGCCGAGAGAAACGTTGCACCTGCGCTTAGATACCTGCGCCGCGCGCTCTGCTTCAGCTCATCAGCCCTCGCAGCACCAAAGATCATATCTAGGTCCTTCTGTTTTTCTTGACGCGTGGCCGACGCGCAATCTCTCAATCGAACCTGAATTCGCCAAGACGAGCGCGTCCGCTCGACTCTATGCCCTACCGTGCACCCGCTCTCCCAGACGTGCGTGCGCAATTCTGCGTTCTTGAGACGAAGCTCTGTCGTGATCCGGACAATCGTGACAGGCGCTGCGCGAGAATTTTTCTTGGCCGCACCCCTACACCGGTCGGCGCGAACTCGCTCGCCACCTGACGTCAACTTATGGCTAAGGTATTGAAGCCTTCAACCGTCAGAGCGGCGCCCGAAACGGTCGCCCGCTCGCACCCGTTATCCCATTCAACGTTTCGCCGCACGTTTTCCAGCGCCGCGCTGGCATTCATGTGCTGCTCCGCGACCGTTCGAGGGATCCCAAGTTGCCGACCGATGGGCAATTGCGGCGGGAGTTTTTTTGATCGCGGATTCCAATGCCACGCCTGTCGGGAACATTTTCGGGCTAGCCTCACCCCATGGCCGATATCGTTCCGTTCTTCGCGACGCCGTTCGCGTTCTCCCGCCACCCGGATCCGGCGGCCCTCAATCGCGAGCTGCGTGAGCTGTTCGTGGCGAAATCCGCGGAGGGAGCCGCATATGCGAATCCGCGGCCCATCACCCAGCGCAACTCGACCGTGTTCGAAAGCCGCTTCGATCTTTTCCGCTGGACCGAGAAGCCGGTGCAGCAGCTCAAGGAATTCTGCTGGCACGAGATGCTCAACGTGTTGTGCGAGCTCAACCGTTACGACGCGGCCATGCGAGCGCAGCTGCTGATCTACAACGACGCGTGGTTCCACGTCACGCGCCGCGGCGGGTTTTTCTCGCTGCACAATCACCCGAACGCGTCATGGTCCGGCGTGTACTGCGTCGATGCCGGCACAGGCGACGCCGAGAAGCGCGGCGGTGCGTTGACGTTCGTGAATCCGACGCTGATGTCGACGATGCACATCGACGCCGGCAATGTCGCGCTGGCCGGCGCTTTCGCGAGCGGCATCCGCACGCTGCGCATGGAGCCGGGTCAGCTCGTGCTGTTCCCGTCTTGGGTGCTGCACGAAGTGCAGCCATTCGATGGCGACGGTGAACGCATCACCGTGGCATTCAATTGCTGGTTCGGATTGAAAGAGCCGCGCTGAGGATCATTTGACGCGACGGACTTTCGCCGAGCGCCCGGTCGGCATGATCATCTGGAACGACCCGAGTGCCGCACGGTTGATGGTGACCGCGTCGCCCGTTTTCAGCATCGGATCGTTACCCGAAATCTGCTTCCAGCTCTGCCCGTTCTCGAGCAGCATGACGAGCGATCCGTCGTCCGCGCGGCCGAAACCCTTCACGGTCGACGACAACGAATCCAGATCCGCGCGCGATGCCGCGGCGGATCGGGACGCCGGCGCACTCGAACTCGACAAGATGCCGAAGCTCGACTCGGGCGACGACGCCGGACCGCTGATCAGTTTGCCCGCGGCGAGCGCTGCGATCGCGTGATCGAAGCATGAGAGGCGCTCCGAGTTCCGGCTGATCGACACGCAGTTCAAGATCTCCGGCGGGATTGCGTTCGGCGTCTGCGCGGCGGCAGTCGCGGCGAACAGGGACAACACGAGGCTGTGGAGTTTCATGTCGCGCATTTTACCGATGTCGTCAGCTCTCACGGCGGACTTTGACCGGCCTGCGGCTGGGCACAGTCATCGTGAAGGATCCGACCACAGCGCGCCGGATCGTTACCGTGTCACCCGGCCTGAGCAAAGGGTCACGGCTGTTGATGCGCCACACCTGGCCGTTGTCGAGAGTGACGAACAGAATTCGTAACGAGTCTCGCCGGGTGCTGCGGACTTTCGCGGCGATCGACTCGAGCTCGTTGCCCCGTGCCTGCGGTGGTGCCGGCTGTGAGCCGAGCAGCATTCCGAAAGACTGCGCCTGCGCGGCCGCGGAGTCTGATTCACTCCACGCTGGCTGCAGAGCAGCGACACGGTCGTAGCAGGACAGCCGCTCGCCAGGGTGGGGGATCGTCGTGCACGCGTGCATCTGCTTCGCGAAGCCATCCGACCCGTCAACCGCCGGCGCCACGAGCGGGATCGACATCAGCACCAGGAGAAGCGCGCGCCCGCGGGTGTTCATTCCAGCATTCCTCATATTCCGCCGACACCCTGCGCCGGGCTGCCGCCGTAAAACGTCGCGACCGCGGGAACGGCCTCGCGAATGATCTCGCGCTCGGTTTCCGTGAGGAACGGATTCCAGATGTCGAAGATCAGGATCGCGCGCGGATACGCGCTGTCGTTCCACGCCTCGTGCTCGATCGTGTCGTCGAACACCCAGGCTTCGTTCATGCGCCATTCGCGCGTCTGCGAACCGACGCGAAAGCGGCAAGCGCCGGGCAGCACGAGCGGCACATGCACGATCACGCGCGAGTTCGTAACGCCGGTGTGCGCCGGAATGTGCGCGCCGGCATCCAGGATCGAGAAGAACGCGGTGGGCGCGTGGCCCGGCACATCGTGCACGGGCGCGGCCGCGAGCAATGCCGCGGTGCGCGGACAGCGCGCGATGTTCGCCTCGACTGGCTTGCCGTCGCGCCAGAGGAAATACGCGCTCCACTTGCGCGAGCGGTTGAGTTCGCGCCACTGATCGAGCGGCACGCCGTCGGGATAGGAAATGTAGGGTTGCAGCGAGTTCTGATCTTCCGCGAACACGCGTTCGAACTCCGCCCGGATGTCGGACGTCGCGGCTTCGAGCGCGGCAAGCCACGGAAAGTCCTCGCGCGGGAAGAACTCGAGCGCCGGCAACATCGGCACGTGCAGCTCGGTCGGCTGCGGGTGATAGATGTGCCGCTTGCCGAGCAACGCGTCGATCGCATGATCGACGCGCGACGAGCGTGGCTGGCCGGGACGCGCGTGCTCGAGTCTCTGCGTGATGTGCGCTTCCAGCTCGGCGGCATTCGTGCGCACCGCCTCCACGGCTTCGGTGATGCCGGCGCGCAACGACTCCGGCAGTTGCGCACCCGGCGGAATCGTCTTGAGCGCGTTCGCGTACACCTGCGCCGCGGCGCGCGGACCCTGAATGCGCCGGGTGAGCGAGGCCTTTTGAAGGAGAGCGACCAGATGCCGCGGCTCGAGCGCGAGCGCGCGTTCGATCGCCTGCGCTTCGTCGTCGGGGCGTTGCAGCAATCGCCAGGCGGACGCCAGGTTCACCCAGATCGCGGGATTGCGGTCCTCACGCGCCAGCGCGCGTTGCAGGAGTTCGACCGCCTGCGGGCCGAAGCCCGCGTCGAGCGCGCGCATCGCGGCGGAGTTGAGCACCAGCGGATGTTCGGGCGCGACCTTCTGCGCTTCGCTCAGGAGTTGCGCCGCACGGACCGCATCTCGGGACGCGTACGCGCGATCGGACTGCTGCACCAGCGCGCGCAGTCGGTTTTCTTCTTCTTGCGACGACACGTTGAATCCCTGCAAGGACCAGATGGGATTCTAGCCCGACAAAGCGCTATTCTTTGCGCATGAAAGCAGCCTCATTCCTCGTCATGGCGTGCGGGTTCATTTCCACATCCGTGTTGGCTCAAGGCCAAGGCCTTCCGCCGCAGGCCCCGCCGGGCGAGGGGGGATGGACGACCGAAGACGCCCGCCGGACGCCAAACCGGCCGTTCCAGAGCAGCTTCATCGTCGCCACGGTGGTCAAGCTCAGCGTTCACCAGAAGTCGGGGCGATTCATCGTCACGCTCGACAACGGACAGCGCTGGTCCCAGATCCAGAACAAGTCCGATGTGAGCGTGTCGATCGGCGACGAAATCAAGATCCAGAAGAGCACCCTCGGCTCGTTCATGCTCACGACCGCGAAAGGCGTCGAGACGCGCGTGAAGCGGGATCGTTGATCGCTGGCTGATCGCGTTCAATTCCTGGGCAGGCGCGTCGGCATTCCGCGCCGTTTCATGGCGACACCGGCATTCGAGCCGCGCGGCAGCACGAGGATCTCGCTGCGCTTGTAGTCGATCATCATCGCGTCCATCTGACCCAGCACGTCGATACCGAGAACGATGGCCGGCTGATCGGCCACATCCCAGATCCTGAAGACCTCGAAGTCGCCGTAGACGACCTGGAATCTGCCGACGGAAACGCCGCCCATGCGCAGCGACGGCGTCACGAGCAGATCGCCGAACATGATCTGCGACGTGGCGGAATACACCTGCGTGCGATTGGAATCGGGCGACACCTTTTTTCGTTCACGCAATGCCGCGAGCAGCGCGGGATTACCGAGTGACCGTTCGGCACCGGTGTCGATGATGGCCACCACACGCGTCGCGCCGATGTGGGCGTCAGCCACCACGAGCCCGCCAAATTGCAGCCGTGCGCGCACCTTTTCCCAGTTGTCATCGACGCGCGGGCAGGGCTTCGCGAGAATTGCGACCTTCGCGCGCTCGAAGCTCACGATGAGGCAGCCGCGTCCGAACGCGTCCGCGCCGAAGATGCCGTCGGCGTCGGCGAAGACGCGCGGTTCGACCACCGGCAGGCTGCTGTTCTCGAGCGTGATGCCTCCCGCGGTAATGCTGCTGACGTTGACCGTCGGCACGACTTCGGAGCCCGTGATGCCGCGCAGCAGTTTCGTGTTCGACGCGTCGATCTGCAGCGAGAGGCGCCGCGCGACTCGCGGCGCGATCACGGTGCTCGACGCCCCGGTGTCGACGACGAAGGCGAAAGGCCCGACGCCGTTGACGAACACCGGCGTCATGACGCGGCCGACGCGGTCCTGCGAGGTCGCGGCGACATAGATGAAGTCGTCGGGCCTGGTATCGGCTATCTCAGATTGCGGGATGGCGGTTTGCGCGACCGCGACCGCACCCATCGCAATGCCGATCGCTGCCCAGATCATTCGCGCCATGTCACAAACCTTAGCGCAACCCGCGCCGGATGGCGCAGCGCTGCGGTAAGTGGACTTCGGGAACGGGACCTGCGTTTCGCGCCGTTCCCTGTGGCTAGAATGGCGATGATGGAGGAGCACCGCAAAATCCCGTCGAGCGCCGATGACCCCGACCGCGCGGTCGAGCGGCTACGCGCGCTCACGGAATACTCGCTCGAGATCATCACCATCCAGGACGCCTCGGGAACGTTCACGTACGTGAACGAGGCCGTGCGCCTCCATCTCGGATATGCGGTGGCCGAGATGGTCGGTCGCAACGCCGCCGACTTCGTGCATCCCGACGATCTGGCCCTGATGCGGGATCGGTTCCGCTCGATCATGAAGTCCGCGCGCGATCATGCGGACCTCAACTGCTTCGAATACCGGTTCCGGCACAAGGATGGTACGTGGTGCTGGCTCGAGAGCATCGCCGTCAACGCGCTCGCGAATCCGGCGGTGCTCGGCATCATCGCCCACTCGCGCGACATCAGCCTGCGCAAGGCGAACGAACGCATCCTCGCGCTGCACCACGCGCGCTATCGCACCGTCGCGGATCTGTCCGAAGGCGCCGTGCACGAATATTTCATCAACGCGCAGGGGATCTACGAGCTCGAGTGGACGCTGGGCGCCGATCGCGTCTACGGTTGCTCCGACGCGGAATACCGGCGCCGCGGCTGGCAGAGTTTCGTGATCGGCGATGGCTGGGAACAGGAGAGCGCGAAGCGCGCGCGCAGATATCTGCTCGGTGAGACGGTCGAGTTCAACGCGCAGATTCGTCGCGCGGATGGTCAGGTCCGCTGGCTCGAAGTGCGCAACCGGCCGATCGCGGACCCGGGCTCGGAGAAGTTTGCTCGTCTCGTGGGCGTCGCGATCGACGTGACCGAGCGCAAGCACGCCGCGGACGCGCTGCGCGAAAGCGAGTTCCGCTATCGGACCGTCGCGGATCTCACCTCCGGCTTCGTTTACGAGGCGAAGGTCGACGAAGCGGGAGAAGTGGAAATCGTCTGGGCGAGTCCGGGCTGGAATACTTTCTTCGGCGGCAGTTTCGAGGAGATCAACCGCATCGGCTGGCGGCAGTTCGTGAATCCCGCAGACCACAATGCCCAGATCCGGCGGCGCCAACGACTGCGCACCGGCGAGCGTACCGAGATGGAGTTGTCGTTGCGCACGCTGAAAGGCGCCTCCCGCTGGGTGCATCTGGCCAACCAGCCCATCATCGCGCACGACGGCGCCGTGAATCGCTTCATCGGCGTCGTCCACGACATCACCGATCGCAAGGTCAACGAGGAAGTCTTGCGCAGCCAGGCGCTGGCCGTCGAAGTCATGCACGAAGGTGTCGTTCTATCCGACAGCCACGGCGTGATCCGCATGACGAATCCCGCGCTCGATCGCATGTTCCGTGTGTCCCCCGGCGACCTCATCGGAAAACATCTCGACGAGCTGCCCTGCGAGCCGCCGCTCGACCGGCGCATCGCGGAATTCGCCGACGAGGCCGGAACGCGCATCGGCGCGCCGCTCGTGAGCGAGCTCACCGTTCACGGCGCACGTGAAAGTGACGGCGCGTTGTTCGTCGAAGGCGGAATCACCTCGCTCGTACTGCGGGGAGAACGCTTCTGGCTCACGATGCTCCAGGACGCGACCGCGCGACGGCAGCTCGAGCGCGAAGTGCTCGAGGTCAGCAATCGCGAACAGCAGCGCATCGGCAACGACCTGCACGACGGCCTCGGCCAGGAGCTCACCGGCATTGCGCTGTTGTTGCGCGGCGTCGAGAACCGCGCGGAGCGCGAGGCGCCGGCGCTCTCGCAGTCCATCGAGGAAGTCGCGCTGCTCGTCAACGACGCGATCTTCACGACACGCGCGCTCGCGCGCGGCCTGTCCCCGGTGACGTTCGACCGCGGCGGCCTCGCGATGGCGCTCGAAGGGCTCGCACGCCGGTTATCGGCGATGTTTCACATCGACGTGCGCTGCGAGGCGGACGTGGCGCTCGAGCGTGGCCTCGAGTCAGTGAACGCGCTGCATCTCTACCGCATCGCGCAGGAGGCGGTGACGAATGCCGCCCAGCACGGCACGGCCGAACTAGTGCAGATCGCGTTGCGTTGCGACGGAGAGCGCGGGCTGCTGCGCATCGAGGACAACGGCTGTGGGTTCAACCCGGCGATGCACCAGTCGAAAGGACTGGGGTTGCGCATCATGCATTATCGCGCGCAGATGATGGCGGGCAGCCTGCGGGTCGAGAGCGCGCGGGCGCGCGGGACCGTGGTCAGTTGCTGGTTCCCGCGAGCGTCGCCGCACGGACTGCCCGAAGGTAGTTAATGGGGATATTCCCCGTTTCCTAGCAAAAGGGGAGGGACCTGGCGCGCACCCGGTATCCCAAGCTCAACTTACGAGGTCCCTCCCCTTTTGCTAGGAAACGGGGAATATCCCCTTGATCTTCTGCGACCACTCCGCCGGCCCGGTCTGATGCACCGACGTGCCGTTCGCATCCACGGCGACGGTGACGGGCATGTCTTCGACGGTGAATTCGTAGATCGCTTCCATGCCAAGATCTTCGAACGCGACCACGCGCGATGCCTTGATCGCCTTCGACACGAGATACGCCGCGCCGCCGACGGCCATCAGATACGCCGCGCGATGTTTGGCGATAGCTTCGATGCCCGCAGGCCCGCGCTCCGCTTTGCCGACCATCGCGATGAGCCCGGTCTTCTCGAGCATCATCTCGGTGAACTTGTCCATGCGCGTCGCTGTGGTCGGGCCGGCCGGGCCCACGACTTCCCCGCGCACCGGATCGACCGGACCGACGTAATAGATCACGCGGTTGCGGAAATCGACGCCGGCGGGAAGCGCTTCGCCCTTCGCGAACAGGTCCGCGATGCGTTTGTGCGCGGCATCGCGACCCGTGAGCATCTTCCCGTTCAGGAGCAGCGGCTCGCCTGGCTTCCACGTCGCGACTTCCGCGGGCGTCAGCGTATCGAGATTCACGCGGCGCGCATCGGCCGCCGGCTTCCAGTCGATCTTCGGCCAGTCCGAGAGCTTCGGCGTCTCGAGCTTCGCCGGTCCCGAGCCGTCGAGCGTGAAGTGCACGTGCCGCGTGGCTGCGCAGTTCGGGATCATCGCGACGGGCTTCGAAGCAGCGTGCGTCGGGTAATCGAAGATCTTGACGTCGAGCACGGTAGATAGACCACCCAGGCCCTGCGCGCCGATGCCGAGCGCGTTCACCTTGTCGAAGAGCTCGATGCGCAGCTCTTCCGTCTTCGACGCGGGCCCGCGGGCCTTGAGCTCCGTCATGTCGATCGGTTCCATGAGCGACTCTTTCGCGAGCAACATCGCCTTTTCGGCCGACCCGCCGATGCCGATGCCGAGCATGCCCGGCGGACACCAGCCCGCGCCCATCAGCGGCACCGTCTTCAACACCCAGTCGACGAGCGAATCCGACGGATTCAGCATCACGAACTTCGACTTGTTCTCGGAGCCGCCGCCCTTCGCGGCGACGGTGATCGAAAGCGAAGCGCCCGGCACGAGCTGCGTGTGGATGACGGCGGGCGTGTTGTCCTTCGTGTTCCGGCGCGAGAAATTCGGATCCGCGACGATCGACGCGCGCAGCTTGTTGTCCGGGTGTAGATAGGCGCGGCGTACGCCTTCGTTGATCATGTCCTCGAAGCTCATCGACGCCTTCCAGCGCACATCCATGCCGACTTTCGCGAACACCATGACGATGCCGGTGTCCTGGCAGATCGGACGCCGCCCTTCCGCGCACATGCGCGAGTTCGTCAGGATCTGCGCGATGGCGTCGCGCGCCGCCGGCGACTGCTCGAGTTCGTAAGCCTTGCCCAGCGCGCGGATGTAGTCCGGCGGGTGGAAGTAGGAAATGTATTGGAGCGCGTCGGCGACGCTGTCGATGAGGTCTTGCTGGACGATTTCTGTCATGACTGAAAACTCTGGCGTGACGGCATTTTAGCGCGGCGAATCGGGTGCGTTTCGGTAAACTTTCGCTATGCAGAAGATTGTCGTCATCGGCGGAGGCTTCGCCGGACTCTGGGCGGTTCGCCGCCTGCGCAAAGCGCCGGTCGAGGTCACGCTCGTCGATCGCAGCAACCACCACCTCTTCCAGCCGCTGCTCTACCAGGTCGCGACCGCGGGCCTCGCGGCGCCGTCGATTGCCGCGCCCTTGCGCCACATCCTGCGCGATCAGCGCAACGCGACTGTGATCATGGGACAGGTCGAGCGCATCGATGCCGCGCGCCGTTCGGTCCTGGTGAACGGCCAGGAGATTCCGTATGACTATCTTCTCGTCGCCAGCGGCGCGACGCATGCCTACTTCGGCCGCGATCATTGGGCGCCCTTCGCCCCGGGACTCAAGACACTCGACGATGCCTTTCTGATCCGCCGTCGCGTGCTCTCGGCTTTCGAAGAGGCCGAGTCGACCGCCGACGAGGCGACGCGCGACGCCTGCCTCACGTTCGCCGTGATCGGCGCGGGTCCGACGGGCGTCGAGCTCGCGGGCACCCTCGCCGAGATCGCGCGCCACACACTTGCGCGCGACTTCCGCCGCATCGACTCGCGGAAGGCCCGCGTGCTGCTGGTCGAAGCCGGACCGCGAGTGTTGTCGACGTTCACCGAGAAGCTGTCCGGAAAAGCACGAGCTCAGCTCGAGAAGCTAGGCGTCGAAGTGCTGACCGGCGCGCCGGTCACCGACCTCGGCGCGGATTTCCTCAAATTCGGTGAGCGAACGATCGCGGCGCGCACGATCCTCTGGGCCGCGGGCGTCGCTGCCTCCCCGCTCGGCAAACAACTCGACGCTGTGCTCGACCGCGCGGGCCGCGTGCGCGTCGCGCCGGATCTGTCGGTCCCCGCGCATCCGGAGATCTTCGTCGCCGGCGATCTCGCGTCGATCGAAGTCGACGGCAAGCCGGTGCCCGGGGTCGCGCCCGCCGCGAAGCAGATGGGCGCATACGTCGCGCGCAACATGCTGGCGCGCCTCGCGGGCAAGCCGACGCATCCATTTCGCTACACCGATTTCGGGTCGCTCGCGACGATCGGCCGGCATTCCGCCATCGCGCAACTGCCGAATCTCGCGATCTCCGGAGCCATCGCCTGGTGGTTCTGGCTCGTGCTCCACATATATTTCCTGATCGGGTTCCGCAGCCGGCTCATCGTCCTGATCAATTGGGCCTGGGCATATTTCACCTACGGCCGCGGCGCGCGCATCATCCTTAGGCCCGAAGCGGAGAGAAAGGATCATGGCGGCAAAAAAGAAACCGGCCCCCAAGGCTAAGCCCGGAAGCAAGGGACGATCCCGACGGGGCGTGAAGCTCGCGCCGAACGCGGTGAAGCGCGGCCTCGCCGCGACGGAAGTCGCGCTGCCGATCGACCATCCCGAAATCGCGGCCGTGGTCGATCTCGTGCGCAAGGCCGGCGGTGCGCCGATCGGCGCGTATCGCGAGCCGCTGGGTGGCCGTCCGTTGCTGCTCGCCTCGCTGCCGTTCAGCGCCGTGCAACCGACCCCGTTCCAACGCGATCTCTCGCCGACGCATGCGAAGCGCCTCGCGGGCGCGATCGAAGCCACCGCCGCTTTCCTCGATCCGCTGATCGTCGTGCGCGGCGAGGACGGCCGCTTCTGGACGCCGAACGGCCGGCACCGGCTCGCGGCCGCGAAGATGCTCGGCCTCAAGCAACTGACCGTGCTGATCTCCCCCGACGAATCGCTGTCGTACCGCATCCTCGCACTGAACACCGAGAAGGCGCACAACCTGAAGGACAAGTCGCTCGAAGTCGTTCGCATGGCGCGAAATCTCGCGAAGCGCGAACCGTCGCGCACCGAAGCGTCGCTGGCCGCCGAATTCGAAGCGGCCGAGCTGCTGACGCTCGGGCTCGTGTACGAAGAGAACCTGCGCTTCGGCGGCGGCGCGTACAGCCCCGTGCTCAAGAAAGTCGACCGGCTGACGACGAAGAAGCTGCCCGAGGCGCTGCGCGAGCGCGCCGCGTATGCCTCGCGGCTGCAGGAAATCGACAGCGAGGTGAAGCGAATCGTCGGCGAGCTGCAGGCGCGCGGCATGAAGTCTCCGTACCTGCGCAGCTACGTCGTCGCACGCATCAACCCCGTGCGCTTCCACAAGATGAAAGCCGGCGACAAGAAGCCGGTGATGCCGATCGCGCAGGCGCTGCTGAGAATGGTGGCGGCGGCGAAGAAGTTCGATCTGGGCAAGGTGAACATGTCGGACCTAGCCTTCGTCGCCGCTGGCGCCGAGTCGGCGGAGTGAAGAGAGTTCTTTGAGGATCGATTCTTCCAGCGATATCCCGGAAGCCTTGAGCGCCAGTATCGGCGGCGGCGGCCTCGTGCTCGACGAGAAACAATTCGGCCCGGATTTCTTCGACCTGCGCACGGGTCTCGCAGGCGAGTTGTTCCAGAAATTCACGAACTATCGTGCGCGCCTCGCGATCGTCGTCGCGGAGGAGTCGGCGTACGGCAGCCGCTTCAGCGAGCTCGCGTACGAGCATCGCACGCACAAGCAGATCCGGTTTTTCACCTCCGCACAACTCGCGCGGCAATGGCTGAACTACTTGCCCGTCGCGAAATGTTGATGGAGCTGCACGCGAGTTCCTGAGCGCCGTCGCGCGCCCTGGGTCGCCGCTCCTGAACCGCTGAAACGGCGCCTGACCCCGTCTGTCCGCATAAGAGCGCGGTTCGCGGACAGTTCTTCACAAAAACTTCACTTCACTCATTGCAACCGATCCGGGGGGTCGCGCGTCTATATGGACGTCCCGATAGACAAGTTTCGGACTCGCGACTCACGCCGGCAAGCGATGAGCCAGACGCGTCATCGGCTCGATGTTCCGCCCCTACTACCGGAGATCAGCCATGTCCCGCACGAATTACAACTTTCTGCTGCGCCGCGCTTACGAGCATTTCACCGCGAGCGCCGCCGCGATTTCGATCACCACCCTGCTCTTCCTGAGCGTGAATGCCGAAGCCGCTTCATTCGCCGCCGCCAAGCCGAGCGTCACGATCCTGGTGCCGACCGTCACGATCGAAGTGGTGGGCTGAATCGGATGAGACAGAATGTCGCAGCGGCCGTCTTGCGGGCCGCGATGCTTCACTCCGTCGACGCGATGAAACGCTTCAGCGCGAATCTCCCGATCTAACTGCAACGCTTTCGCGAGCTGCAGCGTCTCAACAGGCGTACTCAACGGAGGATTCGCCATGACCCGCAAACTTAAAGTTTTCCCCGCGATTGCGATTGCCGCTTTCGCGCTCGCCGCCGCCACCGCGCGCGCGGATGTGCCGCTCAGCATCGAGCTCGCGCCCAAGATCTCGGTGGACTACGCCGCTGAAGATCTCGAGACGCAGAAAGGCGTCGAGAACGTCTATCGCAAGCTGCGCAAGGCTTCACGCCGCGTCTGCGGCATCGACGGTGGATTTCTGAATCTCAGCGAGAAGACGCTCGCGCAGAAGTGCGTCGACGACACGCTGGCGTCAGCGGTCAAGAAGATCGACCGACCGCTGCTGACGGCGTTGCACGATTCGTCGGGCCGCAAGGTCGGCTAGCGATACAGCAGGATATCCGCGCGCTCCTCTTCCCAGGAGCGCTCGTCACGCCCGACGATCGCATCGAGATCGGCGGGCGTCGACGACGGATCGTCCACCCATTCGCGCAGCAACTCGCTGCCGTTGATGAGGTCGATCGCGAGACGCGTGCGCTCGTATTCGTAGGGGAAGTCGCGCCACAACTGATATTCGCCGCGCAGCCGGCGGATGCATTTGAACGCGCCGGCGATGAGCCGCCACGGCCGGAACTCGCCATGCCCGTACGCGCCGTCTTCCACGTGAATCTGGAAACCCGAGCACTGCTTGCCCGCGTGTTTCTGGAACGTGGGCTCGAACCAGCACGGCCGCAGACGACAGCCGCGCAACCACCCCGGCATGATCCGGTGCATCGTCGTCAGCAGTGTCCGCGGATCGAGACCGGGCGCACCTAACAACTCGAGCGGCCGCGTCGTGCCGCGGCCTTCGGACAAGGTGGTGCCCTCGAGCATCACGGTGCCGGCATACGCGCGGGCCATCGAGAGGTTGGCGGCATTCGGACTTGGGTTCACCCAGTTGCGTTCGCCGAGCGGCCAGCCGTAACCCGGTGCCTCTTCGGGCTTCCAGCCGCGCATCGGAATCACGCGATAGTCCACCGCGAGGTGGAAGTGGCTCACGAACCAGATGCCGAGCTCGCCGAGCGTGAGACCGTGGCGCATCGGGATCGGACCCGCGCCCACGAAACTCTCCCAGCCATCACGCAGCTTCATTCCTTCGATCGGACGTCCCGCGGGGTTCGGGCGATCGAGCACCCACACTGTCTTGCCGTGCTTCGCGGCGGCTTCCAGTACATATAAAAGCGTGGTGATGAAGGTGTAGATGCGGCAGCCGAGATCCTGCATGTCGACGAGCAGCACGTCGAAATGCGCGAGCATTTCCTCGGTCGGACGCCGCACTTCACCGTAGAGACTGAACACCGGAATGCCATGCACCGGGTCGCGGAAATCCTGCGACTCGATCATGTTGTCCTGTTTGTCGCCACGCAGTCCGTGTTGCGGACCGAAAGCGGCGGTGATGTCGAGTCCGCGGATCGTGCGCAACGCATCGAGCGAATGCTCGAAGTCGGCCGTCATCGATGCGGGATGCGCGAGCAGCGCGACGCGTCTGCCTTCGAGCTCCTGCAGGAGTTTGTGATCGCCTAATAGCCGGTCGATGCCGAACTGAACCACTCTGTGACCTCGCGCCCTTGTCGACCCCCGGGGTCGGGGCAGCGAAAGGTAACACCGCTCAGTCGAGCGCGACCACCAGACCCCCGGGGTGGTGGAAGTCGGGTTTCTCGCTCGGGTGTTCGAGCGCCCAATAAGACAACACACGATCCCGGTCCTCGATGACCGCGGAGATTCCGAGCCGCAGCCCGACGGAGTCCGGCGATCGCGCGAGCCAGCCGAGATCGAGCAACACCGAAAACTCGAAGCCGTCGCGTCCGATGTGGGCGCGCGTGACGGGCGGCGATCCTTTCAGGAGCGGCGCCATTCCCTCGCGATACGCGGTGAAGTGGTAAGCCGCCCACGCGCCAGACGGCGAGAAGTTGTATTCCCAGTAGTGCGTCGCCGGCATGTGCCCGATGAAGGCTTCGAAGCAGCTGTGCCGCCAAAGGCCGTCCGCTCGGACGGGCGGCCGCGGCTCAGGCATCCGCAGCAGCGAGAGATTGCCGACGAGGCGGTAGTCGAGCGCGAGCTGAGCGGGCGACTGCCGAGTGATCGTAACTGCAAGCTCCGTGACGGGACTGGCCGCGGACGAAGGATGCGGCTTCAGGTATCGGGGGCCGCCCGTGAAATCCACTGTCATCTTGGGCGCGGAGCATACGCTAGGGCGCGTCCGTCAGGGAGTCGAGGAATACCCGTAAGGAATTGCGCTCATCGGTAGTTAGTGCAGGACGCGCGAGTCGCGGATCCGGCGACTCGTGGGCGAGCTCCTCGTAGCGCGCGAGCACGTCGTCGAGCGTCTCCACGCGGCCGTCGTGCAGGTAGGGTCCGGTGAGCGCGACGTTGCGCAGCGTGGGCACTCGCACCGTCACGCCCGTGCCCGCGTCGGCGAACGCGGGCTCCGCATCGGGCGCTTCGCGATCCACCCAGGGTCCCGCGAAGTTGATGCCGCCGTGGCAAGCCGCGCACCCGGCGCGCCCCGAGAAGAGTTCCAGACCACGTTTCTGCGCGGCGCTGAGCGCGGCACTGTCGCCGCCGAAGACATAGCGGTCGAACGGCGAGTCGCCGGAGATCAATGTGCGCTCATACGCCGCAATCGCGCGCACGACATTGCCGAGCGTCACGGGCCGATCCTCACCGGGAAACGCCGCCGCGAAACCGGACGCCATCGCGGCGTCCTCCGCGAGCGCGCTTTCGACCGCGGCTTCCCGCCCCTCGAGCCCGAGCTCGCGCGGGTGCTCGTTGAACAGTGGTCCCGCCATCTGCTCCTCGAGCGTGCGCACCGCCGGGTCGTTCCAACCCAGCGACGGGTTGTATGCCACATTGAGGAGAGTCGGCGCATTGAGCGGCAGCGTGTCGCCCGCGTCGCCGCGCGAGCGCGGGAGCCCGTCGGTGAATGCGCGGCCCGGCGAGTGACAACTCTCGCAGGAGTGTCGGCCGCTCGCCGACAACCGCGCGTCCGAAAACAGCCGCGCGCCGAGCGCAACTTTCTCCGCGGTCATCGGATTGTCGGCCGGCACCGCGGGCTCCGGAAATCCGCGCGGCAGGCGCCACTCGTAACCATCGGCGCGCGCGAGCGTCGCCAGCCCCATTGCCGCGACAGCCATGGCCGCGAGAGCGACCCACGGTCGCCGCGATCCGGACGCGCGCCTCATCGCCGGCGATTCAGCGCCATCCAGCGCGTGCGCCCGCGCGGGTGAGACCCGCGGTCTGACGCGCGATCGTGCCGCGCTCGTCGACCCAGGACGCGAACGCATCGAGCACGACCGGATCGACGCCGGCCGCGCCGCGCCGCGCACCTATCCACTCGCGCATCGCGATGAGCAGCTGGTCCGCGAGAGCGCGGTTGCCGGAGTAGAGCGTGAGGTAAGCCTCTTTCGCTTCGACGAGGCGATTGAGGCCGAGATACGCATGGCCGCGATACTCGATCGCCTCCGCGTATCCAGGCTTCAACGTCAGCGCGCGTTCGTAAGCGGCGAGCGCGGCGGCGTAGTTGCCGAGCTTGCGCTGCGTGTAGCCCACGTAGTTCCACGCTTCGTGCATGACGGGATGCAACTCCGTCGCGCGCGTGAACTTCTTGAGCGCCGAGGCATAGCCGTTGCGCGCCTTGTCGCTCGCCTTCTGTTGCTTGCGAGGATCTGCTTGCCGCGTCGCATCAGCGCTCAGCTCATCGGCCTTCTCGACGGCACGCACGCCGGCGTTGTACGTGGTGCGCGCCTGTTCTTCGGGACGCGGCGGCTCCTTCGGACGGAATTCGGTGTTGCCACCGGACGGCATGCTGCCGCCGCCCGCCCCGAATGCGGACCAGGCGGCTAGCAGAAGCGGAATCGCGAGAAATGGCTTCGAAGTTTTCATGGGTGTCTCCCTGCGGCGAGGCGGTTACGCCAGGATGAGTAGCCGGGACGGTGGAAAGGGTTCCTGGATTTTGGTGGCGCCGCGCATAATGCGCTCAAGGAGATTTTCATGAAAACCAAGCCCCTCGCGACGCTCGCTCTCGGTTCACTGCTGCTTCTCGGTGCTCCCGCGTTCGCCGCGGATCCCGGCCCCATCGACGCGGCGATCGCGAATACGGAGCGCACCGACGCCGATCGCGAGCGCGATACGCGCGAGAAGCCGGCGGAAGTGCTTGGCTTTGCGGGCGTGAAGCCGGGCATGACCGTCGTCGACATGTTCTCGGGTGGCGGGTACTACGCCGAGTTGTTAGCCGGCATCGTGGGGAGCACGGGCAAAGTGATCGCCGTGAACAACGTTCCGTATGCGCAGTACGCGCGCGAGGACGTCAAGAAGCGTTACCCCGAAGGCCGGCTGCCGAACGTCGAGCGCCGCCTCGTCGAAGCGAGCTGGATGGATCTGCCGCCGAAGAGCGCCGATCTAGCGATCATTGTGATGTCGTACCACGACGTGTACTGGCTCGACGAGAAGGAAGGCTGGCCGGCGATCAACGCGACCGGATTCATCGACTCGCTGAAGCGCGCGCTGAAGCCGGGCGGCAAGCTGCTGATCGTCGATCACAACGCGCCCAAGGGCACCGGCAAGGAAGGCGCGGGAAAGTGGCATCGCCTCAACGAGGACTTCGCGAAGCAGAGCCTCACGTCGCGCGGTTTCGTGTTCGAGAAATCGTATGACGGCCTGCGCAATCCGGCGGACCAGCTCGACAAGATGGTTTTCGATCCCGCGGTGAAGGGCAAGACAGACCGCTACGTGCATCTGTATCGCGTGAAGTGATGCGCGGCGTGATTCTTCCGTGAGCCCTATTGGGGCTGCGGCAAGTTCGTCCGGGCTTCCGCGACATCGGCCCTGTTCACCGGCGACGCTCCCATCCCGAATTTCCGGCGGATGAAGGTGAGGATTCCGGCGAGGTCCTCGTCGGACAACCGCGCGAACGCCGGCATCACGTTGTGGCTCTCGCCGTCCTTGCGCGAGGCGGAATCGAACCCACCCGTCAGCACGAACATCGCGAGCGCGCGTGGATCGCCGCCGACCCAGGTGCCGCCGACGATCGCGGGCTGCAGGTTGGGCACGCCGTACCCATCGGCCTGATGGCAGGTCAGGCAGTGCTTGCCGTACAGCGCTTTGCCCACGTCTTCCGCGACGTTGTTAGCCACGGGCGCCATATCGGACGCCTGATCTGAGGCGACGCAGGCCGTCGCGAGCATTGCACCCGCGACGACCACGATCGAACGAACGTTCATTCGTCTACTTCGGCGCGATGCGCCAGATGCGACCTTTCTGCGAGTCGACGACATACAGCGATCCATCCGGATGTACCGCGAGACCGACCGGGCGGTAACGCGCATTGCGCGGATTGTTGTCAGCGAGCTCGCCGGCGAAGCCGTCGGCGAACACTTCGTACTTGCCCGAAGGCTTGCCGTCCTTCAGCGGCTGAAAGACGACCTTGTAGCCGGCCTGCGGCTCCGGCGCGCGATTCCAGCTGCCGTGGAACGCGATGAACGCGCCATCGCGATATTTCTTCGGGAAGCTCCTGCCGGAATTGAACACGAGATCGTTCGGCGCCCAGTGCGCGGGGAAGGCAACGAGCGGGTCGGAGTACTTCCCCTTCTCCGCAGTCTTCTTCGAGTCGCCGCCATACTCCGGCGCGACGATCCGGGCGTTCAGCTTCAGATCCCAGAATGCGTACGGCCAGCCGTAGTCGCCGCCGTCGACGATCTGGTGGAATTCCTCCGCGGTGCGCGTCGCGTTGTCGACCGCGTCGTAGAGCGCGGGAAACAGGGTGTCGAGACCATCGCGGCCGTGGATCGCCGAGTACAGCGCCTTCTGCCCGGAGTTCCATTCGAGCGCGACGGCATTGCGCATGCCGGTCGCGAAGCGACGACCGTCGGCCGGCTTCTGCCCGAGTTTCTTTCCGTCGAACACCCAGACGCCGCCGTAATTCTCGAGGATCGGGCACGGGTTGCGGCCCAGCGAACCTGCCTCCCGGTCCTTCTGCTGGCAGGAGTTCGACGGCGCACCGACGTTCACGTAGAGCGTACCCTTCTCATCCAGCGCGAATGTCTTGTCGGCGTGTTGGCGCTCCGGCGGGAACTCCGAAACCACGGTTTCCTTTGCGCCGTTGGGCACGAGTCCGTCCGGATCGAGTTTGTAACGGTACACGCCGACGTTGTCGGAGGCGTAGAGGTAGCCCTCGAAGATCCGGACTTCCGTTCCTTTGACGTCGCCAAAGGGCGTGACCTCATCGGCCGTGAAGTCGCCGTTCTTGTCGCGCAGCGCGACCAGGCCATTGCGGCTCGCGAGGTACAGGTCGCCGTTGTCGCGAATGGCGAGGTGCCGGCCCGCGCCAGCGCCTTCGTGAACCACCGTGGCCGTGAAACCGGCCGGCAGCGTCAGGCCGTCCACGGACGGCGCGGTGGCGGCGACGGCGGTTCCGGCGGCGACGCCCATGACGCCGGCCATACTAACTACCCGAGCGAAATACTTCGTTCGCATGCGCAAATCTCCTGTGATGGCGGCCGGCGGCGCGCGCCGGGCGGCGATGCCGGCACCCCCCTTCTCGCGATGCATCGCCGGGGCGGGATAGTGCGGGCGAACGACCCCGGGCGCAACGTTCCGTCAAATCGGCGGCCGGCGGCACGCGTCAGCATTTACGGACACGCAACAGAGGATCAGGGGTGAGCAACGGACGCTCCTGCCCTAGCAAAACTGGAGCCGTCAATGCCGTCATCGTTGCAGCTACAAACCCTGAAGGCGCTCGCCAACGCCGCTACGAGCGGGCAGTATTCCGGCCGCGAGCGCGACTGCGCCGTCCCGACGAACAACAAGCTCAACCGAGCGGAAAGATCCTGAATGGCACTCCTCGACCCCGTCATCGAACGCGTCCTTGCCGATTTCGAACGCCGCGCGGAGGACGAACAACGCCGGACCATGACGCCGGGCGCGCCCGGCACCGATCTCGACGATCTGCTGCTGTCGGTCGGACGCGAAGCGGGCATGCTTCTCTATCTACTTGCCACCGGCGCCCAATCGCGCCGCATCCTCGAGCTCGGCTCGTCGTACGGTTATTCGACGGTCTGGCTCGGCGCCGCCGCGCGCGCGACGGGCGGCAAGGTGGTGTCGCTCGAGCTCAAGGACTTCAAGATCGAACACGCGCGCCAGGCGCTGACGCGCGCGGGCCTCTCGAGCCGCGTCGAATTCCACATGGGCGACTGCCTCGAATCGCTGAAGACGCTGCCGGGGCCGTTCGACTTCGTGCTGCTCGACGTGTGGAAGGATCTGTACGTGCCCTGCTTCGAACTCGTGCACCCGAAGCTCGCGCCGGGCGGAGTCATCTGCGCCGACAACATGCTTTTACCTGAGTCCGTGCGGCCGCAGGCCGAGGCATATCGCAAGCGCGTGCGCGCGGCCGGGGACATGGACTCGGTGCTGCTCGACGTCGGCAACGGCATCGAGATCTCGCGCAAGCGTTAAGCGGCCGAGTCTTTCCCGGACTCCGCCGCGCCTTCGAACGCGAAGATATCCCCCGGCTGGCACTCCAGCACCTCGCATAGCTTCTCGAGAGTGCTGAACCGGATCGCGCGGGCCTTTCCGGTCTTGAGCACCGAGAGGTTCTGCGGCGTGATCCCGACTTTCTCGGCGAGCTCGTTGAGGCGCATCTTGCGGCGCGCGAGCATCACATCGACGTTGACGACGATGGCCATGGCTCAGATGACCAGTTCTGCGTCGTGGCGCAATTTTTCGGCGTCTTCGCGCACGCCGAGCCCCACCGCCATGATCCACGACAGGAAGATCAGCAAGCCGCCGTAGGCAAACGATCCGAGCCCATCCTGGATGAAAGGCGTAGCCCGGGATTCGATGCCATCGTGGCCGGCGAACATGAAGATCGTCGCGTTCGCGAGCGGCGCGATCCAGACGAGCAGCCCACCCGCGATGATCAGCAGTCCCATATTGCGGATATGGCGCACATTCGCTTCGCAGAAGATCTCGCCGCGCGCGAGGTTCGCGAACACCGTGCGCAGCAGGTAGAGCCAGCCTATCCCCAGCGTAGTGGCGATGAGAAAGAACGAGACGATCCAGACCTTCACCGGGAGCCTCGTCAGGCTGTCTTGCGTGAAGACGTACGCGCTGATCGAGAATTTGAAGTTGGTAAGTGGCTTGCCCGTGATCAAGACGAACAGCACCACCACGAGCGAGGCCACCGTCATCCCGATCAGCGCCGTGCTGATCCTGCGTCCCCAGACACTCGCCCGCATCACCCTCTGCACCTGATTTTTTGTAACGTTCATGAGTCCTCCTTGCGACGAAGGATGATTCTTTGAAACGCGCTAGTCAATAGTTTTTTATTGTTTATCGATACTTTATGACCGAGTACCGATATGGACGCTACAAGAAGGACTTCGCCACCAAGATGACGAAGAAGCCATAGAACCCGACCATGGCAACGAGAACGGCTCGCCGCCACAGCGGCGGCCGCAGCGCCGGGGGAAGCAGCCGCGTGTTCACATAGAGCACGTGCAGCGACGCGATGATGAACACGACACCTGCGATGTTCGCGCCGATCTTCAGCAGCAGATCAGGAGCTACGAACATCGACGCGACGATGCCCCAGATCGCGATCACCGACAGCACGATGTAGTACACGGCGCGCACGTCGCCGCCCCGCCAGTCGCGCACGCGCACGCTCCCCGTCCACAGAATGTCGGTGATCGAGCGGGTCATTCCCTCGATGACGTCGAGCTGAGTCTTGAAGAGAATCCACACGCCGAGCGCGGCGATCGTGAGCCCGAGCCACGGCGCCGCGGCCATGCTCATGTTGTTCGCGAGCACGGCGCTGATCGACGGGCCCATGATGTTCGTGCCGCTCTCGATGAACGTGACGTAGAGCAGCGACGGCAGCATCATGCCGAGCAGCGCGCCGACGAAAAATATCCCCCACTGATCGACGCGCACGATGCGCCACCAGCCGCGCCAACGCGCGAGGTTCGGCGCGTCGGGCTCGAAAATGAATCCCGTATCCGCGAGTTGCGTCTTCTCGCCGCCGACCGCGCCCGCGATGTGACCGACGCGGCTGCCCATGCCGTAACCCTTGTCGCGCGCCCAGTTCGACAAGGTCAGATTCAGCACGCCGCCGCCGCCGGAATACCCGACGAGCGCGCCGAGCAGCAGGATGTCGACGTCGTCGGGCAGGAAGTTGAAGGCGCCGCGCGGCAAGTCGTATCCGGCGAATCCCACGATGGCCGCCGCCCACGTCGCAGGAGCTGCGAACGCGATGGCGAGCGCGGCGAAGCCGCCGATGATGCAGGTGACGAGAACCCAGTTGAGGATCTCGAGCGTGCGCGCGATGCGCTTGCCGAGCAGTAGAACGAACACGCACGAGAGCAGCGTTGCGACGCCGATCGCGTAGATAGTCATGCTCTCCGCGGGAATGTGCGCCAGTCGACCGACGGCGAGGAAGAAGATCGCGCCTGCGGCTGTCGCGGCCCATGCGGGCCAGCCGATCTGCAGGAAGTAGAGGAATGCGTAGAACCAGGCCCAGAACGTCTTTCCGGGACGCGTCCGCATGAAGCCCGTGACGATCGGCTCGCCGGTCGCGAGCGTGTAGCGCATGAGCTCGGTATTGAAGACCGTCTGGAAGAACACGGCGGCGAGAGTGACCCACAACAACGAGAAGCCATGCTTCACGAAGGTCGCGGGACCTAGCAGGAATTCGCCGCTGCCGATGGATACGCCGAGGACGATGATTCCCGGCCCACAGACGCTGATCCACGAGAGGCCGCGCGGCCGCGGCGGCTCCGGCAAGTCCGCGCGCACCCAGGGCGCGAGTTCGGAAGGCTTGGATTCCTGAGCATCCGACATGGGTTGATCCTTCTTGTTGTCAGTCTTCCGCGACGATCCCGATCATGTTCTCTCGCGGCACGAATCCCCAGACGCGACTGTCCGAACTGTTGCTTCGATTGTCCCCGAGCACGAAGAAGTGATTCTCCGGCACGCCGAGCGGCGCCAGGTTGGAGTAGATGTCTTCCTCGCGCAGCGGCGTCGTCATTCCATCTTAGACCGCCGTACTAGTGGGCTCCGCCGGCAGCCACGGCTCGTCGACAGCCTGCCCGTCGACGTACAACGCGCCTTTGCGCATCTCGATCGTGGTGCCGCCCGTTGCGACGACACGCTTCACGTAGCTGACTGCCGGATCGGGCGGGAAGCGGAACACCACGATCTCGCCGATGTGCGGATCGCGATTGCGCAGCGCGGCCGCGCTGACGATGAAGACGTCGCCTTCGCGCAGCGCGGGTTCCATGGAACGGCTCGGCGCGCGATACAGCGTGTAACCCAGGATCCGCGCTCGCGGATCGTCGCTCGCGGTGTTGAAAGGATTGATCACGTACGTTGCAACCGTTACGCCAATGACTACGGCGCTGACAGCGGCGACAGCAATCGAGATTTTCCGACCTTGCGACATCCGCTCCAGCATGCCGGGGATTTCTCCTACCCGCAAAAACTTCGGCGCATCCAGCGGGACGCATGGGCATCGCCCGTGCGCGCAACGGGAGCCGGGCAACCTCCGACGTCCCCGATCCGCGACCCGCGAGTGCTTGTTTGTAGTTAGGGCGCGAAACGCCGCCGTCGATCGGCCTCGCGCGAATGAACGATTGTCGTGATGCGACGACCCGATTCGACAGACGCGCGGCCGAACGATCGGGAACCGCGTGGCACGACGCCGAACTCACCGTTCGGGCGTCGCAGCCTTCAATCCTTCCGACGTTCGAGGAGTCCACATGAAATACCGCAAGTCATTGATGGCCGTTGCCATCGCCGCCCTGATCCCCGTAGCCGGCACCGCGATCGCGGGCGACAAGGGCACGGCACACACCGGCGCGCCGTTCGATTCGATCGACACGAACCGCGACGGCCGCATCTCGAAGTCCGAGGCGTCCGCCGACATGAACATCGTGTTCTCGACGGCCGATGCGAACGCCGACGGCTATCTCGACAACGCCGAGTTCGAGAAGGCGCAGTGAGCCCGGGCGAGTCCACGACCCCGAGCCAGCCGCAGTCGCAGCCCCAGTCGGACATGGCGAGGGATTGCCACGGGCCAGCCTGATACGAACCTGCCGGACACCGAGAGCCCGCGGCAATAACACGCCAGCGTCGTGGTCGACCTGCCCGCGCGGCCTTCCGGGCTGCGCGGGCTTTTCACTAGGGCCGTGTCTTTGGCGCTTTGGGTGACGGCGTTCGCAAAACCGTTCCCGCCCTTTCAGAAAGCGCGTTTTTCGCCGCTACTCCCTTGAGGAGCCCGCTGGGGGCCGGGAGTCTTACGTGTCCGACAAGCCGGAAAGCGGGAGTGGTGACGACACCGCCATTGTCCGAATGAGCAGTGCGCTCGAGGCGGAAGCCTCCGCGCGCCAGGATCTCGCGACCGCCCTCGCCCACGAGCGCACGTTGCTGCGCACGATGATCGACCTCATCCCCGCATTCATCTACGCGAAGGACGTGAGCAGCCGCTTCATCGCGTGCAACGCGCACCTCGCCCGCAATATGGGCACGACTTCCGGGGAAGCGATCGGTAAGTCCGACTTCGATTACTTCAGCCGCGAGCTCGCGGAAAAATTCTTCGCCGACGAACAGGCGCTCCTCAAATCCGGGCAGGCCATCATCGGTCTCGAGGAACCGGGTTTCGACAAGGCAACGGGCGAGGAACGCACAGTCGTCACGTCCAAAGTACCGCTCAAGGACGAGAACGGCGATGTCATCGGCATCATCGGCATGGGCTTCGACATCACCGAACGCAAGCGCGCCGAACAGCGGCTCGCCTCGGGCGAGCGGCTCGAGTCCATCGGCCGTCTGGCCGCCGGCGTCGCCCACGAAATCAACACGCCGATCCAGTACCTCAACGACAGTGTCGCGTTCATCCGCGAGGCGCTGCAGGACATCCTCGCGCACAACGCGAAGCTGCAGGCCAAACTACCGGACGAGCCGATCGACGAGGACGTGGAAGAGCTGCGGCACGAGCTGCCGCCCGCCCTCGCACGCGTGGCGGACGGCCTGGGCCGCATCGCCGAGATCGTACGCTCGATGAAAGAATTCTCGTACGCGGATCAGCGCGACATGAGCCAGGTGGATCTGAACCGCGCCATCAACAGCACGCTCGTGGTCGCCCGCAGCGAATACCGGTACGTCGCGGATGTCGACATACAACTGGACTCGGCGTTGCCGCTCGTGACCTGTCACGGCGGACAGATCAACCAGGTCGTGCTGAATCTCGTCGTGAACGCCGCGCATGCGATCGGCGATCGCGTCAAGGGCACGCACGACAAGGGCCTCATCACCGTGCGCACGTTCCTGGAAGGCGACTTCGCCGTGATCATGATCGGCGACACGGGCGGCGGCATTCCCGATGCGATCCGCAAGCGGATCTTCGAGCCGTTCTTCACGACGAAAGAAGTCGGCAAGGGAACGGGCCAGGGACTATCCATCGCCCACAACGTGGTGAAGAGCCACGGTGGCTCGCTCGATTTTCAGTCCGAGATGGGCAAAGGGACCAACTTCTTCATCCGGTTGCCCATCGAAGCACAAGACGCCGCATCCGCAGTCGCCTGAGCGCAGATCGACGCTCGCTCAGGTGATCCGCGAGAACCCGCCGGGTCCGCCACTCGATCCGCCGCTCGAACCACTGCCACTGCCGGGTTTCGACGAGCGCGCACCGCGCGCGAAGCCGCCGCGACTGCGCTGGCCACCGCCACCACCGCCGCTGCTCCTGCCACCGCCACCACCGCCGCCGCTCCTGCCACCGGCACGGCTCTGGCCGGAATGCCCACCGCCACCGCGACCGCCATGACCGGATTGGCCCGCGGGCTGACCGGCGGATTGCCCGCCTCGCGATTCACCGCGTTGACCGCCCTGGCCCTGCTGGCCGGGCTGACCGCCGCGATTCTGGCCGTGGTGCCCGCCACCGACGCCGCGCCGGCCGCGACCACCGCCCCCGCCGACACGGTGACCGGTCGCGCCTTCGCGATTCGGGTTGCTAGGTCTCTCGGCGCCCGGCGCCTGCGCATCCGCGCGCGGAGCCGACGCGTCGGCGCCGGCGAAGTCGGGCGTGTAGGCCTCATGACTGACGCGACCCGCGCCACCACCGCGCGGCGCTCCGCGCTGGCCACCACCACTGCGGCGTCCGCCGCCACCACCGCCAGTGCGGCGATGCTCGGGCCGGCGACGCGGATCCTGGTGAGGCGAATACTCGCCCGACTCACGGCTGTCCGCACGCGGCGTGTGCGTGCCCTCTTTGATTTCGAACTGCGGCGTCGGCAGGAACTCGATCCCGCGCTTGAGCACCTTCTCGATGTCGCGCAGCAGCGAGACTTCGTCCGGCGACACCAGCGAGATCGCGGCGCCCGTCGAGCCCGCACGCGCGGTGCGACCAATGCGGTGCACGTAGTCTTCCGGCACGTTCGGCAATTCGTAGTTCACGACGTGGGGCAGCTCCTTGATGTCGAGCCCGCGCGCCGCGACTTCCGTCGCCACGAGCGCCGTGATGCGGTTTTCCTTGAAGTCCTCGAGCGCGCGCACGCGTGCGTTCTGACTCTTGTTGCCGTGGATCGCCATCGCCGTCACGCCCGCCTTCTCGAGCTGCTGCGTGAGACGGTTCGCGCCGTGCTTGGTGCGCGTGAAGACGAGCACCTGGTGCCAGTCGCCTGACTGGATCAGGTGCGCGAGCAGGTGCCGTTTGTGTTCCTTCGGAACGCGATACGCGCTCTGCTCCACCTTCTCGGCGGTCGCGTTGCGCGGCGTGACCTGCACGCTCACCGGGTTCTTCACGAAGCGGTTCGCGAGATCGCGGATGTCGTCGGAGTAGGTCGCCGAGAACATGAGGTTCTGGCGTTGCGCGGGCAATAGTTTGAGCACGCGCTTGAGGTCGTGGATGAAGCCCATGTCGAGCATGCGGTCCGCTTCATCGAGCACGAAGATCTGCACTTCGGACAGCGAGACCGCGCGCTGTTCGGCGAGATCGAGGAGGCGGCCCGGCGTCGCGACGAGGATGTCGCAGCCAAAGCGCAGCTTGTCGATCTGCGGGCGTTCGGACACGCCGCCGAAGACCACGTGCGAGCGGAGGTCCACGTACTTGCCGTAGTCCTTCACGCTCTGCTCGACCTGCGCGGCGAGTTCGCGCGTCGGCACGAGCACGAGGCAGCGCGGATTGCGCTGACCGCGGGCGCCGAGGCGCTGCAGGATCGGCAGCACGAAGCCGGCGGTCTTGCCGGTGCCGGTCTGCGCGCCCGCGAGTACGTCGCGGCCCGCGAGGACTGCCGGAATGGCTTCTTTCTGGATGGGAGTGGGTTCCGTGTAGCCCTTGTCGGCCACGGCACGCAGCAGCTCGGGCTTCAGCCCGAGAGAATCGAATGACATTGAAATGCCTTGTAAAAAAGAGAGAACAGACTCGCACTGCTCGAAGGTTTCGAGAGCGGTCATTAGCGAGGGATTGATTTGCGAATCGTTGAAGATCGCGAGCTCTAGGGGGCGATGACCGCACGACCCTGAAGGAGCGGGCGCGACTATACACAGCCGGCACCCTGTTTTCCAGAAACTGCGTCACAGGCCGGTATTTACCGGAATCCGGCCACCGGAGCAGTCGCCGGCCCCGGGCGCGCGCCCACTTCGCCACTCCGATGCCACCCTGCTTCGTCTAGCTACCGCCCGCGTTTTCGGACGGCGGCGGGAACCCTCACCGTCGTCGCCCGGTTTCGCCGCGAGCTGCTAGGCTCGGGTTTTCCGGGAGACGCGCATGGACTGGATTTCACTGGCCACCGCTACGATCACCGGCGCGCTCGGCGGCCTGGTTGGCGCGCTGGTCGCGCGCGGCAGGGAAACGAAATCCGGCATCGGCATCGTCACGGTGTGCATCGTGCTGGCCGCGGCGCTCGGCAATCACTTCGTCGCCCCGCGTGTCAGCGAGTGGTATGCGATCCGCCACGCCGAAGAGAAGCTGCTCGAGGTCCCTGTCTACCGGGTTCTCAAGAAACACGAACCCGCCGCTTACTCGAAGATCCTCGCCGAATACAAACGAACCGTCGTCGACCCGAAGCAGATGGGCGCGTTCACGTCGCTCGTGATGAGCGAGGTGAGCGGCGTCACGTCGCGGCGCATGGGCAACGCGTCGCAAGACTCTCTGATCGCGCTCATGCGCGAGATGCTGGGCAACCTGCGCGTGCTGCAGAAGGACGGCGATTCGTGTTTCCGTTACCTGTTCCCGCAGGTCGCGGGCCCCATCGACTTCGCGAAGTACTTCGATGAAGCCGCGGAAAGCCGCTCGCTGACACTGCTCGCGGAAGTGATCCGCAGTTCCGCGGAAGAGCCCGCGGCTGCTGAGCCGCCCAACGTCGCGCAGGAGAAGCTCGTTCCCGTCGTACAGGCGCTGGCCGAGGAATTCGGCGACGACGCGCAGATGCTCGGGAACGTTGCCGCTCCCGGCGTCGACCGCGGGAAAGTTTGCGCGATCACCATCTCGCTCTACGACCGCATCCTGAAATTGCCGGAGGCGGACGCGGCGATGGTGTTGCGCTCGCTCGCGGAAGCCGTGTGATGTCACACGACGTTCACCCATCGCCAGTGCAAATGTGAAAGCAGCGCATCATTGGTGAACAATCTGACGGCACGTCAACGGTGCAGGGCCCGGCAAAACAAATAGTTACGCGATTTCCGACCCTGGCACGCAGCTTGCTTTACTCCCGGCATCGCAGCTTTGCCTGTCTGAAGGTTCGTCCAATGAAATGCGTAGTCCTTCGTTAAAGGCCATCAAGACTTTCCAGATCGCCGCCAAGCATTCGAGTTTTGCCGTTGCCGCGGATGAGCTTTGCATCACGCCTTCGGCGGTGAGTCATCAGATCAAGACGCTCGAGACGCAGCTCGGACTGCCGCTCTTCTCGCGGGGCGCGCGCGCCCTCGCGCTGACCGACGCGGGTGCGCGCTACCTCGAGCAGATAGACGATCTGTTCGTTCGCCTGGAAGCCGTCACCGAACAGTTGCGCGCTCGGTATGGACGCAACAGCGTCCGTCTGCACGTGCCTGCCTACTTCGCGAGCGAGATGCTGTTGCCGCGGCTCTCCGAGTTCTCGAAGTTGAATACAGGCATCGACCTGCGCATCGACACGTCCGGCGCGGGCGGTCGCGCGCACGTGGCCGAGGCCGACATCTCGGTGGTCGTGGGCACGGGGCCGTGGAACGGCCTCGTCGCCCATCCGCTGTTCGCGCAGACGATGATTCCCGCGTGCAAGCCCGAGCTGCTCGCAGAGAAGCCGGTGACGCGCTACGAAGATCTGAATGCGCACACGCTGCTCGTGCACGAGGCGCGCCGCGACGACTGGGATCGATGGGCGACCGCGGTCGGCATGAAATCGCTGGTTCCCTCGCAGATCGTGCGCATCGACTCGATGTCGGCCGCGATGCGCGCCGCGGAAACGGGCATCGGCATCGCGCTGCTGCCGGCGGAGCTCAGCCGCGCCAAGTTCGCGAGCGGCCGTCTCGCGCGCGTGTTCGATGACGAACTCGTGACGCAGGAGAACTACACATTGTTAGTTCGTACCGAAGACGAAAATCGTGACGACATTCGCTCTTTGTGCGCGTGGCTGATCGAGGCTTGCCGGCCGCGTGAGGAAAACTGATGCGCCGGACTAATCATCTCGTTTGTGCGTGCATGGCGTCCCCGGTAGTTTGACCATCGTGGAATTCAAACTTGTTAGGAGAAACACCATGATTCGTCGAACCCCCAAGTACCTCGTTCTCGCCGGGATGATCAGCTTCGCGTCCTTCGGACAGGCAGGCACCGGCACCGTGACGCCCGCGCTCGCCGCGTGCAGCAAGGCGCTCATCGCAACGCTGACCACCGACGCCACCCCGACTTACACCGTGAAGCCGGCCACCAACTTCATCTCCGATCTCGTCGACCCGAACTCGTTCACCGTCATCGCCAAGAGCATGAAGACGAACGCGTTGCTCGCGAAGGCCTCGTGCAAGGCGACGTCGGCCGGCGAAATCGTTTCCTTCAAGTCGATTCCGCTGAAGGGCTGAATCGCAAAGGTCAACCGGAAACAGGAGCCAACTATCGAACGTGCTCAAAAGCGGCGAGTCGCGGACACCTGAATCCCTATCCCCCCTCTTTGGGTGAAGGGTGTCCGCCTCTCGGCCCGCGAGCGGCGTTTCGGGTAATCTTCGCGGCGCGTGCCGCCCAAACAGCATAGACAGAAGCTCCTGATCCTCAGCGTTTCCGCCGGTGCCGGCCACGTCCGCGCCGCGCAGGCGATCGAGGCCGCAGCCTGTGCCGCGGCGCCGCCGCTCGACGCCACCCATCTCGACCTGCTCTCGATCGCGCCGGCCGAGTTCCGCAAGTTCTACGGCGCGCAATACCTGAAGCTCGTCGAGACGTTGCCGCAGCTGTGGTCGTATCTCTATGCGAAATCCGACCGTCCCAGCCGCAACTCGCTGTTCGGCGACTTCAAGCGCGCGGCCGAGAAATTCAACCTGCGCAAGCTCGACGGCGAGATCGCGCGCGTCCAGCCTGACGTCATCCTGTGCACGCATTTCCTGCCGGCGGAGTTGTTGTCGCGGCAACGGGCGAAGCGCAAGGCGGGCACGAAGGACTTGCCTCCGCTCTGGGTCCAGGTCACCGACTTCGACGTGCACGCACTCTGGGTGCACCCGCACGTCGACCGCTACTGCGTCGCGAGCGACGAAGTGGCGTTCCGCCTCGCGGATCGCGGCGTCGCGCGCGAGAAGATAGTCGTCACGGGCATCCCCGTGATGCCGCAGTTCACCGCAGCGCTGGACCGAAAGACCTGCGCGGCCGAGATCGGGCTCGATCCCGCGAAGTTCACGGTACTCATGATGGCGGGCGGTGGCGGCGTCGGCGCGCTCGACGAACTCGCGGAGCGCGCGTTGCGCGAACCCGGCCTCCATTTCGAAAAGTTGCAGCTCGTGACGCTCGCCGGCCGGAACGAAGCCTTGCTGAAGCGGCTGCAGGCACTCGCGAAGAAGAATCCCGGCAGACTCTTTCCCCTGGGCTTCACGACCACGGTCGAGCGCATCATGTCCGCGGTCGATCTCGTGATCACGAAGCCCGGCGGCCTCTCGACGTCCGAATGTCTCGCGAAGGGAAAGCCGATGCTGCTCGTGTCGCCGATCCCGGGCCAGGAAGAGCGCAACGCCGACTACCTACTCGAAGCTGGCGCGGCCGTGAAGGCCGTCGACGCCGCGACCCTGTCGTTCAAACTGCGGAAGCTGCTCGAGGAGCCGCAGCGGCTCGCCGCGATGCGCGCGGCGGCTCTGCGGATCCGGACTCCCCATGCTGCCCGCGACGTCGTTGCGCTATTGTCGGTGACTCGATGAAAACACTCGCCACCCTCATCACGTGTGCCGCTTTCGTCGCCGCCGCCTCCGCCCAGGACACCAAGATGGCCGTGCCCGCCGGGCCCCGACCGGCCCAGTGGGCCGTGCCGATCGCGCTCGAAGGCGCGCCTAACCTGCACCGCATCACCCCGACGCTCTATCGCAGCGAACAGCCGACTGAGGTCGGAATGAAGAATCTCGAGAAGCTCGGCATCCGCACCGTGATCAACCTGCGTTACTTCAACCACGACGATGACGAAGTCGAGGGCACGTCGCTGCGGACCGAACGCACGTAGATCCTGACGTGGCGCGTGGACGACAAGCACGTCATCGAAGTGATGCGGATGCTGAAGAAGACGGAGAACGGCCCGTTCCTGATCCACTGCCAGCACGGCGCGGATCGAACGGGGCTCATGAGCGCGATGTACCGGCGCATCTATCACGGCTGGTCGGCCGAGGACGCTTTACGCGAGCTGACCGACGGCGGCTACGGCTATCACTCGATCTGGAAGAACATCCAGAAGTACGTCCGTAACGCGGACGTGGAGAAGCTGCGTGCGGAGATCGACAAGCCTTAAAGTCAGATCTATTTGGCGCGAGCACGATGGGGCTCGCGAAGTGCGCCGTTGAAACGGCTTCCGGTTGAATCGTCTTTTGGCCCGAATGGAGATCGGCGAGGAGAGAGCGGCCGCGAGCCGGGTTGATGCCCCGTCAGGTGCACCCTCGAAGCTACAAAGAAGGCGAGCAGCGAACGACGAGCGAACGCCAAAAACTTCCGTCCGGAAGTTTTTGAAGCGCGAGCGACCTTGAGGGCCAAAAGACGATTCAAGCGGAAGCCGTCGCGGGGACCGGGATCGAGCCCTGTCTTGCTCGCGCTAAATTGATCCGACCCCTTTAACTCAGCGGCTCCACGAGCACGGTGACCTTGAGCTTGTGCTCGGCACCACCCAGGATCACGCCGCGCAACGGCGACACGTCGCCGAAATCACGGCCCCACGCCACCGAGATGTGATCCGTGCCGGCATGACAACCGTTCGTCGGATCGAGTTCGATCCATCCGTACGGCGGACTCCACACGGCAACCCACGCATGCGACGCGGCATCGCCGACGAGTTTCGCCTCGCCTTCGGCGGAAGCGGAGTTCGTGCGTAGATAGCCGCTGACGTAACGCGCCGGAAGTCCGCGCGAGCGCAGGCAGGAGATCATCAGGTGCGCGAAGTCCTGGCAGACGCCGCGCCGGGTTTCGAGCACTTCGACGGCCGACGTGCTGATCGTCGTCTCACCGGGCGCGTACTGGATGCCTTCATGGAGCTTGTGCGTGAGCTTCTCGGCACAGATCAGGATGGACAGGTCTTCCGTGAAACAATCCGCCGAGTAGTCGGTGAACACCTGCTTGACGCGCACGTGCGGGGATTCGTGACGGAAGCGCGCGGCCTCGAGGTGGTCCCGCGACGGCCATGCGCCATGAAAGGCGAACGAATCGCGAAGCTTTTCCCAGGGCTGCGTCGTCGCGGCGTGCACGGCCGCGCGCGGATGCACCTCGATCTCCATGCGCGAGACGACGGACAGCTCGCGATGCGGCTTCGCGAGCTCGACGCGCGTCACCGGATTGCCGAACGCGTCGAGCTCGTTCACGCGCCGATGGTTCGCGGGAACGATGTCGATCTCGTGTTCGAGGCATTCCTGATAGCGCGCCGGCCGCGGAACGAGGTGCAGCAGGTGGTGGGAGTGCACGACATCGGCGGCGTACTCGTAGCGCGTTTCGTGGCGGATGCGATATTTGCGTTTCATGCGTGCGTCAGGTGGCCAACGCATGCGCGTCGAGTTCGATGAGCGTGAAATAGCGGTGCGAGAGACGATCCGAGAGCTCCCCCGACGCCGCGGCGAGTGCGGCCAGCCGTTTCGCGAGCTCGGCGCGCAGCGAGTCGCCGGGCTCGCAGGCCGAGTCGATGCGCTCGGCGCCGTCCGGCGGCAACTGTGGCACTTCGGGCATGCCGGCTTCGCGCTCGCCACCGAGGGCACTCGAGAGATCCAGCAGATCGCGATCGATGAACCGGCGCAGGAAGTCGAGCGCCATCGGGTGGCCCTCGTCGTGCAGCAGCAGATTCAGCATCGAGGACAGGCGCGGCGCGCCGAGAAAGCGCGCGCGGTAGATGGGAGTACTGTCGCAGACGTCGAGCAGCCACTCGACAGCTTCGGGCCGCGTCGCCTCGGGGCGGTCGAGATGCCGCGCGAGCATCTGCGCGATGAACTGCATGCGTTCGATGCGCCGGCCGAGCCGCATCGCACGCCAGCCGACGTCGTGCATCATGTCTTCTTCGGAGAATCCGGCGAGCGCGGCGAGGGAGAGCAGCGCGCGTTCGCAGACTTCGCGACTGCTGCCGTGTGTCGCAAGGGCTTCCTGCATCTGGCGCTGCAGGCCCACGACGCCGCGCCAGTAGCGCGTCGACAGGCGGTTGCGAACCTGCGATGCGCACCAGGCGAGGCGCTTCACGTCGGCCTGCAGTCCGTGATCTTGCGCGCGCACCGCGCCTGCGACCTCGCCCTCGGGCTCCACCGCTTCCATGTCGCGGCAGATGTCGCGTGCATGCGCCCACACGCGCGCATCGCTTCTCGCGCCGAGCGTGCGCAACAGCAGCCGCGCCGTGTTCTCACAACGCACCGCGTATCGCCCGAGCCAGTAGAGGTTCTCGACGAGGCGCGAGGGGATGTAGTCCTGGCGCTGCGCCGTCGCCCACTTTCCCGCCGCGGACGGCGCTTCCTGGGTCAGTTCGGGCTCGACACCGCCCAGCACCCAGATGTCCTTCGCGCCACCGCCACGCTGCGTGGAAACGACATCCGCCGCCGTTTCGTTCGCGACTCGCGCGAGACCGCCGGGCAATACTTCGAATCCATTGGGACCCGCGACGGCATAGACGCGGATCGTGAGCGCGCGGGCGCCGAACTCGGGTTGCGATGCGGATTTCCAGACCGGCGCCTGCGAAAGACGGACGTGCTCCTGCGCGACGTACGCGTACGGCCGATTGCGCAGACGTGCGATGAGCTCGTCCCGCGCCTTACCCGTGAAATCGCGGCCGAACATCGGTTCGAAGCGCTGGTTGGGGTAAGCCGGCTTGATCACGAGCCGGTCGAGATTCGCGAGCACGTACTCGAGTGCCGGCTTCTCACCTAACCACCAGGTCGCGACTTCGGGGAGGATCAGCCGTTCGCCGATCAGACGCTCGGCGATCGGCGGCAGGAAGCCGAGCCACGCCGCGGATTCGAGCACGCCCGTGCCGAGCGCGTTCGCGAGAACGACGCGACCGGCGCGCAACGCGCCCAGCAAGCCAGGGATGCCGAGCGTGGAATCGCCGCGCAATTCGAGCGGATCGCAGAAGTCGTCGTCGAGGCGGCGCAGGATCGAGTGGACGCGGCGCAAGCCGCCCACGGTCTTGAGAAAAACCGTGTCGCCGCGCACCGTGAGATCGTGACCCTCGACGAGCGGAATGCCGAGCTGCCGCGCGAGGAATGCGTGTTCGAAATAGGTTTCGTTGTAGGGTCCGGGAGTCAGGATCACCGCGAGCGGCGCCTCGTCCGCGGCGCCATCGCGCGGGACGCGGAGCAGAGCGGAGCGCAATTGCCCGACGAAGCCGCTCACGCGGCGCACGCCCATGTCGCCGATCGCCTCCGGGTGCACCTGCTCGAGGATCTCGCGATTCTCGAGCGCATAACCCGCGCCCGACGGTGCCTGGGTGCGGTCGGCGAGCAGCCACCAGCGTCCGTCCGGCGCGCGCGCGAGATCCGCGGCGTAGACGTGCAGCCAGCGACCGTCCGCAGGCCGCAAGCCGTGGCAGGGCCAGAGGTAGTTAGGATGGCCGAACGGTAGCTCGGCCGGGATGTGGCCTTCGGCGAGCAGCCGCTGCGCGCCGTAGAGATCCGCGAGCAGTTCGTTCAGCAGGCGCCCGCGCTGCGCGACGCCCGCCGCGATGATTGCCCACTCCGCGGCCGGCAACACGAACGGCAGGGGGTCGAGCGCCCACGGACGGTCAGCGCCCTGCGGGTCGGCGTAGACGTTGTAGGTGACGCCGTTCTCGACGACGAGACGGCGCGTGAGCTCGAGCGAGCGGCGCACGGCATCGGGAGATTCGTCCGCGCGCAGGCGCTCGACGAGCGGCCGCCAATGCGTCCGCATCCCCCCATTCGAATCGTTCAGCTCGTCGTAGCGTTGCAGGTCGGCCGGTTCGAGGACTGCACGCATCTCGCTATTCACCCGTCAGACTTTACGCAGGTCCAGCGTGAACGGGAATTCCGGATTGGTGGTCTCGGGCGGCGCTGAGACTTTGTTCGGCGTGTGGCCCATTCTGACAAATCGCGCGAGGCGCCGGCTTTCCGACTCGAACGCGTTCACGGGGAAGGTGTCGTGGCTGCGGCCGCCGGGATGCGCGACGTGGTACTGACAACCGCCCATCGACCGGTCCATCCACGTATCGACGAGGTCGAAGGTCAGCGGCGACTGCGACGGAATCAGGGGATGCAGCGCCGACGGCGGCGCCCAGGCCTTGTAACGCACCCCCGCGACAAACTCACCGACAGTGCCCGTGGGCCGCAGCGGGATTCGTCGCCCGTTGCAGGTCATCGTGTACCGGTCCGGCGAGAGGCCCGACACCTTCACCTGCAAACGCTCGACGGACGAATCCACATAACGCACGGCGCCACCCGCCGCGCCCTCCTCGCCCATCACGTGCCAGGGCTCGAGCGCCTGGCGCAGCTCGACGTCGGCGCCGAACACGGAGAAGTCGCCGTACTTGGGGAAGCGGAATTCGAAGTGCGGCGCGAACCATTCGCTCTTGATGGGAAAGCCCGCGGCATTCTGCTCCGCCACGACGTCCGCGAAATCGCGGTCGATGAAGTACGGCAGCATGAACCGGTCGTGCAGTTCCGTGCCCCAGCGCGCCAGCCGCGGCGGGTTGTAAGGCTCGCGCCAGAAACGCGCGATCAGCGAGCGCAGCATGAGCTGCTGCGTGAGACTCATGCGCTCGTGCGGCGGCATCTCGAAGGCGCGCATCTCGAGCAATCCGAGCCGGCCCGTATTGCCGTCGGGCGAGAACATCTTGTCGATGCAGAACTCGGAGCGATGGGTGTTTCCGGTCGAGTCGATGAGAAGGTTGCGAAACAGCCGATCGACCAACCACGGCTGAGTGGTTTGACCCCCGGGCGGAAGCTGTTTGAACGCGAGCTCCAGCTCGTACAAAGAATCGTTGCGCGCTTCGTCGATGCGCGGCGCCTGCGAGGTGGGGCCGACGAACAGGCCGCTGAACAGATACGACAGCGCGGGATGGTTGTGCCAGTACGCGAGCAGGCTGCGCAGCAGGTCCGGCCGGCGCAGGAACGGCGAGTCCGCGGGCGTCGCGCCGCCCAACACGAAGTGATTGCCGCCGCCGGTGCCGGTGTGGCGGCCGTCGACCATGAACTTCTCGGTAGTCAGGCGCGTCTTGCGCGCCTCGTCGTACAGATGCGTCGTGCGATCGACGAGCTCGGTCCAGCTCTCCGACGGGTGGATGTTCACCTCGATGACGCCCGGATCGGGCGTGATTCGGAAACTGTTGAGCCGCGGATCTTTCGGCGGCTCGTATCCTTCGAGGACCACCGGCGTTTTCATTTCCTCCGCCGTGGCTTCGATCGCGGAAACGAGCTCCAGATAGTCCTCGAGCCGCGCGAGGGGGGGCATGAACACGTGCATCACACCCTTGCGCGGCTCGGCGCACAACGCGGTGCGCGTGATGTCGTCCGCCGATTCGCCGATCTTGGGCTGAACATCCGGACCCGCTCTGCCGCGGCGCGCTTCGGTTTCGCGCAATTGTTTGCGGATGTCGGCGTGACGGGCGAGCGGCTGCGCCTGCTGCATCGGATCGGGCGCCGCGATGTAGGGATAGTCTTCGGGCGTCACCCAGGGCTGGGAGTCGAGCGGCAAGCGGAATCCCAAAGGAGAATCGCCCGGAGTCAGGAAGCAACGCTCGTGCCGCAGGAACCAGCGGCCCGTTCGCCAGCGTTCGCCATCGACGTCGCGCGCGATCGGCAATATGTGGCCGACGACCGCATCGAGACCCTGTTCGAACAGCCGCGTCAGTCGTGCCCGCTCGCCGGCATCTTCGAGCCGCGAATCCAGCGGGTCGACGTTGACCGGCAACTTGCGCTCGCGCCACGCGTAGTAGAAAGCATCCTCGAACGCCGCGAACACGTACTCGGCGGAAAGCCCGAGTCGCCGCGCAACCGCGCCCAGAAACCGGTTCGCATCGTTCGCGGTGACTCCGCGGTCGGTAGTTTGGTCGTCGAGCAGTGCCGGATCGCGCCACATCGGCTCGCCATCGCGACGCCAGAAGCTGTTGAGCGACCAGCGCGGCAACGGCTCTCCGGGGTACCACTTGCCCTGGCCGAAATGCGACAGCCCCTGCGGCGCGTACTTCTGCTTGAGCCGGTTGTAGAGCTCGACGGCGAGCCTGCGCTTGTCGGGACCCAGCGCGGAAGTGTTCCACTCGGGGCCGTCCGGATCGTCCACGGAGACGAAGGTCGGCTCGCCGCCCATCGTGAGGCGCACATCGCCCGACCGCAGCCTGGCGTCTATGTCCTGCCCCAATTTCTCGATCTCTACCCACTGCTCTTCGGTGTACGGCTTGGTGACGCGCGGCGACTCCCACACGCGCACGACCTTCATGTGATGCTCGAACTCGACTTCGGCCTCGTCCACCGCGCCAGTGATCGGCGCCGCGGCCACCGGCTCCGGCGTGCAGGCGAGCGGGATGTGGCCTTCGCCCGCCAGCAGGCCGGACGTCGGATCGAGACCGATCCAGCCGCCGCCGGGTAGATAGACCTCGCACCAGGCATGAAGATCGGTGAAGTCTCGCTCCGGCCCCGAAGGGCCATCGAGCGATTTCATGTCGGCCGTGAGCTGGATCAGGTAACCCGACACGAACCGCGCCGCGAGCCCCATGTGCCGCAGCAGCTGGACCAGCAGCCAGGCGGAGTCGCGGCATGAGCCCGACAGCTTGGTCAGCGTGAGCTCGGGCGTCTGCACACCCGGCTCCATGCGGATCAGGTACTTGATGTCAGCCGCCAGCTTCGCATTGAGCTCGACCAGCCAGTCGATGGTTCGTTTTCGTTCTCGCGGAATCGTGCGCAGGTATTCCTTGAACAGCGGCTCGCCGCGGAACATCACGAGATATGGCGCGAGGTTGCGCTTCTCCGCGCCCTGGTACGCGAACGGATAAGTCTCCGCGTACGGCTCGAGGAAGAAGTCGAACGGATTGAGCACCGCCATCTCGGCGACGAGATCGACTTCGACGCGAAACTCGCGGGTCTTCTCGTTGAACACGAACCGGCCGAGGTAGTTAGCTTCCGGATCCTGCTGCCAGTTGATGAAGTGCTTCGCCGGGGTGACCTTCAGCGAATACGACAGGATGCGGGTGCGGCAATGTGGCGCGGGACGCAGCCGGACGATCTGTGGGCCGAGCGCAACGAGCCGGTCGTAGCGGTACTGAGTGACGTGGTTGAGCGCGACATGGATTGACACGCGGTCATTCTACACACGCCTCTAACAGCCGGAAGCGCACCAAAACGCGCCAAAAACTGGCTCGCGGCACCATCTCGACGCGCGGCGGCGAAAGGCATGCACATTTCCGAACGCGCGCTTTTGGCTCTGGTATTTTTGAGTCGCCCCGCGCCAAAACATGAAGACTGACTGGACCTCTTACCCTTCCCCCGGCTTCCACGACGAACTCGTGGGTCCTGGCGGTGGCGCACGCGCGGCGGGCCGCGCCTTGATGCGCTACCTGACGGAGATGGACGGTGACGAGATCGCCGTGCGCCAGCAGGCGGCCGAGCTCGCGATCAAGGCCATGGGCATCACCTTTACGGTCTACCACGAGCAGGACGGCTCGATCGACCGCGCCTGGCCCCTCGACATCATCCCGCGAACCATCTCCCGCAAGGAGTGGCAGAAGATCGAGGCGGGCCTCATCCAGCGCGCCGCGGCCCTGAATCTCTTTATCAACGACGTCTACCACGAGCAGAAATTCATCAAGGACGGCCTCATGCCGGCCTCGATCATCGCGACGTCGAAGAACTTCCGTGCCTGCGTCAAGGGCATCAAGCCGCCGCTCGGCACCTGGGCGCACATCTGCGGCTCGGATCTCATCCGCGACAAGGATGGGACGGTCTACGTACTCGAAGACAACCTGCGGGTGCCGTCGGGTGTGTCCTACATGCTCGAGAACCGCCAGGTCGTGAAGCGTGTTTTCCCGGAGCTGTTCGAGAGCGCCGCCATCCTGCCGGTGGACGACTACCCCTCGCAGCTCTACGACATGCTGACCGCGTTGTCGCCGCGCAAGGAGACGCGCGCCGAGGTCGTCGTGCTCACGCCCGGCATCTACAACTCCGCGTATTTCGAGCACGCCTATCTCGCGCGCCAGATGGGCTGCGAGCTCGTCGAAGGCCGCGATCTCGCGGTAGATAGCGACGATTGCGTCTACATGCAGACGGTGCGCGGCTGGACGCGCGTCGACGTTATCTACCGCCGCATCGACGACGACTTCCTGGACCCGGACGTGTTCCGCAAGGATTCCTCGCTCGGCGTGCCCGGACTCATGCGCGCGTGGGCCGCGGGCAAAGTCGCGCTCGCCAACGCGCCGGGCGCGGGCGTGGCGGACGACAAGCTCGTCTATACGTACGTGCCCGACATGATCAAGTACTACCTCGGCGAGGACGCGATCCTGGCCAACGTGCCGTCGTACCGCTGCGGCGAACAGAAACAGCTGGATCATGTGCTCAACAATCTCGAACAGCTCGTCGTGAAGCCGGTCGATGGGTCCGGCGGGTACGGCATGCTGATGGGGCCGATGTCGACCAAGGCCGAGCGCAGCAAGTTTGCCGATTCGCTGAAGGCGGATCCGCGCAGCTTCATCGCGCAGCCGGTCGTCACCCTATCCACCGTCCCCACGCTCGTGAACGACCGGCTCGAGCCGCGGCACGTGGACCTGCGGCCGTTCATCCTGTCGGGGCCGCAGACGAACGTGACGACGGGTGGTTTGACGCGCGTCGCCCTGCGGAAAGGCTCGCTGGTCGTGAATTCGTCGCAAGGCGGCGGGAGCAAGGACACGTGGATCGTGGATACGGAGAACTGAATGGTGCCGGGGGAAGGTTCTCGAGGTTACGCGCTGATGCGCTCTGAACGAGCGCTGATGGCTCGTAACCTCGAGAACCTTCCCCCGGCACCACTCTTCCACCATGCTAGCTAGAGTCGTCGAAAACGTTTACTGGTTGTCGCGGTATCTCGAGCGCGCGGAGAACACCGCGCGCATCATCGGCGTGAACACCAACCTACTGCTCGATCTGCCGGGCGGCATCGCGCCGGGCTGGCTGCCGCTCGTGGACATCTCCGGCAATCGCGCGGAGTTCAACGTCAAGGGCACGAAGGGCGAAGAGCGCGACGTCGTGCAGTTCCTGCTGGCCGACAAGGAAAATCCAGGCTCGATCTGCAGCTCGTTGACGGCCGCGCGAGAAAACGCGCGCACGCTGCGCGAGATCCTGCCCACCGAGGCGTGGGAACTGCTCAACGAATTCTTCGCGCAGTTCATCAAGGATCTGCCGACCGGCATCAACAAACGCACCCGCTTCGACTTCCTGAAGCGAGTCGTGGTCGCGCTGCAGACCCTCGCGGGCATGCTCGACGGCACGATGAACCGCAACGATGCGCACACGTTCAGCATGCTCGGCCGCAACCTCGAACGCGCCGACATGACGAGCCGCATCGTCGACGTGCGCTCCGCCCAACTACTGCCGGCGGAAACGCCGGAGCTGCGTCCGTTCGAGACGGTGCAGTGGATGAGCGTGCTCAAGTCACTGTCGGGCTACCAGATGTACCGGCTGCGCATGCGCACGCGCGTGAAGCGCACCGACGTCCTCCAGTTCCTGCTGCGCGACGACCAGTTCCCGCGCTCTTGCCAGTACTGCCTCACGCAACTCGAAAACTCCCTCAAACCACTGCCGCGCAGCGAGGGCGTTCTCGAACAGATCGAGGCGGCCGCCAAGTTCATCGAGCGCGCCCCGCTCGCGACGCTCGATCAGCCCGGATTGCACGAGCTCATCGACAACATCCAGCTGCACATCCACAACGTGCACAACGGAATCGCCGAGAGTTACTTCCCGTCCGGCAACATCAGCGGCATGCAGCGCATGAACTTGCATACGCAATCGCAAACCCAGCGCCAGACGCAACTGTCCTTCGGCGATACGCAATCCCAGTCGACGGTCCGCTGACCCGCATTCGAGCCGGCGGGTCCGCCACTGGACCGCCGACCCGCTCTTGTGTCCTGATTGGCCCATGAGCAGGCTCGTCTATCTTTTCGGCGCGACCACGCTGCTGTTCGCCGTCCTATCCGTTCATCTTGCGCTGCAGCTTCGCGTCGAGCGCGGTGCCGCGAGCGCCGCGGATGCGCCCGCCGCGTCATCCGCCCCGGCTTCCGCACGCAATGCCTTCTCACCCGCCGGCGCCCCGACGAACCTCGCGTCCTCGCGCGACGAAGCGCTCGAGCCAACCGGCGAGGGTAACGAACGCCGTATCGACTATCCCTTCCCCATCGCGGTGACGAACACCGACATGGAAGAAAGCCGCAGGCGGTATCTCGAGAGCGAAGCGCGCTTCCTCGAAGAGATCGCGGACCCGGAGCGTCGCGCCGAACTGCTCAACCAGACGAAGCTGTCCGTGCGCGCGCCGCTGCCGCGGGTCGCCCAACACCTGGGCCTCACAGACGAGGAAGCCGACCGCCTGTTCACTTTGCTGGCCGAGCAACAACTGCAGGCGCACGAACGCCAGGCGCGCTGCGTGACTCAACCCGATTGCAACTACCGCGGCTACGCGCCGGCGGACGCGGACAGGCAGCAGCAGGAGATGAGCGCGCTGCTGGGGCCCGAGCGGCACGAGAAGCTCAAGCAATTCCAGGAGAGCATGGGCGAACGCCAGGCTGTCTCGGCGTTACGTTCGACCCTGCCGGATCGCGCCTTCCTCAACGATCAACGCGCCGAAGACCTCGTCTCCGCCCTGGCCGATGAACGCACGCAGTTCCAGAACGAAGCGCTGCAGCGCGGCACGGGCTTCAGCGGCTACGGCACCGGCTCGGGAATGCTGTTCGTGGGGGACCAGGGCACGCTCGACGAACGCGTCGCTGCCGCGCGGCGTTACAGCGAACGGCTGCGCGAGCGCGCGGCGCAAGTGCTGACCGCGGAGCAAGCGAAGGGCTTCAACCAGATGCAGGACGAGCTGCTGGCCAACCTGCGCGAGATGCTGCGAAACCAGGATCGGCAGGCTGCCACCGGACAGTAGCTAGGCGGAAGCCTTTCGTCCGCCTCGATCCACGCTTGCGGTGGCGATTTCACAGCGGTCGATGAGCCCCTGCGAGAGACGCGCACTGCGATTCACCAGTTCGCGGGCGCCCTTGCGCAGCGCCTCGCTGTTCTCGACATGAGCCACATTGCGCTCCATGTTCTCGGCTTCCCAGCCGAGCGAATGCGCGATGAACGGGAACTGCGGCAGCAGGAAGCCGATCTCCGTGAAGAACCCCATCATTTGCCCCGCCACGGCCTGGATGCCGTCCTGCCCACCGGTGATGATGAACGCCGCCACCTTGTTGCGGATCAGGACCTTGTCATTGATCGTGATCTGGTTCTGCACGGCGTTCATGCGCTCGACCATTTTGTAATAGAGAGAGCTCGCGGCGCCCCAGCGGATCGGCGTCGCGATGACGAGGATGTCGGCCCAATGCACGGCCATCTCGTACACCTGCGTCATCTCGTCCGTCTCGTCCATCGACGTGATCGAACACGGCCAGGTGCAGGCCTTCGCCGCCTTCGAGTAGTAGCCCTCGCAGTGCCGGAACTTCAGGTCGTTGAGCTTGATGAGTCGGGTCTCGGCGCCGAGAGCGGATTTCGCGTGTTCGAGCGCGACTTCGAGCAGGTGTTCGGAGGTGGAGTATCGCGGGTTCTTCGCGTCCATCACCGTCGTCGAGATGCCGCCGATGCGCAATCCGCCGGGTGCGCGGTCGATCGGCCGCTCGAGCGGGTGCGCCTTGTGAGGCAGGTGGCCGCGCTTGCTTACAGGCGTCGAGCTGATTTCCAACCTTCCACCATCCGTCTCTCTAGCTAGGTACGCAGGCACCTTATCCGCTTCGTACCCCGGCTCGCCCTCGCCCGTGCAGCGGTGGAATTTGTAGTGGTGCCATGGGCACACGACGAACTCACCGTCCAGGTGGCCGCGACCCAGCGGACCGCCGACGTGATTGCAGGTGTTGGAGATGACGCCGAACTTCCCGTCCTTGAAAGAGACGGCGACGCGACGGTCGCCGAGCTTCACTTCGGACAGCGGCCTGCTCTTGAATTCCTCGATGGCCCCGATGTCGATCCACTCGCTCGCTTCGCTCATGTCACCCTCCCGCGAACAGGCGGCCATGATATCGCCGATATTGGCCTAAACTCGCGGGGAACGATCCGGCGGGAGGCTGCATTGACGACGATGAGCGAGATCGAGCGCGCGACGATGGAGCGCGTCACCTGGCGACTGCTGCCTTTCCTGCTGCTGCTGTACATCATCTCGTGGCTCGACCGCGTCAATGTCGGCTTCGCGAAGCTGCAAATGAACGCGGACCTCGGGATGTCCGATACCGCGTACGGATTCGGCGCGGGCATCTTCTTCCTGGCCTATGCGATCTGCGAGATTCCGAGCAATCTGCTGCTCGTGAAGTACGGCGCGCGCATCTGGATCGCGCGCATCATGATCACCTGGGGATTGATCTCCGCCAGCATGATGTTCGTGCAGGGCGAGACCAGCTTCTACGTCATGCGCGTGCTGCTCGGCATCGCCGAGGCGGGGTTCCTGCCCGGCATCGTCTACTACCTGAGCCAGTGGTTCCCGCGCACGCACCGCGCGAAAGCCGTGTCGTGGTTCATGATCGGCATCCCGCTCTCGATCGTGTTTGGCGGGCCGCTGTCGGGATGGTTGTTAGGCTTCGACGGGCATCTCGGGCTGCACGGCTGGCAGTGGATGTTCCTCGTGGAAGGTTTGCCCGCCGTGGTTCTGGGCTTCGTCGTGCTTGGGTATCTCACCGACAAGCCGACGGATGCGCACTGGCTGACGGCGGAGCAAAGGGATTGGCTCGCGGCGCGCATCGAGACCGAGCACACCGAAGCCGTGACCAAACACAAAGTGTCCGTGCGCGACGCGCTCGCGCATCCGACCGTCTGGCTGCTCGCGCTAATCATGTTCTGCTGCCAGACCGGCAGCTACGGCTTGACGCTGTGGGTGCCGACGATCGTCAAAGGCCTCTCGGGATACACGGATCTCCAGGTCGGGTTCTTCTCGGCGATTCCGTACATCGCCGCCGCGATCGGCATGGTCCTGGTCGGCCGCAGTTCGGATCGCAGCGGAGAACGATTTCTGCACGTCGCGATTCCGTCGGCGATCGGCGCCGTCGGGTTCGTCGCGACCGGCATGATCACGGCGCCGATGGCCGCGATGCTCGCGCTGTCGGTTGCCGCCGTCGGCGACTACGCGACGCGCGGTCCGTTCTGGGCGCTGCCGGGAAAATTCCTGAGCGGCAGCTCGGCCGCGGCAGGCATCGCGCTCATCAACTCGATGGGCGCCGTCGGCGGATTTATCGGGCCGTATGCCGTCGGGTACCTCAAGGACAAGACGGGCAGCTTCGAGAGCCCGCTCTATCTACTGGCCGGGATCCTGATGGCGGGCGCGGTGCTGACGCTGTTCCTGCGGAAGTCGAAGACGCTGGCGTAGGAAAGAGAATGGGGATATTCCCCGTTTCCTAGCAAAAGGGGAGGGGCCTGCGACAGGCTCCTCCCCTTTTGCGCCTCCGGCGGAAACGGGGAATATCCCCATTTTCTTTCCTACAGGTAGCTCAACCACCAGGCGCGGCTCCGCGCCTTCACCCCCGCCACCCACTTGCACAGTGGATAGAGCATCACGATCGCCGCAGCCCACCCGACGTACACCCATCCCAGCGACACGCCGTACCCACGCGGATAGAAGATCGGAAACGTCGCCATCTGGCCCGCGGGGAATCCCTGCGCCATCCCCAGCACAACGCTCATCAGGTGCAGCAGATAGAAGTGCGCGACATAGAACGCGAACGGCACGCGCCCGAACATCACGAGCGTGTCCTTCACGAAGCCGCCCCAACGATCGGCATACGAACAGAACACCGCCGCCGGGCCCAGCGTCATCGCGAGGAACAGCAGGCTCGGCGGATACTTCGACGTGTTCAGAAAATCGAAGAACGTCGCGAGACCGCGGTCGTGGGCCTCCCAGTTGTTGGGATCGCCGTAGACATCGAGCGCGCGCAGCACGAGGAACAGTGCGATCAACGCGAGACCCCAGCGGCGCAGGCTCGCGTCGCGCGCGGCCGGCGGACGCTCGAACAGCGCCGATGCGCCGAAGCCCAGCAGCATCACGCCGACCCACGGCAGCAACGGATAGAGGAACAGCACGTGGAACGGGCCGGCGATCTTCGACATCGCCGCATGCAGCGCGACCCAGACCGGCGGCGCGGTGTCGAGCAGGTTCGCGGGCTGCGGCCAGACGGAATCGAGCGCGTTGTGGCCAAGGACAATGGCGACACCCAGCGCGAAACACACCCGACGGCCGAGGAACTGCAACGCGCTCAGCACGATCATGCTCGCGCCGATCGCCCAGATGACCTGCAGGAACAGCAGCGTTTTGCCGCCGAGTTGTTCGATGCCGCCCGGCGAGAAACTCACCGCCGTTGAGATCACGAAAAATTCCACGAACAGCAGCCAGGCGCCGCGCGTGAGCAGGAAGCGCGCGAGCTCGGCCGGAGATTTGCGCGCCGCCATGAGACCCGCGCTCACGCCCGCGAGGCAGACGAACACCGGCGCGCAGAAGTGCGTGATCCAGCGCGTGAAATACAACCAGGGACTCACATCCGGGTCGCCGAGCGGATCGATCGTCGCACCGGCATGGAAGAAATCGCGCGCGTGGTCGATCGCCATGATGATGATAACGAGACCGCGCAGCATGTCGATGGACGTCAGGCGGTAGGATCGGTGATCGGCGAGTGTGTTCACGCCGCGGATATTGAAACTTCAGACAGTCTCGGTCAAAAGACAGTTGATATGAAAACGACGATTCACGGCATCAAGAACTGCGACACCATGAAAAAGGCGCGGACCTGGCTCGAGTCGCGCGCCTTGGAGTACGGGTTCCACGACTACAAGGTGGATGGCATCGGCCGCGAAACCCTCGAAGGCTGGGTGAAGCAAGTCGGCTGGGAAGTGTTGCTGAATCGGGCCGGCACGACGTTTCGCGGACTGCCGGACGCGAAGAAGCAGAACCTCGATGCGAAGAAGGCGGTCGCGCTGATGCTGGATCAGCCGTCCATGATCAAGCGACCCGTGCTCGTGCGCGGCAAGACGCTGCTGGTCGGGTTCAGCCCGGAGACTTATTCGAACCTGAAGTGAGCGCACCTCTGCAAAAAAAACGCCGCCCAGGTTTCCCCGGGCGGCGCTCTTCCAGGACTCTGATCCTCCGCAGGACCGGCCCCCTCTCTCCCCCCATCAGAACGTGAAAATCGCTCGCGCGCTCCAGAACCGGCCGCGCGGGTTGTGCGCACCCTGCACGTACCCGTAGAGGTCGTTGTTGCCATCACCCACGGCGAACGGCGGCTCCTCGTCGAGCGCATTGTCGACGCTCAGCAGGAACTTCATGCTGTCCGTCGCCTTGAAACGCGCCTGCAGGTTCAGGGTCGTGAAGGATCCGACATCGCGCGTGTCTACCTCGTTGTAGTCAGGCACGGTGTTGAAGTCCGAATCCGGCAGATCCTGGAACGAGCCGATGTAGTTGATGGCGGCATACACGCCGAACTTGTCGAGGCCGAAGTCCGCCGACAGCGTTGCGCGATCTTCCGGATATTTGTACTCGCCCGTTGCATCGCGGACCACGGAATCTCCGAGCGGCCCAATCTCCACGCGCTCGAAGTCGAGCAGCCTGCTGTAGTTCAGGCCGAACGCGAGCGTGCCGCCGCCGACATCGAACCGGTAGCTGGTCTCGAGGTCGATTCCCTTCGCGGACTGCTGGTTGATGTTGTCGAAGGTCGCGTTGATCTGCGACAACGGCCCGAGGACGTCACCGGGCAGCGGCGTTCCGCGGATGCAGATGGTGCTCGCCTGGTTGTTGCACTCCTGCTGATAGGCGAAGCCGATCGCCTCGTCGATCTTTTTGTCCTGCGTGATATCCCAGTAGTCGAGACTCGCCGCGAAGCCACTGCTCTGAAAGGACACGCCCAGGTTGATCGACTCAGATTCTTCCGCGTCCAGATCCGGATTACCGGTGAAGACGATGTTGAAGTCCGTCGAGGTGCAGTACGCCGGGTTGTCGGCGCAACCGAACGAGTCGGCGAAGAAGCGCGACTCCTGGGACGGGCCAAGGCCGATCTGCGCGAGCGACGGCGCGCGGAAGCCCGTGCCCCATGACGCGCGGAAGGCGAGTTCGTCCATCGGCGCGTACCGCAGCGACAGCTTCGGATTCGTGGTGCTACCGAAGTCACTGTAGTCGTCGTAGCGCAGGGCCGCGGTCAGGTCGAGGCCCGTGAAGAGCGGCACGGCGACTTCGACGTATGCGGAGAGGATGTCGCGCGCACCGGCGGCGGAGACCGACTCCGTGCCGAAGATCAAGCCGCGCTGGAACTGGTCGTCCGGCACGTCTTCGACGGATTCCTCCCGATACTCGATGCCGGCGGCCATCTGCACAGAGTCATCGCGGAAATCGAACAACTTGCCCGAGATCTGCGCGTCGTACATCGTCATCTGCGACTTGCCGCGGCGAATGAGGCTCGTCGTGATCTGATCGAGCACAGCCTGCGGATTCTGTACGCCGCCGAACGGGTTGTACGCGCCGAGGTTGATCTGCTGTTGCAGGAAGTCGGTGCGTATCCAGCCGTCGGAGCGGCCGCCCGTCTGTTCGGTCTCGCTGCGTGCGCGCTGCACCGCGACTTCCCAGTTCCAGTCACTGAACTCGCCTTTCACACCCGCGACACCGCGGAGGTTGTCGGTTTCGATGTGCCAGGTGCGCGGTCCCGCGTCGACGGTGCGATAGCGGCTGATGCTGAGTGTGGTCGCGGCCGGGAAAGGATTATTGGGATGCGTGATCGGAATCGTGAGTCCCGCGCCCTCGTCGAGCGGCGTCGGCGCGCCCTGCGCGATCGAATTGTTGTGTTGCGCGGCCAGCTCGACGAACAGCTGCGCGCCGCCCGCGAAGTCCTGGTGCGCGAGCATCATCAATCCACCGCGTTCGGCTTCGGGAACCAGCAGGTTCCACACGCCGTAGTCGTACAGGCAAGTCTGGCCGGCGATGCTGCCGGCCGGGCACGCCGGATCGCGCGTGACCGCGCCATTCACGAGGAAGCGTCCCGGATATCCACGCGAAGAGCGGAAATCCTCGCCGCCCTGCGCCGTCTGGTTCGCGGAGCCCAGCGTTCCGCGATCGACATTCGCGAGAGTGCTGTTCTTGAAGTAGTCGAAGATGAACGTGACGTTGTTGTCTTCGCCGCCGAAGCCCCAGACCGCGGAGTAGTTCTGTTCGTCGATATCGTCCGCCGAGCCGTAGGACCCGGACAGTTCGAGACCTTCGAAGTTCTTGCGCAGGATGATGTTGATCACGCCGGCGACCGCGTCCGAACCGTACAGCGCCGAGGCGCCGTCCTTGAGCACTTCGACGCGCTCGATCGCGGACACGGGGATCGCGTTGATGTCGACGAAGTTCGTGGTGATGCTTTCGGCGAAGGGGCTGATCGCGACGCGGCGGCCGTTCACCAGCACCAGGGTCGCGTCGGCTCCGAGGCCGCGCAGACTGATCGAAGCGGCGCCATTGGCCGTCGAGTCCTGGTTGTTGCCGCGCGTGGAGAATGCGCCGTTGCCGTTCGAGGGCATCTTTTCCATGAGCTGCTGCAGGTTGGCGAAGCCCGACTTCTCGATGCCCTCGCGGTCGATGATGTCGACCGGATTTGCGTTGGTGAAGTCGCTCGAGCGCGCGATGCGCGAGCCGGTGACCACGACCGTTTCTGCCGGGTCATCGTCGGTCGTTTGTTGAGCGAGCACGGGGGCTGCGATCGCCGCCGCCAGCACGCCCGAAATTGCCAGACGCAAGGATTGCTTCTTCATCGTTGAACCTTCCTAGTTGTTGTATCGCCGTCCCCATCCCTCGGCGAAGTGCGCCATATTTACGCCTCGTGTCCCGAAAAAGGAAGCACATGTGGTGAGCACGCGACCCGGGAGGCCGCTGCCGCGGCGGGCAAGATCGAATTTGTGGATTTCGCGCAACGGGAGGCGCGGTGACGGTCTGTCAGAAGGCTAAAGATCAGCGGTCAGGAGTCGGATCCATGGATCCGACCCCTTTGTGATATTTCCTCGCCCATGCAGACCTACCTCATCGTGAAGTGGCTTCACGTTCTCTCGTCGACACTGCTGTTCGGCACGGGACTGGGCTCCGCGTTCTACTTCTACGTCACGAGCCGGTCGAGGGATGCGCACGTCATCGCATCGGTCGCGCGGCAGGTGGTCATCGCGGACTGGGTGTTCACGACACCCGCGGTGATCGTGCAACCGGCCACCGGATTGTGGCTCAGCTCTCTCGCGGGATTTCCGCTCACGACGGGGTGGGTCGGGTGGTCGATCGCGCTCTATCTACTGGCCGGCGCGGCGTGGTTGCCGGTGGTGTGGATGCAGATCCGCATGCGCGACATGGCGGCGCTGGCAGCGCGGTCGGGGACGGAGCTGCCGCTGGCGTACTGGGCGTACCTGCGGGCGTGGGTCGCCCTCGGCGCGATTGCGTTCACGGCGCTGGTGGTCGTGTTCTATCTGATGGTGGCGAAGCCCTCGCTATAGCTTCGCGACCCGCTGCACGCACGAAGGTATTGGCACCGTTGCCCGTTTCAGCCGAAGTGTGCGGAAATGCGATCATGAGTCTGAGAAATTTCTTAGGTGCCGCAAGCGTGAGTATCGCGACCGCTGTGGCCGCGGGATCGCTGACCGCGCCGGCCACCGCCGCCGATGGACCTGGCGGCCGCTTCTACGGAATGCTGCGCTCGCGGGATCTCACGCCCTTCGGCTTCCTGCGGCTCGACATGCGTCCCGCGCATGCGATCAGCATCGAATCGCATTCCTTCGCGATCGAGGCCGAGCTCGGCTACCAGAACACCTGGGCGCTGTCGCGCAACGTCGAGCAATATCTCGAAGAGCTCGAGTCCTCGGGGCCGCGCCGCGAGATCGGCCCCGCGGAGGTCGAGGCAATCCGCGATCTGCCCGGCGAGAACTATCTGCTCGACATCGAGTCCGCGACGCTCGACATCGCGCTGCATTACAAGATCTCCAGCCAGTGGAGCGCCTACGCCATCGCGACCGCCGTGTCGTATCACGGCGGGTTCATGGACTCCGGCATCGAGAAGTTTCACGACACGCTCGGCTTCAGCACGTTCGGCCGGCCCGCGCTCGCGCGCAACGAGACGAATCTCGTCTACGACCTCAAGGGCTCGCAGGTCGTGGTGCTCGACGCGCCACGCACCAATGGCTTCATGGACCCGACGTTCGGCTTGCGCTACGCCGGCATCAAACTACCGGGGCGCTGGGAGATGTCGGTGGAGGGGGCGGTGAAGGTGCCGCTGCAGGGCGAGCGGCTGTTGCTGTCGACGGGGCGCACGGACTACGGAATGCAGACGTCCGTGCGCCGGCTGGGCTCGAAGAACGCGCTGCACATCGATTTCGCTGACGTTTACTACGCCGGGGAGGCGATCCCGTCGCCGCACGAGGCGCAGTTCGTGCCGACGATCGTCATCGGGTGGGAACGAAAGCTCACGGCGCGCACGAATGTGAATCTGCAGGGATATGCGAGCCGCAGTGTTTATCGACGCGCGCAGACGGATCTCGACGAGTTGCTCTCGGACAAATATCAGCTGAGCCTCGGCGTCCGTCACCGATTCGACAATCTGCTGACGTCGTTCGCGGTGACGGAGAACCTGCAGAACCTCAACAACACGCCGGATATCGGTTTCCAGTTCGGGTTCGCGTGGGCGCCGCGGCTGAAGAATTAGGGCCAGAATTGGGGCCAGGCCCCATTTACCGGCGGTCGCCGTAGAGGCGCAAGCCGACTCCATGCACCAGCGACTCGACGGAACGTGCGGTGCCGCTCATGCCGATCTTCACGGTGATGCGGTTGTTGAAGAAGCTGTTCGCTTGCGATTGCGTGAGGCCGTAGATCTGCGTCAGCGCGCGCTTGCTGACCAGCGCGCCCTGACAGGAGCGCGTGAGCTGGGTGCTCCGCGAGTCGAAGTCGCCGGGCACGATGCGGCGGTTCTCGCTGTTCGTGGTGAACGTGAACGAGATCTTGCCATCGAACGGCAACCCGGTCGTCGGGTCGATCAGCGCGGGATCCTGCAGCACGGAACTTTCGATCGTGAGCAATGCACGCGTGACGAGGATCGCGAGCCCATTGGCCGTTGTGGTGTTGCCGAAGCGCCGACTCGTGGACGGCGTAACCGCGAAGCACAGCAGCGAGTTGGATGCCCGCGACGGTAGTTGGATCGAATCGACCATGCTCGACGTAAACTCCGTGGTCTGCCCCTGGACCGGAATGAGGCACTGGAAGCCCGCCTCGATGACTGGCGCGCAGTTCGGTTGCAGATAGAAAGGATCTACCGACGCGAGACCGAGATAGGTCACGTCTCGTCCGAACGAGTCGGGATCGCCAACCTCTTCGATGGTCTGCGCGTTCGCCAGACTGGCGAGCAGCAGACAGGAGACGGGCATCCAGGCGAGCTGGGAAATCTTTTTCATGATCCGCACTTCCTTGTCGATGGAGGTCGGACATGAGTTTCCGTGATTGCGCAGAAGGTTCCGCTGCCAGCCAGGGGGCGCGAACCTGAATTGGGGCCAGAAATGGGGCCAGGCCCCAAAGGGCTGTTTGGGGCTGCTCCCCACCTCAGCCTCGGCGAAGACTCCGGCCGGGCGCGATGTCCGACGCGAGATGGCGGCCGCTCTCGTGCGGCGCGGGCGACAGATCGTTCACCGTGAGCATCGCCGTCGCGTTGTACTCCACGATCCACGCGAGACACGCGTCGGCCGGCAGCGCGCGCGAGAACTTGTAACCCTGCACGAAGTCGTAGCCCGCAGCCGCGAGGAACTGCGCGTCCCATTCGCTCTCGACGCCTTCGGCGACGAGTTCGAGCCTGAGCGCATTCGCCATTCGCGCGGTCGACTCGACGATGATGCGATCGTCGGTGTTCGAACGCATCCCCATCACGAACGACTTGTCGAGCTTCAGCGCGTGCACCGGCAAGTCCCGCAGGTACGCGAGCGACGAATAACCCGTGCCGAAGTCGTCGATCGAAATCAGCACGCCGAGCTTGTCGATGCTCTGCAGGACACGCAGCGCGCGCGCCGGATCCAGCATCATCGCGCTCTCGGTGATCTCGAGCTCGAGGCTCGACGCCGAGACGCCCGCGCCGATGAGCAGTTCGTTCAGGCGCGCGGGGAATGCGATGTCCTGCAAGATGCGCGCGGAGAGATTCACCGCGATCCGGACGTGTACGCCCTTCTCGCGCCACGCGCGAATCTGCGCGAGCGCGCCGCGCAGCGTCCAGTCGGTGAGCGGACGAATGAGGTCGGTGGATTCCGCGATCGTGACGAACTCGTCGGGTCCGATGGCACCCTGCGTGGGATGCGTCCAGCGTAGCAACGCCTCGACGCTCTCGCAGAGGCCGCTGCGCAGGTTCACCTGCGGCTGGAAGTGCAGCTCGAGTTGCTCGTTGGCGATCGCTGAACGTAACTCTCCGCCGATCGCGAGTCGGCGCACAGTGTTCTCGTCGTGCGCGGCGTCGTAGTACTCGAACGGCGCACCGCGACGCTTGGCGAAGTACATCGCAACGTCCGCCTGCCGCAGCAATGTCTGTGCGTCCGGCGCGTCCTGCGGATACCGCGCGATGCCGATGCTCACGCCGACTTCGATCGAGATGCCGGCCACGTCGATCGGCGCATTCAGGCAGTCCGCGAGCGACTGCGCGAGCATCGCCAGCGCCGCGTCGTCAGCGGGCTGGTCGAGCACGACGGTGAATTCGTCGCCGCCGATGCGGGCGATGAAGCCGTCGGGTCCGAGCGTCGACTGGAAGCGCTGCGCGACTTCGCACAGGACGCGGTCTCCGACGTTGTGCCCGAGCGTGTCGTTGACCTCCTTGAAGCGGCAGAGGTCGAGCATGAGCAAAACGACGCTCGGCGGGAGCGCTCCACCGGCGAGTGCCGTGTCGAGACGCGACAGCAGCGCCGCGCGATTCGGAAGGCTCGTCAGCGAGTCGTGCGTGGCCTGATGCTGCAACCGGCGCTGTTGCGCGCGGCGCTCGCGGATGTCACGCACGATCGCGGTGTACAGGCGTTCGGTGTTCGGCCCCCGGCCGACTGAGGAAAATAGCCGCACGCGGCTCACCGCCATCTCGACGGGGAAGACTTCACCTTTCAGCGTGCGCGCATCGCATTCGCGGATCAGTCCGTGCAACGCGCCGAGCCGCGCGCTGGCACCGTCGCCCGCGAGATGCGCGATGAACTTCGCGATCGGCTCGTCGAGAAGATCGTATGCCGCGCAATCGAAGAGACGCGAGGCGGCCGGGTTCGCCGTCTTGATGATGCCGTTCTCGTCGATGCAGACGATGCAGTCGGTGGACGATTGCACGATGCTCTTGAGGAGCGCCTCGCGGCGGCGCATGCCGAGCGAGTACGCCAGCGCGCGCCAGGTCTGCCCGTCGAGCGAGCGCAATGTCGCCGCGACGAACAGCAGCGTGATCGCCACGATGGGCGCGGCCGCGTCGAGCCACAGCCGGTGCGCGAAGAACGCGTAGAACGAAGCGCCACCGGCCAAGCCGAACAACAACACGAAGACCGCGAAGTTCCGGCGCCAGCTTGGGGACGAGCGCGCGCTGCGACGCAGTCCGAACAGCAAGGCCGCGAGCAGAGTCCATCCCGCGAGCAGCGCGAACCTTGCCCACTCGGGCAACACCCGCGGTGCGCCTGCGTTGACCGTCTCGGCGGCCAGCGCCTGCACGACGATGCCCGGCAGCGATCCGTGGATCGGGACTGGCGGCATGTCGTTGAGCTCGACGGCCGTGCCGCCGACGAACACTTGTTTGCCCGCGAAAGTGTCGCGCGGCACGCGCCCCTCCAGCACGTCGACGTACGACACGTAAGTGAACGAGCCCGGCGAGATCGAGAAGTCGATGATCACGTCCTGGTCGCGTGCGATGAGGCGACGCGGATCGATGCTGCTCGGCACACGCTTGCCGTCGATCGACCAGGCATTGCGCCACGCGCGCGTGAAGCCGTCCGGACCGACCTGCCGGTTCACGGCCACGAGTTCCACCCGGCGCGCGAAGCGCGGGCGCGGCTTCACCACGATGAAGCGCGCATCGGTGGGGCTGCGGTACTGGAGGAACGTCGGCAGCGCGAGTGGATAGTCGCGCGGCTTCGCGAGCGCGGACTCGAGCAGCGCATCGTCGAGCGGATTGGAGAGCGAGCTGAAGTCGATGTCGAGGAACACGCGGGCCGGCGACGCCGCCGACAGGCGATCGATGAGTTGGGCGTGATGGCGGCGCGGCCACGGCCACTCGTCTAGCGTCGCGAGGCTCGCGGCATCGATGCCGACGATCACGATGTCGGAATGAACCTCATGTATGAGCGCGCGGGCACGCGCATCGGCAGCCGCGTTTTCGAGTGGGCGCATCCAGCCCGCGAGGCGCGCGCCGCCGACGAGCGCGAATACGGCGAGTGCGATCAGCCACCAGCCATGACGGCGGCCGATGCGAATCATCTGCTGCCTGGACGGCGCAGGAGGCCGTCCAGCAATCCCCCAACGTCGTCGACGATGTTTCCGGGCGGTGCCGTGTCCGTGTTGGTTGTAGTTGCCGTATCCGTGGCAGTGTCGGTGTCGAGCCCTAAATCCACGCCGAGATCGACGTCGAGGTTTCCGAGAGTGACGCCGAGATCGATGGCGCCCGCGCCGAGATCGACGCCCGTGTCGGCGGCGGCGACGTCGCCTACGCCGGCGGCAACGCCGGCATCGACGCTCACGCCAACGCCGTTCGACCCGAGATCCACGGCGGCAGCGGTATCGATCGAAGTCGTGATCGCGCCGGCGCCGAGATCGGTCGCCGCGCCCGTGTCCACGCTCGCGCCGCTGCCACCGACATCGACGGAAACGTTCGTGCCGACGTCGGCTGAAACCGCAGGAGTTACATCAACGCCAGCGGACACACTGACGTCGACTCTTACGCCATTGCCGACATCAACTGCGGCATCAACGCCAGCGACAGCGACCGACGCCCGGTTCACAGTCGCGCCCACCGATACATCGCGTGACGTCGCTTCCACGGCAGCGCCGTCGACGTTGACGACCGGGCGCGGGGCCGGGGTGTTCTGAATCGAGTCGTCGCGCGCGTCGTCACGCGCTTCATTTCGCGACGAGAGCGCGACCGGCTTGCCATCGTCATCACCGCCATTGCCGCCGCCCTGGTTCTGCGAACGCGGCGCCGTCGCGGGCGGCTTCTCGTTCATCTTGATGACGCTGATCGACTTGTCGCCGCGCCGGCGTGAGGCGATCTCGCCCGCCTGCAGATCGACCACGTCGCTGTCGTCGCTGGCGCGCACTTCGAGGCGGCCTTCGAACAGGGAGATCGTCGTCGCGTCCTGCTGCGCGGCGACGTTGAACTGCGTGCCCTTGATGACTCCGACGAGGTACGGCGTTTCGACGCGCAGCTTGCGGCCCTCGCGCTTGCCGATGTCGTAGAACGCGTTGCCGCGCGGCTGCACTATGCGATCGACGGGCGCGCCGCGCTTCTCGAGCGCCGGGAATTCGAGCTCGGTGTCCGGCCCGACGCTGATGGAGGTCGCGCCCTGCTCGAGATCGATCGAACCGTCGCGGCCGGTGCGCACCGACGCGGGCAGCTCGAGCACGGATCCAACGCGCACGTCGTGGACGGCGCCGTTCATCGTGACGCGCACCTCGCCCTTCACGGCGGAAACGACGATGTCGCCAGAATCGACGGCGAACGCCGGCGTGCCCAGCAACAACGCGAGCGCGAGCGAAGTCGCGAGCCTAACTAGCGGGTTCAACACAGAGGGAATCCCGTTATGACAATGCATTCGTTCTTATCCCCTTCATCGACCCCATGCATCGTACTAAGCGAAGCCCCGTCGCAATGTGAGTCGCATCGCATCGTCGCGAGCGCGCATGGCGGAGAATGCGCGCCGAACTTTCCCCCGCCGCGACTGACGAGATCTTCATGACAATAAATCGCGCGGCGCGCATCGCAGGATCGAGGACCGTGCGCCACGCCGGCCTTGTCATAATCGCCGTCGCCGCGCTTGGCGCGCGCGCCACCGCGGCCGCCGACTGCCTAACTACCTCGACACCTGCGCTCACGACCGTCATCGTCGACGGCTCCACTGTGTACGGACCCGCGCAGGTGTTTGCCACGTATCGCGACCAGCTCGGGCGGCCGCTGTCGCGCGACGGTGTTCGCGTGATCTCGGGCGCGATCTCGACCGCGCTCGTCAACCGATACATCACGGACGGTTTCGTGAAGCCCGAAGTGCGCGTCGACCCGGATACCACGCACGGCATCCTGCGCGTGCATGTTTTCGAAGCGCAGGTCACGAACGTCGTGATCGAAGGCGATGCCGGCCGCCAGCGCCCTGCTCTCGAGCGCATCGCCGCGAAACTGGAAGGAACGCGTCCGCTGCGGCAGGACGACGTGCCGCAGACTCTGCGCAGCATGCGCGCGATCTCGGGTCTCTCGGTCAATGCGTCGACGCGGCGCGACGCAACCGTGCGCAATGCGTTCGAACTCGTGGTGACGACGGATTTCTCGCCGGTCGATGGCGTCGTGCGCATGAGCAATCGCGGCACCGATCAGGTCGGCCCGCACTTCCTGTTGGGACAGGTGTTCGTCAACGGCGTCTTCGGCGGCCAGGACAAGCTCGGCCTCATCTTCGCGTCTGCCACGGATCCCGATGAGTACCTGGGTGGCGGGCTCTACTTCGACACGCCGATCGGCGACGGCGGCACGCGCGCGAATGCGCTGCTGTTTCGCTCGGATTCCGCGCCCAACGAAGTGCCCGTGAACTTCGATGACGAGTACGCACGCGAGCGCGCGACCTTCAAGCTCTCGCGTCCGTTGGGGCACTCCCCCTCGCTCGCGCTGACCCTCGCCGTCGGCGTCGAAGCCGACGACCTCGCGATCGAGCGCAGCGGCTCGATCATTCGCGAAGATCGCTTGCGCATCGCCGAGACCAGCCTGCGCGTGAACTGGCGTGGCGCGCATGCGATTCAGTATTCAGCGAACCTGCTAGTACGCAAAGGCTTCGACACTTTCGGCGGCGGACTGCAGTCGGCCGATCTCGCGGACGACCCGCGCCGTGCGGACTTCCTGGTCACGCAGTTGCAGTCAACTATCTACCGGCGGTTCGCGGAGGACTGGGCGTTGCGCTTCGACGGCTTCGCACAGCACTCGGGTTACGTGTTGCCGGACAGCGAGCGTTTCAAGATCGGCGGCGATCGGCTCGGCCGCGGCTTCGAAGTCGCGGAGATCGCGGGCGACCGTGGCGTCGGCGGCAAGCTCGAACTGCGCCGCGACTTGGTGAACACGGAGACCCTGTTCGGCCGCGTTTCCGCTTACGGCTTCTACGACTTCGGCGCGGCCTGGAAGCAGGACCGCGTGGGCCGCGAATCCGCAGCGACGACCGGCTCCGGATTTTCCATCTCCGGCGCCGCGCTCACGGGTTATCTCGAAATTGCTGCGCCGCTCACGGGAACGGATGTCGAGGGCAAGCGCAAGACGTCGGTGTTCGCGGAGATCAGCTACCGTTTTTGAGCCGCAGCGCTGTCGATTTCCCGCCCGGACGTTCGACCAGTCAGTGAAACCCAACACTGACGGAGAACACGATGAAGATCCCCACCGTAGCGCGCGTTTTCGGCGCCGTGATCGCATTGACTCTCGCAACGGCCGCGTCGGGGGCGGCCGCGACGAAGTCCGGCTACGTGAAGGCGAACGGCCTCGACTACTACTACGAGATCAGCGGCACGGGCGAACCGTTGCTCCTGCTGCACGGCGGCCTCGGGTCTACGGGCATGTTCGCGACCATCATGCACTCGCTCACCGACCATCGAACCGTCATCGCGGTCGACATGCACGGCCACGGCCGCACGGCACTCGGCACTCGCAAGATCGATCTCGCCGACATCGGCGAAGATCTTGGCATCGTGCTCGAAAAGACCGGCTTCAAGCAGGTCGACGTTCTCGGATATTCGATGGGTGGCTTCGCCGCGCTGCAACTCGCCGCCCGGCACCCGGGGAAAGTGCGCCGGCTGGTTCTCGTCTCAGCGGGTTATTCGCTGGATGGATTCTTTCCCGATATGCGCGAGCAGCAAAAGACGCTGACCGCGCAGTCCGCGGAAGCCATGAAGGAAACGCCGATGTACCACTCGTACGTCGCGATCGCACCGAAGCCGGACGATTTCCCGCGCCTGCTGCAGGCGATGGGCGATCTGATGCGCGGCCACTACGACTTCTCGGCCGACGTGAAGAAGCTGACCAGCCACACGATGATCGTGTTCGGCGACGCTGACATGTACCGGCCCGAACACGTGGTCGAGTTCTACAAGCTGCTCGGCGGCGGATTGCGCGACGCGGGCTGGGGACGCGAGACCATGTCGAAGAACCGCCTCGCGATCATTCCGGACCAGACTCACTACGACATTTTCTTCTCGCCGAAGCTCATCGCGACGGCGCTGCCGTTCCTCGATGGAGTGTCGGGGTCGAAGAGCTGGGAGGAGAATGTCGACGCGAAGAAGTGAGTGGAAAGCTGGTTGGCCGGAAAGAAAAAAGAGGGGCGTTGGCGACCCCTTTCTTCTCTGCCGATCGAACTAGCTTTCATTAGAACTCCAAGGCAGCTTCGATCGACCTGAGTGACTTCGGAATGGCCCTGCCGCCAAGTGCGATTGCGGCGACGCCGGTCGTAAGTGCAAACCGCTGACTCCAGGGCGCTAATCTCAGCGCGCTCGCAATTTTTCCCGCTCTGCGATCTCGACGCCGCGCGCTTTGAGCCCTAACCGCAGTTCATCGATCGCACTGCGCTCGTAGAGAGCGAGAGGAATCCAACCACGCTACCTTATTCCCTTGGTGCTGGAAGGCTGAAGCGAAAAACAGTTCTTCACCGCAGACTCTAGATCTGCCCCTTGAGCAATGACGCTGAAGTCTGTGCCGCTCTTCGTCCATCCTTGAGCATAGTAGTCAACGATGACCAAACCTGACGCAGACGCCGGTGCCACAAGAACCCTGTCCTCAACCTTCTCCGCCAAATTTGCTAAGGCTGCAAGATCCAGTTGCTCGAATGAAAACGTACCCATGTAGAGCTTCTCGTCAAAGTAGAACTCCGCATGGACTCTTGGTCCCAGCGCCGACTGGCAACATGTGAGCAGCTGGCGTGCGCTCGCAAGACTTATGTAGGCGGCCACTAACCCAACGCTGTCTTCAATTCGTGGAGCTAGCTGCGGCAAAGGATGAGCAATTGTACCTTTAGCATTGTTCGTAAAATCATCACCGAGCAATTCCTTCACAATGCGCAAGATCGAATCGCCGTGCTTCGCACGCAATTCACCGTGTTCGCGTTCTCGCGCTTTCGCGCTCCGCCGCTGTTGCAACGCCTTGAAATCTTCGTCTTGCATATCCTGTCTTACGGACATTTTGGAGTAGAGCCACCGCTCGGACAGAAGTCGACACGCACCTTGCCCTCGTTCTCAATCCTGGGGCGTCCTGCTGCATCTACTTGACCGCCAGGCTTGACAGTGCCTGCTTCGATCTGTGGCTGTCCAGCGTGCTTTCCTCTTATGTCTCGAGAAACTTGGACCGACTTCTCTTGCGTTCCTCCACCTGGCTTAGGCGTCTCAAAGGTTTGCTGTCGACCCACCTTCTTGTCACCCACACGGTTGTTAGTCTGACTCGTAGGTTGTTGGCTTGTGGGTACTCCTGCCTGTCGTTTTGCCTCCCTAGTGGCCGCGCGCTGACTCAGTTCCTGCTGCGCCTTCTGTCCACCGCGCACCAGCTCTGGAGCTGCACTCATCCCTCTGACCGCAGTTCCAAACCCCGTCGCGAATGGGACCACAGCGCCGACGATGTCTGCCCCAAGCGCCGCCGCACCTATCCAGCTCGGATCCTTCGTAAGGTCGTATATGTCATATGCAATGAACCCTATATCGAGCAGGGTATCGACCACTGCTCCGCTTGGGTCGGTGTGATTCGCGGGATCATTTCCCGTGTATGCATAGAGATTGACGTCGTCGTTGTATCCAACTGGATCTGTCTGAAGGAACCTGCCAAGCGATGGCGCGTAGTAGCGAGCGCGGTAATAGTAGAGACCAGTCTCCGGGTCGAAGCGCCGGCCCGTGTAGCGATACGGCTGCCCGACGCTGACGCTTCCGGCGCCAAGGTTGCCGTAAGCGTCGTACGAAATCCGTTGGCAGTTCAGGTTTGATGCGCAACCCGTCGCGTTGCCGGCGCTGTCCGTCATTGCGATGACAGACCCCTGATGATTGACGTGGTAGTACGCCTTCGGCGGATTCGTCGTGGTTCCGTCTTCGGTCGTCGCGATGCGATCGTCGATCGTCGAACCCATGATGTATCGTCGCAGCAGTACATTGGCACCGCTGTACTCAGCGATTTCCTCATGACCATCAAGTAGATAGTAGGTGGCGGTCGCTGGAGTACCGTTCGATTTCGACAGCCGACGTCCTAGAGCATCATAGTCGTAGGTGAACGTTGGGCCGCCCACCACCGTGGCCGTACGCAGGCGATTCTCCGAATCGTATGTATACGTATTTCTGGTGGCAGTTGGTCCCCAGCTCAGCAAGTTGCCGTTGAGGTCATAGACCGATTCGGGATCCGTACCGATGCTGCTGTATTGGTTCAGTCGATTCGGCACATAGGCGGTCGAAGTCGCCGTCGGTGGCGGCGGCAGGAAGAACGCGTCGCTGGCTACGATCCCGGTAATCTGACCCGACGCATTGTGTCCGTAGTCGAGCGTCATCGGCGCGCCGTTCAGGACATTCGTCAGCAGATCGAGATCGTCATCGGGCTCGTGCGTGTAGCTGATGCGGTTCGGAACAACGCTGGCGAATCGCAACAAGTTCCGATTCGACAGCTGATCGTAGTTGTAAAACGCCAGCTCATTGGAGCTCGTACTGTTCTCGTGTGCGTACTGCATCCGGTTGAGCGAATCGAACGTGTAATGCACGTAGTAGGCATCGGGCCACGTCGTGCGCTCACGATCGCCAGCCTTCGTGTGTTGGAACGACACGCGCCGCGGCACGTTGTTGATCAGGTTTTCCTCATACAACTTTCGACCCGCGCCGTCGTAGTCATACGCAACGCTGTGCGCCGGGATGTCACCGCTTGCCGGACTCGTGACAGTTAGCGGTTCGATTAGGAGGTTGTACGCATACGTTGTCATGGCCAGCGCGGGCGTACCCGACACCGTCTTCGTACGCATGCGGCTCAATGCGTCGTACGTCCATGTGATCGTGTCGCCTTTCCGGGTGAGCCACGTCAGCCGATTGCCGGCGTTGTCGTATGTGGATTTCTCGAACGTCTGTTGGGCGCCACCAGGACAGCTCGGCGTCGAACTGTTCGTAATCGGGGCGGCCACGGTACAACGACTGCCAGTCGTCGGATGCGCAAAGAGCGTGAATGCAAGCCGGTCGAAACCGTCATAGGCATAGTCGGTAACGTTGTTGCCTGCATCCTGAACGCTCGCCTGCCTGCCGTTCGATGTGTAGGTACTCAGTGAGTAGCGATACGGACCAGAGTTGTTCTGAGACACGTACGTCGCCGGATCCCAGACACATGTCGTCGGCGCCGTCGTCGAATTCCAACCCTTCCAAGTGCAAAGAACCTGCCCTGCCCGATCGTAGACGGTAGCGACGCGACGATTGTCGGGATCGGTGGTGATCGTCAACCGGTCGAGATCATCGTAGGCGTACTCCGTGAGATTGCCTTCCGGGTCCAGCTTCGAGCTCAATGTTCCCGTCGCGTTGAAATCGTTGGTCACGGTGCGCCATTCGCTCGCGACGAGATCCGACGGACTTGGATTTGCTGGATTGGTATCGGTGGGCGATGGGACGATGGCACGGCGATTCGTCCGCCGCTGACCATCGATGTCGTAGGTATAGCGCGTGATGGCGGAGAGTGGCGCATTGACTCGCGTCAGACGCCGCATCGAATCGAACCAGTAGTTGGTCGTATCCGTGACGTCGGTACGCGGACCATCGACGCTCGAGAGATTGCCGACCGGATCGAACGTAAAAGTGGCGATGAGGTCCAACGCTCCTGATTTCGCGGAGGTTGGGCACACTGACACGCCGCTCCCAGGCGCCGTCAGCGTGGTGGACGGATCCACGTTGGCGGTCAGCGGTACGTACTTGTTGGACACGTTGTAGGTGAACGAAGTGACACGCGTCGCACCGGTGGCATTGACCCAATCGATCTTGCCCGTCAAGAAGCTGATCGGCGTGGATCCGGCAGGTGTGATCGACGTGTAACAGAGTGTTGTTCGCGCAGAGCTCATCCCGGTGCCCAGTGGCACAAGCGGCGACGTTATCGTCAGGGGCTGACCCGTCGCCGGGTAGTACACGAATGAGGTCTGTCCCAGTGGATTCGTCGTCGACGCAACGCGATTGCAGGTCTTGGGATTCGAACACACCCGAACCGTTTCACCTTCGACGTAAGTGTTGTCCTCGACGGTGATGTCGGCGAGACCGGACGCGGGCTTCGCGCGACGAACAATCGTGCGCGGATTGGAGCGCACGTCATAGGTACGAACTATCTGATCGCCTTCGGGATTGGTTGTGAGAACCAGCCTGTTCAGGTCGTCGTATCGATTTGTCGTCGTACGACCGATGGCATCCGTGCTGGAAAGCAGATTGCCATTCTCATCGGCGACTTCGACGTTCGAACGGCTCGACGGATCGGTGGTCTCGCCGCGCTTCCAGAGTTCCGATCCAACGACGCCACCCGCGTAGTAGTTGGTCGGGCGGCCGAGCGCATCCGTGATTTGCTGAACGCGAAAGAGCTCGTCGTAGCGGATCGTGTCGAACGCGTTGTTTGGGTCCGATGGACGGAATATGCGTCGCAGCTGGTACTGCGCTTTCAATGGAATCGCGGGGACCGGCGAGGCCCCATTCGGCGCGTACTCATATTTGGTTACGGCACCTGTCGGAGATGTGACACGAAGCGTGCCGCACCCAAACGCGGATCCAGCGCAATCGCTCACATTGAACTGCGCGCTTCGACCCGTTTCGTCGGTGACGCTGTTCAGCCGATAAATCGGAATGTCCCAATAGAACGGGTTGCCGACGGGCAGAAATACCGGTGTCGTGTTGAATGTGAGGCGCCGGCCAAGATTGTTGGTAACCGAAGCCAATATTTCCCGGTATTGATAGACCCTGATATTGGAGTTGCTCGGCAACGGATAGTCCTGACCAACGTGCGCATAGTTGAACGTCAGAATGATCCCATCCGGGAACGTCCAATTGCTCGCATTGAACACCGGCGCACGCGCGCGGGCCCAGTTGAACGAGATTTCGTCGCCTTGCGAACGAATGTAGCGGAATGTGATGGGCGTGTAGTCGTCCAACGCGGGATTGCGCTCGCCGCTTTGAACGAGGCGCGAGCTGGATCTTGGCGCTGCATTGAATGACAGATCGGTCAGCCGGTGAAACGACTCCGAAGTCGCGCCGATACTGACGTTGACGGTGTTGTACATCATCCGATCGCCGACCCAACCCGAAGCCAACATCGTCGCGAGCCGATTCGTGAAGTGAACGGTTTTCGCCGCATCGGTGAGCGCGAAAATCCCGGCGATGGCGGCGGCTGCGTCAAGTCCGGAGTCCGCGCCAAGCGCGCTTGCTCCATCGTTGCCATATCGCGCGAGGACTTCGAAGTTATGTGTCCAACCGCCTCCGATACGGGCGGAGTAGTCTGAATCAGGCCCTGAGTATTCGTAGGTGGCCGACTGCTGCTGCGGTTGGGGGTCGTGGTCACCCGGCCAGTAGTGGTCCACGAGCTGGTAGCGGATGTACTCCGACATGCCGGCGGTCGATCTGTATGTGCGTTGAAATCCGAGAGCCGCAGGAAACTCGCCAACGCCGGTTACAAGATCCGGCGCTGGGGTGAGAGTGAGCTCTCCGTTCGCAAGTGATACCGACGTGTTGTTCGATTGAAACCAGGACGGAGGCGATTCGTTGATGGTTCGCGTGAAGGCCGACGTCGGATCAAAAATTCCGACCGGTGCTCCACCCTTCGCGCCCTCGTACAACGCATATGCGGACGAATCGCTCGTATAGAAAATACTTCCGAGACCAGGGGTCAGACCCATTATCGTGGAGTGCCCGAGAGTCGCTGCCTCTTGCAGCCGGCCCTTGCGATCGGCGGGCCAGTGGTTGTTTGCGCCGGTGGGCAGCGCCTGGAGCACTGCCGCCATGTTCGAGGGACTGACGTCGAGAATACGACCACCTCGCAGCCAGAATTCCGCGGCGACGCCTAACGACCGATCCAGATCTCCGGTCTGCTGGAAAATTGACCCCTCGAGCATCGCCCACATTGCGGACGAGCCCTCGAATGCCGCGACACGCGCCGCCGAACTGCTCGTGCGCGAGTTGCTGCTGATGGCCGCGCCAACGGACATGAACGACAGGCTCGTCGGGCCCCACACTCGCCCATACACGATGCCAACGCTGTTGTGACGCGTGATATTGGTTCGCGTCACTCCCTGAACGATTTTGTCGGCGCTCGAACCTTGGTGGATCAGCTTGGCAGCCATCGTCGGCTGCAAAGGATTTTCGCAGTCGGTCAAGTCGATCCAACCGGCATCGGGCAATCCAGATGCAGGCGGCGCACCACCGACCTTGCCGCCGCAAGACGACTGAGCTCCCATGAACGGCTGGCCTGTCTGCATGTCAGCTATGTGCCGCTCGGTCGACGCCGCGCCGTTTCCCCACGCGTGAACCACGGTGATCGGAGGAATTCCTCGATTGCTAGAATTGTTTTCCGACGCGTCTGTCAACAGAAACGCTGTGGACGCATCGGCATACGTGCCGCTCAATGCCGCATACGGATGCCCGACATCGAGAATGACTGTGTCCGCAATGCACGTCGCGCACGACGGATTCTCGGGCAAATGCGTCCATGCTTCGTCAACGAAAAGTTCAGACCACTGCGGCAGACGAACCCGCCGCCCAGCAATCTCATCCGCGAAAAAAGTCAGATCGAAGACTCCGGCTCGCATCCGCAATGCGGTGCGGAAAGGATCGGGAATTTCTCCGCTCCACGTGTACTGCGCGGACGACGGGTAAGGAAGATTGGTGCCAGGGCTCGGTGAATAGCTGAGATCGCGCTCGATGCCGCCGATGATGTCGACGAGTTCCGCGCCGGGTTGGTTCGCCTTGATCGCAGCCTCGAGGCCAAGCGCGTAGATGCGCAGCCTGTCGCCGAGCGCCGTGCGATTGAGTTCTTCGAACGTCGTCGCTCCGGCGAACGTGCTCTGTATTGCACCCGCCAGCATTACCCCACGAATCGACTCTCCGCACGTGGGCGACGCCATCGTGCCGCACCCCATCGCCGCCGGGATGTCGACGCCATCATCAATGCGGTTGCGCTTGAACGAAGGGTCGAAGAGATTCGAACCTACCGCGACCCACGCATGGCCCATGACGACGGTGCTCAAGTTTCCAGATTGACCCGCACAACTGGATACTCCATTGACGGTTGCCGGAATGCCGCCATCCGCCAGGAATTGACAGGCGGCAGCGGCATTGACCGTGAAAGTCTGCGCACCCTCATCGAGGCTCGTGACCAGACCCGTCCACCTCCCGAACTGCGTTGCATCCAGCGTGATCGTGCCAACCCGGTAACCCGCAGTAATCCCCGGCGCCTGCCGAAGTAGTTTGACCATCAACTCAGCCTGGTCGAACGAAGTTCCGGATTGGTCGATCAGCGCACCACGCGCCCCCTTGCCGAGGCCGAAGCGAAACTCCGTCTCGATGTTGTTGCGGACGTAGTTGAAGACGTTCTGGGCGTACTGATCAGCGGACATCGTTCCGACGGGCTGGGGCACGACCGATGAAATGCGATCCGCCCCGAGCGATCGGGCGAGCGCCGTAATCTCTGGAGGTGACTGCGCCCATGCGGCGATCCCAGGCGTGTGAACGGTCGGATTGGGCTGCCCGTTGTAGTACGTCCACGCGCTGCCGGGATCGACCAACGACGTCGTGATGAGTTTCGTTGCCGGTGGTGCCGCGTTTGCGACCTGCAGCGCTCCAGCGCCGACCAGGCCCAGACTCAATGCAAAATGACGTAGCGTCTTCATGATTTCACCAGATCCAATTCTGTCGTACATACACTAACTATTGCGCGACCGCAGACAAATAGATGACAGCGGAATCGAGGATCACGGAAGGATTCGAGATCGCGCGGATCTGGATCGAGACCGAGCAGTACCGTGAATCGCCTCCGCCATCGGTGTTGGTCACCGACGTCGACCAGCTGCGATTTGAACTCATCGGCGTCCACACATCCCAGTTGATGCCCTCGCAGTTCGAGCCGTCGCCCGAGGCATAGATCTCGTAGTTGCTCATGCCCACCTGCGGGGTGATCCAGTAGCTAGTGCCAGTGGTCGCATTGATGATCTGTCCCGCGCTCGTCATGGTGTAGTACGCGGACGCGTACTGATATCCAACCGCCTCGATGGTGTCGTCTTGAATGCTAACCTGAGGACCGGAGTCGTTGTCCGCGATGGACACAGACGCGGTGCTTGGCGAGCCCAACGTGACCCCGGTCGGCGATCCGAGGCTTACTGTCAACGTCTCGTTCGACTCAGTGGTTGCGTCATCCACGACGGAAATCGTGAATGACTTGTTCGCAGTATCTCCATTGGCCCAACTCAGCGTTCCATTGCTCGCCGAGTAGTCAGAGCCGGCGGTCGCGCTGCCGGCCGTGATCGAGTACGGCACGCTACCGGCGCCGAAGCTGCCTCCGGCGCGCGTCGCGGTAATCGTGATCGTCGTCTGCCCGCTCGCCTCCCCGCCGCTGTAGCTGCTCTGCGAGAACTGCACCGTGCCGGCCGGCGGGTTGTCGTCGCTGATGATGGCCACCGAAGCAGTGCTCGGCGAACCGATCGTCGCACCGACGGGTTGACCGAGCGCCAGGTTGATGAGCTCTGCCGACTCGACCGTGGCGTCGTCGAGCACCGTGATGATGAACGTCTTCGTGCCCGTGTCGCCGTCACCCCAGACCAGAGTACCGTTGTTCGCGGTGAAATCGACACCGGCCGTCGCGTTGTTGCCCGTGATCGTGTACGGCACGCTCGCGCCGCCGAAGTTGCCACCGGTGCGCGTCACGTCGATCGTGATCGTGCGCTGGCCCGCGGCCTCCCCGCCGCTGTAGCTGGTCGCGCCGAACTGCACAGTGCCCGGCGGCGGGTTGTCGTCGCTGACGATCGTCACGGTCGCCGAGATCG
>JAYTOK010000100.1:0-53924 GCA_043747835.1 Pseudomonadota bacterium | reverse complement strand
TAACTGACCGTCGAGGTCGTGACGTTCTGCCAACTGGCGAAGGATTGCGCGACGAAGGCATCGGCCTGGGCTTTCGTCAGCTCGCCCAAGTCGCCGAGGTCGGCATTCCAGGTGATGTTGCTGCCGCCGTTCGCCCAGAGGAACGGCACGCCGTCTCCGCAATTCGCGAGCGGACCGCCGGCAAATGCGGGCGTAGCGAGCAGCGCCGTCGCTGCCAACGCGATTTTCTTGAAGGTGTTCATTACTTCACTCCCTGTCCGGAGATGAGCGCACGCACGCGCACCGCGAGATCGGCGTAAGGCACAGGACCGCGGTTCAGATCCGCAGCGAGCCCCGCGTTGTTCACGCCATTGGCTGTCGGCTGGCTCGGGATCGACGTGTCGATCTCGAAACAGCCCTGCGCGAGCCCGACGGGACTCGACAGCGCAATGCCGCTCTCGGCCGTCAGGAACAGGAGATAGTCCTTGTTGCGCTCCAGGCGCGGAATGTCGCGGAAGATCGAGAAATGCCGGACGTTCGCCTGCCCGGACCGGGACTTGATGTCGCCGACCATCTCGACGTCGGCGTAGGTGACGTCCTTGAAAGTCGCGAAGTCTCCCTTGAAGGTCTCCGTCACGCGGATGCGGTAGATGGTCGTCGCGAGCTCCCCGCCACCGACCTTGACGGTCCCCGCGCGCACGTCGGTGACCGTTCCGCGGAATACGCGGGCGGCGGACGACGTCATCGTTCCGAGATCGAAGTGTTTGACGGTGGTGGCTTCCACGCGAGGTGGCGTGGCGAGCGCGGCGATCAATCCCGCGCACAGAATTGCACTGATCAGTCTCATGACCTGACTCCCTGGCGAAGTTCGACGCGGCGCAAAGACGAGTGGGCAGCTCCACTCACTCGCGTGAGTCGCGCGAACCAGCTGACAAGTGGAATGTACGTATTGTGGACTAACTATCGAGCGGATGCAGGTACCGGCGGAGCTGCCGGGAGCCGACCTTCGTCTCTTTATGTTTGAGTTTCTGGCGCTCCCTGCATGACCCAAGCTTCCGAAACGCCAGCCTGCGAGTCAAGCGCGTCGTTGCACATGTGCAATCGCACAGCGGCTAACTTCTTCGCACCTCCGGGTCACCGAACCGCCACCCTGCGCCGCAGCATTCGGCACCCAGGGTGAGGCAAGAACGCCTCACTCGTGCGAGTGAGTGAAAAAATCTCATCTCGGCGCTTGCCGGCTCACCGGCTCAGCTCGCGCGCCGACGCGCCGTTGACATTTTCGCCTGGCGAGCTCTTCCGCGAGGCTCAGCGGTTCCAGTGCGAGACCACGAAGCGCAACTGTCCCGCGATGCCGGGAGAGCGCGGCGGCGTCTCATCGCCGGTCGCGAAACCGAACGTGATCTCCGCGGTGCCGTCGTCCGTCTGCTTGAGCTGCTTCGGGGTCACGGGCTTCGAAGACTGACCGACGTCGTTGTTCTGCCAGTTGTACGTCGCCTTCCATTTCCCGTCGTCGGTGTCGGGCGGGGTCATCTCCACGACGATCGAGTTGCGGAACAGATTCTCGCCCTCGTAGTGCCGGTTCGGCCAGAACTTCTTGTTCACCTCGTAGTCGGGCACGCGCACGGCGAGCGTCAGCGAATAGGCGAGCGTCGGCCGCTGCGCGTTCACCTTGAACCGGTTGGCGAGGAAGATGGACGATAGATAGATGCTCTCGGGCTTCTTCTCGCTCGCCTTGCGTAGCGTCGCGTGGTCGCGCACCGCCACGGAGTCCTCCTCGGACGTGCGGCGAGTCAGGAACCAGCGCTTGCCGCGCGGCGCGGCGAGCACTTCGAACTGATAGAGCGCCGAGAGCTCGCCGTCCTTGTCCGCCTGCTCGAGTTCCTGCGGCACGCCGATGTGCGTGACGTCGAGCCACAAGTCGACACGCAGATCCCCGAACAGGAAGCGAACGAGATTCTGGTACGCCTCCTCGCTGTTCACGATGCCGTAGCGGCCGGAATGCGAGCGGTACGCATACGCGGTCGCGCAAGGTTCGGAAAGTTTCCCGGCCGCATTGGTGCCCCACACCGAGGCGTTCGAAACGCGCACCAAACCATCGCTGCCATTGCCGGCAAACGTGCGCGACAGTCCTGCTGCGACGTCATAGTCGCCGCGGTTCGTCCCGACCATGCAGAACACGTTGCGCGACGGAAAGCTCTCCTCCGGCAGCCAGTCCACACGCCCGGTCTTCTTGAACACCGCTTCGATGTCGAGATACTTCGCCATCTTCTTCTGGTTGAAGTTGTCGATGTCGTTGAGGGTCAACCAGCCGGGGACGTTGCTGCCCGCGACTTCTATGCCATTGTGAGGAGTCGCATAGGTGAAGAACTTGCTCACGCAGGTGCGCGCCACTTTCGATCCGAGCTTCTCGTTCTGCAGGAATGCGCGGCAGACGAGACCACCCATCGAATGCGCGACGAGATAGCAGCGGAAGTCCTTTTCCCGAACGCTGTTCTCAGGATTGGCCGCGACGAGTTCGCGGACGCGCAGGACAAGATCGCTCAAACCCTTCGCGAAGTCCTCGATGGAGCGGGTTTTGCCGTCGCCGAAGAGGGTCGACGAAGAGTCGTAGTAGCGATAGATGATCACCGACCTGCGGTCGATCGTGCCGTCCCAGTCGGGATCGACGATATCGAGGCCGTCCTGGTAGACGTCGGAGTATTTGTAGTCACTGCCGAGCCGCACGAGCGGTGACTCGAACATCAGCTTGCGAGGCGGCGTCTTCGGGTCCGGCGTGGCGCGCACGATCGTCGAACCGATGTTGAATCCGCAGAAAGGATCCGACGTGGTCTCGTCGATTTCCGTCTGCGTCATGGCGTAGCCGCGCACGTAGATGATCGGCCAGAGTCTGTCGACTTCGCTCATGTTCGTCTCCCGGATTGTGCGCCGACCTTAGCGCAAATTAGCGAGCGGCACTCGCGTGACCTCCACGTCCTCCTTGTTGGTGGCGTAGCCCACGTACAGGTGGTCGCGCCAGATGACGCTCTTCGGGTAGTGATACCCGGCACGCTTGTAGAGACCTTCGAATCGCCGTGGCTGCAGATCGGCCGCGCCGCGCAATAGATAGGCCCGGGCGAAGCTGCGGCCGTCGCCTAGCGTGATTGCGAGCGGAATCCGGACTCGATCGCCGCGCGGCGCGTTCACGAGGAATGCCGCCCCGCCGGGCAGATTGCCCGCGCTTTGTTTGGCGCGCGAATCCGGCATGTTCGTGACTACGGGCGTGCTCCACGTTGCACCGCGATCGCAGGACTCCGCGGCGAGCTGGCGGAACGTCGATGCCTGGTCGCGAAACACCATGACGATGCAATCGTCGCGCAGGAACAGGCTCGGCTCGAGTTCGCGGCTGACCTTGCCTTCGTTCTCAAGCAGGAGGATCCGCCCGCGTCGCCAGCCGCGGATGCCGAGCGGGTCGTCGGTGTAGAAGGGCGCAACGATCATGCCCGGGCGCGTGTGGAATGCGGTGACGATGCGTCCGCCGGGCAACGCGTGCGGATCCTGCTCGATGATGCCGTCGACGGGTTTGCGGTCCGCTCCCAACACTCGCTTCGGCGCCGACCATTTCTCGCCGTCGCGGCTCAGCCGGTATTCGGTGTAACCGCCCTCGCCCGACTGGAAACCGGTCGGCCACACATTGATATAGGCGACCAGTCGATTGCCGTCGGTCCACCAGCCGCCGCTCGAGTGCATGCGGCCACCCACGCCGCGCCGCGCCAGCACTGCCGGCTGCGTCCAGCGCAATCCATCCTCACTCGTCGAGAAGGCAACCCAGGTGTCCGGCGAGTCTTCATCTTTCGGCGAGCTCTGCCACTGCGCGTAGAGCTTGCCTCTGAAGGGAATGAGCACGACGCCATTGCTGAATTTGTCGGTGTCTTCGCGCGGCTCGAAGATCCGCGCTGTCTGCGCGCCGGCCACCGGCATCAGGCCGAGATCGGCTTGCCGCTCGTCGAACAGACCCGGCGCGATCGTATAGGGCACGGACGGCGCCTGCGCCGCCGCGGCCCCAACGCCTAACCACAACGACAGCAACCACGGCCGCGCGCGGCTCACGGAATCAGCAACGGCCGCATGTCGGGCACTCGTTTGGCGAGCTCCTGCGCCATCATCGCCGCGAAGTAGTCGGACCCGGGCCTGCCGAGGTGCGTGTAGTCGAACGACAGCTTCGGTTGCGCCATCCCGGGTAGTGAGACGGGCGGCGGCGTGTCGTCGACTTCCGTCGCCGCCGGGATCGTCGCGCCCTTCGCGGCTGCCTCCGCGACCGCCGCCGTCGGCCGGCGCTGGGCAAACTTGTTTGCCTCGCTCGATCCCATCTTCTGGACCGCGTCGTGACTCAGCAGGTTCAGATCGACGATCGGCACTTTGAGTTTCTCCGCGACCTCGATCGCCGCTTCGGCCCACGGCCGAAGATCGTTCTTGAGTTGACCCTGATCGAACATGCGGCGCGTGAGCGGCGTCACGAGCACTGGCTGCGCGCCGACCGCGCGCGCTTCGATGACGTAGCGCTCGAGATTCGCCGGGTATTCCGTCGCGAGATCCGTCGAGCGGCCCGGCTTGCCGGGCTGATCGTTGTGCCCGAACTGGATCAGGATCCAGGTGTTCACATAGCCGGGCGCGCGCGCTTCGCTGAGCGCGATGTCCCAGGACCCTTCCGCGAAATAACTGCCGGAGCTGCGTCCACCGCGCGCGAGATTCACGCAGGCCGCGAACGAGGTCACGTGCTCCGCGCAGAAGCTGCTGCCCCAACCGCCCTGAACGGCCACGGTGGAATCGCCGATGAGGATGATCTTCGACGGACGAATGGGCTTCGGCGCCTCGGCCGCCGGTGCGGGTGCCGGTGCGGGCTCTGCCGCCTGCAGTTGCGCCATGCCGAGCGAAACGGCGAGAAGCAGGAATTTGCGGATCATCAAACCTCCAGTCGCAGTCATGCGACGAAAGGTAACACTCCCGACTATCATCCGGCCCATGACATCCGCAACCCGCAAGTCGCGATCACCTCTTGCATTCACGGCCTTGGCATTGAGCCTCGTGGCGCTGTGCCTGCCGGCATTCGCCGCCGACTACCCCGCGCCCGTCGAGGGCGACTTCGTGCTGCGCAACTTCAAGTTCGCAAGTGGCGAAACGCTGCCCGAATTGCGCCTGCACTACCGCACGCTCGGCAAGCCGCACAAGGACTCGAAGGGCGTCGTGCGCAACGCCGTCTGGATCGGCCATGGCACCGGCGGCACAGGCGCGCAATTCCTCCGGCCCGAGTTCGCGGGCGAACTCTTCGGCGCGGGCCAACTACTCGATGCGACGAAGTACTTCATCGTGTTGCCCGACGGCATCGGCCACGGAAAATCCTCGAAGCCCAGCGACGGTCTGAAAGCGCGCTTCCCGAAATACGGGTACACCGACATGGTCGACGCGCAGCACCGGCTGCTGACCGAAGGTCTGGGCGTGAATCACCTGCGTCTCGTGATGGGCACGTCGATGGGCGGCATGCACACCTGGGTCTGGGGCGAGCGCCACCCTTTGTTCATGGACGCGCTGCTGCCGCTCGCGAGCCTGCCGTCGCAGATCTCCGGCCGCAATCGCGTCTGGCGAAAGACCATCATCGACGCGATCCGCAACGACCCGGTCTGGAACGGCGGCAACTACACCACGCAGCCTCCCGCGCTGCGCACCGCGAACTCGCTCATCTACTTCATGGGCAGCAATCCGCAGCTGCGCCAGGAAGCGATGCCCACGCTCGCGAAGGCGGATGAAGTGCTGGAGGCGGCGCTGGCAACATCGATGGCCAACACGGATGCGAACGACGTGCTGTACCAGATCGGCGCGTCGTGGGACTACGACCCCGCGCCGGGACTCGAGAAGATCCGCGCGCCGCTGATCGCGATCAACACCGCGGACGACATCATCAACCCGCCGGAGCTCGGCATCCTCGAGCGCGAGATCAAGCGCGTCGCCAGGGGAGAGGCGGTCGTCATTCCGCTGAGCCCCGCGACGCGCGGCCACGGCTCGCACACGATCGCGAAACTGTGGGCGGACTATCTCGAAGAGTTGCTCGATGAGACCCGGCCTTCGAACTAGTTGCGGTTCGCCGCGAACGGTCACAACGGCCGTGACAACCTGCAACATTCCGTTACCGCGTTTGACAAGGCTGACAAACGGCGGCAGGAATTGGCTGCGATGATGAAGGCTCTCGGTCCCTTCCGGGTCCGCCACTGGAGTCGCCATGAAACGCACACTGATGTTCGCTGCACTCGCGGCCAGCACGTCCCTCGCCTTCGGGGAACCGCCGCCGGGTCCGCCGCCCGGCATGGGCCGCGGCGGCCCGCCGGTCGAAATGCTCACGAAAGATCTCGGCCTGAATGAAACGCAACAGGTTGAAGTAAAGCGCATCTTCGATGCGCGACACGCGCAGATGGAAGCCGAGCGCGCACAGTTCGAATCCTCCGGTACGCGCCCCACGCACGAGCAGATGGATGCGAAGCGCGAGGCGGCCGACGCGCAGATGCGCCAGCAATTGAGCGGTGTGCTGACGACCGAACAACTGGCGAAGTTCGACGAATTGCGCAAGCGCCGGCCGGTGCGCACACGCACGGGCGACGCCGGACAACAAGCGCCGTAATAGCGTCGCTGCTCGAGACCCCGGCCGTCACCTGCATGACGGCCGGGGTGCTCGGCGGCTGGACGCCCCTCGTCCTTCCGGATTGAGCCAATCCCTCCCGTTAGGAGGATGCGTCGCGCGATCCGGGGCGCGAAGATGGCGGCATGAAGACTTCGAACTCCGGTGCGCGCCGTCTCGAGCGAATCGCAGCCTCCCCGCGCTGGGACGGCGAACGATTCCACAACACGCATGCAACGCCGCGCGGCAGCGCGCCAATGCCGTCGATCAAGGACTTCCTCTGCGGCGGCGAGCGGCGCGTTCCGGACGGACCTCTGCCCACGGTGAATCCGCTCGAGCACCTGGGGTCGCGGCCGCAGTCGGATCTGCGTGCCACGTGGTTAGGCCACTCCACCGTACTCGTGGAGATCGATGGCTGGCGCGTGCTCACGGACCCGGTGTGGGGACCGCGCGCCTCCCCCACGCGTTTCGCCGGCCCCAAACGTTTTCAGCCGGTGCCCGTCGCGATGAGCGACCTGCCGCGGCTCGACGCGGTGCTTATCTCGCACGACCACTACGATCACCTCGACTTCACGACGATGCGCGTGCTGCGCAAGGTGAACGTGCCGATCGTGACGTCGCTCGGTGTCGGCGCGCATCTGGAATGTTTCGGCATCGCGCCCGAGCGCATCGTCGAGCTCGACTGGTGGGAAACGCATCGCGTGCCCGGCACCGGCCTGACTTTCACGGCGACGCCCTCGCAACACTTCTCGGGTCGCGGCCTCAAGGACGGCAACAAGACGCTGTGGTCGTCGTGGGCGATCGTGGGTGCGCGCCACAAGGTTTTCTTCAGCGGCGACACCGGGCTCACGCCCGAGTACGCCGAGACACGCAATCGCGTCGGCGAGTTCGATCTCGTCATGCTCGAGATCGGCGCGTTCCATCCCGCGTGGAGCGGCATCCATCTCGGCCCCGAGAACGCGCTCGCGGCGCACGCGTTACTGGGCGGCGGTCCTCTCCTGCCGATCCACTGGGGCACGTTCAATCTCGCGCTGCATCCCTGGGACGATCCGATCGAAAAACTGGTCGAGCTCGCGCCGAAGTCCGGCGCGCGACTCGTGTTGCCAAAACTCGGTCAACCGGTGGAGCCCGCGCACGACCTTCGCATCGACCCCTGGTGGCGCGGCGTCAGCGCAAAACCGGGAAAGCCGGCGGTTGTCGAACCGCCGCCGGAATCGTTGCCCAACGGCATGCCCTGGCCCATCGACTGAACGATCAGCGTTTCGTCACCATGTCCGCCGCAACCGTGCGCGAGCCGGCGAACAGCACGAACGCGCAGATCAGCGCGAGACCCGGGATCACATACATCGCGTCGTGCAATCCGGTTGCACGGAATGCTTCTGTCATCTGAATCGCCCCGGCCGCTTCCATCGCGCCGCGCGCCAACTTGTCCGACAACGCGCCGGTGACCAGCGTTCCCATGCTCGCGCCCAGCACGTACATCGCGAAGAAGTAGATAGCGATCGCCGTGCCGCGCAGTCGCGGCTCGACGACGTCCTGGATAGCGGCGTAGACGGTCGCGTAGTAGACGAATGAGAACATCGTCGCGAGCGCCATCGGAATCATGAAGGAGACGATCTCGCCCGCCGGTTGCGCGAGCGCGAGGAAGGTGCACGGCACCGACACCAGCATGGTGCCTCCCGCAAGCAGCAGCCGCCCATCCGCGCGCTTCTGCGCAAGCCGGTCCGAGGCCCAGCCACCGACCAGCAAGCCCACGATGCCGACCAATCCGAGCACGAGCGCAGAAACCATCGCGGCGTCGCGCAGGGAGAGCGAGTGATAGCGCATCAGGAACGGCGTCTGGAATTTGTTGATCGCGTAGATGTTGAAGTTGTGGAGCGCGCCCGACGCCACGATCCACCACAGCGTCCTGATGCGCAGAATCTTCGCGTAGGGCCGGTCGACCGGCGCACTCGCGTCAGGCGCTCTCGCGCCGTGCGTATCCGCGGCGCCGCGCGGCGGCTCGGGTAGTTTGAACACGAGGACCGCGACGATGAGACCCGGCACCGCCGCGAGCAGGAAACAGGCACGCCAGCCGTAGGCCTGGCCCAGCCATCCGGCGGTCACGTAGGCGAGAAAGAGTCCGATTGGGAGGCCGAGCATGAAGATGCCGAGCGCGCGCGAGCGTTTCCCGGCCGGAAACAGATCGCCGATCAGCGACTGGCAGGCCGGCGAGCACGTCGTCTCGCCGATGCCGACGCCGAGTCGCGCGGCCACGAGCATCGGGAAGCTCTGCACGAGGCCGGTGACCGCGGTCAGCGCGCTCCATACCGTGACGCCGACGGTGATCAGGCGGGTGCGCACCCACGTATCCGCGAGACGCCCAATGGGCAGTCCGACCGCGGCGTACACCAGCGTGAAGACTGTCGTCACTGCGCCTAACTGCGTGTCGCTGAGGTCGAACTCCTTGCGGATCGGCTCGCCGAGCGCGCCCGGCAACTGCCGGTCGAAGAAGTTGAGCAGATTGACGGCGAACAGCAGAATCAAAGCCTTCGTGGCATTCACCGGAAACCCCCTCGTTGACAGATCTCTAGACGACTTCGAACAAGCCCGCGGCTCCCATGCCACCGCCCACGCACATCGTGACGACGACGAACTTCGCGCCGAGCCGCTTGCCGGCCAGCAACGCGTGTCCTGTCAGCCGCTGGCCGCTCATGCCGAACGGATGGCCGATCGCGATCGCACCGCCGTCGACGTTGAGTTTGTCGTCCGGTATGCCGAGCTTGTCGCGGCAAAAGAGCACCTGCACGGCGAACGCCTCGTTGAGCTCCCAGAGGCCGATGTCGCCCACGGCGAGCCCCGCGCGCTTCAGTAGTTTGGGCACCGCGTACACCGGACCAATGCCCATCTCGTCGGGCTCGCATCCCGCAACCGCAAAGCCGCGGAAAATACCGAGCGGTGTCACGTTGCGGCGCGCCGCTTCGCGCGCGCTCATCACCACGCAAGCGCCGGCGCCATCCGAGAACTGACTCGCGTTGCCCGCGGCGATGGTGCCGCCCGGCGTCGCCGCGCGAATCTTCGAGACGCCCTCGAGCGTCGTGTCCGCGCGCAGACCCTCGTCACTCTCGACGACGACGTCCTTCGTCGAGATGCGGCCGTCCTCGGAGAGAACGGCCATCGTCGCCGGTGTCGCCACGATTTCCGACCTGAAATGCCCCGCGGCCTGCCCGGCGCACGCGCGCTGCTGGCTCCGCACGCCGTACTCATCCATGCGCTCGCGCGAGATGCCGTACTTGCGCGCCACGTTCTCGGCGGTTTCGATCATCGACCAGTAGAGCTCGGGTTTGTGTTCCTGCGTCCACGCATCGCGCGCCATGAACTGGTTGCGGTTGGGCTGAACGGCGGAAATCGATTCGACGCCGCCGGCGACGTAGATTCCCTCTTCTCCCGCCACGATGCGTTGAGCGGCCAGCGCGATCGTCTGCAATCCCGAGCTGCAGAAACGATTCACGGTCGTGCCCGCCACGGTCACGGGACAGCCCGCGCGAAAAGCTGCGATGCGCGCGATGTTGGAACCGGTGGCGCCTTCTGGATAGGCGCACCCCATGAGAACGTCCTCGATTTCACCCGGCTCGACTCCCGCGCGTTCGATGGCGGCCTTCACGGCGACGCCACCCAGGTGCGCACCATGACTGAGATTGAATCCGCCACGAAAGGACTTCGCGAGTGGCGTGCGCGCGGTCGAGACGATCACTGCGTCGTTGCTCATGACGCGACTCCTTGCAGCGTGCCGCCGTCGGCGACGAGTCTGTCGATCAGCTCCGCCGGCTTCCAGAACACAGGATCGCCATGACTCGCGCGTGCGAAGTCGAGCATGCGGCGGCGCACGAGCTGCAGGCCGATGAGATCCGCGTGGAACATCGGCCCGCCGCGAAACGGCGGAAAGCCATAGCCGGTGAGATAGACGACGTCCACGTCGGAGGCGCGCGTGGCGATCTTCTCGTCGAGGATGCGCGCGCCTTCGTTCACGAGCGCGTACACGAGGCGCTCGACGATCTCCGCGTCCTCGATCTTGCGCGCGGTGACGCCGATCTCGCGGCGGTGCGCGGCGAGCAACTCATCGACGACCTTCGACGGCAGCGGCTTGCGCGGTCCGTCGGGATATTCGTACCAGCCGGCGCCCGTCTTCTGACCGAAGCGCCCCATTTCGCAGAGCTTGTCCGGCAGCGTCGAAAATTTGTAGCCAGGCTTCTGCGCACGCCGGCGCTTGCGGATGTTCCAGCCGATGTCGTTGCCGGCGAGGTCGCCGACACGGAATGGACCCATCGCAAAGCCGAACGCCTCCATTGCCGCATCGACCTGGCGCGGGCTCGCGCCTTCCTCCAGCAGGTAGTTCGCCTGCTTGCCGTAGTGCTCGAGCATGCGGTTGCCGATGAACCCGTCGCAGACCCCGGAGACGACCGACACCTTCTTGAGCTTCTTGCCGAGCGCGAGCGACGTCGCGAGGACCTCTTTCGACGTCGCGTCGCCGCGCACGATCTCGAGCAGCCGCATGACGTTCGCCGGGCTGAAGAAGTGCAGCCCGACAACGTCCGCGGGCCGTTTCGTGAGGCGCGCGATCTCGTTGACGTCGAGCGTCGACGTGTTGGTGGCGAGAATCGCGCCGGGTTTCATGACGCGGTCGAGCTCGGCGAAAACCCTGGCTTTGACTTCCATCGTCTCGAACACCGCCTCGATGACGATGTCGGCGGTGCCGATGGCGTCGTAGGAAAGCACGGGCGAGATCAGCGCCATGCGCTTGTCGCGCTCCGCCGGTGCGAGCTTCCCTTTCTTCACCTGCGCGTCGTAAACCGACGCGATCCGCGCGACACCGCGATCGAGCGCGGCCTGGTCGCTCTCCAGCAGAAAAAGCGGAATGCCCGCGTTCAGGAAGCAGATTGCGATGCCGCTGCCCATCGTGCCGGCACCGATCACCGCGGCCCTCTCGATGCGCCGCTGGGGCGTCGCTTCGGGAACGTCGGCAACGCGGCCCGCCGATCGCTCGGCAAAGAACGAGTGTCGCAAACTCTTCGACTCATTCGTGTTCATGAGCTCGACGAACAAACGCCGCTCGATCGCGGACCCTTCCGCGAATGGCTTGGCGGCGGCCCTGATCGAATCGATGCAGCGCAGCGGTGCTGGCAGATGCGGCGATTTCGCCTTCGCCATCATCGCGGCGAACTCGCACAGCGCTTCGAAATTCGGCTCGATCACGGCCACCGACGAGGTGCGGCGCGGCTCTCTCATTCCGGCAGCGAACTCGACGGCGGCTCGCACCGGATCGCCATCCACCACGCGATCCAGCAGTTTCGTTTTCGCGAGGTCGCGCGCCGTCGCGGGCTCTCCGGACACGATCATGTTGAGCGCCGTCTCGAGACCCACGAGCCGCGGCAGTCGCTGCGTACCACCCGCGCCAGGTAGCAAGCCGAGCTTGACTTCCGGTAATGCGAGCGAGGCGGATGCCATCGCGACGCGGTAGTGACACGCAAGCGCGATTTCGAGACCGCCGCCGAAGCAGATGCCGCTGATCGCGGCAACGATGGGCTTCGGAGCGGCTTCGATCGCGGCGATGACGTCGCGCAACTGCGGCGCACGTTGCGCGGCAGGCGTGTTGAATTCGCGGATATCGGCGCCTCCCGAGAACATCTCGCCGGCCCCCGCTATGACGATCGCGTGCACGGCGGCGTCCGCCAGCGCGCGGTCGATCGCGTCTAACAACGCGGCGCGAACGGCGAACGAGAAACTGTTGACCGGTGGATTGGCGAAGCGGATGACGGCAACGCGGCTTCCATCGACCAGATATTCGACTTGAGACATTCTGCGATTTCTCCGGGGATTCTCTCGTGACTTGCCGCAGCATCACTCAAGGCTTACGCTTCTTTCAAGTTCCGCAAAACATCATTTCACAGAGCGAAACAAGGACCGCGATGGACCTCGAGTACTCCTCCGCCGAGCAAACCTTCCGCAACGACGTACGAAAGTTCATCGATGCGAAACTTCCCCGTGAACTTGCCGCCAAGGTGTTGGGCCACAAGCGGCTCACGCGCGAAGACATCATGTCGTGGCACCGGACACTGCACACCGTGGGCTGGTCCGCGCCGACGTGGCCGAAGCAGTTCGGCGGCCCCGGATGGACGAGCGTGCAGCAGCACATCTTCGACGAGGAGTGCACGGCCGCCGGCACGCCACCGGTGATCGCCTTCGGCGTGCGCATGGTGGCGCCCGTGATCATGGCGTACGGAAACCCCGCGCAGCAGCAGCACTTCCTGCCGAAGATCCTCTCCGGCGAACACTGGTGGTGTCAGGGCTACAGCGAACCGGGCGCAGGCTCCGACCTCGCTTCGCTCAAGACGAGCGCCGTCCGCCGCGGCGACAATTACATCGTGAACGGCCAGAAGACCTGGAACACGCTGGGCCATCTCGCGGACTGGCTCTTCTGTCTCGTGCGCACGTCCACCGAAGGACGTTCGCAGGAAGGCATCTCCTTCCTGCTCATCGACATGAAGTCGAAGGGCATTTCGGTGCGCCCCATCGCGTTGATAGACGGTGAGCACGAGGTCAACGAGGTCTGGCTCGACGACGTCGAGGTCCCCGTCGAGAACCGCGTCGGCGAAGAGAACAAGGGCTGGACGTACGCGAAGTATTTGCTGACGCACGAACGCGTGAACATCGCGCGGCTCGGCGAATCGAAACGCGAGCTGCGCGGTCTCAAAGCCCTCGCGGCCAAGGCTCGCTCAAACGGTCACCCGCTGATCGAGGATGCGCGCTTCCGCGATCGCATCGCGGAACTGGAAGTCGATTTGCGCGCACTCGAGTTCACCGTCCTGCGCGTGCTCGCCGAGGAAGCCGCGGGCCGCGACCCGGGCGCGATCTCCTCCGCGTTGAAGATCGCGGGTTCCGAGATCCAGCAGACACTGACGGAGCTCAAGATGCAGGCGCTGGGCCCGCGCGCGCTGCCGTGGATTCCCGAGGCGCTCGACGCCGGATGGCAGGGCGCGCCCGACGGCGCCGAATGGTGGGCGGCGATCTCCGGCCGCTACTTCAACATGCGCAAGACGTCGATCTACAGCGGATCGAACGAGATCCAGCGCAACATCATCTCTCACCGCCTGTTAGGACTCTGACCATGCAGTTCGACCTCGATGCGGAACAACTGTCGTTGCAGGAATCGCTGCAGCGCTACTTCTCCCAACAGTACGACTTCGAGAAGCGCCGCGCGTTTCTCGCGACGCCCCACGGCTCGAGCCCTTTGGTATGGCGCAATCTCGCCGCGCAGGGCATCACCGCCATCGGCATTCCCGAGACGCACGGCGGCATCGGCGGCGCCGCGGAAATCATGCTCGTCATGGAGGAGATCGGCCGGTCGCTCGTGCTCGAACCTTTCATGAGCACGATCGCGCTCTGCGCGCCGTTGATCGCGGACATCGGCACCGAAGCGCAATGCGCGGAGATCCTGCCGCGCGTCGCCGCCGGCGACTGCCGGCTCGCGCTGGCACACAGCGAACCCGACGCGCGCTACACGCTCGACTACGTTAAGGCACGTGCCCGTCAGGACGGCGGTTCGTTTCGTCTGGACGGAATCAAACAGACCGTGCTCGATGGCGCGGTAGCCGATCTCTTCCTCGTCACGGCACGAACCGACGACACGATCGGCGTCTTCGTCGTCGAGCCCGGCGCAACCGGCCTGGACGTCGCGCGCTATCGAACCCAGGACGGTCGCAGCGCGGCGGATCTCACCCTGCGCAACGTCCCGGGCAAACTACTGGGCGACGGACGCGACGCCCTGCCCGCGATCGAACGCGCGATCGAGCGCGCCCTCGCCGCGCTGTGCGCGGAGGCCGTCGGCGCGATGGATGCGACGAATGCCGCGACCGTCGAGTACACGAAGTCGCGCAAACAGTTCGGTCAGCCGATCGGACGTTTCCAGGCGCTGCAGCATCGTATGGCCGACATGTTCGTGCTCGCCACGCAGGCGCGCTCGATGAGCGTGCTCGCCACCGGTCGCCTCGCGAGTGCCGACGCCGCACTGCGTCGCCGCGACATCGCGTCCGCCAAGGCGTATGTCGGCAAGGCGTTGCGCTTCGTCGGTCAGCAGGCCGTGCAGTTGCACGGCGGCATGGGCATGGCGGACGAACTCGCCGTCAGCCACTACTTCAAACGTCTCACGATGATCGGCCAGACTTTCGGCGACGTGAGCCACCACGTGCAGACGGTCAGCGAGGCGATCCTCGCGGAAGCCGTCCCGGTGAGCGAACTCGCATGAGCGTACGCGAGCTCTTCGATCTCACGGGCAAAACCGCGCTCGTCACCGGCGGCTCGCGCGGGCTCGGCCTCGCGATGGCCGGCGCGCTCGGCGAGATGGGCGCGAAAGTCGTGATCACGGCGCGCAAGGTCGACGAGCTCGATGAGGCCGTCAGCAGTTTGAAGACGCGGGGCGTGGATGCCGTGCGCGTCGTCGGAGATCTGTCCAGACCCGAAGACATCACGAAACTCGTCGACGACGCGTTCGCGGCTGCCGGCGCGCCGTTCGACATTCTCGTGAACAACGCGGGCGCGACCTGGGGCGCCGCCGCGGAAGAGCATCCGCTCGACGCCTGGAACAAGGTGATGAACCTCAATCTCACCGGCGTGTTCCTGCTCACGCAGGCGGTGGGCGCGCGCTGGATGATTCCCCGCAAACAGGGCCGCATCGTGAACATCGCGTCGATCGCCGGCCTCAAGGGCTCGCGTCCCGATCATCTGCGCGCCATCGCGTATCACGCGAGCAAGGGCGGTCTCGTGAACTTCACGCGCGCGCTGGCCGCGGAGTGGGGACAGTTCGGCATCAGCGTGAACGCGATCTGCCCCGGCTTCATTCCCTCGAAGATGACGCGCGGCATCCTCGACAAGATCACCCCGCGGGTCCTCGAAGCGACGCCGATGCACCAGATTGGCGACCCGCGCGATCTCGAGGGTCTCGTCGTGCTGCTCGCGAGTGGCGCCGCGCGGCACATCACGGGCCAGATCGTCGCGGTCGACGGCGGCGCATCGATCGTATGAACGCCGACACGATCCCCGTTCGCTCGGTGCACGCCTTCGATGTGGGACCGCTGCAAGACTATCTGTCGAAATACATTCCCGGCGCGGCGCGCGGCCTCGAAGTCGGGCAGTTCAAGGGCGGGCAGTCCAACCCAACCTATCTACTGACCGCCACGGATGGCCGCTTCGTCCTGCGGCGCAAGCCGCCCGGCGCCCTGCTCCCGTCCGCGCACGCCGTCGACCGCGAGTTCCGCATCATCCGCGCGCTGCACGGCGGCCCCGTGCCCGTGCCCCGCCCTCTGTGCTACTGCGACGACGCCGCCGTCATCGGCACTTCGTTCTATGTCATGGAGTTCGTCGATGGACGCATCTTCTGGCACCCGGAGTTGACGGAACTCACGCCGGCGGAGCGCGGCGCGGCGTACGAGGAGATGAACCGCGTGATCGCGGCGATCCACTCGGTCGATCCGGCGGCGGTGGGACTCGGCGACTTCGGCCGCCCCGATGGCTACGTCGCGCGCCAGATCGATCGCTGGACGAAGCAATACCGCGCCTCCGAGCTCGCGCGCATCGAGGCGATGGAGTCGCTGATCGAGTGGCTGCCGCGCAATATGCCAGCCGACGAGCCCGGGCGCATCACGCACGGCGACTTCCGTCTCGACAACCTCATCTTCGACAAGAGCGCGTCGCGCATCCTCGCCGTCATCGACTGGGAACTGGCGACGCTCGGCAACGCTCTCTCGGACTTCGCGTACAACTGCATGCCGTTTCGCATGCCACGCAGCATGCGCAAAGGACTCGCGGGGCTCGACCTGGCCGCGCTCGGGATTCCCGGCGAAGCCGAATACACGTCGAACTACTGCCGCCGCACCGGCCGTAGCTCCACGCCTTCCTTCGATTTCTATATCGCCTTCAACCTGTTCCGCCTCGCCGCGATCCTGCAGGGAGTCGCCGCGCGCGCCGTCGCCGGCAACGCGTCGAGCGAGCACGCGGTGGAAACCGGCGCGCTCACGCGACCGATCGCGGAGCTCGGCTGGACACAGGCGCAACAATTCAACGCCAGCGCGCTCTAGGAGATCTCCGATGTTCGAATATTCCGACAAAGTGCAGCGGCTGCGCGCGCGGCTCGACGACTTCATGCGCGCGGAAATCTTTCCCGCGGAGAAGGCCTACCGCGAGCAACTCGACGAATGCCGCAAGTCGTTTCCGTGGCAGAGCCCGCCGATCATGGCGGAACTCAAGCGCAAGGCGCGCGCGGCAGGCCTCTGGAATCTGTTCCTGCCGCACTCCGCCGCCGGCGCGGGACTCACGAACCTCGAGTACGCGCCGCTCAGCGAGCTCATGGGCCGCTCGCCGCTGGGGTCGGAGGCCTGCAATTGCAGCGCGCCCGACACCGGCAACATGGAGCTGCTCGAACGCTTCGCCGCGCCCGTCCACAAACAACGCTGGCTCGCGCCACTGCTCGCCGGTGAAATCCGCTCCGCGTTCGGCATGACGGAACCGGCCGTCGCGTCGAGCGATGCGACGAACATCGAGCTCAGCATCGCGCGCGACGGCGATTCCTATGTGTTGAACGGCCGCAAGTGGTGGATGTCGGGCGCGGGAGATGCACGCTGCAAGCTCATCATCGTGATCGGCAAGACCGACCCACACAATGCGGATCGCCACCGGCAGCAGTCGATGATCCTCGTGCCCGTCGACACGCCCGGGGTGAACGTGTTGCGTAGTTTGAGAGTCTTCGGCTACGACGATGCGCCCCACGGCCACGCCGAAGTCGTGTTCGATGGCGTGCGCGTGCCGGCCGACCATCTGCTCGTCGGCGAAGGCGAAGGATTCGCGATCGCGCAGGCGCGGCTCGGTCCCGGCCGCATCCACCACTGCATGCGCGCGATCGGTCTCGCGGAGCGCGCGTTGTCGCTGCTCTGCAAGCGCCTCTCCTCGCGCACGACTTTCGGCCGCAAGATCTCCGAACAGACGGTCTGGCTCGAACGCATCGCGAGCGCGCGCATCCAGATCGACCAGGCGCGCCTGCTCGTGCTGCACGCCGCGCACCTGATGGATACCGTCGGCAACAAGTCCGCCGCGAAGAGCATCGCGATGATCAAGGTCGCGACGCCCGCGATGGTCTGCCAGGTCATCGACTGGGCGATCCAGGCGCACGGCGCCGCGGGGGTGTGTGAGGATTTCCCGCTCGCGGCGGGTTATGCGCATGCGCGCACCTTGCGCATCGTCGACGGTCCCGACGAAGTGCACAGCAACCAGATCGGCCGGCTCGAGCTCGCGCAACAGCTCGCCTGAGGGGATTTCCATGGCAAAGAAAAGCAAATACTCGACCGCCCCGGACAACCCGCAATTGCGCACGCTGCATCGCGTGCGCGAGACGGGCGACCGCCAGTTCGTCGCGGCGCTCGCGCGCGGGCTCGCGATCCTGCGCTGCTTCCGCTCCGGCGATCGCTACCTCGGCAACCAGGAGATCGCGCGCCGCACGGGACTCGCGAAGCCGACCGTCTCCCGGCTCACGTACACGCTGAAGCGCATCGGCTTCCTCTCGCATTCGAAGTCGCGCGAGGAATATGCATTGGGCGCGGGTGTGCTCGCGCTTGGCCACGCCTATCTCGCCGCGCTCAACATGCGCGAGCTAGCGCGCCCGCTCATGCAGGAGATGGCGGATTTCGCGAAGGCGACGATCTGTCTCGGCGAGAACGACGGCCAGCACATGGTCATCGTCGAGATCTGCCACGGCAGTCCAACCTATCTATTGCGGCTCGACGTGGGGCAGCGCGTCCCCCACAACAGCACCGCGCTCGGCCGCGCCTATCTCGCCGGCATGACGCCCGAAGTCCGCGGGCAGCGCATCGACGCCATCACGAACCCGCTGCCGCTCGCCGAGCGCGCCAAGCTCGCGGCCGAAATGCACTCGTCCCTGCGCAACTTCGACCGCCAAGGCTTCGTGCACTCGTTCGGTGACTGGAACCCGGACATCTTCGCGGTCGGCGTGCCGCTGATCTCGGCGGACCGGACGCGCGTGATGGCGCTGTCGTGCAGCGGCACGATGTTCGACGTGACGCGCAAGCGCGTCCTCTCCGAGCTGGGACCACGAATGGTTCAGCTCCGGGATCGGATCTTCAGCGCCTCGCGCGGAGTATTCTGATGCGTTAAAGGGGACAGATCTATTTAGCGGCTAAATAGATCTGTCCCCTTTAACCAGGAGACGCCCTCTTGAACTCCTCCAAGTTTTTCCCGCGCGGGCTACCCCGACACCTGACGCCTCCCGCGACATCTCTGTGGTTCAACCTCGAGGTCTCGGCGACGCGATTCCCCGAGCGCCCCGCCCTCGCGTTCTACGGCGGTGTCACGAAGTATCGCGAGTTCCGCGAGCAGGCCGAGCACCTGGCCGGCTTCCTCCAGAAGGACTGCGGCGTGAAGCGCGGCGACCGGGTCGCGCTGTTCCTGCACAACTCACCGCAGTACGTCATCGGCTACTACGCCATCCTGCGCGCCGACGCGGTGATCGTGCCGATCAACTGCATGAACACGACGCCCGAGCTCGAGCACATCCTGCGCGACTCCGGCGCGACGGTCGTCATCGCCGCGCAGGAGCTGCTGCCGCGCGTGCAGCCGCTGCTGGGTGGCGCCGTGACGCATGCCGTCGTCGCCTGCTATGCCGACTACGCGGGCGATGTCGGCACCCTCGCGGCGCCCGAGATCGTGACGGCGCCGCGCCAGACCTTCGACCTGCCGCACGTCACCGCGTGGCATACGGCGCTCGCCGCGCGCCGCGCGCCCGCGCCGCACAGCGCCGGACCCGATGACCTCGCGCTGATTCCTTACACCTCCGGCACGACGGGCAAGCCGAAGGGCTGCATGCACCGCCACCGCAACATCATGCATGGCGCGATGAGCATCGCGCACTGGCACGACGTGCGGCAGGACGCCTGCTCGCTCGCGGTGTTGCCGCTGTTCCACGTCACCGGCATGCAGAACTCGATGAACATGCCTATCTACGTGGGCGCCACGATCGTGCTGCTGACGCGCTGGAACCGCGACGTCGCGCTTGCGCTCATCGAGCGATACCGCGTGACCAATCTCACCACCGTACCGGCCATGGTCGTCGATCTCGTGTCCGGGCTCGACGCCAGCAGCGCCGACATCTCTTCCCTGCGCATCCTGGGAGGCGGCGGCGCGGCCATGCCGCCCGCGGTGGCGGCCAAACTACTCGCGCTGCTCGGCCGCACCTACATCGAGGGCTACGGTCTCACGGAGACCATGGCGGCGACGCACACGAATCCCGGCGATCGCCCGAAAGCCGGCTGCCTCGGCATCCCCCTGTTCGACGTGGACGCCCGGATCATCGATCCCACGACGCTCGCCGAGCTGCCGCAGGGCGCCGTCGGCGAGATCGTCGTCGCGGGACCGCAGGTGCTCGAGGCGTACTGGAACAACGCGCAGGAGAACGAGAGCTGCTTCGTGCGTGTCGATGGCAAGCGCTTCTTCCGCACCGGCGATCTCGCGCGCATCGACGAAGACGGTTATTTCTTCTTCGTCGATCGCCTGAAGCGGATGATCAACGCCGCCGGATTCAAGGTCTGGCCGGCCGAGGTCGAATCACAGCTGTACGCGCACCCGGCGGTCCAGGAAGCCTGCGTGATCGGCAAGAAGGACTCGCGCAGCGGCGAGATCGTGAAGGCGCTGATCGTCCTCAAGGCCGATTCGCGTGACGACACGACGCCCGAATCCATCATCGAGTGGTCACGCGCGAACATGGCGGCTTACAAGGTGCCGCGCGAAGTGCGGATCGTGGCACACCTGCCGCGCTCCGCCACCGGGAAGATCGACTGGCGGCTCCTGCAGGAGCAGGAGTCCGCCAGTTCCTGAGCCGGAGGGGTCGCTCAGAATTGGAAGCGTACGGTGACGCCGTACGTGCGCTGCGCGCCGAGGTACGCGTCAAACGTGCCGGTCTGCAGCGTGCCGTCGAACACCACCTGGTAGTACTCCTCGTCGGTCAGGTTCTGCGCCCAGGCCTCGATGAGCCACTTCTCGTCCTGCGCGCCGAAGCCGAACCGCGCGTTCACGAGCGTGAGCGCATCCTGCAACTTGACCGGGTTGAGATCCGAGCCGGTGTTGTACTCGGACGTGTACTTCGCACCCACATTGCCGCGCCAGAGCAGCGACGAACCGATGTTCTGCTCGTACGTGGCGGCGAGCGAGCCCGACCACTCGGGCGCGAACGACATCTGCGAGTTGGGCAGCCGGAACAGCGCGGCGAACGGCGGCGTGAAGTTGCCGTACTCCGTTTCCGCGTACGTCACGCCCGCGTTGAAGACGAGGTTCTCGATCGGCGCGAAGTCGAAGTCGATGTCGACGCCCTGCGACGTGACCTCGGGGATCGACACGACGACGAAGCTGATGCCCGTGAACGTGTTGAGCTGAAAGTCCTCGAACTTCTGGTGAAACAGCGATGAGTTCAGCCGGATCTTGTTGTTGGCGGAAGCGAACTTGAGGCCGAGTTCGTACGAATCGACGATCTCGGGCCGGAAGCTCGTGTCCGAATCGAGCACGAACAACGGCGGACCCATCGGTGTCGCCGGCAACGGATTGCGCTCGCGATCGAAATTGAAACCGCTCGCCTTGTAGCCGCGCGCGAACGACAGGTACGTCATGAGGTCCGGCGTGAAGTTGTACGCGGCCTTGAACGTCCCGCTAACCTCGCTCTCGTCGATGCTCTGCGACGTCGCGACGTTGTTGTAGATGGGATCGGCGAAGGTCGCACAACCGAAGTTGAACCAGCCCGGCACCGCCGTCGCGGGCAGCGCGCCGGCGATGATCGCGTAGCGCGCGCGCGAGGCGGCGCAACCCGCGCCAGCGTCCGAATTGCGGTAACTCGCGTCGAGATCCTTCTGCTCTTTCGTGTAACGCACGCCGAGCGTGAGCGCGAGCTTGTCCGTGACGCGAAACGTGTCGTTCGTGAAAATCGCGAACGAGTCGGAGCGCTGCTCGAACCGATCCTGGTATCCCGCGCCCGTCGGATATGCCGTTTGCGCCGACCGTCCGGTCAGCGCGTTGACGAGCGTCGGCGCCATGCCGGCGGACAGCACCAGACTGTAGTAAGTCTCGAAGTCACTGCCGTAACGCAGGTTCGAATCCGAGTCCAACTGCTCGTTCGCGTAAAACGCGCCGAACAGCCAGTCGAGTCGCTCCGTCTCGCCCGAGAAACGCAGCTCCTGGGAAATCTGTTTGAACAAGGTGCCGTTCGGGCCACCGTTGTCGCGCCAGAGGATGTCGGCCGTCGTGTAGTCGGCATCCTGCCCGAGGCTGCTCTTGAACTCCCGGACCGCGGACAGCGCGGCAATTTTGCCGAACGGCACGTCGAACGACAGCTCGACGGCGCCACCCTTGTCCTTGATTTCCTGGTTGCTAGGCCGGTCGGCGAACGCAATGCGGGCAAACGGATCCGCGGGCCGCGAAACGCCGCTGTCGGCGGAAACGGCGTCGATCAACGGGGCAGTCCCGCCGTCGTTGATCTGGGTCGCGAGACAGCAGGTCTCGTCGCGAGTCGCGTAGTCCGCACTGACCAGCGCGGTGAACGAATCGCTGGGCTGGATGAGCAACTGGCCGCGCACACCCCACATGTCGCGAGTCGCGTCCTCGGTCTCCGTGCGCGGACCGCTGCCGACGCTCACATCGTAGAGGCCATCACGAGTGCGCTTCGTGGCGTAGATGCGGCCCGCCACCTTGTCGCCGCCGCCGATCGGTCCCGTCATCGACACGCCGAAATCGCGCGTGCCCAGGTTTCCGGCGGAGAGTTCGACGTCACTGCCGAATTCGAACTCGGGTTTCTTCGTGATCACGTTGATGACGCCGGCGGACGTGTTCTTGCCAAACAGCGTGCCCTGCGGTCCTTTCAGCACTTCGATGCGCTCGAGTTCGCCCAAGTCGCCGAAGCCCACGCCATTGCGCGGACGGTACACGCCATCGATGACGACACCGACGGAGGATTCGAGTCCCATGTTGTCGCCGACGGTGCCGATGCCGCGGATGCGCGCGGTAGTCGAAACCTCGCTCGACGAGGAAGTCACGAGGAGCCCTGGCGTCAGCAGCGTGAGATCCTTGATGTCTCGCACACCGGAATCCCGCAGGAGCTGGGAGCCGATCGCGGTCACCGTGATCGGAACGTCCTGCAGATTCTGTTCACGCTTCTGCGCGGTGACGATCACGGTCTGCAGAAGACCGCTATCGCTATCCGCAGCGGGTTCTACGGTCTGCGCGAACGCTGCGCCTGCGCAGGTCGCGACGAGCAGCACGCCGCAAACGGCGCGACGCCACGTGGATTCGTGATTCATTTTTAGCCCCCTCTTGTTTTCGTGCTGTGGAACATCGAAAAAGCCGATGCAGGACAGATTGCCCCATCGACTCCCCAAGCTCAACGAGTGGCGCGACAAAATGCACCGTGGTTTCGCGGTGCGGAATGTTGTTAGCGCTATTGTCGCAAGATGCAACTTCGCGCCGCACGAATGGCGGTTGGGGGAATGGGGAGCGGGGGGAGCGGGGGGAGCGGGGTAGTTAGTGGAGGTCGCAGGGAGAAAGGGGTCAGATCCATTTAGCGGTGAGTGCCGCGGTGGCTTGTCGGGCAGTGGTCGCTAAATAGATCAGACCCCGCCCTTCGTTCAGACCCCGCTCTTCGTTCAGACCCCGCCCTTCGTTCAGACCCCGCGCTTTGATCAGGCCCCGCGCTTTGATCAGGCCCCGCTCTTCGTTCAGACCCCGCCCTTTGATCAGGCCCCGCGCTTTGATCAGACCCCGCTCTTCGCTTTTTCGTGGTGACCGCCGAACTGCTTGCGCATCGCGGACAACACGCGATCCGCGTAGCTGGCGTTGCCGCGCGACTGGAACCGGCTGAACAGCGCCGCGCTGATGACGGGCGCCGGAACGCCCTCGTCGATCGCCGCCGCCAGCGTCCAACGGCCCTCTCCCGAATCGGACACGCGTCCTTCGAATTCGGTGAGCTGCGAGTCCTCACGCAAGGCGTTCGCGGTGAGATCGAGCAGCCAGGAGCTGATCACGCTGCCGTGGCGCCAGACCTCTGTAACACGCGAGATGTCGAATTCGTATTGATAGAAAGGCGCCGCCGACAGCGGCGCGGTCTCGGCGTCCTTCGCGTGGCTCAGCCGGCCGATGCCCGCGTTGTGCAGGATGTTGAGACCTTCCGCGTAGGCGGCCATCACGCCGTATTCGATGCCGTTGTGGATCATCTTGACGAAGTGGCCCGCGCCGGACGGACCGCAATGGAGAAATCCGCGTCGCGCGCTGTCGTCCGACGGTACGCGCGTCGCTTCGATGTCGGGGTCGTGCCCCGGTGCCAGCGCGACGAACACCGGTTCGAGAGCGCGCGCGGCGGACACGGGCCCACCGACCATGAGGCAGTAGCCGCGTTCGAATCCCGCGATGCCACCGCTGACCCCGACGTCGAGGTAATGAAGGCCGCGCGCGCCAAGCGTGGCGCCGCGGCGGATGTCATCCCTGTAAAAGGAGTTGCCCCCGTCGATGATGGTGTCGCCGGCGGACAGCAGCGGCGCGAGTTCGTCGATCACGCCGTCGACCACGGCGGCCGGCACCATGATCCAGACCGCGCGCGGACTCGGCAGCGTTGCGACGAGTTCCTTCAGTGAAGCGGCGCCCGCGATGCCGGGCGCGACCAGCGCCTCGACGGCGCCCGCATTGCGGTCGTGCACCACGCAGGAAATTCCGGCGCGCGCGAGACGCCGCACCATGCTGGCGCCCATGCGGCCCAGCCCGATCATTCCGAGATTTTTCATGACCACCTCGGCCTCAAGATTAGCCGTAGGTGTGCACCATCGCCGACATTTCGCGCAGGAAATCGAGCGAGCGCGCGTGTCCGGGTTTCGCCGACACGAACGGCTCCTTGTAGAAGGGCCACGAGTATTCGACCTTGCGCTGCGGACGATCGCCACGCAGCAGCGTGAACTCGCGCGTAGTGAGGCCGCGGCGGATCGTCGTGCCGATGTGCTCTTCCTTCACGGCGTAGACGGCGCCGTCCACGACGACGTACAACCCGTTTTTGTAGTTAGGATCGGCGTCGAAGCGTTCGCGCGACGCGGCGAAGTACGCCGCGAACACGGGACCCTTGACCGACTCGATCTGCGTGCCGACGCCCAGCACGTGGTGAGCGTTGCGCGGCTCGGCCATCGGCTCGATTTCGGCGTGCGCGGAATGGATGAGCAGGCTGAAAAACGTCGTGTTGGCAGCCTGCCCTGAATTGAAGCTTGCGATGCAGACCCGCCCGGAATCGGGCAGGCGGCTCGTGTCGTTGACGAACATTGGTTCTTTAGTACCACGCCGCGATGGAAAAGTTTTCCGCAGCGCGAAATTATTGTCCCGGCAACGGCAATGAGACAAGAACTCTCAGACCTCCTTCCTTGCGATTGTGCAACTCAATCGTCCCGCCGTGATCCAAAACGATCGCCCGAACCGTCGTGAGTCCCAGGCCGATTCCACCGGTATCGCGGTTCCGCGAGGATTCGGCCCGGAAAAAAGGTTCAAAAACACGCGTTTGCATGGCCTCCGGAATGCCGGGCCCATCGTCATCGATTTCCAGCACGCCGTGGCCGGCGGCGATCTTCACTCGGAGACGGGCCCGCTCGCCGTACTTGCGTGCGTTGTCCACGAGGTTGACTACCAATCTTCGCAGGGACAGCGGATCGCCTACCAAGGTCACCGACTCGCCACCGGCCAGGCTGACATCGTGTCCAACGTCGCTCTGATCATCGACCACGCTCTCGACCAGCAGCCGGAAATCGAGGCGCTCGCGCGCGCCGCCCGCCGCCTGATCGCGCAGAAAATCCAGCGCCGCCGAGATCATCGACTTCATCTCGCCGATGTCGGCTTCGACCTTCTCCTTCAGCGGCGACTCGAGGGAGTCGAGACGGAATGCGAGCCGCATGAGCGGGGTCCGCAGGTCGTGGGCGATCGCGCCGATCATTTGCGAGCGTTCCTGCAGCAGTCGCATGATCCGCCCCTGCATCGCGTTGAACGAGTCGATGGCGGTCAGCATTTCCGCGGGTCCCGCGCGCTCGAGCGGCGGCGCATGCGGATCGGTCCCGAGCCGGCGCGCGCCATCCGAGAAGCGGCGGATCGGCGCGGACAGAGCGCGGGCAAACAACCACGAAACGGGCAGCAGCACGACGAGACCGATTGCAAGCAGGAGCAGCGCCTGCCGCTGAAAGGCGTTCGGAAATCCCTCGACGAGGCTCTCCATGACGCGCCATTCGCCCGAGTCGCGCTGCACGCCCGCGATGAATCCTTCGCGCAATTCCGGTTCGCCGAAGCGCGCGTTGGCGCGCGGATCTGCGGCGCGCACGAATACGACGACGCGATCGCGCGGCACTCCGAGCCGCTTCGCGAGCAGCGCGCTCACGCGGTCGGACTCCTCGCGATCGAACCTTGCCGGCGCTGCGGGCGCAACCAAAGCATCGCGAACGTCCCACTCCCGCGACTTCTGATCCGGCGGCCCCGGCGGTCCCGGCGGTTCCGAACGCGGCGGCGGCCGGTAGTCCATGAACGGCGGCGGGCCGCCCCTCTCGTCGCGGTCCGCGAGTTGCCGCGCCACTTCGGACAATCGCAAAGGTGCGTTGTGCAACGGCGGGCGCGACACGAGCAGCGCGACACCGACCCCCTCCGCGACCAGCAGCGCGGCCATGGTGAGCAGAAACGTGCGCCCGAAGATCGTGAGTTTGTAGTTCACTGGCGTGTCACCTTCGCGAGCAGCATGTAGCCCTCGTTGCGTACCGTACGGATCAGTTCCGTATTCGTGCGCTCGTTGAGCTTGCGCCGCAGCCGGCTGATCTGGCTGTCGATCGCACGATCGTAGACCTCGATGTCGTTGCCGCGCGTGATGTCGAGCAGCTGGTCGCGCGAGAGCACGCGCTGCGGATGCTCGATGAACGTGCGCAACAGCGAGAACTCGCCGTCGGAAAGGTTGATGAAGGTGCCCGCCGGGTCGTGCAACTCGCGCCGCAGGAGATCGAGCTTCCAGCCCGCGAATTCGTAGCGCGCGGACGGCGCCGGTTGCAGGGTGGGTCCCGGTGCGGCGCGGCGCCGCAGCACCGCACGCACCCGCGCGAGCAGCTCGCGTGGATTGCAGGGCTTCGGTAGATAGTCGTCCGCGCCGACTTCGAGGCCGATGATGCGGTCGGTGTCGCTGCCGAGCGCGCTCAGCATGATGACCGGCGGACCTTGCCCGGCGGCGAGCCGACGCGCGGCGGAGAGCCCGTCTTCTCCCGGCATCATCACATCGAGGATCACGAGATCGGGCTTCTCGGCCGCGATCGCGGTGCGCATGGCGGCTGCGTTCTCCGCGACCTGCACGCGGTAGCCGTGGCCGACGAGGAAATCCCCGATGAGCTTGCGCAGCTCCGGGTCGTCGTCGACGACGAGTATCAGGGTTTCGTGATCCATGTTTCGTGCCAGTGCCGGCATCACAGGAAGCCTCTCACACGAGTGTAGTCGGCGTGTGTCGGCGCTGACACAAGGACACGAATCGGCGGCAAATCTCCGCGAAATTCAGCGCGCAGATTGCAGGCATCCGGAAACGAGGACGCCGCCATGACCGAACACCACCATCCCAGTCTGCAAGACGATCTCCATCTCATGATGCAGCGGAACCTGCAGCGCCGGCAGGCGCTGTCCTGGCTGCTGGCCGGCGGCTCGGCCGCGTTGCTCGTGGGTTGCGGAGGCGGGAGCAGTGACGGAACAGCCGCTGCCGGATCCAGCTCGTCGAGCTCCAGCTCCTCGAGTTCTGGCGGGACCGGCAATGCCGGCGCCTGCGTCGCGAACGCCGCCGAGACGAACGGCCCCTACCCCTCCGACGGTTCGAACACCGTCAACGGCATGGTGTCGAACGTGCTCCAGAGTTCAGGCGTCGTGCGCTCCGACATCCGGTCGAGCTTCGGCAGTTCGACGAACACCGCGTCCGGCGTGCCGATGACGCTGCGCCTGTCGGTCGTGAACTCCAACAACAATTGCGCGAACCTCGCCGGCTACGCCGTCTATCTCTGGCATTGCACGCGCGACGGACTGTATTCCCTCTATTCGAACGGCGTGCAGAACGAGAACTACTTGCGCGGCGTTCAGGTGACCGATGCGAGCGGCGTCGCGACATTCACGACGATATTCCCTGGCTGCTACGCGGGCCGCTACCCGCACATCCACTTCGAGGTGTACCCGAGCCTGTCGATGGCGACGCTCTACACGAACCGCCTCCTTACCTCGCAGCTCGCGCTGCCGAGGGACATCTGCAGCACCGTGTACAGCGGCGCGAGCGGGTATTCCCAGAGTGTTGCGAATCTCGCGGGCGTGACGATCGCGAACGACAATGTGTTCGGTGACAACAGCAGCGCGCAGATCACGCAAATGACGGCGGCGGTGACCGGTTCGGTCGCGGCGGGTTACGACGCGACGATCCTGGTGGGCGTGCCGGTCTGACGGGAGTCAGATCTATTGATCTGACCCCCTTCTCCCAAAAGCCTTTCAAACCCGAACACATCATCCAGCTCATGCGCGCCGCCCTCGAGATGCGCGCGCACGATGTCGCCCGCGTGCACGGAATACGTGATGCCATTGCCGCCGAACGCGAGCACGAACTGCAGCCGCGGATTCATGCCCGGCACGGGGCCGATGTACGGCAGGCCGTCTCGAGTCCGCGCGAAGCTGCCAGCCCAGGCGTACGCGACGGGCGGCAGCTCCCGTCCAAACAACTCTTCGTAGCCCGCGGCCAGTTTTCGGACCTGCTTCGGCAACAGCAGCTCGCGGGCCACCACTGACTTGAATGGAACATCGGCACCACCGACGATCAGGCGTCCGTCGCGGGTGGCGCGTAGATAGAGGTACGGCCGCGCGCTCTCCCAGATGAGCGGCATCGCGGCAACGGCCGGCTCGTCCAGCGGTTCGGTCACGAGCGCAAACGTGTTGTCGACGTCGGCGACATCGCGCGGCAGGAATTTCAGCGATTCGTAGCCCGCGCAGACGATCACGTCGCCCGCGGTCACCGCGTCGCCACCGCGCAGCGCGAGCCGGAATTCCCCGCCCGCCTCCTCGATGGAGGAGACCGCCGTGCGCGACCGTATCGACACGCCATGGCGGATGCAGCCCGCGAGCAACGCACGCGTGAATTTCAGCGGGTCCATCTGCGCCCCGAGGGCCGACAGGATTCCGCCCTGACTTCGGCAGCCGAAGCGCCGTTGGATCTCCGCACTGTCGAGCCATTCGCAATTGAGACCGATCGCGCGACGCGCCGCGAGCTCCGCACGCAACTCACCCACTCCTTTCTCATCACTCGCGAGATACAGACTCTCGCGCCGCTCGTAATCCGCGAGCGGCAGCAGCTCGGGAAATCTTCGTTCGAGTTTCGTGAAGGAATCGGCACACGCGCGATACGCGCGCGTCGCACGCTCCGGCCCGATTTCCTTCGCGAGGTCGGTGAGGTTGGTGTCGATTTCGTATTGCAGCAGCGCGGTCGATGCCGAGGTGCTGCCCTGCCCGGGCTCCTCGGAATCGATCGCGACGATGCGCTTGCCCGTCTCGATCAGCGCATCCGCGACCAGCGCTCCCGAAATGCCGGCGCCGATGATGGCGACGTCGAAGTCCTTGCGGGGGTCGATGCGGTGTGCGTCGCCGATGCCATTGCGCATGAGCCAATAGGGCGTCGAAGAACGGACGGCTCGGGCGGAATTGCGTCTGAAGGGCCACATCCGGCTGAGACTAGACGTCTGCCCGCCGGCGCGTGTGGGCCTTGACGCGCGTTAACAGTTAGCGCAACGCAATGCAATGTCGGCGTAGTCCGACAGGCGCGGAGGGTATTGAGACATGGCGGCGTGCACGCGCGTTTCGCGTAATGCAAGCTTCGTTCCGCGTCATGCACCGACCCCCGAGTCCCCACGCTTGCATCCATTCCTGAGCGGCATTTTCGAGCGCCTGTCATTGGGCGATCACTGGAACAGCGACCAGATCCTGCGCGAAGAGATCTTCAGCATCGAAAGGCTGGAGATCCATGCGCGCAGTCTTGCCGAAGCCCAGACGATCACGAAGCAGCCTGGCTTCCGGCGCTCTCTCGGCTCGCGTCTGCGAAACAACGAGAAGGTCTTGCTGTCCGCGTATCGCGCGATCGCGGGCGCCGTCGACGAAGGCCGCAGCATCACGCCCGCCGCCGAGTGGGTGCTCGACAACTACCACGTCGTCGAAGAGCAGATCCGCGAGATCCGCGAAGACTTGCCGCCCGGCTTTTATCGACAGCTGCCGAAACTCGCGGAAGGCCCCTTCGCGGGATTCCCGCGCGTCTTCGGCATCGCGTGGGCGTACATCGCGCACACCGACAGCCGCTTCGATCCCGAGACGCTGCGGCGATTCGTGCGCGCCTATCAGGATGTCTCGCCGCTGACGATCGGCGAGCTCTGGGCCGTCGCCATCACGCTACGCATCGTCCTCGTCGAGAACCTGCGCCGCGTCGCGCACCGCATCGTCGTCAGTCGCGCGGCGCGCCAGTCCGCCGACACATTTGCGGACAAAGTGCTGGGCGTGAACGGGCAGCGTTCCGAGCCGGACGCGCTGCGCCGCGCCGCCCGCGACGTTCTGCTGCCCGCGTTCGCGGTACAGCTCGTGCAGCGGCTGCGCGATCAGGATCCGCGCATCACGCCCGCGCTCGTCTGGCTCGAGGAAAAGCTCGCCGCGCAGGACACGGCACCCGACGCGCTCGTGCGCGAGGAGCACCAGCGCCAGGGTGCGTCGAACGTCACGGTGCGCAACATCATCACCAGCATGCGTCTCATGTCGGACGTCGACTGGGCGGAGTTCTTCGAGAGCGTGAGCCTCGTCGACGAAACCTTGGCCTCCTCGACCAGCTTCAACGCGATGGATTTCGCGACGCGCAATCTCTATCGAACCGCGATCGAGGAGCTCGGCCGCGGCTCGCACCTGACCGAACTGCAGATCGCGAAGCAGGTACTCGCAACTGCCGCCGCCGCGAAGACACCGCGCGACAGCGACCCGGGCTTCCACCTGATCTCCGACGGACGCGAAAAACTCGAACGCTCGATCGGCTACCACGCCCCGTGGCGCGATTGGACGAGCCGCATCGCGCTCACCGTCGGCGCGCGCGACTACGTCGCGGCGATTGCGTTCATGTCCGCGCTGTTGCTGTTGATCCCGCTCGCGCTGATGCTGCGTTTCGAGATCCACGGCCCGATTCTCTGGTTGTTCGGCGTGCTCGGCGCGATTCCGGCGATCGACATGGCGATCGCGCTCGTGAATCGCGCGGTGACGCGCGGCGTCGGCGCGAGTCGCCTGCCCGGTCTCGCATTGCGCGACGGCGTGCCGGAAGAGCTGCGCACGCTGGTCGCAATGCCTGTGATGTTGAACTCGCGCACCGCGGTCGAGGAGCACCTGCATCGCCTCGAGATCCACTACCTCGCGTCGCCCGACGATCAACTGCACTTCGCGTTGCTCTCGGACTGGTCGGACGCGAGTAGCGAGACACTGCCCACCGACGATGCCCTGCTCGACGTCGCGATCCTCGGCATCGCACGCCTCAATCGCCGCTATGGTCCCGCCGGGGGCGGCGAACGTTTCCTGCTGCTGCATCGCAAACGCGTCTGGTGCGACAGTGAACAGCGCTGGATGGGCTGGGAGCGCAAGCGCGGCAAGCTGCAGGAACTCAATCGTCTGCTGCGCGGCGCGATCAACACCAGCTACGTGACGAGCGCGGGCCGTTCGCCGTGGGTGCCGGCCGGCGTGCGCTACGTGCTCACTCTCGATGCGGACACGCGCGTGCCGCGCGACGCGCCGCGCCGGCTCATCGGCAAGATGGCGCACCCGCTCAACCGCCCGCGCTTCGATCCGACGGTCGGCCGCGTCGTCGACGGCTACGCGATCCTGCAACCGCGCGTCGCCTTCTCGCTGCCCGTCAACGTCGAGGCCTCGCCGTTCCAGCGCGTGTTCTCCGGCGCGTCCGGCGTGGATCCATACGCCGCGGCGATTTCCGACGTCTATCAGGACCTGTTGGGCGAGGGCTCCTTCGCGGGCAAGGGCATCTACGACATCGACGCGTTCGAAGCCGCGCTCGCGGACCGTGTGCCGGACAGCTCCCTGCTCTCGCACGATCTGTTCGAAGGCATCTTCGCGCGCGCGGGCTTGGCATCGGATGTGGAAGTGGTCGAAGAATTCCCCGCGCGCTACGACGTCGCCTCGCTGCGCCAGCATCGCTGGGTGCGTGGTGACTGGCAGTTGCTGCCGTGGATCTTCGGCCGCAAGGACATGGGTGCCGCGACTCACCATCGCGCGCACACGCGGATGCCGCTCATCGGGCTGTGGAAGATGCTCGACAACCTGCGGCGCTCGTTGTCGGCGCCGGCCAGTTTTCTCGGGCTTCTCTTGGGCTTCACGCTGCCCGCGCCGGCCTCGTATGCGTGGTGCGGATTCCTGCTGCTCGCGCTCGCCTTCCCGACGCTGCAGCCGCTGATCGGCGCGATCCTGCCACGCCGCTCGACGGTCACCTTGCGCAGTCACCTGCGCGCACTGCGCATCGATCTCGCGCTCGCGCTCGCGCAGACCGCGCTGCTCACGACGATGCTCGCCTACCAGGCATGGCTCATGGCGGACGCCATCGGCCGCACGTTCTGGCGCATGGTCGTCACGCGGCGAAAGCTGCTCGAGTGGATTCCCGCCGACCTGCTCGGCAGCATGCGCGCCGACTTCGGCGGGTTCTACGCGCGGATGTTCCGCGGCGTGTTGTTCGCGATCGCGGGTCTCGTGCTCGTCGTGATCGTGAACGGTGGGCGGTTTCCCGGCTTCGCGCTGCCGTTCTTCGCGCTGTGGCTGGTCGCGCCCGTCGTCGCGTGGCGCATCAGTCGCACCCCGACCGCCGCCGCCCGCTCGCAGCTCTCGGAGCAGAAGCAGCGGGACCTGCGTCTGATCGGACGCCGCACCTGGCGCTTCTTCGAAACGTTCGTGACGGCGGCGGACAATCACCTGCCGCCCGACAACTACCAGGAAGACCCGCGCGGTATTGTTGCTCACCGCACTTCCCCCACCAACGTCGGCCTCTATCTGTTGTCGGTCGTCGCCGCGCGCGACTTCGGCTGGTGCGGTCTGCGCGACGCCCTCGACCGCGCGGAAGCCACGCTGCAGACGCTCGCGCGCATGCAGAAATTCCGCGGCCACCTCTACAACTGGTACGACACGCAGGACCTGCGGCCGCTCGAGCCGCGTTACGTATCGTCCGTGGATTCGGGCAACTTCGCGGCGCACCTGATCACGCTCGCCGGCGCCTGCCGCGAATGGCAGGAAAATCCGCAGCCGCGCGCTGAAGCCATCGCCGGCCTCACCGATGCGATCGATCTCGCGCGCGAGGCATTGCGCGAGTTCCAGTTCACGCCCGGCCTCGCGATCACGCGCGAGATCGTCGAGACCGCGTTGAACGACCTCGAGGCCGCGCTGCGCCCCGCGCAGGGTCCGCTCGATCCCACCGCCGACTTCCTCGCCGCCGCGGCCGAACGCGCCTCGACGCTCGTCGATCTCGTGCGCACGCTCGCCGCCGAAGCGCACGCCGACCGCGAGACCGATCTCGTCTACTGGGTCGAAGCCGCGCGCCGCACGATCGACAGCTGGCGCAGCGATCTGCTCGCGCGCGATCCGGCGGGCTACATCGTCGAGTACCTCGAGACGATCGCGACCCGCGCGCTCGAGCTCGCGAACCGCATGGAGTTCGGCTTCCTGCTGGACACGCAGCGCAAGCTGCTCTCCATCGGCTATCGCTGCTCGGACGGCACGCTCGATCCCTCGTGCTACGACCTGCTCGCCTCCGAAGCGCGCATCGCGAGCTTCGTCGCCATCGCGAAGGGCGACATTCCCGCGCGCCACTGGTTCCGGCTCGGCCGCACGGTCACGCCGATCGGCGCCGGCGCCGCGCTCGTGTCCTGGTCCGGGTCGATGTTCGAATACCTGATGCCGGATCTCGTGCTGCGCGCCCCGAACGGCAGCCTGCTCGCGCAGACCAGCCGGCTCATCGTGAAGCGGCAGATCCAGTACGGCCGCGAGCTCAAACTACCCTGGGGTGTCTCGGAATCCGCGTACAACGCGCGCGATCTCGAATTGACGTATCAGTACTCGAACTTCGGCGTACCGGGCCTGGGACTCAAGCGCGGACTGTCCGAGAACAAGGTCATCGCGCCCTACGCCACCGGTCTCGCGGCGATGGTCGACGGTCACGCCGCGCTCGCGAACTTCGAGGTGCTGACGTCGATCGGCGCGCGCGGGCGTTACGGTTTCTACGAGGCGGTCGACTTCACGCCCTCGCGCGTCCCCGAAGGACAGACCTGCGTGCACGTGCGCGCGTACATGGCGCATCACCAGGGCATGACGATCGTCTCGATCGCGAACGCGCTCGCCGACGGTCACATGCGCCAGCGATTCCACTCCGACGTCTCGGTGCAGGCGACGGACCTGCTGCTGCAGGAGCGCACGCCGCGCGACGTCTCCGTGGCGCATCCGCGCGCCGAGGAAGTCGGCACGGCCGCTCGCGTCGCGGAACTGCAGGTGCCCGAGGTGCGGCGCCTCAAGAGTCCGCATGACTCCGCGCCGCAGACGCATCTGCTCTCGAACGGCAGGTACTCGGTCATGGTGACCGCGGCCGGTTCCGGATACAGCCGCTGGAACGACCTCGCGGTCACGCGCTGGCTGCCCGACGGCACGCGCGACGACACCGGCAGCTACGTATTGTTGCGCGACATCGACACCGGACGCGTCTGGTCGGCGGGCTATCAACCCTGCGCCGGACTTCCCGACTCCTATGACGTGAGCTTCACCGAGGACCGCGCCGAGATCATCCGCACCGACGGCGATCTCATGACGACGCTCGAAGTGCGCGTGTCGACGGAAGAAGACGCCGAGTCGCGGCGCATCTCCATCACCAATTCCTCGTTGAGCGCGCGCGTCATCGAAGTCACGTCGTACGCGGAGCTCGTGCTCGGCTCACAGGCCGCCGACATCGCGCACCCCGCCTTCTCGAAGATGTTCGTGCGCACGGAGGCGCTCGCCGGCCAGGGCGCGTTGCTCGCGCATCGCCGCCGCCGCGCCCCCGACGAGCCCGATGTCTGGGCGTCGCACCACGCCGTCGTCGAAGGCCAGGTCGTCGCGGGTCCGGAGTTCGAAACGGACCGCCTGCGCTTCATCGGCCGTGGCCGCGAACTGCGCGCGCCGGTCGCGATGCTCGCGGGACGCGCGCTCTCGGGGACGGTGGGTACCGTGCTGGATCCGGTGTTCGCGCTGCGCTACCGGATCCGCGTGCCGGCCGGCGGCACGGCCCGCGTCACGTTCTGGACCTGCGTCGGAGGATCGCGCGCGGAGGTCATCGAGTGCCTCGACAAGCTGCGCGATCCGAATGCGCACGTGCGCGCCTCCACGCTGGCGTGGACGCAGGCCCAGGTGCAGTTGCGGCACTTCGGCATCGACGCCTCGCAGGCGAATCTCTTTCAGCAGCTCGCGGGACACATTCTGTATGTGGACTCGATGGCGAGATCGTCGTCGGACACGATCCGGCGCGGCGCCAGCGGCCCCCAAGCGCTGTGGGCGCAGAGCATCTCCGGCGATCTGCCCATCGTGCTGCTGCGTCTCGAGGAGATAGAAGAGCTGAATGTCGTGCGCCAGCTGCTGCAGGCGCACGAGTATCTCGGACTCAAGCGCCTGTCCGTCGATCTCGTGATCTTGAACGAACGCGGCGCGTCCTATGTGCAGGACCTGCAGGTCGCGCTCGAAACGATCGTGCGCGTCGGACAGCATCGCCCGCGCATCGCCGGCACCGACACGCGCGGCAAGGTGTTCGTATTGCGCTCGGACCTGATCTCGCCGGAGACGCGCGCCACGCTACTCGCGACCGCGCGCGTCGTGTTGTCGGGCCGGCTCGGCAGCCTCGCCGATCAGGTCGAACGCCTGCAGCCCGTGCCCGTGCTGCCGCCGCGCCCCCCGCGCCGAACGGCGCTCGCGAAACTCGTGGAGCCCGAGAAGCCGCGCGAGCTCGAGTTCTTCAACGGCCTGGGCGGCTTCACGCAGGACGGCCGCGAATACACGATCCAGCTCGCCGACGCGCAAACGACGCCGGCGCCGTGGATCAACGTCATCGCGAATCGCGGCTTCGGCTTCCATGTTTCAGCGGATGGCGGCGGATATACCTGGTCGCGCAACAGCCGCGAGAACGCGCTCACGCCCTGGTCGAACGATCCGGTCAGCGACCGGCCCGGCGAGACTATCTACCTGCGCGACGAGGAAACCGGCGAGCTGTGGAGTCCGACCGCGGCTCCGATCCGCCACGAGCAGGCGCAGTATCGATGTGCACACGGGTTCGGCTACACCCGCTTCGAGCAGCGCTCGCACGGCGCCGCGCTCGAGCTCACGATGTTCGTGCCGCTCGACGATCCCATCAAGATCTGCCGGCTCACCGTGCGCAACGAATCGCCGCGGCGGCGCACGCTCTCCGCGACGGCGTATGTCGAGTGGGTGTTGAGTCCGTCGCGGGCGATGGGCGCGCCGCACGTCATCACCGAGGTGGATGCGAAGACGCAGGCGATCTTCGCGCGCAATCCCTGGAACACCGCCTTCCCCGGCGTCGCGTTCGCCGACTTCGGCGGCGGGCACACCGCGTTCACGTGCGATCGCCGCGAATTCCTGGGCCGTCACGGAACGCTCGAATCGCCGGCGGGAATGTTGCTGGGAGCTCCGCTCTCCGGCCGCTCCGGCGCGGCGCTCGATGCCTGCGCCGCGCTGCGAAAGGCCTTCGAACTCGACCCCGGCGAATCGACGGAAGTCGTGTTCCTGCTGGGACAAGGCGCGACCGCCGACGAGGCGCGCGCGCTCGTCACGCGCTACCGAGGCGCCGATCTCGCTGAGGCATTGAAGTCCGTTGCGGATCACTGGAGCGAGCTCACGAATCACGTGCAGGTGAAGACGCCGGACCGCGCGCTCGACATCATGCTGAACGGCTGGCTGCTCTATCAAACGCTCGCTTGCCGCACCTGGGCGCGCGCCGCGTTCTACCAGGCGAGCGGCGCGTATGGCTTCCGCGATCAATTGCAGGATGCGATGGCGCTGGGGCTCGCGCGCCCCGCTCTGTTGCGCGAACAGATCCTGCGCGCGGCCGGGCGCCAGTTCGCGGAAGGCGACGTGCAGCACTGGTGGCTGCCGCACTCGGGCCAGGGCGTGCGCACGCACATCTCCGACGATCGCGTCTGGCTGCCCTTCGTCACCGCGTTCTACATCCAGCTCACGGGCGATCGCGCAGTTCTCGATGAGCCGGTACCGTTCCTCGAAGGGCCGCCGTTACCGCGCGACCGTCACGATCACTTCTTCGAGCCCACGGTCTCGCGGAAAACCGCGCCGCTGTTCGAGCACTGCCGGCTCGGACTCGAAGGCGCGGAGTTCGGCTCTCACGGTCTGCCACTGATCGGCACGGGCGACTGGAACGACGGCATGAATCGCGTGGGCGAGCACGGCCGCGGCGAGAGCGTGTGGCTGGGCTGGTTCCTGCATGCGACGCTCAACGCGTTCGCGCCGCTCGCGCAAGCCCGCGGCGAAGTCACGCTCGCGACGGTGTGGACCGCGAAGGCCAACAAGCTCAAGACGGCGATCGAGCAACATGCGTGGGACGGCGAATGGTACCGGCGCGGGTTCTTCGACGACGGCACGCCGCTCGGCTCCGCCGGCAACGACGAATGCCGCATCGACGCGATCGCGCAGTCGTGGAGCGTGATCTCGGGCGCGGCGAATCCCGCGCGCGCGGCGAAGGCGATGCTGTCGCTCGAGGCCCATCTACTGAAGCGCGATCCGCCATTGGCCATGCTGTTCACGCCGCCGTTCGACAAGTCGCTGCAGGAGCCCGGCTACGTGAAGGCCTATCCGCGCGGCATCCGCGAGAACGGCGGACAGTACACGCATGCCGCGATCTGGACCGTCATCGCGCTCACGCTGCAAGGCAAGGCCGCGCTCGCGCTCGAAGTGTTCGGGATGCTGAATCCGATCCGCCGCGCGATGACGCGCGCCGACGTGCAGCGATACAAGGTCGAGCCTTACGCCGTCGCGGCCGACGTCTACTCCGAAGCGCCGCACGCGGGTCGCGGTGGATGGACGTGGTACACGGGCTCGGCCGGCTGGCTCTATCGCGCGGGCCTCGAATGGATCCTGGGATTCAAACTACGCGAGAACCGTCTCACGATCGCGCCCTGCGTGCCTGCCGATTGGCCCGGGTTCACGATCCACTACCGTTTCCGCGGCACGCCATACGAGATCCAGGTCGACGCGCAACCGACGCCGCAGGCAACCGCTCAGGTGACGATCGACGGCATCGCGCAGAAGGCCGGGAATGTCGTGACGCTCGTGGACGATGGCGCCACGCACGTCGTCCACGTCGCGTGGCTCGGCGCTACAGCAGCCCAGGATTTCGCTGCCACACAGAAAAGTTGAGCGCCGCGGCGAACAGGATCCACGCGAGGTAAGGCGCCAGCAACCACGCGGCCGCGCGGCGCACGCGCGCGAAGAGAAAGATCGTGGTCGCGACCAGCACGATGAGCAGCAGGATGTCCGCGAACGCGACCGCGCCCAGCTTCCAGCCGAAGAACAGCCAGGACCACAACGCGTTCACCGCGAGCTGGAGCACGAACAACCCGAGCGCGTTGCGCGCGCGTGCCCAGCTCCGTTCGCGCCACACCAGCCACGCGGCCACGCCCATCGCGGCGTAGAGCAGCGTCCACACCGGACCGAAGACGCCCGCAGGCGGCGCCCACTCGGGTTGCTCGAGCGTGGCGTAGAACTGCGCCGCGTCGATCGAGGCAATCGCGCCGATGGCGCCGGTCGCGGCGACGAGTAATAGCCAGCCCGCGAGCGCGAGCCAGGGATTCACTCGCGAGGGGAGGACTCGAATCGGTTTGTCCAGGGTCATGCGCACAGTAGACCCCGCGCGGCCGGCGCGGGGAAGTCTTATCCGCGCGGCGCTCCGTCGGACGAGTCCGGCAGGCATACTCGACGCATGATCGCCTGGCTCGAAGCCAAGCGCGCCGGGCTCTTCTCGCGCGCCCATCTGACGCGCAATGTCGCGGCGGGCCTCGTCGTCGGCATCGTCGCGCTGCCGCTGGCGATGGCGTTCGCGATCGCGTCGGGCGCGACTCCCGCGCAAGGTCTCTACACGGCGATCGTCGCCGGGCTGGCAACGTCCCTGCTGGGCGGCACGCGAGTCCAGATCTCCGGGCCCACCGGCGCGTTCATCGCGGTCCTCGCCGGCGTCACCGCGACGCATGGCATCGCGGGATTGCAGATCGCGACGCTGATGGCCGGCGCCATCCTCGTGCTGATGGGCGTCGCGCGCCTCGGCAGCGTGATCAAGTTCATTCCGAGCCCCGTCATCGTCGGCTTCACCGCCGGGATCGCCGTGATCATCTGGGTGAGCCAGTGGAAGGATTTCTTCGGCTTGCGCGTCGCGGGCGGCGCCATGCACTTCCACGAAAAGCTCATCGCCTCGGTGCAGGCGTTGCCGCAGCTCGATCCGTACACCACCGGCATCGCGATGCTCACGCTCGCGGTCCTCGTGATCGGCCATCGCGGACTCGATCGCGTGCCGGGCCTGCGACGCGTGCCCGCGCCGCTGCTCGCCATGCTGCTCGCGACCGGCATCCAGGTCGTCTGGAATTTTCCGGGCGTCGCCACCATCGGCACGGCCTTCGGCGGAATTCCGCGCAGCCTACCCGCGCTGGGATTGCCCGACGTATCGTTCTCTTCACTGCTGCCGCTCGTCGCGCCCGCGTTCACGATCGCGCTGCTCGGCGCGATCGAATCGCTGCTCACGGCCGTCGTCGCCGATGGCATGACCGGCACGCGCCACGATTCCAATCAGGAACTCGTCGGCCAGGGCATCGCGAACCTGCTCACACCGCTGTTCGGCGGATTCGCGGCGACCGGCGCGATCGCGCGCACCGCCACCAGCATCCGCAACGGCGCGACGAGTCCGCTCGCCGGTGTCGTGCATGCGCTGTTCCTGGTGGGGGTCATCGTGGTGCTCGCGCCATATGCCGCGCACATCCCGCTCGCGGCGCTCGCCGCGCTGCTGTTCTACGTCGCGTGGACGATGGCGGATCTGCGCGAAGTGCGGCGGCTCGCGCGCACAGCGCCGCTGCCGGATCGCCTGCTGCTGCTGGTCACGTTCACGCTCACCGTGTTCGTCGACCTCGTGGTCGCGGTCAATGTCGGCGTCGTGATCGCGTCGCTGATGTTCATGCGCCGCATGGCGGAGAGCGTGAATGTGCATCCGCAGACCTTCGACGGCGCGGACGCCGCGCTGCCGAAGAACGAGAACGTGCGACTGCCGCCGGGCGTGCTCGTCTACCGCATCGACGGACCGCTGTTCTTCGGCGCCGCCGAAAAGCTCGGCCGCGTTCTCGACCGGGCGCAGCTCGGCGTCGACACCGTGGTGATCCGTCTCGGGCGTGTGCCATTCATGGACGCGACCGGCCTCGACACGCTGGCCGGACTCGTCAAACAGTTCCAGAAAGCACGCGTGCGCGTGCTGTTGTGCGGGTTGCACGAGGCGATCGAGCCGTCCATCGAATCCGCGGGAATCCGGGCGCTGGTCGGTGCGGACAACATCTGCCGGAATATGGAAGAAGTCGCGAGCCGGGTTGCCAGGCCAGTGTAGGAATCGTGCGGGTTGTCAGAGGGCGCAATACCTTTAACCGACGCCGATCGGACCTCCGTCGATGCGCGTGATCACAATGGTCGCTGACCTCGGCCGCGCCAATCCCCCGTCAGGCCAGTGGCTGCCGAACGCACCGGTCGCATAGTTAGGTGCCGTGTTCTCGCCGGGATGCTGGATGTTCACGAACAGCGCGCGGCCATCCGGCGTCTCCGCGATACCGGTGAGCTCGCATTCCCTCGGCCCGACGAGGAAGCGGCGCAGCTTCTGCTCGCCGCCCGCGTTGCCGACGAATGTGGTGACGGTCGATGACTCGAGACCGTTCACATTGGTGATCGTGCGCGCGCCGCCGTCGCCGGTCGTGCCGGGGATCGCGGCGAGCATCATGCAGTTCGTGACGTCGGTGTACGCGCCGTCGTCCGTCTGCAGCCAGAGCAGTCCCTGCGACGCATGCGAGAACCAAAGACCGTCCGGGCTCGAGAAGTCGTTGCCGGCCGTCAGGCCCGACAGGTTCACCGCGGCGGGATCCGCGCCCTCGCGCGCGCCGAATAGATAGACATCCCAGTCGAACGACAGCGCATCGGCAAAGCCGCCGCCCTCGGCGAAACGGATGACGTGGCCGTTCGGGTTGCCGAGCTGGTTCTGCCCGGTCACGCGGCGATCGTTGTAGAAGCGCGGATTCGCCGGTGACACGGCGCCGATCGGGCGCTGCGCGGCGGCATTGTTGGTCAGCGTGACGTAAACCTCGCCCGTTCGGGGGTGCACGGCGCACCACTCGGGGCGATCCATCTTCGTGGCACCAACGGAGTCGGCCGCGAGGCGCACGTTGACGAGCACATCGGCCTGGTCGGCAAACGCGTACAGCGGGTTGGAACTATTGATGCCGTTCTTGCCGAACGACAACTCGATCCACTGACCCGTGCCGTCGGCCAGGAACTTCGCAACGTAGAGCGTGCCCACGTCCATGTACTTGTCGCCGGCGAACACGCCGCCATTCGCGTCCTTCGGATCCCAGACGGCCGCGGACACGAACTTGTAGATGTATTCGTTGCGCGAATCGTCGCCCATGTAGAACACGATCGGCTCGCCCGCGCGCACGGGCCCGAGCTCCGCGCCTTCGTGACCGAATCTTCCCAGAGCGGTGCGCTTGCGTGGCGCCGATGTGGGCGAGAACGGATCGATCTCGACGACCCAGCCGTAGGTGTTGGCCACGTTGCGATAGTCGTCGCTGCCGTCCGCCGACGTGCCGAGCTTCTCGGCGTTCCAGCGGCCGAAGAGGTTGTCTTTCGTGTCGGGCGTGACGGTGGCCCAGAGTTCGCGGCCCGTGCCGGTGACACCATAACGCGCGAACGCCGTCAGTTCCTTCGCGGTGCGCTTCGGGTTGTCGACCGCCGCGACGCGGCGGAAGTAACCGGCCCAGTTCTCCTCGCACGTGAGGTACGTGCCCCACGGCGTGTAGCCATTCGCGCAGTTGTTGACGGTGCCGCGGGTGCTCGTGCCCTGCGGGTCGTACTTCGTGACGACGTAAGGCGTGCGGTGGGCGGGGCCAGACAGTTTCATCTGCGTAAGCGTGTGCACGCGGCGGTTGTAAGGCGAGGACTGGTCATATTTGTATGCGCTGTAGCCATTCGTCTTGCGCTTCACGTCGATGACACTGACGCCATGTACGTAGAACTCGCGGCGCACTTCCTCCGCGACGGTGCGCACGCCGTTCACGACGGTCTGGCCGCGCGGGTGCAGGAACGCGGGCGTGATCGCCTCGTGGTTCAGGGTCAGCAGGCCGCGCACCGACACGTTCTTGTCGTAGCGGCCGGTCGTGCCCATGCCGAAGAAATACATGCCGTCGTGGTGATCGCCGGCCCGGTTCGCGAAGGTCGCGGCCGGGTCGGTGCCGTCGTTCGCGAACGCGGGCGTGTCGGTCGTGATCGGATCACCGAGCGCGTAGACAACTTCGTAGCGATAGCCTTCAGGCAGGGTAACGACGTCATCGAGGCTTTTTGCAACGGGATTGAAGCTCAACGCAAGCGGGCCCGTCCCTTCGGCGGCCTTCGCGGCGCCGGACATCACACTGGCGCCCGCGATGAGCGCGGTCGCACCCGCGCCGCCCAGCACGTGACGGCGCGTGATGCGCGCGTTGACGAGCGACTCGAGAGTCGGGTTGTTGGAGTTGTTGTGGTCGGTGACGCGATCGTGCGGCATGAGGATCCCCGGGCTGGCTATGGCTGGCGAGTACGGGAAACTAGCGAAGGGTTGTTACAGTTCAGCGACGGCGACGTAGACTCACGACATGAAACATCTCTTGTTTGTTCTCTTCGCGTTCGTCGCGGGCGCAGCGCATGCCGCCTCGCGCGCGCCGGTCGCGGCGGAAAACGGCATGGTCGTCACCGCGCAGAAATACGCGACGAATGTCGGTGTCGAAGTGCTCGCCCGTGGCGGCAACGCGATCGACGCCGCGATCGCCGTGGGTTACGCGCTCGCCGTCGTGTACCCGGCCGCGGGCAACTTGGGCGGCGGCGGCTTCATGACGGTGCAATTCGCGGATGGACGCAAGACGTTCATCGACTTTCGCGAAGTCGCGCCGCTGGCCGCGACGGCGGACATGTTCCTCGACGCGCAAGGCAACGTCGTCCCGAACGCGAGTCTGCGCGGTCACCTCGCGGTTGCGGTGCCGGGCACGGTGTCCGGATTCGAGTACGTGCGCGAGAAGTACGGCACATTGCCGCGCGCTTCTCTGATCGCCCCCGCGATCCGGCTCGCGAAATCGGGCTTCATCCTCGAACAGGGCGACGTCGACCTGCTGCGCGAGGGAACCGAGGATTTCCTGAAGGATCCCGCAAGCGCGGCGATCTACCTGAATCGCGGCGCGCCGTTCGAAGCGGGCGCGACATTCCGCCAGCCCGACCTCGCGCGCACGCTCGAACTCATCGGCAAACTCGGCGTCGACGGCTTCTACAAGGGCGAGACGGCGCGCGAACTCGTGGCCGCGAGCCGCGCGGGCAAGGGAATTCTCGCGCAGGCCGATCTCGACGCGTACAAAACCCGCGAGCTGCCGCCGCTCGAATGCGACTACCGCGGCTTCCACATCGTGTCCGCCCCGCCACCGAGCTCCGGCGGCGTCGTGCTCTGCGAGATGCTCAACATCCTCGAGGGCTATCCACTCGGCGAGTATGGCTACGGCTCCGCGCGCGCCCTGCACGTGCAGATCGAGGCGATGCGCCGCGGCTACTTCGACCGCAATCATCTGCTCGGTGACGCGGGCTTCGTCGCGAATCCCGTCGCGCTGCTGACCGACAAGCAGTATGCGACGACCGCCCGCGCGCAGATCGATCTCACGCGCGCCGGCGATTCGCGCGCGATGAAAGCCGCGACGCCACCACACGAAGGCCGTCACACGACTCACTACTCGATCGCCGACAAGTTCGGCAACGCGGTCGCCGTCACGTACACGCTCAACGACTGGTTCGGCGCGCGCGTGACCGCGGCCGGCACCGGCGTGCTGCTCAACAACGAGATGGACGACTTCACGTCGAAAGTCGGCGTGCCGAATCTCTACGGGCTCGTGCAGGGCGAAGCCAACAAGATCGAACCCGGCAAGCGGCCGCTGTCGTCGATGTCGCCCACGATCGTCACCAGGAACGGCAAACCCTGGATGATCCTCGGCACGCCGGGCGGCAGCCGCATCATCACCGCCGTCATGCTCACGATGCTGAACGTCATCGACTACGGGATGGACATCCAGGAAGCCGTCGATGCGCCGCGCATCCACCAGCAGTGGCTGCCCGAAGAAACTCATGTCGAGGCGCGCGCGATGAGCCCGGACACGCGCGAGATCCTCACGCGCATGGGGCACACGCTTACCCTGCCCCAACCCGAGAACCACGTCGCCGCGATCCTCATCGGCGCGCCCGCGCTGAATGCCAAACCGACGGGCCGCAATCGCTTCTTCGGCGCGCTCGATCCGCGGCGCGACACGGGGCTCGCGCGCGGGTTGTGAGCAAACCGCGATCACCGTTGGAGTGGCGCGACCGTGCGTGAATCGACGAGTCGTTTGGCAATGCTCGCGGCGAAGAGCATTTCCTCTAGTTCGTCCGAATTTTCAAACCAGACTTCGCGGTCGTCGCGACCGATGGCACGAAGCTGAACGCCGCCATTTTCGCGATTGGTTCCGCGCGGGTCGCTCGACCTCCTCTCTTGCTAGTCGCAGCCGGCCCCCGAGTTGATGGCGTAACGAAAGTCTTGTTCGCGGACGCTGGCTACACCATCCGGCTTTCGTCGTTGATCGACGCGATGACGCTGGATCTGACCTGAATTGGCGAACTGCACGAATTTCACGCAGTTCGAACAGGAATCACTCGACTGGCCGTCCCTCGCTCGACGATGTCGTCTGCGGAAGCAAACTTCAAAGTCAGTTGGCCTCCTCTACCCGGACAATGAGCGCATTCAGTGGAACGCCGCTCTCGGCGTTGATTTCCGACAAGCCGTCGACATTTGGGTACAGGCTCGAACGCGAGTGACACCAGACTTCGACACGGTACCAGCCTGAAGTCGTGACCTTTTGATACCCGTCAAAATCCACTCGCCCATAGTGATCTTCGAGATTGTAGATGTTGCCGCCGTTCGCGGTGCCTTGAATCCAGGTGGGCTCGACCGTGCTCGACGCGCTGGGGAAGTTCGATACCGAGGAGACCGGTCCGCGGTAACCGACTATGCAGGCGTACTCGATAACGCCCGTATTTCCGGTCACAGCGCCTCGATGGACGATGTCAGCACCTCCGGATATTGAGACGTGAGATTGTGCGTCGACATGAAAATCAATCGTCAAGGGCACGATACGTTTGTAGTCCCAAAACAGATCCCACCCGCCAGTCTCGTAAACCTTGTGTATCTGGAGTGGACTCGCACCTGCGATTTGCGCAACGGCACAAGCAATTAGCATTCCCAATACTTTCATGGTGAGCCTCGTGTTCGCTGGGTGACATCCAATTTAAGAACGCAGCTTAACCTAGCCGCCGCCCCGTGCATCGGCGATAGACAGGTGTCACTGCGCAAATCTCAAGGCTAGGGTTCGCGATTGCAGAATCGAGCTTCGACCCTCTTCCACAACTATTCGTGATCGTCCATCTCGTCTTAACCAAAGGATTGAAAGCATGATCGCATCCGTCCATGTCGTGGCCGCACACCGCGATCCGCGGCCCAACCCGCCTGCATCAACCTCCTCGACTGGGAAGACCTCCGCTTCTTGACGGTGCTCGCGCGATATCGACGGGTCGATGTGACCGCCCGCGCGCTCGGCGTCCCCCGCCGCGCGCTGATCCGGCGCATGGCGCACCTCGAACGCGCGCTCGAAACACGGTTGTTTGTGCGTTCCGCGCGGAGCTGGCGCCTGAACGCCACGGGCGCCGCGGTACTGGGCGAGGTCGCGCAGATGGAAATGGCGGCCTGCGCGATTTTCCAGCAAGTGGCCCGGACGAATGCTGGCGCGAAAGTCCCGTGTCGCCGATGATTCCGGCGTCCGACGCCAACGAGGGAGTGAGTGCATGACGCGCCGAGAAATTTCCTTTCTGACATTGGGGCTCGCGGCCGGAGCGCTGGCAACCGCCCTTGCCAACACCGGCGGCACCGCCGCACCGCCGAAGCTGGGTTCGGGCGTGTTCACGTGGGAGTCGTTGCCGGTCGAGAAGACACCCAATGGCGCGCGTCGCGCGATCTTCGACAGCGCGACCGCGACCGTCGATCGACTCGAATCACACGTGACCAATATCGATGTCGGCAAGGCGTCGCACGCCGCTCACCGCCATCCCGACGAAGAACTCGTGTTTGTCCGCGAAGGCGTCGTCGAGGCGACGATCAACGGCGTCGCGAAGCTGGCGCCCGCGGGCTCGGTGATTTTCTATGCGTCGAACGATCTGCACGGCATGCGCAATGCCGGCGACGTACCGGCGAGCTACTTCGTGCTGCGGTGGACGTCGCCCGGCAAGGAAGGCCCGGCGCCCGGAGGATCGCGTTGAGATGATTCCGCAAGCGGAGCAGACCGGCGGCTTGCAGTCGCGCCACATCCTCGTGATGTCCGCCGCGGCGGCGATTCTCATGATCACCATGGGAATGCGGCAGACGCTCGGGTTGTACATCAACCCCATCACCGAGAGCACTGGCGTCGGATACGCGGCGCTGAGCTTCGCGCTCGCGGTCGGCCAGCTCATGTGGGGCGTCGCGCAGCCCGTGTTCGGCGGTCTCGCCGACCGCTACGGCGCTGGCCGCGTGCTCGTGGCCGGTGCGTTGCTGCTCGCCACGGGCACCGCGCTCGCGCCCTTTGCGACGAACGAATTCCTGTTCGTCGTCACGCTCGGCGTGTTGATGGCGGCAGGCGCCGGTGCGGGCAGTTTCGCCGTGTTGATCGGCGCCGTGGCGCAACGCGTGCCCGCCGAGAAACGTTCGTTCGCGTCCGGGTTCGTCAACGCGGGCGGCAGCCTCGGACAGTTCGTGTTCGCGCCGCTGACGCAGGTCCTGATCGGTGCGTTCGGGTGGATGGGCGCGATGTGGACGATGGCCGTCGCGGCGATCGCCACGCTGCCGTTCATCAAGCCGCTGCTGCGTTCAACGGCCGGCGATGCCGCGCCGCCCGCCGTCGGAGCCGCACCCGCCCAGATCACCCTGCGCGAGCAACTGCGCATCGCGATCAAGGACAAGAGCTACTGGTGCATTCACGCGGGGTTCTTCACCTGCGGCTTTCACATCGCCTTCCTCGTCACCCACCTGCCCGGCGAAGTCGGACTGTGCAGCCTGCCCGCCTCCGTCGCGGCGAGCTCGCTCGCGATCATCGGTTTGTCGAACGTCGTCGGTAGTTTGACGGCCGGCTGGCTCGGCGGCGTGATGCGCATGAAATATCTGCTCTTCATCATGTACTTCTCGCGCGCCGTTGCCGTGCTGATCTATCTCGCGGCGCCGAAGACGCCGCAGACGTTCTACATCTTCGCGGTGGTGCTCGGGTTCACGTGGCTGGCGACCGTGCCACCGACGGCGGGGTTGGTTGGAAAATTGTTCGGTGTGCGCTATCTCGCGACGCTGTTTGGACTTGCGACGCTCACGCATCAGATCGGCGGATTCCTCGGCGCGTCGCTGGGTGGGATCGCGATGACGAGGTTCGGGGACTTTTCGTGGATGTGGTATGCGGATGCGGCGCTGGCGCTGGGCGCCGCGTTCATCAATCTGCCGATTCGCGAGGCGCCAGTGCGGCGCGCGGCAGTTCCGGCTTAAAGGGGAAGAAAATGGGGACATTCCCCATTTCCTAGCAAAAGGGGAATGTCCCCATTTTCTTCCCCCTTAAGCGCGCACGAGACCCGCGAGAGCCGGCACGCTGGCGCTATTCGGAAAAACCGTCGCATCGAGCGCCGCGCTCGCAACGCCCAGATGATCGTGCAACACGCCCTTCATCACGCTGCGCAGATCCCGCGTCGGCTTCAGATCGCGATTCTCGAGCAGGTTCGCGCGCGACAACCCCGGCCAGTCCGCGATCACCCGCCCGCCGCTCACCGCACCGCCTAACAGGAACGCCACGGCGCCCGTGCCGTGATCCGTCCCGCGCGTGCCGTTGATCGCCGCGGTGCGCCCGAACTCCGTCGCGACCAACACCACAGTCTTGCTCCACACCGGTCCGAGCGATTCCTTGAGGGTTCGCAACCCCGCATCGAGCGCGCGCAAACGCGTGGCGAGCTGCCCCGTCGCGCCGCCCTCGTTCGCATGCGTGTCCCACCCCGTCGTGTCGAACATCGCGACACGCGGCCCGTCGTCTCGCCGCAGGAAATTGGCAGCCGCACGCGCGGTCTCGTTGTACCGGGAGTTGACGTAGCGCTTGGCCTTCTCCGTGTCGCCGGTGGCCATTTCCATCGTTGGCGTCTGGCTCTTCGAGTCCGCCATCGCCTCACCTTCGCCACTTGCCGCGGTCTGGGCCGCGGTCTGGGCCGCGGTCTGGGCCGCGGCCTGCGCTTCGCTCGCAATCGCATCGCTCTCGAGCGCATCCGCGAGCCGCGCCGACAGCAACGGATCGCGTGCGTACAAATCCGTAATCCTCGCCAGCGTCTCATCATCCAACGCCGCGATCTTCGTCGGCGACCACGACGCAACTTCCGCCGGCCCGCGCATCGCGAGCGGCACATTCGCTCCTAGCGCAACTCCCGCCTCGCGACTCTTGTCGATGGGTAGTTCGACGAGCGCACGGTTGATCCAGCCGCTCGTCGAGCCATGCGGCTTCATGTCCCCGCTCTCGAGCACGTTCTGCGCATCGAAGTGAGAGCGCTCGCGATACGGCATCGCAACGGAATGCAACACCGCGAGTTCTTTCGCGCGGTAACTCGCGTGCAGGAACTCGAGCGCCGGATGCAGTCCAAAGATTCCCTGCAGCGGCAGCGCGGCATCCGCCCCCGACTTCGTCAACGCGATCTGGCCGCGTAAACCCGCGTAGTCGGGATCGCCGATTGGCGGCACGGCGGACAAACCATCGAGCGCACCCCGCAGCAGCACGAACACGAAGCGCGCATCCGTCGGCGCGCTCGCAAACGCGAGGCGCGATGCCATCAACGACGTCGCACCCGCGAACAGCGAACTCTCGAGAAACCGTCGGCGTGTCAATTCGCTCATGGCAACCTCAACGACGCATGAATTCGGGAGAAGACAGCAGCAACGTCAGTGCCTGCGAACCGCTTTCGGCGCGCGCAATCGCGGTCGCGGTTTCGCCAGTGAGCGTTACGCCCAACCATTGCGGACCGAGCTCGCGAGCATTGCGCCCATTGCCCAGCCGTTGCGCGACGACATCCGCCCACGCGATGCGCTTCAGCAGCGCGGAAGGACCGTCCCAGTCCGCGCTCGTGTCGGGCCATCCCGCGGGCGAACCGGGATTCAGGTTGCGCTGACCGAGCGTCTCGAAAGGCACCAACGCGCGGCGACCCTCGGGCACGGGGATCGCAAGCGCGCGATACGACGAATAGATGTAGTCGGCCGGCGTCTTGAACTTCGCGAATGGCTTTTCCCAAGCTTCGGGAGATTCGACGAGAGCCTCGTAGACCTTCATGAGATTGCCGCGTGAATCCAGCCAGACTTTGGTCAGTCGCTCGACGACGGCAGGCGGCGGATCGTCGGCGATGAAGTGTCGCGCAAGTTTTGTCGAGATGTGCCTGGCGGTCGCGGGACGGTTAGCGAGGTCGCGCAGAATGGCTTCGCCCTGGCGCAAGCCGTCCTGCGAATAGCTCTTGCCTAACAACGTCTTCGCGCCCGGCTCGTGGAACGGCTCGCGGAAGAAGAATTCTCCCGGAGTGCCGGTGCCTGCACCGAGTTTCGCGAAGCGGCGGCCATTCTCTTGCCCACCGATCGACCAGCCCGAGATCGCCTTCGCGAATGTCGTCACGTCCGTCTGCGTGTACCCGCCATTCACGCCGAGCGTGTGCAGCTCGAGGATCTCACGCGCGAGGTTCTCGTTGATGTCGACCTTGCGGTTATTGCCCTTGCCGCGACGCGCGACGAAGCGGGCAGCCTTTGAATCAGGTCCGATCGATGTCGCGTTGTCTAGGTAGAGCAGCATCGCGGGATGCTTCTCGACGGCAAGCAACAGATCCGCGAAGTTGCCGGTCACGCGCGGACGGATCGCCTCGCGCTCCATCGCGCCGGCCAGTCCGAGCACGACGTTCTTGTCGACCGACACGGCGAAGTGGTTCGTCCAGAACTGCGTGAGGCGCTCGAGGAAGGGACGATCCGTCGTGACGGCGTGCGTGAATCGAGCGACGGTTTCGGCGAGGTAGACAGGCCGGTAGATCGCGCCGAGCTTGAGCGCTGCATTCTTGAGCGCCGAGTCGGCGTCGCTGCCGGACTTTGCGTCAGTCCTCTTCTCGCGCCGCTGCTCGATCTGCTCCTGGCGCAACTCGAGGACTTGTCCCAGCGTTTTCGATGCAGGTTCGAGGCTTGCCCCGGCGAGCACGGGCGGCTTGCCCTTCAATTGCGCCATGAGCCAGTCGCGCGCGCTTGTGCCGACTTTGTCCAGCTCACCCGGTTTCGCACCGAGGCCGAAGCGGTTGACGGCGATTGCTGCGGCGAGATCCGTGGCCATATCCGGCTAACGCGCTGCCTTCTGTTTGGTTGACTGCCGCAGCAATCCGTCCATCCAGCGCGCGAGCTGCGGCCCCACGTTCGCGGCCTCGAGCTCGTCCTTGGCGCCCCCGGTTTTCGTGCCGAGCAGGCGCCCCTGCGCATCGAAGAGCGCGACCATCGGGTAGTTCTTCACGCGGATGCGGTCGATGAGCTCGCGCGCATCGGCCAAGACTCGCCAGCGAAAGCCGAAACGGTCCACGAATTTGCGCGCGGTTTCGCGGTCGTCGAAGGTCACTGCCAGGAAATTGATGCCCGGTCGCGCCGCGGCGAATTCGTTGAGCGGCTCCACCTCGCGGATACAGGGCACGCACGCCGCGAAGTAGAAACTCAGCAGCGTCGGCTTGCCTTTGAGGCTTGCGGACGACACGCGTCTTCCGCCGAGATCGCGCAGGTCGAACTCGGGGAGATGCGTGATTGGCGGATACGGCGCGGGGCAGCGCGGACGGCCGCGCACACGAACGGTGAACGTGACGGCATTGCCGTCGGGCGCGCGATCGAGATCGGCGTGCGCGCCGTCCTGTTCCATCTGTCTCGCGAACGCGTCGAAGCCCACGACCGCGCAGTCGAGATTGCGATACGTCAATGGAGCGCCGGCGGCGAAGCCCATGTTCGCGCGGAAAGTCTCTTCGGTGAGCGACTCCGCTGCGGCGGCGACTGGCCCGAGCAGAAGCAGGATGAGGAGATGGCGCAATCGCATGCGGCGCATTATGGCGGAACGCTGAGGAATCGGCTGCCGCGCGGCGTTCGAGCGTGTCCGCGCCTGTGCGGCCATGGCACACTCGCGGCCGGGTTCCTTGGGGGTGTTCGATGCGTGTCGTCGTTTCGATCGGGCTGGCGCTGATGTTCGTGATCACCGCGGAGGCGGAGGCGCAGACGCCGCCGCCCGCGGCCGCGCGCGCGCGCACTTCCGCGGACATCATGGAGTGGCCCGAGTGGCTGTTCCCGATTCATCCGCCTTCACTCCAGAAAGCGCCCGCGACGCCGCCCAAGCTCGACGACATCGAGTTGCTGACCATTCCCGACAGCGCGCAGAAATTCACCGCCGCGCGCATCGGCGACACTTTCAACGCGCCCGACTGGTTTCCCGCGGAGCACGGCCCGATGCCGGACATCGTCGCGAAGGGGAAGAAGCCGAAGTCGATCGCCTGCGCGTTCTGCCACACGCCGACTGGGCAGGGCCGGCCGGAGAATGCCGCGCTCGCGGGCTCGAGCGAGAACTACATCCGTCAGCAGTTGCAGGATTTTCGCAGCGGCGTGCGCAAGCCGACCGGGCCCGAGGCCTACAAGCCGACGCATACGATGTCGGATGCTGTGAAGGCGCTCACCGACACCGAGATCGACGAGGCCGCGAAATTCTTTTCGCAGCAGAAGTTAGGTCGACGCGTGTGGGTCATCGAGAGCCTGCGGATTCCGCGCGCGGAGCCCGAGGCGTGGATCTATAAAGAGGTGGGCGGCACCGAGGATCTCGGCGACCGCATGCTCGAGGTGACGACGGAGATCGGGCGGCACGAGAGGCGCGATCCGAAGCTGCAGTACACGGCGTACGTGCCGCCGGGGAGCATCAATCGCGGCAAGCGGCTCGTGACGACGGGAGATGGCGGGAAGACGCAGACCTGCGCGGCGTGTCACGGCGGAAATCTGAAAGGCATCGGCGACGTGCCGCCGATCGCGGGCCGCTCGCCTACCTACCTGCTGCGGCAACTCATCGAGTTCAAGCGCGGCGCGCGCGCGACGGAAGCGGCGAAGCAGATGGACGCGACAGTCGCGAAGCTCGAGCTCAACGACATGATCGACGTCGTGGCGTATCTCGGGACGCTGTACCCGTAGAGAAACAGGGGTCAGGCCCCGAATGGAAAATGGGGACATTCCCCATTTCCTAGCAAAAGGGGAAGGATCTGCCGCAGGTCCGCCCCCTTTCGCCCTTCGGGGGAAATGGGGAATGTTCCCATTTTCCATTCGGGGCCTGACCCCTATTTCTCCGGAACCTCCGGACGCCTGATCGCATTCCTGTGATGGGAGCCATTCACTTCACTCAAGGAATGCCATGTTCAAGATTCTTGTTTGTGCGGCAACTGCCGCTCTCGCTTCTATTCCCGCCGCCGCCGGCGAATCATTCGGCGATTTCGCAGTTGAAGCGCACGCGCTTGCGCAGATTCGCGAGGGGCGCAACACGTTTCGCTATGCCACGTTCGGCGATGAAGCGTTCTGGGGTGACGGACTCGGCCTACACCTGGCAATCGCGGGCAGTGCGAATGGCGGCGTGGGTCCTGGAGTGTCGCCGGCCACGGCACTCGGCGTAGGCCTCAAGGTGGATGTCGAAGCATTGCCGCGATCGCTGCAGCGAGCGATCGCGCGCGGCAAGGTCGATCTGCAGAATCCGGCGACGACTCTGGAACTGCTGAAGCTGGATGCCGTGATCGGCTTGACTGGACTGTTCGACGACAGCGGTCGCATACGCTCGATGGGCATCCAGTGCTCGCTCTGTCATTCCACGGTCGACGATTCGTTCGCGAAGGGAATCGGCAAGCGACGCGATGGCTGGGCGAATCGCGATCTCAACGTCGGCGCCATCGTCGCGCTCGCGCCGAAGCTCGAGTCCGTGGCAAAAGTGTTAGGCGTCGATGTGCCGACCGTGCGCCTCGTGCTCAACTCCTGGGGTCCCGGAAAATTCGACGCGGCGCTGTTCATCGATGGAAAGGCCTTCCGGCCCGACGGCAAATCCGGATCCGTGCTCATCCCGCCGGCGTTCGGCCTCGCCGGCGTGAACCTGCATACGTGGACCGGCTGGGGCGGCGTCTCGCACTGGAATGCGTTCGTCGCGAATCTCGAGATGCACGGCAAGGGGACGTTCTTCGACCCGCGGCTCGACGATGCAACGCGGTTTCCGATCGCGGCGCGCGAGAAGTTTGGGCATGTGCGCGCGGATGAGGATCTGATCACGCCGTTGCTGCCTTCACTGCAGATTTATCAACTCGCGCTCGCGGCACCCGTGCCACCGAAGGGCAGTTACGATCGGTCAGCCGCGAAGCGCGGGCAGGATGTGTTCAACGGCAAGGCGGATTGCGCGCGCTGCCACGTGCCGCCGCTATTCACCGAGCCGGGCTGGAACATGCACACGGGCGCCGAGATCGGCATCGACGAGTTCCAGGCGTCGCGCGCGCCGGATGCGCGCTATCGCACGGCGCCCCTGCGCGGGTTGTGGACGCACACGACCGGCGGCTTCTATCACGATGGACGTTTCCCGACGCTCGGCGCCGTGATCGATCACTACGACTCGCATTTTGCGCTGGGCTTGTCGGGGCGGGAGAAGAGCGATCTGGAGCAGTATCTGAAATCGCTCTGATTCGATTGGGGAGTGGCCCCAAACGGGGCAAAAGTGCCGAACCTCCGAGGTTCGGC
>JAYTOK010000099.1:0-25701 GCA_043747835.1 Pseudomonadota bacterium | reverse complement strand
CTCGAGGGGTATCGCGAACGATGCACGACCAAGACGGTGCTGGGCACGCGCTTCGCGAAGAAGCCGGTCGAGCTCGATATCCCGATCACCTTTGCCGGCATGAGCTTCGGGTCGCTCTCCGCGCGGGTGAAGCAGGCGCTCGGTCGTGCGGCGACCGAGCTTGGCACGTCGACCACCACCGGGGATGGTGGCATGACGCAGGAAGAACGCGAGTCGTCGAAGACGCTGGTCTACCAGTGCCTGCCTTCGCGCTACGGCTTCAACCCGGACGACCTGCGCCGCGCCGACGCGATCGAGATCGTGATCGGGCAGGGTGCCAAGCCGGGCGGCGGCGGCATGTTGCTGGGTCAGAAAATCAACCCGCGAGTGGCGCGAATGCGGCATCTGCCCGAGGGCGTCGACCAGCGTTCGGCGAGCCGGCACCCGGACTGGACCGGGCCGGACGACCTGGTGATCAAGATCCAGGAACTGCGCGAGATCACCGACTGGGAAAAACCCATCTATGTCAAGGTCGGTGCAACCCGCACCTTCAACGATGTCAAGCTGGCCGCGATTGCCGGCGCCGATGTGGTGGTGGTCGATGGCATGCAGGGCGGAACCGCCGCGACCCAGACTGTGTTTATCGAGAACGTCGGAGTGCCAACGCTGGCTGCGGTGCGCCAGGCGGTTGAGGCGCTCGAGGAATTGAACGTGAAAGAGGAGGTGCAGCTGATTGTCTCGGGGGGTGTCCGTACCGGAGCGGACGTCGCCAAGGCCCTGGCCCTGGGTGCGGATGCGGTTTCGATCGGGCAGGGAATCCTGATGGCGCTGGGTTGCAATTCCGGCAGCTACGTACAGGGAGGGAAACACCACTCGGCTGAAGCCGACTATCGGCTGCTGAATACGGCCGCCGGCTACTGTCACCACTGCCATACGGGCCGCTGTCCGGTCGGAGTGACGACGCAGGATCCGGTGCTTGAGCAGCGTCTCGAGCCCGAGGTTGGCGCCAGGCGCGTCAGTAATTACCTGAAGACCCTCAACATGGAACTCACGATGATCGCGCGCGCCTGTGGCAAGCAGAACGTGCATCACCTCGAGCGCGAGGATCTCGTCGCATTGACAGTGGAAGCGGCGGCGATGGCGAATATCCCGCTCGCAGGGACGTCGTGGGTGCCGGGACGCTAGAGGGGTCAGATCTGTTAGAGAAATTGGGGTCAGGCCCCATTTGCGATCCGCGGGCAGCCGCTACGTTGACCTCAAAATGGGGCCTGACCCCAATTTCTCTAACAGATCTGACCCCCTTTAACCTCAGAACCAGGCGCGAATGCCTGCAAGCCATCGCCATTCGCTCGCGTTGACGCTGAAGTTCCGATTCCAGGCCAACCCGATGTATGGCGCGATCTCCCGCCGAACCTCGTATCGCAACCTCAATCCTGCATCGACATCTGAAATGCCCGAGCCGATGAGCCGCGCCGGATCGTCGCGTCCGTAGAGATTGATCTCGATCTCCGGGTGCAACACCAGCCGCTGCGTGATGAGCAAATCGTAGTCCGCCTGCACGCGCAGCGCCGTGCGTCCCGATTCACCGACATACACGCCAGCCTCGACCTCGATGAACCCCGGCGCGAGTCCCGCCACGCCGAAAGCCGCCCACGTGCGAGACGGCCCATCGCCGGTGTCGTGACGCACCCCGACACGCGTGTTCCACCAGCGCGTGGCGACGCGGTCCCAGAGTAGTTCGGTGCGCGCGTGGCTCGTTCCGCCTTCGCGCGCGCCCTCCGTCGCGAGCCACACCTTGTGGACATCGCCGCCATGCCAGGCCGAGGCATCCCAGCCGAACGCGGACTCGCTCCCATCACGCCACTCGAGCTCGTCGAACATCACCTTCGTGAATCGCGCGCGGTCGTCCATGCCCATCATCTCGACCATTTCGGCGTACGACATGTCATGCACCTGCGTCGTGGGCGGTGCGGGCGGCACGTGTTCGCGGGCGCTCTGAGTCTGCGCGAGCGCGAGCGCGGGCAGCAGGAGGGTGGCTAACAACCCGGTCCGCGGGTTCATGCCACCACCACTTCGCGGAACATGCCCGCTTCCATGTGATAGAGCAGGTGGCAGTGATAGGCCCAATGCCCCAGCGCATCCGCCGTCACGAGATACGCGAGACGCTGCCCGGGCCGCACGGAGATCGTGTGCTTGCGCGCGAGGAACGCGCCTTTCTCGTCGACGAGTTCGCTCCACATGCCGTGCAGATGGATCGGGTGCGTCATCATCGTGTCGTTCACCAGCACGATGCGTAGCCGCTCACCCTGCGCGAAGCGCAACGGCGCCGCGTCGGAGAATTTCCGGCCGTCGAACGACCAGACGTAGCGCTCCATGTGGCCGGTGAGATGCAGCTCGATCTCGCGCGATGCGTCGCGGGCGTCGATGGGTCCGCCCAGCGTGTGCAGGTCGGCGTAAGTCAGCACGCGGCGTCCGTTGTCGCGCAGACCCACGCCGGGATCGTCGAGCGCGGACGAGGGCGAGTCCGCGACCATGTCGGCGAGCGGGCCGTGCGCATCGGCGCCGTGAGAGGCGGCGCCGTGAGAGGCGGCGCCGGTGGGAGCGGCCGCGGGCATGGCATGACCCATCGCAGCGTGATCCATCTTCGAATGGTCGACCTCACCATGGCCTTGCGCGCCATGACCCATGTCCGCCATCGACAGCAAAGGCCGTGCATCCAGCGCCGGAACTTCCGCCGTCATCCCCGCGCGCGGCGCGAGCGTGCCGCGCGCATACCCGCTGCGATCCATCGACTGCGCGAAGATCGTGTACGCGGCGTCGCGCGGCTGGACGATCACGTCGTAGACCTCCGCCGTCCCGATGCGCAGCTCGTCGACGGTGACGGGCTCGACGTCCTGGCCATCCGTGGCGACCACCGTCATCCGCAATCCCGGAATGCGCACGTCGAAGAAGCTCATCGACGAGCCGTTGATGAGCCGCAGCCGGACGCGCTCGCCCGGCACGAACGTACCCGTCCAGTTCGCCGCGGGTGGCGCGCCGTTCAATAGATAGGTGTAGGCGGCGCCGCCGACGTCGGCGAGGTCGGTCGGGTTCATGCGCATCGCTGCCCGCATCCGCAGGTCCCGAGCGGTGGCGGCGTAGCCACGATCGCGCGCGTCGCGCAGGAATTCGCCCAGCGTGCGCTTGCCGTAGTTGAAGTAGTCCGACTGCTTCTTGAGGGTCGCGTAGATCGCTTCCGGATCGACGTCCGTCCAGTCGGAAAGCAGCAGCGTGTGCTCGCGATCGTGCGCGTGGCGCTCGCCGTCACGGCGGTCGATGACGAGCGGGCCGTACAGTCCGACCTGCTCCTGGAAGCGCGAGTGCGAGTGGTACCAGTACGTGCCCGACTGGTTCACGCGGAAGCGATAGGTGAATGTCGTGCCCGGCGCGATGCCGTCGAACGAGAGGCCGGGCACGCCGTCCATGTCCGCGGGCACGATGAGTCCGTGCCAGTGGATCGAAGTCGACGCGCGCAACCGGTTTTTCACGCGGATCGTGACGTCGTCGCCCTGGCGAGCACGGAGTAGCGGGGCGGGCAACTGGCCGTTCACGACGACAGCGCGTCGCGGGACGCCCGTGATGTTCACCGGCATCTCGTCGATGGTGAGATCGAATTCGGGGCCGTGCAGGACAGAGCGATCGTCCGCGCCGCGCGCTACACCCAAGCTACCCAACAAGGCAGTACCGGCGATTCCTTGAACGAATCGCCGCCGATTCAGGCGGAAATGCATGATCCAACTCCGGAAGACGGGCGTGCCCGTCGGGGACGACTCAGTCAGACGACTGAGGTCAACGGAAGAGTCGGATCAGATCGGAGGGCGGAAGAAGACGCTGGGGCGCAGGCGGGAGGGCGGCGCTTCGCAGATGCCGTCGGCGCGCGGCGCGGGACACGCGGCCGGTGCGGCAGCGGCGCGCGATTCGACCGCGGCGGGCGTCGCCGCGGGGCACTTGCAGGTGCCGTCCTTGCAGCAGTCCGGTTTGACGGCGTCTTTGACCGCGTCGGTCTTCACGGTCGGGTCGACCTTCGCGCTCGACTCGGTTTGCGCGGCCTTGTGCTCGGGGCAGGGCGGCTTCAGGGCGCCGCGTGCGGCCTGGGAATCGCGCAACGTCTGCATGTGCTTCGCGGGAAGCGGCGCGCGTTCGTCCGCATTCGCCGGCGCCACGTGCACGGCGAGCCCCGCGAAGATCTGGGAGATCAACGCCACGGCGACGACGAATTTTCGTTTGGCAGGTGAGCGCACGGGGGCAAGACTAACGCCGCGCGCGGACGGGGGCAACGCGGGCGATCCGCACCGGCATAATCGTCTCCATGACGCACCGCCCAACGCTGCTCCGATCGCGCGAATCCCACGCCCGGGTGACCTATGTCGAACTGTTTTTCGACCTGGTCTTCGTATTCGCCGTCACGCAACTGTCGCATTCGCTGGCCCTGCACCTGACGCTCGGCGGTGCGCTGCAGACGACGTTCCTGCTGCTCGCGGTCTGGTGGGTCTGGATCTACACCTGCTGGTTCACCAACTGGATCGACCCGGACAAGCCGGCGGTGCGCATGATGATGTTCGCGCTGATGCTGGCGGGGTTGCTGCTGTCGGCGTCGATTCCGAACGCGTTCAGCCACGAGGGTCTGCTCTTTGCCTGCGCGTACGCGTTCATGCAGGTCGTGCGCACGATATTCCTCGTGCGCGCGCTGCGTGGCCACGACGACGCGAACTACAAGAGCATGCAGCGCATTCTCGTCTGGCTGTGCGTGTCGGCCGCGTTGTGGCTGGCCGGCGGTTTCGCGGCGGGGTCGTCGCGCGTTGCCCTGTGGATCGCCGCGCTCGCGCTCGAATGCATCGGGCCGTTGGCGCTGTACTACGTGCCGGGTCTGGGACACTCGAAGACCACGGACTGGAAAGTCGACGGCGCGCACATGGCGGAGCGTTGCGCGTTGTTCGTGATCATCGCGCTCGGCGAATCGATCCTCGTCACCGGCACGACGGCGGCGTCGCTGCCCGCGACGAATGCCGCCGTGTGCGCGTTCCTCGTCGCGTTCGTCGGCAGCGTCGCGATGTGGTGGATCTACTTCAACATCGGCGTGGAGCGGGGCAGCCACCACTTCGCGAAGGCGGAAGACACAGGAAGGGTCGCGCGCGCCGTGTACACCTACTTCCACATTCCGATCGTCGCCGGCATCGTGGTGTGCGCGGTGGCGGACGAGATCACGATCGCGCATCCGGGCGGGCACATGAAAGTGTCGTCGGCGATCGCGCTGCTGAGCGGACCGGCGCTCTATCTGCTGGGGAACCTGCTGTTCAAGCGCGCGAGCGCGAATAACTATCCGTTGTCGCATCTCGTGGGGCTGGGGTTGCTCGTCGCGCTCGCGCCGTTTGCGATGTGGATGACGCCGCTGGCGCTCGGGGGCGCGACGACGGCGGTGCTGGTGACGGTCGCGGTCTGGGAGACGCGGTCACTCAAAGGGGTCAGATCGGAAATGGGGACATTCCCCGTTTCCTAGAAAAAGGGGACGGGCCTGCGGCAGGCCCATCCCCTTTTTCCCGCTGCGCGGGGAAACGGGGAATGTCCCCTAAGCGTTCTTGACCAGCGCCAAGCGCGCCGGCATGCCCACCACGTAGCGATCCATGCGCTTGCCAGCCAGCGCGAGATCGCGCGGATCGACATCCGTCTGCACGAGCCCCGCGAGCGTCGCGCCACGCTCCCGCAGCAGCCGCGTTCCTTCGAGCAGATCGTGCAGCGTCGACTCGCCATTGCGCGACACGATCACCGTCTGATCCGCGACCGACGCGAGCGTGAGGCCATCCGACACAACGCCCACCGGCGGACTATCCACGATGATCGCGTCGTAGAACTTGCGCAGCTTCGCGATCAGCGACGAGAACGAGGCCACCGTCACGCGATCCAGCGCGAACGCAGCGTTCTTCTCCGCGAGCAGCATCTCGAGCCCCGAGGCCTCGTCGTGCTGCAACACCTCGGTGAACTGCGCGCGTCCCTCGAGCACGGCGCCGATGCCGCGCGACGTCTCGGGCAGATGCGCGAGCGGGCTCGCCGCTGGGCAACGCAGGTCCATCTCGAGGAACAGCGTCTTCGTGCCGGAGCGCGCCAGCGCGCGCGCCAGCGACATCGCGACCAGCGTCTTGCCCTGGCTCGGCACCACGGACGTGAACAGGCACACACGCGTCTCGCGCGCCGACTGCTGCTCGAAGATCGCGTGGCGCATCGAGCGGATGCATTCGATGTACATGCGCGGGTCGCGGATCTTCACCACGCCCTTCTGTCGCGACTCGTTGCGGAAGCGCGGGATCGCGACCAGCGGCCGGACGCCGATTGCATCGGCCACCGCGTTCAGGCTCAGCGAGCGCGGCCGCAACATCCGCATGAGCAATGCCGCCGCGATGCCGGTCAGCAGCGCGACGAATGCGCCGACGGCCAGGAACAGCGACGTACGCGGGAACGACGCCTGCGCGGGCGGCATCGCGCGCGACACGATCGCCGCCGTGGGTTCGGAGAAGCCGTGCTCGGAGAGCCGGGTCTGGTAGCGATTGAGCACGGTCTCGAACACCGTGCGCTTCACCTGCGCTTCCGCGAGCAGCGCGGGTAGCGCGGCCGACACCTTGTCCTGTGAAAGTTTGTTGGAGGTCTCTCCATTGACCGCGCCCGACAGATCGTTCACCTGCCGCTGCGCGGAGCCGACGCTCGCGCGCACTTCGTTCTCGACGCGCGTGAGCTGTTTGTCGAGCACTTCGTTGAGGCTCGCGACGGCCTGACGCTGTTTGATCAGCGTCGGATGACTCGACGCAAGACGCGTCTCGAGCGAGCTCAGCGTGGCTTCCGCCTGCACGCGATCGCTCAGCAACTGAGAGAGCGCCTCGTTCGAAACGAGCATGGACGCGTTCGACGGATCGCCGCCCGCGCGCAGGTCGCGGATCTCGGCGAGCATCGCGGACTGCGTGGAGAGCTGGCGGCGCGCATCGACGAGCTGGCCGGAGAGCTGCGAGAGCCGCTGTTCGACCATCGTCACTTCGCGCGACGTCACGATGCCGTTCTTGAGCTGGTACTGCTGCACGATCGTGTCGGCATCGCGCGCTTCCTTCGCGCGCGCATCGACTTCCTGTTTCAACCACTCGAGCGACTTCTTGTCGGTGCCGCTGCGGCGCGAGGCCTGCTCCTCGAGATACGCCTCGGCGTGCGCATTCGCGACCGCCGCCGCGAGCCGCGGGTTGCCGGCGGTGAACGAGATCTCGACCGTCTTGCTGCGGCCGTCGTTGAACACGGCGAGCCGCTTCTCGTAGGCGCGCAACACGTCGTCGAACACGACTTCGGAATCCGTCAGCCACGGATGCGCGGCGCTCGGTGCGGCGCCGGGCTCGACTGCGTTCGTGGCGCTGAACTCGGGCTGCTGCTCGAGCTTGAGTTTCCCGATGACCGCGCGGCTCAGCCCCTCGCTGCCGATGATCGCGGTCTCGCTGCGGATGAAGAACGGGTCCGTGTTCGCGGCATTGCGGCCGATGGCGGGATCGCTCAATTCATCGGTGAGCGGCGCGAGCAGCACGACCGAGCGCGCCGTGTACTTCGGGGCGAGCGAGAAGATGTATGCCGTGATCCCGGCCATCGCGAGCAGCGTGACGCAGGAAGCGAGGAGCCAGCGCTGGCGCAGCGCGCGCCACAACTGGCCAAGATTCATGGGGGAAACGTCATCCATCACAACCTCCCGACGAAACTGATGCTCGCGACGTGACGAACGAAGTCACGATCGAGCGTGTCCGCGGAACGAGAGCCATAGCCATAGGAAAATCTCAAGCTCGAACGGCGGCCGATCGACCAGCTCGCGCCGGCCTCGGCCGACCAGAGCGTTGCGTCACTTGCGCCCGTGTCGAATTCGTCGAGAGCGCCGTGCGCGCTCGCGAACAGCGCGACGCTGCGGCTGAAGTCGTGCGCGATCTCGAAGATGAGATCGTTGCGGATCTTGCCGAACGCGCCGAGTACCGCGGTCGGCTCGTCGCTGCGCGACAGCTCGGCGCGGACGCGCGTGAGACGCGTGGGTTGCCAGGTGAGCCCGCTGCGCACGAGAATTCCGGTCAACGGGTCGCGCGAGCCATCGAAGCGGCGTTCGAAGCCGCCGGCGCCGAAGTCGAGATCGAGCACTTCGTTGAGTTCGATGCGCAGGCCGACGAGCGCGGACGTCGTGTCGGCGGAGACGAGCGTCGAGCCGGGCTCGAACTCGTCGCGGTTGAAGCCCAGCGTAATGAAGCCCGACAGCTCGGAGCCGAACGCATACGCCGTTTGCAGCTCGCCGCGATACGAATCGCGATCGCGGAACGACTGCGAGTCGGCCGCGTACTCGAGTCGCTGCGCCTCGACACGCGCTCCCGCCGACAACCGGTTGAAGGTGTGCACGTGCCGCGCGCCAAAACGCGCTTCGTCGAAGCGGCTGCGCGCGAGCGCCAGCGGCGTCTCGATCTCCGTGCGTCGCTCGACGCGGCGTTGGCCCGACAGCCAGAGCTCCGTTTCGTCGTGCGACGTCGCGATGGCCGTGTAGCGCGTGGCCGCGCCGAACTCCGACGCGTTCTGGTCCTCGGCAGCTTCGTAGCGTCGCGCTTCGCCGAACAGCAGCGCGGCGAACTCACGGCCCTGCGATTCGTGGTCGAGGCGCAACGCGAGCTGCGCGCGCGAGAGCGCGGACTCCCGCGCCTCTTCGGTCGCGTAGACGTTCGAGTCGTAGCCGAGCGCGAGGCCGCCCGCGCCGGAGAGCGTGAGCGGTCCCGCGCGAACGCCCAGGTTCTCGAAGTACTCGGGCGTGGCAGCATCGAGGCGCGACAGCGCGGCGTCGGGATCGGCGGCGAGCGCGACGCCGCAGAACGCGAGCGCGAGGGCCGCGGCGATGGGTTTCAAAGAGAGATGTCGCATGGCGGCTCTCAGAAATGCCTCTCATAGACGTAGACGACATCTCCGGGCAGCACGCGCGAATCGCGCGCGGCCTGCGCCTCGCGCGAGGTGCCCTCGACGCGGCGCGTGACCGAGACCGAATCCTGCGCGGCGCGGAAGGTGTAGCCACCCGCGATCGCGACCGCGGTCAGCACGGTCATGTCCGGCACGTACGCGTACGAGCCCGGATTCTTGACCTCGCCCAGGATGAAGAATGGGCGGTACTCGTTGATCTGCACGGTCACGTTCGGCGACTTGACCGCCTTCGCGTCGAGCAGCGTCGTGAGCGTCTTCTGCAAGTCCTGCACCGAGAAGCCCGCCGCGGGCACCGTGCCGATGAGCGGCATCACGACGGTGCCGCTGTCGGTCACCTTCAACGTGCCCGAGAGGTCCGGCTCGCCGAACACGATCACCTGCAGCGTGTCGCCGGGGCCGAGAAGATAGAGGCCCACCGGCGTCGGCGCGAGCTTCGGCAGCTTTTGCACGTTGCTCGCGCACCCGGCGCCGAGCAGCGCGACGGCGAGCAGGACGGAAAAAGTGGTGTGCGCTTTCATCGAATGGATCATCGAAGTCTTCCCGAAAGATAGGTGAGGTCGTCGCGGCCCAGCAGCAGCCGCGGAAAAGGTTGTTTGAGGACGACGCGCGCGGCGATCAGCAATGCGACCCAGCGCACGGCGCCCGCGACGGCGAGAGCGACCGCGGCGCCGGTCGCGCCGTACAGCGGCGTGAGCAGCAGCAGGCCGGCGAGCGACAGCGCCAGCGTGCCGAGCTGCAGCGTCGAGACGACACCGGGCCGGCCGCGCGCGAAGAACACTTGCACGGTGACCTGCGAGAACACGCCGAGCGCCGCTTCGGCGGCGAGCAGCCGGAAGATAGGGTTCGCCGCGACGAAGTCCGCGCCGAACGCGAACGCGAGCAGGGTCTCGCCCACGAACCAGAGGCCCACGCAGGCCGCCGTCATCGATGCGACGAGGAAGCGCAGCGCGCGATCGTGCAGGGCTTGCGCTTCCGCGGGCGCGACCGCCGAAAGCTGCGAGAGGAACACCGACGTGATCGCGGTCTGCGCGAACTGCAGCAGCCGCGAGAAGCTGAACGCTACGACATAGAGACCGAGTTGTGCGGGCGGTAACAGAGGAATCAGTACGAGCCGGTCGAGATACATCGACAAGGCGAACACGAGATCGTTGATCGAGCCGCGTCCCGAGAACGACAGCAGCGCGGGCAATTCCTGCCACGCACCCGCGAAGCGCGGACGCAGCGCGCGAATGAAGCCGGGCAGGATTAGAACCAACGAGATCAGACCCGCGCCGAGCAGCGCGAGCACGGCGAGCGTCGGCGTGAGCAGCGCGAACGGCAGCACCGCGAGCAGCACGACGAGATGCATGACCTGCGGTAGCAGGTTCGCCGCGTTGCCGCGCGTGAAGCGGCCGACGCCCGCGCAGGCCTGCTTGATGACCATCGTCAGCGTGTTCACGAACACGCTGATGAGACAGAGTTCGGCGAACCAGATGACGTTCGAGTCGTATTGCGCGAGCGCGAACGGCAGGATGAGCATGCCGGCAATCGTCGCGAGCAGCGCGAAGCCGGTACTGGCGAGCAACGCCGCGCCGACGATCTGCGGCGTGTCCGCGGGCGAGCGCCGCAGGCGATACACGAGCGCGCCGTTCATGCCGGCGACAGCCATCATGGCGAGCAACTGGGGCCAGAGACTTACGGCGGTGAATTCGCCGCGGCCGTCGGGGCCGAGCAGCCGCGCCATGAGAATGCCGGTCGCGAGGTTCGCGCACAGGATCAACCCTTGAGTGCCCAGCGTCTGGAACATCGCGAACAACGGCCGTTCGCCGCGCAGGAGATTGCCCGCGAAGGTGTTCATGCGGACACCAGGATCTCATTGAAACGTTGCGTCATCGCGGCCGGCGAGAACGACTCCTCGGCGTGCGCGCGCGCCTGGGTCGCGATGGTTTTCGACCAGTTCGGGTCTTCGAGATAGCGACGGATCGCCGCGGCGAGCGCGGGCACGTCGCTCATCGGCGTGAGCTGGCCGGTCTCATCGTGTTTGACGATCTCGCGCGCGCCGCCCGCGTCCGACGCGATGACCGGGGTGCCCGCGAGCATCGATTCGACGATGACGCGACCGAACGGCTCGGGCGCGGTGGAGCAGTGCGCGACGACGTCGCAGGCCGACATCAGCGTGGCTACGTCCGAGATGTGGCCGGCGAACGTCACGCGATCCTCGATGCCGAGATCGAGCGTGAGCTGACGCAGGTCGCGTTCGTGCTGTTCTTCGCCGAACAGCGCGCCGCCCGCGATCACGGCATTCACGCCGGGCACGCGCGCGATCGCGCGCAGGAAGATGTCCTGGCCTTTCCAGGGGCTGATGCGTCCGAACATGCCGACGAGCGGGCGACCGCGACCGAACTTCTCGCGATATGCCGCGATGCGCGACGCTTCGCAGGACTGAACGGCGGCGAGATCGGCGCGGATCATCGGGTGGATCACGCTCACGCGCTTGCGGCGGCCGCCGGCCGCGAACCATGCTTCGAGGCTGGCTTCTGAATTCACGATGACGTGATTGGCGGCGACGTGCGACAGCAGCGTGAGGAATTTCACGAGCAGCGGGTTGAAGTGATCGGTAGACACGATGTCGTTCATGAACCAGAGAATCGGCCGGCGCGCGAACGGCTTCGCGAGCGCGGCGAGCACGAAGGATTTCTGGGAGAAGCAGACAATCGTGTCGAACTGACGCGAGCGGCGCGCGATGCCGCGGATCATCGACAGCGTCGCGGGAATCGCGCGCAACAATCCGATCAGCCCGGATTCGCGCCGCACAGAGCCCGCGGAGGCGGGCAGCGCCTGCACCGACACGCGGATGCCGCGCGCCTTGAGCTCAGCTTCGAGCGGGCCGTTGTCGAGCAGCAGCACTTCGCTCGGATTCGACGTCGACTCCGCGAGGTCGATCATCTTGAGCTCGGCGCCACCGGCGGCGCCGGCATGGGTCATGAACAGGATGGAGGTCAAGCCGATCGTCTCCCTGCACTGGCCGCGAGTCCGAGTCCCAGGAACAACCACGCGACGACGCTGGCCTCGCCCGTGTGCACGCTGCCCATCGGCAACTGCAGGAATGCGGTGGCCACGATGGCGCGGTCGAAATCGAGGTGCTGCGCGATGTCCGGCGCTCGCTGGAACAGCGAGAGCACGAGCAGCGCGAGCGCACCCAAGTAGGCGGTGCCCGCGATGAGGCCCAGGCCGCGCCAGATTTCGATGAGACCGCTGTCGAGGATCACGTTCGACATGCCGCCGAGACGACGCGCGACGCCGGCCTGGCCCAATCCTTCGCCCGCGAAGATCGCGGGATCGCGCGCGAGGACCTGGTACTGGCCGAGACGCTCTTCGCCCGAGTAGTCGGCGCGCAGATTGGTCAACGAGCTGGCGCGCTCGACGACCGTCTCGCGGATCTGCGGCACGAGCAGGCCGCCGGAGATGCCGAGCAGCACCGCGGCCGCGGCGACGAGGTTCGACGGACGAAACGCGCCCGGCCGCGTGAGCATCAGCATCAGGACGCCGAGCGCGGTGGCGGCCCAGATCGTGCGGTACTGCGCAAGCGCGAGGCCTAACAACATGAGCGTGATGGCCGGCACCGCGACGGGAAGCGGCCGCTTGAAGGCGACGAGAATGCCGGCCGCCAGGATAGCGCCGAGCGAGCCCGGCGAATTCATCGTGCCGAACACCCGCATGCCGAACGCCTCGGGCTGCCCGATGGAGGTCATGCCGAGGTCGATGACGCCGCGGATCCACACGAGATCCCACGACGCGGGCATCACGTACTGGAACACGCCATACAAACCCATGAACGCGCCGGCCCAGACGAGTGTGTTCTCGACGACCTCACGCACGTCGTCGCGGGTGTGGCGCTGCGCGAGGATGTAAACCGCGAACAGCGGGCCCGCCGCCCACTTCAGCGCGTCGATCGCGGCCGCGACCATGTTTCCCTGCAGCACGGCCAGCAGCGCGCCGTACGTGATCGCGAACAGGATCACGAGGATCGCGCCCAGGAAGCGCGGATTGGGTTTCAACCAGTATTCGACCAGCGCGTGCGCCGTGAGCAGCGAGCACAGATACGGGGTGATCAACACCGGACTCGCAGGATCGAAACCCGACTGATCGTCGACCAGACGGCGCACGAGAGAGACGAAGCAGAACAGCAGCAGCACGTGGCCCGCGAACCACGGCGAGCGGCGCGTGTATAGATAGCCCGCCAGCGCGAGGTTCATCGCGGGGTAGGCGTAGCGCAGCAGCGGCGCCGCATTCGCCGCATAGAGGATCGCCGGGATCAGCAGCACGCATGCGAGCACCGCCACGCCATCGCCGAAGCGAAGGCTGGCGGGTCGAGAGGCGAGTGCGGAACCGGCGAGCGCTTCGCTCATGCAGCCGCGCTCCGCACTTCACGCGCGGCGGCGTCGATCGCGCGCGTGCGATCCAGGCTCAATGCCATCGACGGCGAATTGCGGAAGGCTTCCCAGCAGCGCTCGACGAACGTGAAATAGGTCTCGCGGAAGTTCTGCGCGGAGAAGCGCTGCGCGTTCTCCCAGCAATCGAGCGGCGCGATGCGATCCGCGTTGCGCTCGAACTCGAGCACGGCCGCGGCGATCGTCGCCGCGTCCTGCTTGTCGAAGAACAGGCCGGTGGGCTTCGCGTGATCCAGGCCGCGGATGGTTTCGACCGCGCCGCCGCGGCCGTAGGCAATGACGGGAGTTCCGCAGGCCTGCGCTTCGACGGGCGTGATGCCGAAGTCTTCTTCCGCGGCGAACACGAACGCGCGCGCCCGCTGCATGAGATCCGACATCACGCTCGCCGGCTGGTAACCCAGGATTTCGACGTTCGGGCCCGCGAGCGCCTTCACGCGCTTCATCTCGGGGCCGTCGCCGATCACGACGAGCCGCCGCTCGGGCAAAGCCTTGAACGCTTCGACGATGGCCGTGATCTTCTTGTACGGCACGAGACGCGAGGCCGTCAGGTAGAACGGTTCCTTGTTCGTGCGCAGCGCGAAGGTGTCGACATCGACGGGTGGATAGATGACCGTCGCTTCGCGGCGGTACACCTTCCAGATGCGGCGCGCGATGAAGTGCGAGTTCGCGATGTAGTGGTCCACGCCGTTGGCGGTCCGCAGATCCCACATGCGCGCCCGATGCAGCATCCAGCGCGCGATCATGCTCTTCGCGCCCTTGTCGAGCTTCGCTTCGTCGAGGTACTGGTGCTGCAGGTCCCAGGCGTAACGCATCGGCGAATGCACGTACGAGATGTGCAGCTGATCGGGACCGGTGAGCACGCCCTTCGCGATCGACGCGCTGCCGGAGAGGACGAGTTCGTACTCCGACAGATCGAGCTGTTCCATCGCGAACATCAGCAGCAGCAGGAACTGCCGGTGCCGGTGCTTCACGAACGGCAGCGTCTGCGCGAACGTCGTGATCGGCACCTTGCCGCGCAGGAAGCCGCGGTCCTTCGCCGCCATGATGTCGACTGCCGCCGCGATATCCGATTGCGGATAGAGGTTGATCATCTGCTCGAGCACGCGCTCGCCGCCGCCATAGACGTCGAGCTTGTCGGTGATGATTGCGGTCCGTCTCATATCAACTCTCCCTTGCGCTCAAAACGCGTTGCGGTCAGAGACCACAACGCTCACGGTCTTCAACAGGATTCGAAAGTCGAGCCATAGCGACCAGTGGCGCATGTAGGCAAGGTCGAGCTCGATGCGCTTGCGCATCGACTCGAGATCGTCGCCGCCGCGGTAACCGTTCACTTGAGCCCAACCCGTTATTCCGGGCTTGACCTTGTGACGGACCATGTAACCGGGGATCTCGCGCCGGTAGTGCTCGTTCATCGCGACGGCGTGCGGTCGGGGTCCCACGATGCTCATGCTGCCTTCGAGCACGTTGAAGAGCTGCGGCAGCTCGTCGATCGAGGTCTTGCGGATCCACGCGCCGACGCGCGTGATGCGTGAATCACCCCTTGCGGCGGCGACGAACTCGCTCTTGCCGTCCTCGGCGACGGTCATCGAGCGGAACTTGTAGACGAGGATCTCGCGGCCATCGAGGCCGTACCGCTTCTGTTTGAAGAGAACCGGGCCGCGCGAATCGATGCGGATCGCCGCGGCGGTGATCAGCAGCACCGGCAGGACGGCGATGGAAGCCAGGGATGCGATGATCATGTCGCTCACGCGCTTCGCGACCCACGCGGCGCCATAGAACGGCGTCTCGCGCACCGCGACGACGGGGATGCCGCCCATGATATCGAAGCGCGCCTGGATGAGGTTGAACGCGAAGATGTCGGGCACGAAGTAGATCGACGCCGTCGAGTCGTGCAGACCCTCGAGCATGGAGACGATGCGCGCGTCGCGGCTCATCGGCAGAGTGATGTAGACGTGATCGATCTGGTTGCGCGTGACGTAGTCGGCGAGGTCGCGGCTGCGGCCGAGAATCGGCGCGATGCGCAGCGCGTTGAGGCGCGTCTGCGGCCGGTCCTCGAAATAGCCGACGATCTCCGTGCGCAGCAACGGGTCCTGGCGCAGCGCGCTCTCGAGCCGCGCGCCGAGTTCGGTTACGCCGACGATCACCGCGCGCTGCGAGCGGCGACCTTTCATGTGCTCGTTCAGCCAGTGGCGCGCGAGCATCTCGCCGGCCTGCAGCGCGAGCGGCGTCGCCAGCAGCCAGGCGACGAGTGGTTCGCGATCGAGGTTGCGCGTGAGGCCGGAGAGATACACGACGATGCCGATGAGCATCACGAGAGCGAGCCATCGCACCCAGAGCTCGGCGAAAATTGTCACTGCCGGGCGGCGATCCTCACGCGCGGCGACTCGCGCCACGCCGAGAACGTCGGACGCGCCGAGGAACGTCAGTACCGCGATCAGGAAATACGCGCCGCGCAGCGGCTCGTCCGCGAGCCACAGGCAGACGAAAAGAGTCGCGACGGGGATGATGGGCAAGAGCAGGCTCTTGACCATGAAAACCATCGGGGAATCGACCGTGGACAGCGCCGTCAATTCCCGATTGCCCAGCGACTCGACCGGAACACTCATCGAATCAGAAACGCAAAGGCGCAGGCGTCCGCAACGATCGCTGCCTGCGACGCAACTGGAGCGCGGCGAGCGCGCCCGCGACCAGCAACATCAACAGAGGATCGGTTGCAGGCGATTCCGCCAGTTCCGCGCGGAGCAGCGCGGCATCGCGGGCGGAAGTCTCGATGTGCGGCAGCAAAGCGGCCACGGCGGTGGGGGACGATGCGGCGGACCACATCGACGCCAGACTCAAAATGCAAATTGCCACGTACCTCATGCGAATCTCCCGAGCTGATTGCCCCTGCGTAAATGACATTGCAAGCGCGATGCCACATCGCGGCGGTGCATGTCTTTGGGGCGATCGACTTACATAACGTCCCTGTCGCATCGAGCGCTACACGGATTGGTGCAAGCGCGACTCGCAGGGTAGTTAGCAAATCGTAGTTAGATGGCGCTACGCCGTCTGGATGAGAGTTTATCCTGGATGCATGAGATTTCCTCATGCATTTTTGATCGCATTTGATGCACTTCGTCGTCGTAGGAAGACTCCGACGCTGCACTCAATGTTCGCAATCGCGCGAATTGCGCACTGCGATGGTGTGAAGAGACTGTTCGTCAGTCGATCAGGGCGATCACAGGACGATCGACGAGGTCGATGTTGAAGGAACTGTGACTCGCCTCTCGTTTGACGATGCGCAGCGAAGCGATCTCACCGGTCAGGGCATCGACCAAGCGGGCCCCGCGCGCGTCGATAGTTAGAGAAAGCCGTCGCTGGCGTGCGACACGTCGTGTCTGTGCCGCGGCATCCCACAGATCGACCTCGCGCCAGAGCAGGATCGCGATCGAGCCGTCATCGCGGCGTAACGCGAGCGATTCGACGCCGTCCGCGTCGCCACTCAGCGTGAACTTCGGCAAGGCGGGAGCGCGGCCGGCGGAATTCGCGTCGTTGCGCTCGCCGCGCAGCGCTTGCGTGAAGTGATGAAACGCGTGAGCCGCGGGCCTCGGCGTCCAGTCGTGACGATAAAAGCCGAGGAAATACGACCAATCGCGCTCCTCGCGATCATCGACGAGCTGATAGAAGAAAGTGAGCGGAACCTTCTCCTGCAGCGCGCGCGCGGCGAGAACGAGCAAGTACTTCGCCTGCACGTCTTCCGGCACGCCCTTGCTGCCGTTGATCGTCGAGTAACCGGTTTCGGTGACGGCCATCGTTGCCCTGCGCGCCGTCGCCTGTCTCGCGAGATTGCGGGCGAAATCCCACAACGCTGAAGGTGGACGCTGATCGAAGTAGATGTGTGCGTTGCCGATGTCGGCACAATCCGACACATCGCCGAGTTCGTCGTGATCGCGCTTGCTTGCGCCGCCCAAAGTCAGTGCAATGACGGGCAGATCGCGCAGGTTGGAGGCGGGCTCATGCACGAGGCGATACAGCTCGCATTGGGCTGCGCGCGCGCCCGCGAAGCTCTTGTCGCCGCGGTAACTCGCGGGCCAGAACTTGATTTCGTTGAGTCCTTCGATCGCAACGATCGCGCCGGGGTACCGGCGGGCGAATTGTTCGAGCGAGGTGACGGTTTTCGGTAGTTCGTTGACGGCTTCGCTGCGGATCACGAAATTGAAGCGGAAGCCGTCGCTTGCGAGAGAGACATATGGCCTCGTGTTTGCAAGAGGAGTCATGTCTCGCAAAGTGTCGAGGCCGATGTAACTTAGCGCGGCGCGGACTTTTTCGAGGTTTTCGTAAGGCGTGCCGCGGTAGTCGAGATGCGTGACCATGCCCAGGCGCCGCAAGGAGGCCTTGGCGTCGGCCACATCGCCTGCCTCGCCAGACGCTGGGTCTGCGCCCGCGAGCAGTGAGATGAACAGGATGAGGTGCGCGCGTCGAAACATGCGCGGCCATGATACGGGAGAGAATGATGGGATTGAGCAAATGGGATTGACCATAGCGATACTGACCAAGAACGAAGAGCTGCTCATCGAGCGCGCGATTCGCGCGTCGTCATTCGCGGACGAAGTGCTCGTCGTGGATTCGGGCAGCACGGATCGCACCGTCGAGATCGCGCAACGTCTGGGGGTGCGAGTCGAGCACCAGCCCTGGCTCGGGTGGCTGGGTCAGCACCGCAAGGCCGTCGAGCTCGCGAAGAACGACTGGGTCATGAAGATCGATGCCGACGAGATCATCACGCCCGAGCTTGCGCGTTCGATCCAGCAATCGCTCGGTGCGAACCCGGACCCGAAGGACGGCTTTTCGCTGGATCGGGCGGAAGAGTTCATGGGCGAGTTCATGCCGAACTCGCGCCGGAAGCTGCGCAGGCTCGACTTCGTGCGCGTGTTCAATCGCCGGCACAGCAACTGGGATCCGGAGGTGCTGATCCACGAGCGCGTGAAGGTGGCGGGCACCGTGCACATGCTCGACGGCCAGCTGCTGCATTGGCGCAATCCTAGCTACTCGCGCGTCGTGACGACGTTCAACTCGAACGCGGACACGGAGGCGAAGATGATCCTGCGCGATCGCCCGCAGGGCCCATCCGCGTTCGCGATCTTCTTCAAGCCGCTGCTTCGATTCGGCTGGACGTATTTCCTGCACGGCGGCTGGCGTTGCGGGATGCGCGGCTACATCTACGCGGTGACGCGCGCGCACGGTGAGTTCCTGAGTCTCGCGAAGGCCTGGGAGCAGCGGCACACCGAGCCAAAGCCGCATCCGGAATTGGGGTCTGACCGCATTTCCTAGCAAATGGGGTCTGACCCCATTTGCTGGAAACGGTGCCAGACGTCTATTTCCGGCGCGTGAGATTCGCGACGGCGGTGACGAGCGCTTCCGCCTTCACCGGCTTCGGCAGGTGCGCCTGGAATCCCGCCGCGAGCGCGTCCGCGCGATCCTGCGTTCGCGAGAACGCCGTGACCGCGATCGCCGGCAACCGCTTCTCGTCGAACCCGGCCGAGCGCAGGTTGCGCAACAACTGGTAACCGTCGAGCTGCGCCATGCCGATGTCGCTCACCAGCACATCGGGCACCGCCGCCTTGATGTGCGTCATCGCGCTCTCGGCGTTAGCCGCATCGAACACCTGCGCGCCCGCGTCCGTGAGGATGCGCACGATGAGCGCGCGCGCGTCCGGATCGTCCTCGACCACGAGCGCCTGCACGCGCTTGAGCCGTGACGCCTGATCGCTGTGGCTCTCGCTGGGCCGCTTGTCCGTGAGCGGCAGGCACACGCGAAACGTCGCGCCCTTGCCGACGCCTTCACTGATCACGTCGATCCTGCCGTGATGGATGTCGACGAGGTGCTTCACGATGGTCAGGCCGATGCCGAGCCCCGCGAAACTCTTGCCCGCGCCGGATTCCTGCTGACTGAAACGCTCGAAGATCTGCGGCAGGAATTCGGGACTGATGCCGCGACCGGAGTCCGTCACCGCGATCTCGTAAAATTTCTCGCCGGCGTGCGCATGCACGTCGATGCGGCCGCCCGCCGGCGTGAACTTGATCGCGTTGCTGAGCAGGTTCCAGACGATCTGCTGCAGCCGCGACTCGTCCGCCAGCACGTACGCGTTGTCATCCGCGACGTGCGTCTCGATCGTCACCTTTTTGCTCTGCGCCTGCGTCGCGACCACTTCGACGGCCGATTTCACCGCGCGCGCTGGCGGGAGGATCTCGACATCGATGCGCATCTTCCCGAAGCGGATGCCCGCGAAGTCGAGCAGATCCTCGATGAGATGGCTCTGCACGCGCGAGTTGCGTTCGATCGCGTCGAGGCCCTGTTCGAGCATGGCCGGCGTGACGTTCTTGCGCTTGAGCACGCTCGCCCAGCCGAGCATCGCATTCAGCGGGTTTCGCAGCTCGTGCGACAGCGTCGCCAGGAATTCGTCCTTGAGGCGATTGCTGCGCTCGGCTTCCGTGCGCGCGGCGCGCTCGCTCTCGAGCAGCTTCTCGCGCTCCGTCACGTTGGTCGCGATGCCGATGCGCGCGCCGTGGCCGTTTTCCGCGACGATGCGCCAATCGATTTCCGCGACGCTGCCATCAGGACGCGCGATCGGCATCGTGCCTTCCCAACGGCCACCGTCGCGGAGTGCCTCGTGCAGTTTCTTGCAAAGTTCGTCCTGGCCCGGCGCGATCAATTCGCTGCATGACCTGCCGATGATGTCGCCGCGCTCGCGACCCACCATGCGGCTGAATTCCGGATTCACGTCCTGATAGACGAGGGCGGGATCGAACAGCGCAATGCCGCTCGAGGCGAGTTCGAAGATCGTGCGGAAGCGCGTGTCGGTCGAACGCCGCAGCACGTCCGCCTGGCGCGCGAACAGCAGCGCACGCACCGTGGCGATCAGCACCGGCGGATCGACCGGATGCGTGAGGTAGCTGTCGCCGCCGGCCGAAAGGCCGTGCACGCTGTCTTCGCTGCCCGTGAAGGTGGCCGTCAGGTGGATGATGGGAAGATAGGCCGTGTGACCGCGCGCGCGCAGACGGCGGCATACCTCCAGACCGTCGATGTCCGGCAGGTTGATGTCGAGCACGATGAGCCCGACGTCCTTGTGGGCGTCGGCCGCCGCGAGAGCGTCCGTGCCAGTCGAGGTTTCGATCACCTCGAAGCCTCCCGCGCGCAGGATGCGGGACGTCGAATACAGGGACGCCGCGTTGTCGTCCACGACGATGATTTTCTGCGCGGCCGTTGTTGCAGGAATCAGTTTCGAGTTCACGCCATCACCTTTTCGGTGGCCCCGTCGAGTCGCATCGGCAACACCACGGAGAATCGCGAACCCTTTCCGAGCTCGCTCGTGACGGAGACGCTGCCGCTCAACAGATCGGCGAACTTTCGGGCCAGCGACAGACCCAGGCCAGACCCGCGCAACCGCTTCTGGATCCTGACGTCGAGCTGCACGAAGTCAGCGAACAGATTGGGGAGATGTTCGGCCGCGATGCCAATGCCGGTGTCGGTCACCGCGAACTCGACCATCTGTTCGTCGAGCACGCGTGCCGAGACGCGCACCTCTCCCACGGGCGTGAACTTGAGCGCGTTCGAGATGAAGTTGCGCAGGATCTGCGACAGCTTCTTGTCGTCGGTGTACATCTGGATCTCGCCTTCGGGCTCGTCGAACACGAGCGAAACCGCGGTGCTCGCGACGATCGGCTTGAACATGCCGCGCAGTGCCGCGAACAGATCGACCATCTCGAACCACTCGGGCGAGATCGTGATGCGGCCGGCTTCGACCTTCGCGAGGTCGAGCAGATCGTTCACCATCTCGGTGAGCTCGCGCACGGAGCCGCGAATGAACTCGAGTTGCTTCTGCTGCTCCGGGGTGAGCGGGCCGTCGAGCTTCGCGAGCAGGATGCCGGTGATGCTCGTCATCGACGTGAGCGGCGTGCGGAATTCGTGGCTCATGTACGAGAGGAAGCGGCTCTTGAGCTCCGTGGCCTCGCGCAGCGCGGCGGCCTTGTCGTCGAGCTCGGCGTAGAGAGCGACGACACCCTTGTTCGTTTCGTCGAGCTCTTGGCGCAACGCGACGATGTCGGCATCGCGCGCGTCGAGCTGCGCCTGCGGATCCGCGCTCACCTACGCCACCACCACCACAGTCGCGTCGTCGCGCCCGCGGGCATGATCGCGGTAGATAGTGGCGGCGACGATGGCGGGGTGGCGCGCGAGCAGATCGCCCCGGCTCTTGAGATCCCAGCGGGCGGAGATGCCGTCGGAGTGCATGGCGAGCACGGCGCCGGGCGTGCGCCGGTATTCGAACTGCTGATTCGTGCGCTTGTTGCTCCCGAGCGTGCCGTTGTTCGACACGAGGCCCTGCGACTTGCCGTCGCCGACGAGCGCTCCGGAGATGTTGCCGACACCCGCGTAGGAAACCTTGTCGCCGACGATGCGCGCGCAGGCTCCCGCGCCACCGCGCGTGCGCGACATCGCCGCGTTGGCGTGCGCCAGGATCTCGTTCGGCGCGATGAACGGGTTCGCGGCGAATGCACCGATGCCGGCCTGCGCGGCTTCGGCGGCGAACGTGCCGTGACCCAGGCCATCGATGAGGAAAACGGAAACGCCTTCGGAATTCTCGAGGATGCTCCAGCCGTCGCCGCAGTCGATCTCGCCTTCGAGCGCGAGGTTCACGACGCCGTATCGCACGCCACCGCTGCCGCGCCCGAAGCGTGCCATCACGGTCGTGCCTTCGCCGGGCACTGAATGGATGTCGAAGTCGGTGGCTAGCCGGCGCACCGCGCCGAGTCCGGTGCCGGTGGTGCCGCGCGTGGAGAAGCCGTCCGACAGGCAGCGGGAGACGTCGCTCATGCCCGGCCCGCGGTCGATCGCGAGCAACTCGATGACGGCCGACTCCGCGCTTCCCAGGATCTGCAGCAGAATTTCTCCGGCGGCCGCGTGGCGATGCAGATTCGTCGCGAGCTCCGAGGCCGCGATCGCGACCTTGCCTGCCGTCTCCTCGTCGAACTCGTAGTTAGCCAGCGTCTGCGCGGCGCGGCGCGCCTCACCGATCTTGCTCGAGTCATCGATGACGAAGCGCTGCTGCGCCGGGCGAGCACGGATTTTCACGGCTACTTCCATCGGGCCACTATTTCCACCGGGTGATAGTGACACGAGTTCCGGCGCCAACCTTGCTTTCGATCTCGAACTCGTCGACGAGCCGCTTCGCGCCCGTGAGACCCATGCCGAGGCCTTGGCCCGACGTCCAGCCGTCCGTCATGGCGAGATGCATGTCGGGAATACCAGGCCCCTGGTCGGCGAAGGCCAGGCGAACGCCTTGCTTGCCTTCCACCGTCAGCACTTCCCAGTGCATCGCGCCGCCACCGCCGTAGATGTAGGCGTTGCGCGCGAGTTCGCTGGCCGCCGTCACCATCTTCGTCTGGTCGACCAGCGAGAACCTGAGTTGCTGCGTGAGTTTTCGTACTTGCTGACGCGCGAGCACGATGTCGTGCTCCGAGCGCAGCGGGGATTCGCCCTTAGCGGTCTGCGTCACTGGTGCCTTCCGCGTCTATTTTCCGACGCAGCAAAGCCATGCCCCGTTCCACGTTGAGCGCGGTCGCCACGCCAGGCAGCGACAGCCCGAGCTCGACGAGCGTGATTGCGACCGCGGGTTGCATACCGACGAGAACCGTCTCCGCGCCGAGAATTCTTCCGATGCCGGAAATATCGGCAACCATGCGACCGATGAAGGAGTCGACCATTTCGAGACTCGAGATGTCGATGAGCACGCCCTTGCTCGCGTGCTTCTGAATGGCGTTGGACAGATCGTCCTGCAGCTTGAGTGCGAGCTGATCGTGCATGTCGATCTGGATAGTGACCAGCAGGAAGTCGCCCATCCGCAGGATTGGAATCTTCTCCATCAAGCTTCAGGACTTGAGCGTCTGGCCCGTGCGTTTGAGCGCGAGCGCCAACGCATCGGCAAGATTCGCTTTCGTCGTGACACCCTGGAGGTCGACGCCCAGATGCACTATCGTTTGTGCGATTTGCGGTCGCACGCCAGAGATGATCGCTTCGGCGCCCATCAGGCGCAGCGCCGTGACCGTCTTGATCAGATGCTGGGCGACGAGAGTGTCCACCGTCGGTACACCCGTGATGTCCAGGATCGCGATCTGCGCGCCGGTCTCGACGACCTTCTGCAGCAGATTTTCCATGACGACCTGCGCGCGCGCGGAGTCGAGCGTGCCGATCATCGGCAGCGCCAGGATTCCGTCCCACAGTTTGACGACCGGCGTCGACAGTTCGAGCATCTCGCGCTGCTGGCGGTTGATGATGTCCTCGCGCGACTTCTGGAACGTCCTCACCGTGTGGAGGCCGAGCGCGTCGAGTAGTTCGGTGGCGCGCCAGACCTGGTCGGCGAGCGAATCCGCGTCCTTGCCGGCCTCGACCCGCAACGCGGCGAAGAACGGCTTCTTGATCGAGAAGATGAACATCGCGGTTTCGTCGGAGGAGAAACCCTGTTGCGCGCGCGAGCGCGAGATGCCATCCAGGAAATCGCGGACCGGCTTGAACTCGGGGGCGGCGAGATCGGTGCCCTTGGCATGCTCCGAGGCGGTCGTCAGCAGGCGGATGAATTCGCCGGTTTGTTGCTCGAGTTCGAGCGCCGAGATGCGACCCCGGGTGCCCGACACGCTTGCGGCGAGATCCCTGGCCCACGCGGCGTGAATTTCTTTGCCACTCTTTTTTAATACGTTGAACATCGTGGCGTCCGCGATCGGACTTCCTTGTGTTAGCTGGAATGAGCCGACGATGGTAACAACGCGACCACACGCGCCTTGTAGGCGGGCGCTGACTGCGGTGACAGACATGGCCCACACGAACGGTCTCGTATGGCTGCTCGCCTCTAACTACATCGGCGAGGCAGGGGTGCTGGCCGGGCCGGCTCGAAAAGCGGGTTCGCGGGTCGGCGAGGTGCCTGACGCCGCTGGCGCAGAGGTGCCAGATCAGCCGGACGCAGGGCGGTGCGGGCGCCCAAGCCCTTGTTATGTCAGGGGTTAACTTTGATTGCGGCGCGGAAAATACGTTGTGATAGGATCGCCGCCCTCAATTTTGAGCCGCGCGCCCGTAGCTCAGCTGGATAGAGTACCTGGCTACGAACCAGGTGGTCGGCGGTTCGAATCCGTCCGGGCGCGCCAATTTCTCTTACCGCGACAATGTCTTGGCGCGGTTCACCTCTCCCACTCGTCGCCGTAACCAGGTGGTTGCGGGGGAATTGTGGGACTCGCTGTCGCAGACCTTTTCCGCTGCCGCGATCAGGCTCGTGAGTTCGGCTGCGGAGTAGTGCGTCGTGATCCGACTGCTCTTGTGGCCGAGCAGATCCTGGCGATCTTCGAATGACACTCCGGCCGCGCGAAGACGCCGGCCGAATGTGTGCTTCAGATCGTGGACCCGCACTCTGCGGAAGCCATCGGCCGCCTCGACTCCGGTTCGCTCCTTCCATTTGTCCGCGGCGCGAACACGAGCGTTTTGCCACGCGGTAGTGTTCATGCCCGTTAGCGGAAAGCCTTTCCGTGCCACGAGCGGATTTCCAGCCTCCAACTTCTTCTGCTTCGGAAACCGAACGAAGACGTGCTCCGGATGCTGGCCACGCACGCTGTCGATGACCGAACGCGCGACGCGATTGAGAACGACCAAGCGGTCCTGACCGTTCTTCACCTTGTCGCCTTCGATGATGAACACCGATGTGTTCAGTTCCGGAACCTCGACTTCGTCGGCCCACTTCAACCCGCACACTTCCTGTTCGCGCAGGCCGGTGTTGACCTTGAAGAGCGACATCCGCGCGAGGTAGTCGGGCAGCTCTTGGAAGAGCGCCGCCTGTTCCTCACGCGACAGCGGATACGGCGCGCGTTTGTCTTTGACCGGAAGCAGCTTGATCTTCGCTGCGTGTTCCAGCCAGGTCATGCCGCGCTCGTCCCGCCACTCTGATGCCGCCAGGTTCAAGATTCGCCTCACTGTGCCAAGCGCCAGGTTGGTCGTCGTCGTCTTGACACCGTCCGCTCGCCGACTGGCGATGAAAGGCTGCAGGCTTTCCAGATGCACTTGCTTGAGAAACAAGCTCCCGATGAAGGGATCGAGTTGGGCCAAGTGCAGCGCATCGTCGTCGATACTCCTCTTCTGTTGGTTCTCGTTCAGGAACTTGGTCGCTGCCGCACGAAACGTGCGGTCGGGTCTTGCGCCGTAGAGCTGCGCCGCACGAATCTCGTCGATTCGTTTAGCTAGCAGCTCCTGGGCTTTGACGATCTCGCCTGTTCCAGTGCTCTCG
>JAYTOK010000098.1:0-3322 GCA_043747835.1 Pseudomonadota bacterium | reverse complement strand
CGGCGCGCGCTCCGCGTGACATGCAGCGCCTGGTGGAGGTCATCATTCGGCACCTGCCCGAGTCCCCGGCATTGTTTCCCGCGGACCAGCTCACCGATCGCAGCGAGAATTTCCGCATCTGCGAGATCATCCGCGAGAAGCTGACCATGGAACTGCACGACGAGCTGCCTTACGGCATCGCCGTGGAGATCGAGAAGCAGGAGACCACCAGCGACGGCCGCCTGGAGATCAGCGCGGTGATCTATGTGGATCGCGCCGGGCAGAAGCCCATCGTGATCGGCGCCAAGGGTTCGCGGCTCAAGCGCATTGGCCAGCAGGCTCGCGAAGAGCTCAATGAGCGCCTGGGCAAACGCCTGCACCTCAATCTCTGGGTCAAGGTGCGCGAGGATTGGGCCGACGATGCGCGTGCGCTGGCGCAGCTCGGCATGGAATAGCAGTTGATATGCAGCCTCGCGAACGTATCGCTCTCGAGCCCGCCTTCGTTCTGCATCATCGCGAATATCGCGATACCAGCCGCATCCTCGATGTATTCACCGCCAAGCACGGACGTCTCACGTTGTTCGCGCGCGGCGCACGTGGCCCCAAGTCGAAACTTGCGTCGCTCCTGATGCCGTTCCGTCCGCTGCTGGTGTCGTGGTCGGGGCGCGGCGACGCCGCCCAGTTGTCGGCGGCCGAACAGGATGGCGAGGCACTGCCGCTGCCGCAGCGCAAGGTTCTCTCCGGCTTCTATCTCAACGAGCTCATCATCAGTCTCACCACGCGCCACGATCCGCAGCCACGGCTGTTCGAGGACTATGCGCAGACGCTGCGGCAACTGTGCACGGACACAGCTCCCGAGCCCGCGCTGCGCGTGTTCGAGAAGCGGCTGCTGACGTCCATCGGTTACGGCATCGAGTTCGTCGTCGACCCGCAAGGCTTCTATCAATTCCGTCCGGCGGAAGGGCTCTCCGAAGTGCGCGAAAGTGCTTCGGACTCCTATTCGGGTCGCTGCCTCCTGGAACTGCAACAGGAAACCTTGAGCGACCGTGAATCGCTCGACGTGGCGCGGCGCGTGTTGCGCCAGGCGCTGGATCATTGTCTCGAAGGCCGCGAGCTTCGTACGCGCACCGTGGCGCGCTCGATGGCGCGGCGAGGTAACTCATGAGAGGTTCGAACATCGAGCTCGGGATCAACATCGATCATGTCGCGACCGTGCGCCAGGCGCGCCGCGCGCCGTATCCTGACCCCGTACATGCCGCGCTGCTCGCCGAGCAGGCGGGCGCCGACAACATCACGCTGCACCTGCGCGAAGATCGCCGGCACATCCAGGATCGCGACGTGCATGCGCTCCGCCCGTTGTTGCAGACGCGCATGAATCTCGAGATGGGCCTGACCGATGAGATGGTGAAGATCGCCGTCGGTGTCCGCCCACAGGATTGCTGCCTCGTGCCCGAGAATCGCGCCGAGATCACCACCGAAGGCGGGCTCGACGTGGCCGCGGACGTAGCGCGCATCGAGGATGGCGTGCGCACACTTTCCGCGGCGGGCATTCGCGTGGCGCTGTTCATCGCGCCGGACATCGCACAGATCGAAGCCGCCAGGCGTTCGGGGGCGCCCGTGATCGAGCTGCACACCGGCACTTATGCCGAGGCGACGGGTGGAGCACAGGCGCGCGAACTCGATCGGCTAGCCACCGCCGCGAAGCGCGCGGCGAACCTTGGGCTCGAGGTGCATGCGGGCCACGGGCTCACCTATAACAATGTGTCGCCGGTCGCCGCGATTGCAGAAATCGTGGAACTCAACATCGGCCATTGCATCATCGCGCGCGCCATCTTCACCGGCCTCGAAGCCGCGGTGCGCGAGATGAAGACCCTGATGCAGGGTGCGCGCCGATGATCTTCGGCATCGGCGTCGACGTGCTCGAAGCCGCGCGCATCAAGAAGGTCTATGACCGGTTCGGTGACCATTTCGTGCAACGCCTGCTGATGCCGGCCGAGCGCGCGCAACTCGGCAAAACGAAGCGAACCGAGCGGTTTCTCGCGATGCGTTTCGCGGCCAAGGAGGCCATCGTGAAGGCCATGGGTACGGGCTTCGCGCATGGTATCTGGATTCGCGACGTCGGCGTCGTGCAGAACGCCTGGGGCAGGCCTGAAGTGGCGTATTCACCGCGGGGCGAGAAAGTGCGCAAGAAGCTCGGCATTGGCAATGGTTACGTCACGCTCACCGATGAAGCGGGTCTCATCGTGGCCGTGGCGGTCCTCGAGACCGCGGCGCGCGGTCGCATCGCGCGCGGCGTCGCCAAGGTGAAACGGCGCATCCGGGGTCGAAAATGAACACGCTGGTTTTCGACATCGAGACCGTGCCGGACGTGGAATTCGGCCGCCGCCTGTTCGGCCTCGAAGGGTTGTCCGATGACGAAGTCGGCAAGGCGATGCAGGCGCGCGCCCGCCAGGAGTCCGGCAGCGATTTCCTGCCGCACGAACAACACCGCATCGTCGCCATCTCCTGCGCGTTCCGCTCGCGCGAAGGCTTCCGTGTCTGGAGCCTGGGGGACGAGGGCGCTCCCGAGCGCGAACTGGTCGAGCGCTTCTTCGATGGCATCGACAAGTTCACGCCTGAACTCGTGAGCTGGAACGGCGGTGGGTTCGATCTGCCGGTGCTGCACTACCGGGCGCTGCGTTTCAAGGTCGCCGCGCCACGATATTGGGAAACCGGCGACGAGGACCAGGCGTTTCGCTACAACAACTACCTCGGCCGTTTCCACTGGCGCCACATCGATGTCATGGACGTGCTGTCGGGTTACCAGGCACGCGCGCGCGCTTCCTTGTCCGATACCGCGGTGCTGCTGGGTTATCCCGGCAAGCTCGGTTTCGATGGATCGCAGGTGTGGGATGCGTATCGCGCTGGTCAACTCGCGCGCATTCGCCACTACTGTGAAACCGACGTCATCAACACCTGGCTCATATTCCTCCGCTTCCAGCACATGCGTGGCCGACTTACCGACGCGGGGCTGGCCGAAGAGCTGGCGCGCACTCGCGCCTGGCTCACCGACGCCAAACAACCGCACTTCGACGAGTTCCTCGCTGCATGGACGGTCGAGGCTTGAGGAAGTCCGTTCCCGCGGCGAATGCCGCCCTCGAAACCGGATTGGTCGCCGATCTCACGCACGAAGGCGAAGGAGTGGTGCGCGCGAGCGAAACTTCCGGCAAGACGGTGTTCGTCACGGGCGCGCTGCCCGGTGAACGCGTGAGCTTCCGCCGGCGCAGCTTTCACAAGAGCCACGACGAAGCCGACCTCATCGAAGTCATCGAGGCGTCGCCGTCGCGCGTGCCGCCCAAGTGCG
>JAYTOK010000097.1:0-1431 GCA_043747835.1 Pseudomonadota bacterium | reverse complement strand
CCGCGCAAGGTCAAGTACGCCCCGCTCGACATCGATGTCACCCCGTTCGACAATTCGCGCACCAAGAAGGAAGGCGTGAGCTGGACCTACAAGGGCTTCGACGGCTACGCGCCAGTCGCGGCCTACCTCGGCGAGGAGGGCTGGTGTCTGGGCCTCGAGCTCAGGCCCGGCAGCCAGCACAGCCAGGCCGAAATTGGTCATTTCCTCGAGCGCGTGCTGCCGCGTGCGCGGCGACTTTCGCGCCATCCTCTCCTGGCCCGGCTCGATGCCGGCAATGATGCCGCCGAGACCCGCGCGATCTTCGACGACGAGGGCTGCGCCTTCATCCTGAAGTGGAACCCGCGCAAGCAGGACCTGGTCGGCTGGCTGAAACGGGCAGAGACGGACGCCGTTTGGACGAGCCCGCGCGACGGCAAGCGCGTCGGTACTTTCTCGCAGGCGATCGAGGAGGCGTATCGCGACAAGACGCGCATCTTCCGCCGCGTCGTGCGGGTGACCGAGCGCACGATCGACCGCGACGGCAACAAGCTTTTGGTGCCCGACATCGCGCTCGAAGGCTGGTGGACGAGCCTGCCCGAGGCGCTCGTCGACGAGGAACAGGTGATCGGTCTCTATCGCGCGCACGGCACGAGCGAGCAGTTCCATTCCGAATTCAAGACCGACCTCGATATCGAGCGATTGCCGTCGGGCAAGTTCGCGACCAACGACCTCGTGCTCGCCTGTGCGGTGCTGACCTACAACATCCTGCGCTGGATCGGGATCGAAGGCTTGACCGGCCGTGACGCGCCCGTGCGGCACGCGGCCAAACGGCGGCGGCTCAAGACGGTGATGCAGGAATTGATCTACCTGGCGGCCCGCGTCGTCGAAAGCGGCCGGCGGCTCGGCCTGAAATTCTCAGGCCACTGTCCGGCATTCGCGAGCTATTCGGCCCTCTACGACCGGCTCTGCCCGTCTTGAGATCGGCACTGTCGGGGTGACCGGCGCCGGGGCTTGTCAGCCCCGCGAAGTGCGCAGCCTGCGCGAGATCTGCAATTTGTCATGACCCGATGGCGACCAGGATCGCTTGCTCCGCCCGCGTCAGGCCAAACTCGAAGTCACCGATCCACGGTTCAGTAAGCGCAAAGGAGACGAAGTCAGCCGCGCAACAAAAAACGAAAGACGTCTACTTGTGATGGTCAAGCGGAACTTTTTTGGCTTAAATAGTGCAGAACGAATTAGCCGTTTTCGGCGCAATCGAAGCGACTGCTTTAGTCAAGAACCCGAACGGATCGCAGTCATGGACGACTGCCCAATCCAGAAACAAAAACTGAAGACCTTGACGATACTGCACTAGCCAATGCGCGCTCAGACAGGCCGCAGAGAGTGCCGACAAGGAGCGCGACCAGACCTGGCCATTTTCCGTTGGTTGGAGATTTTTTCTCTAATTCGGCG
>JAYTOK010000096.1:0-22096 GCA_043747835.1 Pseudomonadota bacterium | reverse complement strand
GCGCGTTTACTCGCCCGCGGGCGAAAAGGGCGTGTATGGCGTGATCCTGCGCCGCCCCGTCGAGCATCTCGCGAACACGTATCCGGGAACGGAAGTGTGGCTGGACCAATACGACGGCCGCGTGATCGTGAAGCGCGACCCGGGCGAGAACAGCCGCGGTCAGGATTTCCTCGACGCGGCGCTGCCGCTGCACAACGGCGAGTTCGGCGGCGCGGCTGGCCGCGCGTTCGTGTGCCTCGTCGGACTCGTGCCGCTGCTGTTGTTCATCACCGGATTGACGCAGTGGTTGCGACGCCGGCGCCGGGCGGTGGCATGAAACGCACTCGGCCGCTCGCGTTCACGGTGTGCGTCTCGCTGTTGTTCAACGCGAGCGGCATGGCAATGAGCGTGATGCATCCCGAGTCGGCGGCCACGGCGACTGGCGGGCATTGCGCGCAGGCCGATACCGATGCCCATGCCGATCTCGATGCCGATGGCAGCAGCGCGATCGAGCAGGCGGACGCCGCCGCCGACGGCGACCACTGCTGCGCGCAGGGGCGCTGCGCCTGCATGATGGCCGCCTCGCTACCGGCCGCAACGCGACTCGTATCTTCCGCCGCCGCGCGAATGGTACCGCCCGAATCCACCATCACGCCGCATCGTCCCGTGCCGCGCGACGACTCGCTTCGACCTCCCATCTCCTGAACCCGGAACGCGATGTTTGGCGTCGCCGTCTGCGCGACGCGGTTCCGGCGCACGCGTGCGCGACTTTCCGGAGATGTGAGATGAATGGAATCCCAATCGGGTCAACCCTTCGCGGATGGCCCCTCGTCCTGATCCTGCTGCTCGGCGGCTGTGCCGCGTTCCCCGAACGGCGCGGCAGCGCGCAGATCGATACGATGCTCGATCGGCGCGGCCTGCCGGCCCCGGCGTGGCCGCTCGATGGCGTCGCTCGCGACACGGTGCCGATTCCCTCCGAACCGCTGTCGATCGAGCGCGCGTTGAAGCTCGCGTGGGAACGAAGTCCGCGGATCCGGGCGAGTTACGCGGAGCTCGGCATTGCGCAGGCGGACGTGCTCGAAGCGCGGCGCGTATTCGAACCCGTCGTCGGGTACTCGCGACTCGGCGTTCACGGCGGAACCGGCGCACAGGTGACGCGCAGCATCGCCGTCGCGTTCGCGGATCTGCTCATGCTGCCGGCACGCACTCGTCTCGCGCGAACCGAGTTCGAGCGCAAGCGACTCTCGATCGCCGCCGAACTCGTCTCTCTCGCCACCGAAGTCGAATCCGCCTGGCTCGACAGCGTGACCGCGCAACAAGTTTCGCGGTTGCGGAGGTCTGCCGCGGAGGTCGGCGAAACGGCCGGCGAGCTCGCGAATCGCCTTCACGCCGCGGGCAATCTGTCGGCGGTCGAACATGCGCGCACGCTCGCGCGTGCCCGCGAAGCGCGTGTCGAGGCGTTGCGCTCGGTCACCGCCGATCGAGATGCCCGCGCCGCGCTTGCGACATTGCTGGACCTGCCGCTCGACGCGGCGTGGACGACTGAGCAGGAACTGCCGGCGCTGCCGGTTGCCGACGCGATTCCCCCGGACCTCACGGAACCCGCGCTCGCGCTGCGGCTCGATCTCGCGAGCGCGCGCGAGGAACTGCGCGCGCGAGAGCAGGCGTTCGGATCGACGCGCCGCTGGCGCTGGCTCGGCGACGTCGAGGTCGGATACGAAAGGGAGAGCGATCCCGTTGGCGGGCGGCTCGCAGGGCCCACGCTCGCGCTCGGCATTCCATTGTTCCACTGGAATCGCGCCGGCGTGCTGCGCGCGGGCGCCGAGCTCGAAAGCGCGCGCGCTGGACACGCAGTGCTCGAGCGCGCGGTGCGCAACGAAGTCGCGGCGGCGACTACGAAGCTCGCGACCTCGCGGCAGATCGCCGAGCACTATCGTGCAGCCGTCCCGCTGAGCGACACGGTCGTAAGCGGCACGCTCTCGAACTACAACTACATGCTCACCGATGCTTTCGAACTGCTCGAGGCCAAGCAGGATCACTTCATCGTGTTCGCGGAGTATCTCGAGTCACTCGCGGAGTACTGGCGTGCGCGCGCGGAGCTGCGCGTCGCGACGGGCGGCGCACTGCCGCCCACCGCCGCCGGAGACGAACGCATCGGCGCGGACGATCTGCTTGGCGCGGCCTCGGCGGTTCCCGCCGCGACCGCAGATCCGCACGCGGGTCACCAGGGACACGGAGGTGGCCAATGAAGCTTTCGCGCCGGAAGCTGCTGGTCGCCGCCACGGCGTCCGCCGACGCGGGTGCGCGCGCGGCGCAGGATCCCCACGCCGGCCACCAGATGGCCGATCCGCACGCCGGGCATGACGAGCGCGCGCGTTCCTATCTACCGGTGCGAACGCTGAACGGTTGGACGCTGCCTTGCAAGATGAAGAACGGCGTGAAGGAATTCCATCTCGTCGCCGAGGAGTTCGAACACGAGTTCGGGCCCGGGTGCCGCGCGAAGGTCTGGGGCTACAACGGCTCGACGCCGGGACCCACCATCGAAGCGGTGGAGGGCGATCGCGTGCGCCTGCTCGTCACGAACCGGCTGCGCGAGAAGACGACCATCCACTGGCATGGGTTGATGCTGCCGTCGGGCATGGACGGCGTCGGCGGACTGTCGCAGCCGCACATCCAGCCGGGCGAGACGTTCGCGTACGAGTTCACGCTGCGCCAGAACGGCACGCACATGTACCACCCGCACGCCGACGAGATGACGCAGATGGCGCTCGGCATGATGGGCATGTTCATCATCCATCCGCGCGAAGGGGAACCGCTGCCGTTGCAGCGCGACTACTGCGTACTGCTACACAACTGGGCGCTGCATCCAGGCACGTACCGGCCCGACCCGAGCATCATGCAGGCCTTCGACCTGTGGAGCTTCAACAGCAAGGTGTTCCCCGCGATCGAGCATCTCGTGGCGCGAACCGGCGAGCGCGTGCGCATCCGCGTGGGAAACCTCTCGATGTGGAATCACCCGATGCACATGCACGGGCCGAAGTTCGTGGTGACCGGCGGTGATGGCGGGCGCTGGCCGCGGAACCAGTGGCGTCGCGAAGTCACGGAGATCGTGGGCGTCGGTCAGACGCGCGATCTCGAGTTCGTCGCGGTGGCCGGAGACTGGCCGCTCCACTGCCACATGTCGCATCACACGATGAATGCGATGGGCCACGAGGTCGCGAATCCGATCGGCGTCGACCAGAAGTCGCTCGACGAGAAAGTGCGGCAGTGGATCCCGGGTTACATGTCGATGGGGCAGCACGGCATGTCCGAGCACCAGGACCACGTGAACATGGGCCACATGCCCGGGCCCGTGAACACGATGCCGATGATGACGGGCATCGGGCCGTTCGGGAATCTCGAGATGGGCGGCATGTTCACGGTCATCAAGGTGCGCGATGGTCTCGCGGCCGGCGATTACCGCGACCCGGGCTGGTATCGCCATCCGCGAGGCACGGTGGCGCAGCGTGTGAGCGAGGATCCGGAATTCGGCGCGCCGGTGCGGCGTCGGTCGCAAAACGACGGTTCCTGAACGCGTGGCGGCCCAAAATGCGCGGCTTCCTCCGCGCCCGCGACGGTAGTTTGTGGGCATGGAAGAGACCTCGCAGGTTTTTGACCCTGGGCGCGGCCCGGGCCCGCTGAGCGACCACGAGTTGCGCGCCGCCTTCGCGGCGCTCGCGCGCACGAGCGGGCGCGTCCGCCATCGCGAATACGGAGTGACCGCGGGCGGCCGGCCGCTGTTCGCGTTGACGATCTCGAATCCCGCGAATCTCGCGCGGCTGCCGGAGATCGAACGCGGCCTGCGCGTGCTGGAATCGGCGCGGGAGACCGAAGTGTCGCGGCTCATCGCCGACCTGCCGGCGACCGTGTGGATAGGCTGCGGCATCCACGGCGACGAGATCTCCGGACCCGATGCAGCGCTCGCGCTCGCGCGGCGCCTCGCGACCGCAACGGACTCCGAGACGCTGGGTTGGCTCGACGCGCTCGTCATCCACATCGACCCGCTCGTGAATCCCGAAGGCCGCGAGCGGCTGCTCGCGCACACGCGGGCGTACTCGCGCCGCCGCGGCCCCGTCGATCCGCAGGACATCTTCCACAACGCGTTCTGGCCCGAAGGCCGTGGCAACCACTACCTGTTCGACCTGAACCGCGACGCCGTCTTCACGGTGCAACCCGAGTCGCGCGCCCGCGTGGCCGCGGTGACGGCCGCGATGCCGCAGCTCTACGTCGACATCCACGAGATGGCTGCGGACGACACCTATCTATTCGCCGTGCCGGCGGAGCCGCTGAACCCGCACTTGCCGGCGGCCGTGCACGAGTCCTGGCGCGACGTCGGGGCCGATCACGCCGCCGAGTTCGACCGCGACGGCACGAGCTACTACACCCGCGCCTGGAACGAAGTCTTCTATCCCGGCTTCTTCGACGTCTGGCCCGCGTACCACGGCGCCGTTCCGATCCTCTATGAACAGTCCGCAACGAATGGCGGCAGCGTGCGACTGCCGAACGGACGCGTCCGGACCTGGCAGGAAGCGATCGAGAGCCAGTTGCGCAGCGCGCGCGCGAATCTTTCGACGGCCGCGCGGATGAAGGGCGAACTGCTGGCGCGCTGGCGGCATGCGCGGCAGCCGCCGGCCGGTGCACGACGCACCTGGATCGTGGCGAGTGATGATCGCGGCAAACTGCGCGAGGTCGAGCGCGTGCTGCGCGCGCAGGGCATCCAGTTGTCGAAGCTCGCGGCGGCGCTCGAGATCGACGGTCTGCGCGACGCATGGGATGAAGAGCCGAAGCGCGTGCGTCTCGGCGCGGGTAGCTTGAGCGTGAGCACCGCGCAGCCGCTCGGCCGACTCGTCGCGAACCTGTTCGATTTCCACGTGCCGTGCGCACGCGAGTTCCTCGAGCGTGAGCGCCGTGGGCTCGATCTCGGCGGGCGCACCGCGCTGTTCGACGTGACGGCATGGTCGCTGCCGTTCGCGTTCGGTCTCGATGCGTGGTGGACGCAGGGGGAGGTTGCGGGAGAGTGGCGCTCCATCGATGAGCCTTCCGCGCCGCCGCGCGCCGTCAAGTCAACCGTCGCACCATTGCGCGCGCGGTACGGCCATCTGCTACGCGATCCGTCGCTGCATGCTGCCGCGCGATTGCTCGCGCGTGGCGTTCGACTGCGCGTGACGCGCGAGGAGCTGCGGCTGGGGAACCAAACCTTCGCGCCTGGAACCTTGCTGTTGCGCGGCGACGATCAGACCGCGGACTTTCACGCGGCGCTCGAGGAGGAGATCGCGCGTGGCGATGCGCTCGTCGTGCCGGTAGATAGCGCGCGCGTCCTCGAAGGCCCCGATCTGGGCGGGCGCGACTTCCCGTTGCTGCGCGCGCCCGGCATCGGCCTGCTGACTGGTGCGGGATTCAGCGCACCGGGCACGGGCGCGCTCTGGTATCTGTTCGACGCCGCGATCGGCATCGACGCGACGCTGCTCGACTTCGCGCGGCTGGAGTCGCTGGATCTGTCGACGTACGACGTGCTGCTGCTGCCCGAGGCACTCGATGCGGCATGGTGCGCGCGCGAGCTCGCCGGCGTGCACGGCGCGCGGCTGCGGTCCTGGATGGACAACGGTGGCACGCTCGTCGCGCTGGGCAAATCTTCGCAGGCGCTCGCCGCCGCCGGATTTGGCAGCGCGCTGTTGCGCAGCGCGTCGCTCGATCGATATCCGCCGGCGTTGTTGGGGTGCGCCTCTCGTGGGGCGCTCGACGGCGATTTCGCGACGGCGACGGGGTTCGACGAATCGCCCAAGCCGGCAGAAGTGACGCGTCCGGTCATCGGGCGCGGTGCGCTGGCCTTCGCGGGTGACGCGCCGAGTTTCTCGTTTCCGGGGCAGGTGGATTCGCCGGCCGCCTGCTCGCCACTTCCCGGCGCACGGCTGCAACGCTATCTACCGCGCGGCGCCTACCTCGCGACCGACCTGCACCCCGCGCACTGGCTGCGGTATGGAGCCGGCGGCGAATCTCGTCCGGACCGGCTCGCCGTGATTTGCCGCGAGTCGGACGCACTGCTCGCCGCGGCGCCTTCGCTCGACATCGTCGCGCGCTACGCCGCGCCGCGCGAGCTCGCGCTGTCGGGCCTCGTCTGGCCCGAGGCCGTGGGATATCTCGCCGGCACCGCCTATCTCACGCGCGAGAAGCTCGGCGCGGGCCAGCTCATCGCATTCTCGGGCGATCCGGTGTTTCGCGGATACTCACTCGGCACGCAGCGATTGCTGCTCAATGCCGTCGTCTTCGGGCCGGGATTCCGCCGGCTCTGACCCGTCGCGTCGCCCGCGGATGATTCATCCGCTTTGCGACTGCCTTCGCGCGAAGCCCCAAGGCCGCGCGCGCGATAACGGGAAGTTTGTCGGCGAGCGCTCCGTATATTGATGGCATGAACATCGGCATCCCGAAAGAGATCAAGAACCACGAGTACCGCGTCGCCGCGGTCCCCGACGCCGTCCGCAGTCTCACTGCCGCCGGCCATTCCGTGATCGTGCAAACCGGCGCGGGCGTGGGCGCGGGTTTTCCCGACTGCGACTTCGAACAGGCGGGCGCCGCGATCGGCGCCGATGCGGACGCGGTTTTCCGCAATTCGGAGCTGATCGTCAAGGTGAAGGAGCCGCAGGCCGAGGAGTGCGCGCGGCTGTCGTGCGGCCAGATCCTGTTCACGTATCTGCACCTCGCCGCGGATCGCGCGCAGGCGACAGCGCTCGTGCGCTCGGGTGTGGCCGCCATCGCGTACGAAACCGTCGTCGCGGCCGACGGCTCGCTGCCGCTGCTCGCGCCGATGAGCGAGGTTGCCGGGCGCATGTCCGTGCAGGTCGGCGCGCATTTCCTGCAGAAGACGGCCGGCGGCCGTGGCGTGTTGTTAGGCGGTGTGCCGGGCGTCGCGCCCGCGCGCGTCGTGATCATCGGCGGCGGCGTGTCCGGCACGCACGCGGCGACGATGGCGGTCGGCCTGCGCGCCGACGTGACGATCTTCGAGCGTTCGCCCGCGCGGCTGCGTCAGCTCGACGAACAGTTCGCGGGACGAGCGCGCGTTCTGTTCTCGATGCCGGATGCGATCGCGCGCGCGCTCGATGACGCGGACCTCGTGATCGGCGCCGTGCTGATCCCGGGCGCGGCCGCACCGAAGCTGGTCACGCGCGCGATGCTGCGCCGGCTGGCGCCGGGCGCGGTCGTCGTCGACATCGCGATCGACCAGGGTGGATGTTTCGATACGAGCCGGCCGACGTCGCATGCCGACCCGGTGTATGTCGAGGAGGGCGTCGTGCACTACTGCGTGACCAACATGCCGGGCGCGGTGCCGCGAACCTCGACTCTCGCGCTCAGCAACGTGACGCTGCCCTATGTACACCGGCTCGCGCAGCTCGGGTGGCGCGCCGCGGTCGAAAACCATGCGGATCTGCGCGCTGGGCTCAATGTCGCGGATGGGCGCGTCGTGCACCCGGCGGTTGCCGAGGCGCTGCATATATAAGAGTGTGGAAATGGCCCCATTTTCCACTCCGGTTTCCACTTCCCCTCGAATTCGATCTTTTCCTCATCCTTGGAGCGCTCGTGCTCGAGATTGAAATGGGGATTCGCCGGCACGCGGATCCGCTTGCCGGCGAGGCTGATCGTGAACCGCTCGCCGTTCTCGATCGCGTCCGCGAGCCGCCGCAGCTTCTCCACGAACCGCTTCTTCGGATAGTCCTTCTCGATGTCACGAGTCCGCTTTCAGGGCATCGTCCGCTCCTTTGATCGCCACTGTTCCCCATCCATCGTACTCGCCGCCGAATTCCTCCGCCTTCCGGCGCAGCGCGCACGTGTAGTGACTCAGCACTTTCTGATACGTCGTGCCGAAGTGCACGAGCTTGACGCCGAATCTTCCGTCGTCCTGCCGTGTCCAGGAAACTCTCGCGGTTCACGTCTATCCTACAACCACGATTTCCTTGCAGGAGCGCTCATGAAATCCTTCCTCGCCATACTACTCGCCGCCTTGCTACCGCTCGCCGCTTCCGCGGCTGACGCCGTTCCAAAAACCGCGAAGCCCCTGAACATCGGCATCATTGGCACGGGCGACATCGGCGGCGCGCTCGCGCGCCACTGGGACGCGGCCGGCCACAACCTGATGATCTCCTCGCGCCACCCCGAACAGCTCGTCGACCTCGCGATGGAAATCGAACCGAACGCGACGGTCGGCACGCCGAAGGAAGCCGCCGCGTTCGGCGACGTCGTCATGCTCGCCGTGCCGTACGGCGCGCTGCCGCAGATCGGCAAGGACTACGCCGCGGAGCTCAAGGGAAAAGTCGTCATGGACGCCGGCAATCCGTATCCCTCCCGCGATGGCGACATGGCCGTTCGCGATCGGCAGCGCGGCACCGGCGTCGCCGTCGCGGAATACCTGCCGGGAGTTCGCCTGGTACGTGCGTTCAACGCGATCAACGCGGGGCCGCTGGCGAAAGAAGCATTCCGCAAGCCGGAACGCATCGGCATCCCGCTCGCTTCCGATGATGCGGCGGCAATGGATGTGGCGCGTCAGCTCGTGAGCGATGCCGGGTTCGATCCCGTTCCCGTCGGCAAGCTCGCGCGGGCGCGCGAGTTCGACTACGGAACTCCGGTTTATGTCCGGAGTTATTCCGCAGCAGAGTTGCGTAAGGCTTTCAATCTGAAGTAGTGGGGACAGACTTCAGTCTGTCCCCTCCGCGCGATCCCCTGAGGCGCAATCGCCACGTCATGAGCCTGTGATCGCATTGGCGTATCCTCAACGCCACTGCAAGCCGTGAATCTTGCGGCTTCGAACAAAAACACACAGGGACACACATGCGCTCGATGACAGTCTTCCGTTGGCTCGCCGCCGCCGGCGCCTTGATGCTGAGTTCCTTCGCCACCGCGCAAGTGCGCATCAGCGAGATCCACTACGACAACACCGGCGCCGACGTCGGCGAAGCGATCGAAGTCTCGGCTCCCGCCGGCACTGATCTCACGGGCTGGTCGATCGTCCTCTACAACGGCTCCAACGGCGCGAGCTACGACACCGACGCATTGCCGACGCCCGTCCCCGCAACCTGCACCGCGCGCGGCGTCGTCGTCCTGAACTACCCCGCGAACGGCATCCAGAACGGATCGCCGGATGCGATCGCGCTCGTGAACGGCACGACCGTCGTCGAGTTCATCTCCTACGAAGGCGTCTTCGCCGCGACGAACGGTCCGGCCGCCGGCCTCACCTCCGTCGACATCGGCGCGACGCAGAACGGCACCGAAGCGGTTGGCTTGTCCCTGCAGCGCAACGCCGCCGGTGTCTGGGCCGCCGGCACGAACACGTTTGGCGCCTGCAACGACGACGGCACTACACCGCCGGATCCCGTCGTCGCAACCGTCACGGTTTCCCCCGCCAGCGCAACCGTTGCCGTCGGCTCGAGCGTCTCGCTCTCCGCGAGCGCGTTGGACGCATCCAGCACCCCGATCAACGGCGTGCCGTTCTCCTGGAACAGCTCGAACCCCACCGTCGCGACCGTCAGCGGCACGGGCGTCGTCACCGCGCTCGCCGAAGGCGACACGATCGTCAGCGCCGCCGCACCCAACGGGATCGCAGGTAGTTCGGCGATCCACGTCACCGCGGTGACGCAACCGCCGGTCACCGACTTCCACATCAACGAAATCCACTACGACAACCTCGGCACCGATGCGGGCGAGGCGGTCGAGATCGAAGGTCCGGCGGGCGCCAGCGTCGCTGGCTTCAGCATCGTTCTCTACAACGGCAACGGCGGCATTCCTTACGGCACGCCGCAAGTGCTCTCGGGCAGCCTGCCCGCGAGCTGCACGGATCGCGGCGTCGTGTTCGTCACCTATTTTCAGGACGGCCTGCAGAACGGCGCGCCCGACGGCATCGCGCTGTTGAACGCCTCGGGCCAGGTGCTCGACTTCATCTCCTACGAAGGTCCGCTCACCGCGCTGGGCGGCCCGGCGGCAACCCTCACCGCAACCGACATCCTCGCATCGCAGACGAACGCGCCGGTCGGCACCTCGCTGCAACGCCTGTCCACCGGCGTCTGGGATTCCGGTCTCTCGAGCTTTGGCGCGTGCAATCCGGAATCGCCGGTGCCGCCGACGAACACGATCCTCATCACGGGACGCACGGCGAGCGACGCGCCGCTGCCCGTCGGCTACGAGGATCAGATCTTCGGTCAATTGCGCAGCCCCGGCGGCGTGACGATTCCGTCGACGTTTACCTGGGTCTCCGAGACGCCCGCGATCGCCACGATCGGTCAGAACGGCGTGTTCCGCGCGCTGGCCGCGGGCACGGCTATCTTCCGCGCGACGGCGGCCGACGGGACGACGTCGACGATCTCGCTGCCGACGCATGTCGGCGAAGAGAGCGCGACGGCGCAGTACGGCAACAACACCGAATTCGGCGAACCCCTCGACGGCGATTCGAGCGACGACATCATCGTTCGCCGCCGCGAGTTCACTAGCTCTTACAGCCCGGTGCGCAACTCGCCGAACTGGGTGGCCTACGCGATCGACGCGACGCATTTCGGCAGCCTCGATCGCTGCGACTGCTTCACGATGGATCCGGAGCTGCCGTCCTCACTACCGCAGATCTCGACGGACGACTACACGGGTTCTGGCGCGATCGCGGGTTACGGAATCGACCGCGGCCACCTCGCGCGCTCGTTCGATCGCACGTCGGCGAGCCTCGACAACGCGCGCTCGTTCCTGTTCACGAACATCATCCCGCAGGCCTCCGACCAGAACCAGGGTCCGTGGGCGCAGTTCGAGAACTATCTTGGCGACTTCGCGCGACTGTCGAACCGCGAGGTCTACGTGATCGCGGGCGTCGCGGGCAGCAAGGGTAGTTTGAAAAACCTGGGGCTCGTGATCATCCCGACGCACACCTGGAAGGTGGCGCTGATCCTGCCGCGCGACACGGGGCTCGCGCAGCTGCGTGACTATCGCGACGTGCAGGCCGTCGCGGTGATCATGCCCAACGATGCCGGTGTGCGTAACGTGCCGTGGCAGGATTACCTGCGCACGATCGACGAAGTCGAAACGCTGTCGGGTTACGACGTGCTGGCGCTGTTGCCCGACGCGATCGAAACCGCCGTCGAATCGAACACGCAGCCGCCGATCGCGGCGATCGCGGGACCGATGGGGTCGATAGAAGAGGGTAGTTCGATCACATTGAACGCCTCGGGCTCGCTCGATCCGAACGGGTCGGTCGTGAGCTATGAATGGGATTTCGGCGACGGCAACGTCGCGACGGGCGTGGCGGTGACCCACGGATACACGCAGGACGGCATCTACAACGCGCGCGTGACCGTGACCGATAACGACGGTCTCGCGGGCAGCGCGGTGTTCGCGGTGATCGTGACGAACGTGGCGCCGGTGGTCGGCGCGGTGCCAGGCGGAAACGTAAACGTCGGTGCGCCGTACACGGTCGCCGGCACGTTCGCGGACCCGGGCGCGGATGCCTGGATTGCGACCGTGGACTGGGGCGACGGCAGCGCGCCGTCGACCGCGTCGCTCGCGACGCTGGCGTTCTCGCTGACGCACACGTACGCGACACCGGGCGCGTTCACCGTCGTCGTGACGATCGCGGATGACGATGCGTCGACCTCGACATCGCACACCGTGCTCGTCGCGCAACCGGCGCCGGGGCTCGAGGCGGCGATCCCGCTCATCGACCAGCTCGTCGCGCAGAACAAGATTCCGCGCGCCGTCGGCACGCTGTTCAAGGTGCAGGTCGTCGCGGCCCAAAGGCTCGTCGCGCGCGGGAACAACCCGGCGGCGGCGGTGATCCTCCGGGCACTCGTGGTCCAGATCGACCTGCTCGTCCGCATGCGGCAGGTGACCGCCGCGGATGTGGCGCCGCTGCGCAGCATCCTCGTGCAGACGATCGGCGCGCTTGGCGGGTAGTTAGCAAACGAAACGGGGCCGGATCGGTCGATCCGGTCCCGTTCTACGCAGCAAGACTCCGCGCCCGCCCGTTGCTGCGCAATGTAGTTAGTTATTTGCCGTTGACGGCTTCGCCCGCCGCATGGTTCAGTCGCGGCATGGATGATGTGCGACTGACGAGCGAATCGCGCTTCGCGCTCTACTTCGCGATGGCGGGGCTGGCGTTCTTCCTTGGCGGTTGCGGGCTCGTTGGCTGGTACGTAGGCGGCCGACCGCCGGGCTGGGTCGAAGGAAAGCACCTCCTGGCTCCCGTGCTCGTGAACGGCTTGTTCGCGATGGTGCCCGCGTCGGTGGGATTTTTGATGTCCGTCGCCGGGGTGTGGCGGGCCGGCTTGTCGAGGGCGAGGAGGGTGCGGGACTGGCTGCCGGCCGGGTTCGCCGGCGCGGTCGTCGCAGCGCTGCTCGCCAATCTGGCGTTTCCCTGGGGATTCGCGGTCGTCTACCTCGTTTCGAGGACTCGCCAGGCCTTCTGGACGGATTGAGGTGCGGCCCGACCCTCAATTCCCCCGCTTGTAACCCCCCTGTTATCCCGGCATAACCAAAAGTCATTTCCGGGCCCCGGCTGTGCCTCTATACAGTCCCCGCCTTCGAGCCGGGCACGGATTGCCGGCTTCAATCCGTTGAAACTGGCACCCCTCAAAGGCCTGGATGAACGCGCAGATCCAAATGGTGACTTCTCTCAAACCCCCGGCAGCTACCCGACGCGGTACCGGGCTGGCGAAGCTCGGTCATCTCGCGCGCCTCGAGGCCGAGAGCATCCACATCATGCGCGAGGTGGCCGCGGAGTTTTCCAAGCCGCTGCTCATGTATTCCATCGGCAAGGACTCCTCGGTCCTGCTGCACCTCGCGCGCAAGGCATTCTTCCCGGGCCGCATCCCTTTCCCGCTCCTGCACATCGACACGGGCTGGAAGTTCAAGGAGATGATCTCGTTCCGCGACGAGACCGCGAAGAAGCTCAACGCCGAGCTCATCGTCTACACGAACGAAGCCGGCAAGGCCGCAGGTGTCACGCCGTTCACCCACGGCGCGCGCTACACCGACATCATGAAGACGGACGCGCTCAAGCAGGCGCTCGACAAGTATGGCTGCGATGCCGCGATCGGCGGCGCGCGTCGTGACGAAGAGAAGTCGCGCGCGAAGGAGCGCGTGTTCAGCTTCCGCGATGCGCAGCACCGCTGGGATCCGAAGAACCAGCGTCCCGAACTCTGGAACCTCTACAACGGACGTCTGCGCCGCGGCGACAGCATCCGCGTGTTTCCGCTCAGCAACTGGACCGAGATCGACATCTGGACCTACATCCACGCGGAGAACATTCCCGTGGTGCCGCTCTACTTCGCGAAACCGCGTCCTATCGTCGATCGCGACGGGCTCAAGATCATGGTCGACGACAATCGATTGCCGTTGAAGGACGGCGAAAAGCCGCAGCTCGAAACGATCCGTTTCCGCTCGCTCGGCTGCTACCCCCTCACCGGTGCGCAAGTTTCGAAGGCTGCCAACGTGCCCGAGATCATCGAAGAGATGCTGCGCACCACCACTTCCGAGCGCCAGAGCCGCGCCATCGACGCGGATTCCGCCGCGGCGATGGAGAATCGCAAGCGCGAAGGTTACTTCTAAGATGGCGCTGATCGAGACAAAACCCGCGGCTGCCGCTGCCGACGAAGTGCGCACGCTGGACCAGTTCCTCGCGCAACAGCGCGACATCGACCTGTTGCGCTTCATCACCTGCGGCTCGGTTGACGACGGCAAGTCCACTCTGATCGGGCGTCTGTTACACGACACCCGCCAGGTATTCGACGATCAACTCACCGCCGTCGCGAACGACAGCCGCCGCTGGGGCACGACAGGCGAAGTGCCCGATCTCGCGCTGCTCGTCGACGGATTGCAGGCCGAGCGCGAGCAGGGCATCACGATCGACGTGGCGTACCGCTATTTCCAGACGCCGCGCCGAAAGTTCATCGTCGCGGATTGCCCGGGCCACGAGCAATACACGCGCAACATGGCGACGGGCGCTTCGACCGCCGACGCCGCGGTCGTGCTGGTCGACGCCGAAAAGGGCGTGCGCGTGCAGACGCGCCGCCACACGCACATCGTCGCGTTGTTAGGCGTGCAGAACATCGTCGTCGCGGTCAACAAGATGGACCGCATCGGCTACGACAAGGCCAAATTCGAAGCGATCGCCGCTGAAGTCGTGACGTACGCGCGCAAGCTCGGCGTGCCGAACATCGAAGTGATTCCGGTGGGCGCGCTGCATGGCGTGAACGTCGTCGCGCGCGGCTCTGCGGAAACGCCGTGGTATTCCGGCCGCACGCTGCTCGAGGCGCTCGAAGGCATCGAAGTCTCGCGCGTCGAAGGTTTGAAGGAACTGCGCTTTCCGATCCAGCTCGTGAGCCGCCCGGACGCGAACTTCCGCGGTTACGCCGGCACGATCGCGAGCGGCGAGATTTCAGTCGGCGATTCCGTGCTCGCGCTGCCGTCGCGCAAGACGAGCAAGGTGCGCGAGATCACGACCGCCGATGGTCCGCTGGCCAAGGCTGGCACCGCGCAGGCCGTGACGGTTGTGCTCGAGGACGAGATCGACCTGTCGCGCGGCGACGTGCTCGTGCATCCGGACCACCGCCCGACGCTCGCGCGCACGTTCGACGCGCATCTGCTGTGGATGGGCGAGGCGCCGTTGCTGCCCGGCAAGCGTTACGAATTCAAGATCGGCAGCCGCTATGTGAAAGGCCTCGTCGATTCGATCCAGCATCGCATCGACGTGAACGATTTCTCGACGCGTGAAGCCGATGCGCTCGACTTGAACGGCCTCGCGCGCGTGCGCATCGCGCTCGAAGAGCCGGTCGTCGTCGACGACTACAAACTGAGTCGCGCGACGGGCTCGTTCATCATCATCGACCTGCTGCATTTCGGCACCGTGGGCGCGGGCATGGTCATCGCGCCACACGAGAAGGCCGCGAAGGCGAGCTCCGATGTGGTCTGGCAGCCGACGCGCGTCACCGCGCAGATCCGCGCGAACCAGAAGAGCCAGCGACCGGCCGTGCTCTGGTTCACCGGTTTGTCGGGCGCGGGCAAGTCGACGCTCGCGAATGCGCTCGAACAGGCGCTCGTGCAGCGTGGGCATCACAGCTATCTGCTCGACGGCGACAATGTTCGCCACGGGCTCAACAAGGATCTCGGTTTCACCGACGCCGGACGCAACGAGAATATCCGCCGGATCGGCGAAGTCTCCGCGTTGTTCCTCGACGCGGGCCTGATCGTGATCACGGCGTTCATCTCGCCGTTCCGCGCGGATCGCAACAAGATCCGCGAGCGCATCGGCGACGCGCAGTTCATCGAGATCTACCTGTCGACGACGCTCGAGGAATGCGAGCGCCGCGATCCGAAGGGTCTCTACGTCAAGGCGCGCGCGGGCGCGATCGCGAACTTCACCGGCATCGATTCGCCGTATGAACCGCCGATCGATCCGCAACTCGCGATCGACACGTCGAAGGTCGCGATCGGCGCGGCTGTCGACCAGATCCTGAAATATCTCGAGAACAAAGGGTTCCTCCACCAGGCGGATCCGGGCCTGTGAAGATGAAGCCAGTGAGGACTAACCAGTGAGCGGCGGAGTCGTCATCCAGGGGCATTTCCCCATTCCCGAAGAACGCCGGGACCAGTTGCAGCAGCTCGCGACCGAGCTGAACCGCGAGCAGTTGATGTGGTTGTCGGGATACTTCGCCGGTGCCGCTGCCGCCGCGCCGTCGAGCCTCCCCACGTTCCAGAACCTTTTGCCGGGCGCGCAGGCGCGTACGCAGCTTCCGTCGTCCGCCGTGCCACAGGCCTTCGCGCCCGCGGCTGCGCAGCCGGCAGCCGCGGCGGCACCCGTCCCGACGGTCACGGTCATCTCCGCGTCGCACACGGGCAATGGCCGGAAGATTTCCGAGAAGCTCGTCGCGAACATCCAGGCGCTCGGGCTGCAGGCGCGCATGATCAAGGCCGGCGACTATCAGCCGCGCGAGATCGCGAAAGAGAAGCTGCTCTACATCGTGATCAGCACGCACGGCGACGGCGATCCGCCGGACGAAGCGCGCGGGTTGTATGAATTCCTCGGCACCAAGCGCGCGCCGCAGTTGCCCGAGTTGCAGTACGGCATCCTCGCGCTCGGCGACACGAGCTACCCCAAGTTCTGCGAAGCGGGGCGCATCGTCGACGAGCGTCTCGCGAAGCTCGGCGCGAAGAGTCTGCTGCCGCGCGTCGATTGCGACGTCGATTTCGAGAAGCTAGCGGGTACGTGGGCCAGCGACGCACTCGCGCGCGTGCGCGAGATCCAGTCGAAGCTGGCGCCCGCGCAGGCACCGGCCGGTGTCGCCGACGTTGGCGCGGCGTTCGCACCCCCCGCGTCAGTCGCCGCGATCCTGGAACTGACCCGCGCGCAGCCGGCCACGGCCGAAGTGCTCTCGAACCAGCGCATCGTCGGCCGCGGCGCATTGCGCGAAGTGCGCCACGTCGAAGTCGCATTCCCCGGCCTCGGCAATCTCTACAAGGCCGGCGACGCGCTCGGCATCGTGCACCGCAATCCGGATTCGGCGATCGACGCCGTGCTCGCGGCCACGAAGCTCGATGCGGCGGCGACGGTCACGCACGATGGCAAGACGCACACGTTGCTCGAATGGCTGCGCGACGAACGCGAGCTCACGCGCATCGCGCGCCCGCTGCTGATCGCCGTGCAGGATCGCAGCAAGGCGGATCTTTCCGAACTACTCGACACACGCAACCCGCAGGCGCTCGCAAAGCTCACCGCGAGCTCGCAGGTGTCGGATGTGCTCGCGCGATATCCCGCGGAGTGGACGCCAGAATCGCTGGTCGCTTCGCTGCGCCCCGTGACAGGACGCGTGTACTCGATCGCGTCGAGTCCCGCCGCGGTGGGAGACGAAGCGCATCTGACGGTCGCCGTCGTCGGCAGCGACACGGATCGCAAACTACTGGCCGGCGCCGCGTCGGCTTTCGTCGTGAACGCGGCGGTCGATTCGAACGTGCAGGTCTGGATCGAGCGCAACGATCGCTTCCGTGTGCCGGCCGACGGCGCGCGCGACATCATCATGGTGGGGCCGGGCACGGGCGTCGCGCCGTTCCGCGGATTCCTGCAGGAGCGCGAAGCGACCGGCGCAACCGGCAAGAACTGGCTGTTCTTCGGCGGCCGCTCGCTCTACACCGACTTCCTCTATCAACTCGAATGGCAGCAGGCCCTCAAGCGCAAGACGCTGCACCGCGTGGACGTTGCGTTCTCGCGCGACCAGGCCGAGAAGATCTACGTTCAGCACCGCATCCGTCAGGCCGGCAAGGATCTCTTCGCCGCGCTGTCGGGCGGCGCCTATTTCTATGTGTGCGGTGACGCGTCCGCGATGGCGCCCGACGTTCACGCCGCGTTGCTCGATGTCGTGCGCGAGCACGGCAACATGGATGCGGACGACGCCCAGGCCTGGGTCGCCGATCTCACCGCTGACGGACGGTATCTACGCGATGTCTACTGAAACGCTCGATCGGCCCCCCGGCTCAATCAAAGAGCTGCCCGCGAAGGTCGATCCACCTTCGCCAGTCGAAGTCATCAAGAAGGCGTCGCGTGGCCTGCGTGGCACCCTCGTCGAGAGCCTTGCCGACCCGCTGACCGGCGCGATCCGCGACGCCGACACGCAGCTCATCAAATTCCACGGCAGCTACATGCAGGACGATCGCGACCTGCGCGCCGAACGCGAGCACCAGAAGCTCGAGCCCGCGTACAGCTTCATGATCCGCACGCGCACGCCGGGCGGCGTGTGCACGCCCGCGCAGTGGCTGGCGATGACGCAGCTCGCGCGCACCTATGGCACCGGCAGCCTGCGCATCACGACGCGCCAGGCGTTCCAGCTCCACGGCGTGATCAAGAAAGATCTCAAGAAGACGATGCAGGGCATGAACGCCGCGCTGATCGATTCGATCGCGGCTTGCGGCGACGTGAACCGCAACGTCATGGCCGCAGCGAATCCGGTCGAGAGCCGCCTGCACCAGGAAGTCCATGACTGGGCGGTGAAGCTCTCCGAGCATCTGCTGCCCAAGACGCATGCGTATCACGAGATCTGGCTCGATGGCGAGAAGCTTGCAGGTCCTGCCGAGCACGAGCCGATCCTCGGTCAGCTCTATCTACCGCGAAAGTTCAAGACCGCCGTCGTCGTCCCACCGCACAACGATGTCGACGTGTTCTCGCAGGACCTGGGGTTCATCGCGATTCTCGATACCGAAGGACTGGAGGAGGGCAAGCTCCTGGGCTTCAACCTCACCGTCGCGGGCGGCCTCGGCGCCACGCACGGCGAGTCGCAGACGTTTCCGCGCATCGCCGATGTCATCGGCTTCCTGACGCCGGACCAGATGCTCAAGGTCGCCGAGACCGTCGTGATGATCCAGCGCGACTTCGGCGATCGCACCGATCGCAAGCACGCGCGCTTCAAGTACACCGTGGCCGATCGCGGCGTCGACTGGTTCAAGGCCGAGCTGTTCAAGCGTTTGGGTTACGAGCTCGAACCGCCGCGCGCGTACAAGTTCACGACGCAGGGCGATCGCTTCGGTTGGCTGCGCGGCCACGACGGCCGCTGGCACCTCACGCTGCGCATCGAATCCGGCCGCGTCGTCGATACTCCGGGCAAGCCGTTCCTGACCGGCCTCGAGAAGATCGCCGCGATCCACCAGGGCGATTTCCGGCTCACGGCCAACCAGAACCTGATCATCGCAAACGTGCCCGCGAGCGAGTGCATGAACATCGACCGGCTCGTCGCGGACCATGGATTGGGCAAGGCGCTGTCCACCTCGCCCGTGCGCCGCGACGCGCTGGCCTGCGTTTCGCTGCCGAGCTGCGGTCTTGCGATGGCCGAAGCCGAGCGCTATCTACCGGGCTTCATCGACCGCGTCGACGAAGTGCTCGCGAAGCATGGACTCAGGAACATCCCGCTGACCGTGCGTATTACCGGTTGCCCGAACGGCTGCGCGCGCCCGTATCTCGCCGAGATCGCGCTGATCGGCCGCGCGCCGGGACGCTACACGCTGCGCCTCGGCGCCGATGCGGTCGGCTCGCGGCTGAACGTCATCTATCGCGACAACATCGACGAGGCCGCGATCGTCACGATCCTCGACGAGCTCATCGGCCGTTACGCGGTCGAGCGGCATACGGACGAGCGCTTCGGGGACTTCCTGTGGCGTGCGAATGTGTTGGCCACAGAGAAGCGCGCGTGAACGACGCGGCGCGCGATCTCGCGGCGACGGACGTACTCCTGCCGGAGGACGCGCCGAAGATCACGTTGTCCGCGAAGCAGTTCGCGCTGGACGCGGAAGCGTCCGGCAAGGTGAACGACTGGCTCGCGTCCGTGGATGCGGTCACGCGCGTGCGCTGGGCGCTCGAGCATCTGCCGGGCCCGCATGCGATGTCGTCGAGCTTCGGCGCGCAGGCGGCGGTGTCGTTGCACCTCGTGACGCGAGCGGATCCCCAGATCCCCGTGATCGTCGTCGACACCGGCTATCTATTCCCCGAGACGTACCTTTTCATCGACTCGCTAGGCGAGCGGCTCTCGCTGAATACGAAGGTGTTCTCGAGCGAGCAATCGACCGCGTGGTTCGAGGCGGAACACGGCAAGCTCTGGGAGCAGGGGCGCGAAGGTCTCGACCGGTATCTCGAGCTGCGCAAGGTCGAGCCGATGCGCCGCGCGCTGATGACGCTCGGCACGTCGACGTGGTTCGCGGGCTTGCGCCGCAGCCAGGCCGAGAGCCGTGCGAAGCTGAATCCGCTCGAAGTGCGCGACGGCCGCTTCAAGGTGCACCCGATCTTCGACTGGTCGGATCGCGACGTGTATCTGTATCTGAAGGCGCACTCGCTGCCGTATCACCCGCTCTGGGACAAAGGGTATGTGTCCATCGGGGACTGGCATTCCACCAAGGCGCTGCATGAGGTGGAGTCGGCGGAAGATCTGCGGTTTGCGGGGTTGAAGCGCGAGTGCGGGATCCACGGGCTGGAAGGCTAAAAAGGGGACAGGACGGATTTGGAAAATGGGGACATTCCCCGTTTCCTAGCAAAAGGGGACAGACCTGAAGCAGGTCTTTCCCCTTTTGCCCCTTCGGGGGAAACGGGGAATGTCCCCATTTTCCAAATCCGTCCTGTCCCCTTTTTAGCCCCGAACCCTCACCCCCTGCACCGCCACGGCGCGGTTTGAGACCCCCAACCGGCCTTTGGGCCCCTTTTCCATGGCATGCTCATTGCTAATACCGAACATGAGAATCGGGCGATGAAACGTCTGCAAAGATTGCGCGCCACCCCGGCGTTGCGGGACCTGGTGTCCGAGATCGGCTTCGGCCAGAGCCAGCTGATCCAGCCGTTGTTCCTGGCCGAGGGCATCTCCGCCGAGGAAACGCTATCGGGTCTGCCCGGGACGTCGCGGCACACGCTCGGCAGCCTGCTCACCCAGTTCGAGAAAGACCTCGCCGCCGGCGTGCGGCAGTTCCTCCTGTTTCCCGTCCCCGCGCAGAAATCCAACCGCAACTTCGCGGCGGACTTCGTGGGCACCGCTCTCCAGCAGATGCGCCAACGCGCCGGCACCGACGCCGCGCTTTGGGTCGACACCTGCATCTGCAGCTTCACCGAGACCGGCCATTGCTGCGTGCACGATTCGCGCGGCCGCCAGGATCTCGGCGCCACGCATTCCGCGTTGAGCACGCTCGCGCTCACGTACGTGAAGTCCGGCGCCGACGGCATCGCACCGTCCGACATGAACGACGGGCGCGTCGCGCATCTGCGCGCGGCGCTCGACAAAGCCGGCCATGACATCGCGCCGATCATGAGCTACAGCACCAAGTTCGCTTCCAACTTCTACGGCCCGTTCCGCGACGCCGCGGACTCCGCGCCGCAGTTCGGCGATCGCCGCAGCTATCAACTCGACGTGCGCAATCGCAGCGACGCGCTGGCCTCGAGCCGCCGCTGCGCCGAGGAAGGCGCCGATCTACTCATGGTGAAGCCCGGCCAGCCGTCCGCGGATCTGATCCGGCCCATTCACGAGCAGACGGGGCTTCCCGTCGGCGCGTACCAGGTCAGCGGCGAATACACCTCGCTCACGTTGTTAGCGCGCGAGAATTTCGTCGACTTCGACGCCGCGTTGCTCGAGAGCTGGTACAACCTGCGGCGCGCCGGCGCCTCGTACATCATCACCTACGGCGCGCGACTCGCGCAGGGCCTGGGGCTGCCGCGCTGATGCGTTACTTCCCGCTCTTCCTCGACATCAAGGACAAGCCCGTGCTGCTCGTGGGTGGCGGGGAAGTGGCGGCGCGCAAGTTTCATTTGTTGAGTGAGGCCGGGGCTTTGATCACCGTGGTGGCGCCGGTGTTGGGCCAAGAGTTGGGCGAGGCGCTTGCGCGCGGCGCCCTCGTGCACCACCCGCGTGAGTTCGCGCCTGCCGATATCGTAGGCGCGTGGCTCGTGGTCGCCGCCACCGACGATCGCGCCGTGAATGCTGCCGCATCCGCGGCCGCCACCGCGGCACGCATTCCCTGCAACGTGGTGGATGACCGTGAGCTGTCGAGCTTCATCATGCCCGCCATCATCGATCGCTCGCCCGTGCAAATTGCGATTTCCACGGGCGGGACTTCACCCGTGCTCGCGCGCCTGATCCGCGAGCGGCTGGAGACTCTCTTAGATAGTTCGCTGGGCCCACTCGCTGCCTTCGCCGATCGCTGGCGCGTGGCGGTCAAGGCGAAATTCGCAGACATCGGTGCGCGGCGCAGATTCCTGTCGTGGATGCTCACCGGGCCCGTGGCCGCCGCCGTGCGCGCAGACCGGACCGCGAAGGCCGAAGAGCTCACGCGCAGGGCGCTTGAAGACGCGGATTCATTGCCTGCCGGTCACGTCGTGCTCGTCGGCGCGGGCCCTGGCAATTCAGGCTTGATGACCCTGCAGGGCCTGCGTGCGCTGCAAGAGGCCGATGTCATCGTTCACGACCGCCTCGTGTCGGCCGAAGTCATGGACCTCGCGCGCCGCGATGCCGCGCGTTTCGATGTCGGCAAGTTCGTGGGCGGTGGCGGAGCCACGCAGGAAGAGATCAACAAGCTGCTCGTCGAGCATGCGCAACGCGGTGAGTAC
>JAYTOK010000095.1:0-5922 GCA_043747835.1 Pseudomonadota bacterium | reverse complement strand
CTACCAACCCCGGCCAGCCTTCCTACTTCACTTCAATGCCTGGCCCTCGCGCGCGCAGCGTTGCCGCCTAAGTAAGTGCCATTCGGGTCTGACCCCATTTCCAGGAAACTGTGCCAGACGTCCGCTCGGCGATGGCGCGTCTCCGCATCCTCACGCATCATCCACCTCACATCCTTCGAGGGGAGTTTCCATGCGCCACTTCTTCCGCGCCGCGTTTGTCGTCCTCTCCGTGCTCGCGTTGAGCGCAACGCTCGCCACCGCAGCCGAACCCGCGCGCAAGGACGTCGTCAAGATCGCCGCGCGAGTCGCCGACTGGCAGCTCGCCCGCATGGATGGCCAGCACATAACCACGCACATGAAAGAAGAAGCACGCGAGTCCCGAAGCTGGCAGCAGGGCGCGTTCTGGGTCGGCATGACGCGCTTCGCGGAGGTGTCGAAGGAACCGCGCTTCACGAAAGCCATCCTCGACATGGGCCGCGCCAACCAATGGACTCCCGGCCCACGCGTCACGCACGCGGACGATCACGTCATCGCGCAGCCCTATCTCTGGGCCGCGAAACACGGCGCGGGTCCCGAAGCCATCGCGCCGTTGCGCGCGACCTTCGACCAGATCCTGGCCAGTCCACCCGTCGTGCACCTGAGCTTCTACTACTCGAAGGAATACGGCGAAGCGCAGTGCCTGAAGCGCTGGTGCTGGTGCGACGCCGTCTTCATGTCCCCTCCCGCGTGGTTCGATCTCGCGCAGCAGACCGGTGAGCGCAAATACCGCGACTACGCGATGGCGGAATTCTGGGCCGCGACGGACTTCCTCTACGACCCCGCCGAGAAACTCTACTTCCGCGACAGCCGCTTTTTCGAGCGCCGTGACGACAAGGGCCGCAAGCTCTTCTGGAGCCGCGGCAACGGCTGGGTGTTCGCCGGAATCGCAAACATGCTCGACGCGCTGCCCGCGAACGACCCCGATCGCGCGCGACTGGAGAGTCTCTTCAAGACGATGGCCGCAAAGCTCGTCGCCATCCAGAAGCCCGACGGCTACTGGGCACCGTCCTTGTTAGGCGCCGAGAACTCGCCGCCCGAGACGAGCGGCACGGGGTTCTACGTCTACGGTCTCGCCTGGGGCGTGAATCGCGGACTGCTCGATGGCGCGCAGTACCGCCCCACCATCGACAAGGGCTGGGCCGCGCTGACACGCGCAGTCGCGAAGGACGGAAAGCTTGGCTGGGTGCAGCAGGTCAGCGACCGGCCCGAGACCGTGAACGAATCCGATACGCAGTTCTACGGCGTCGGCGCGTTCCTGCTCGCGGCGAGCGCGATGACGGAGCTGACGACGCCGTGAGCCTGACAACCTATCGCGGCAGCTGTCACTGCGGAGCCGTGCGCTTCGAGGCCGACCTAGATCTCACGCAGAGTTCGTATCGCTGCAACTGCTCGATCTGCCGCCGCACGCGCTTCTGGCCGGCGGTCGCGAAAGCGGACGGCTTTCGTCTGTTGTCGGGTGAAGGCGATCTGACGCAGTACCTCTTCAACACGCGCAAGAATCACCACTTCTTCTGCCGGCATTGCGGCGTGCGCGCCTTCGGCGTCGGCAACGAAACGCAGATGGGGAAGATGTACGGCGTCAACCTCGGCTGCCTCGAGGACGTCCCGGAAGAGACCCTCGCGAAAGTGCCCATCACGTACGTCGACGGCCGCAACGACCGCGTCGTCCCTCCGGAATTCTGCGCACATCTTTGACCGCGCTCAGATCGCGTCGAGTTTCAATTGCTCGACGGCGTGACTCGCCGCACGTGCCGTCAACGCCATGTACGTCAGCGACGGATTCTGCGTCGGCGACGACGGCATGCAACTGCCGTCGGTCACGAACACGTTCGGCACGGCGTGAACCTGGTTGAACGCATTCAGCACCGACGTCTTCGGATCCCGTCCCATGCGCGCCGTGCCCATCTCGTGAATCACGCTGCCCGGCGTCACGGGGCGATTGAACCCCTGCACATTCTCGAGACCCGCGGCGCGCAGCATCTCGACGGCATCGTCCATCATCTGCTGCGCCATCGCTTTTTCGTTGTCGCGGTAGCTCATCGAGATGTTGAGTCGGGGCATGCCCCACTCATCCAGCGCGTCGTGCGATAGCCAGGCGCGATTGTCGCGATACGGCAGCGTCTCTCCGTACCCTTCGGTGTAGAGCCCCCACTCGCCTGGCCGCGTCATCTCATTCTTGAAGTCCGCGCCGAACTCGGCGCCGCCAATGCCGCGCGTCCAGCTGTCGCGCCACGTGTACACCTCGTAACCGTACCCGCGCCGGAATTTCTCCTCCGCCTTGGCCACGTTGCGGAATCGCGGGATGTACATGCTGGTCGAGCGGCGACCCTTGTAGTACCGGTCGAGTAGTTTGGAGTAGCTCGCCGTCGCGCCGCCGCCGTTGTGGTGATCCATGAGATTGTGGCCAAGCTCGCCGCTGTCATTGCCCAGCCCTCGTGGAAAACGCGCCGAGCGGCTGTTGAGCAGGATCGCAGTCGAGTTCAGCGTCGAGGCGCAGAGAAAGACGACCTTCGCGAAATGCTCGCTTGTCGCATGGGTGTTCGCGTCGACGACGCGCACGCCCGTCACGCGGTTCGTCTTCTCGTCGTAGATCAGCGAGTGCGCGACCGAATCCGGGCGCAGCGTGAGATTGCCCGTCGCCGCGGCCGCGGGCAGCGTGACGCCATTCGACGAGAAGTACGCGCTGTATGGACAACCGCGCGCGCATTGGTTGCGCCCCTGACAAGGGCCGCGGCCATTGTGCTCGCGCGACAGCACCGCGGTCGCGCTGCAGATCAACCGCCGGTCGGCGAACGACTTCTCGAACGATCCCCGCAGGTGCTTCTCGAGCGCGTTCATCTCGAACGGCGGCTGCAGGACCTGCGCGGGAAGTTGCGCCATCCCGGAGTTCTCGCCGCTCGCGCCGATGAATCGTTCCACGCGCTCGTACCACGGCGCGATGTCCGCGTAACGGATCGGCCAGTCGACGCCGACGCCCTCGCGTTGATTGGCCGAGAAATCGAGATCGCTGTAGCGGAACACGTGGCGCGCCCACATCAGCGAGCGCCCACCGACCTGATAGCCGCGGTACCAGTTGAACGGCTGGGCCTGCGAGTAGCCGTGCCGGTTGTCGTTCACGAAGAACTGCTTCGTGGACTGGTCGTATAGATAGAGAGTCGACTGGATGGGTTGCGCTGCGCGATCGGCGTTGGTCGCGCGAAGATGATGCGGGGCTTGCCAGGGATCCTGCAGCGCCGTCTTGTAGTCGACGACGTGGCGGACGTCACGGCCGCGCTCTAGCACGAGTGTCTTCAGCCCCTTCTCGCAGAGCTCCTTCGCGGCCCAGCCGCCGGACATGCCGGAGCCGACGACGATCGCGTCGAACTTCCCGCCGTCGACGTGATTGGCGGCCATCAGATCGCCCACGCTTTCTGGCCAGGCGCGAGCGGCAGGTCGCCCTGATACCCGCCGGGCACGCGTTCGTATGCGAGCGCGCGCGTCGCGCCGATCTCCGAGAGGAAATACCCCGCGAGGGTGTAGTCCTTGAGGATCCTGAAGAACGACTCGTCATACTCGAGCGCCTGGTCGGCGTTGGCGCGCGCGGTCAGCGCGGCGATGCGTTTCGGTGGCGACAACACATCGAGGTTCGCGAACGATTTCAGGCCCTCACGAAACGTGCGTTGCGCGACCGCGCTCGCGCAGGCTGGCAGCGCGAGATCGAGAAAGTAGTGAGTGCGGGCGGCGGATGCGGACGGCGAGTCGGTGGCGGGAAGGATGAGATCGACGAGCGTGCGCACCGTCTCGAGTTCGCGGTCGGTCAAGAACGTGGCCTTGGCCGGAGTCGCGGCGAGTGCTGCGAGGACATTGCCCAGCGCAGCGTGCCCGAGCACGACGGACGATCCGCGCAGAAACGAACGACGGTCTGTCATGGAACTTACTCCCCCTTCGAACGACTCAAGGATACGACAAGCACGGAGATCGATCATGCCGCGACAGTTCATCCGCGATGCCAACGCACCCGCGAGCCCGCTCTTCAGCCAGGCGGTGAAGGCGGGCAACCTCATCTTCGTTTCAGGTACGGCGGGAATCGACCCGGCGACCAACAAAGTCGCGGGACCTTCGATCCAGGAGCAAACGCGGCAGGCGATCCTCAACTGCCGCAACATTCTCAACGCGGCGGGAGCCACACTCGCGGATGTCGTCGAGGTTCAGGCCCTGCTGGCAAGACCAGAGGATTTCGCGGGACTCAACGAAGCGTATGCGCCGTTCTTCGCGACCGACCCGCCCGCCCGCTCCGTGGCGCGCCTCGGGCCCGAGCTGCCCGGCATTCTCGTGTCGATTCGAATGACGGCGGTGCTCGCGACCTGAGGCTCAATGCTTCATCGTCCCTCGTACGCGCGTTTGAGCACTCGAAAATAAAGCACTCGCGCCCGAGCGGCTGTCGGACTTCAGGAGCTGCGTACGAGCGATTCTTCGAGCTCCTCGAGACTGCGGCCGCGCGTCTCCGGCAGCATCTTCACGAGCAGCACGAAGCCGATGGCGGCGAACAACGCGTACAACAGAAAGGTACGCGTGCCGCCCTGGGTTTCCATCTGCCAGGGAAACAGGAACTGCACCACGACGCAGACGGAGGAGTTGACGAAGCCGACGCAGGAAATCGCCAGCCCGCGAACGCGGTTCGGGAAGATTTCGGAGAACAGCACCCACATCCCCGGTCCGAGCGAGAAGGCGAAGCAGCCCACGAAGCCGAGCAACCCCGCCAGCACCAGACCTGGATTCAACGCGCCGTCGTTCGCGCTGAAGCCGTACGCCGTGAGAACGAGCGACAACGCGATGCCCGCGGTCCCGAACAACAGCAGCGGCCGCCGGCCGACGCGATCGATGAGCAGCAGCGCGATCATGGTCGACACGAGGTTCACCAAACCGACGAGCATGGTCTGCATGAAGGCCGCATCGTCGACGTCGCCCGCGCCGGCGGCGCGTTCGAAGATCACTGTCGCATAGGCGAACACGGAGTTGATGCCGGTGATCTGCTGCAGGATGCCGACGAGCAGGCCGATCACCAGCACACCGCGCAACTGCGGGGCGAGCAGATCGCGCAACGTGGCGTCGCTCTTGCCCGCTCCGCGATCGATGGAGGCGCGCACCTCGCGAAGTTCGTTCTCGGCGAACGTTGCGCCATGTGCGCGCGTCAGGATCCGCCGCGCCGCGTCGATCCGGCCGTGCATCGCGTGCCAGCGCGGGCTCTCGGGCACGAACAGCAGCGCGAATAGATAGACGACGGCCGGCACGACGCCGATGCCGAGCATCCAGCGCCATTTCGAATGCTCGGGATCGAGGGACGCAAGCCACCCCGCCCCGAGGTCGTCGAGCTTCACGATCGTGTAGTTACTGCTGAACGCGAGGAAGATGCCGGTGACGATGAACAGCTGGTTGAAAGTGACCATGCGGCCGCGCACGGCGGGCGGCGCGATCTCCGCGATGTACATCGGCGCGGCAACGAGCACCGCGCCCACGCCCAGCCCGCTCAACAACCTGGCGGCGATCAGCTCGCCGAAGTTCGTAGCCGCCGCCGCGACCGCGGCCGATACCGCGAACACGACCGCGGCCGCGCGCAGGACGGTCCGCCGGCCGAAGCGATCCGCGAGCGGACCGGCAGCAACGATGGCGAGGGTTGCGGTCAGCGTGTGCGAGGTTACCGCCCATCCCATCTCGAAATTGGAGAGCGCGAACTTCGCCTTGATGAAGATGACGGCGCCGGTGAACAGCGATCCGTCGAAGCCCATGAGGAACCCGGAGAGCGCGACGATCAGTATCGTACCGATCGCGCGTAATGGTGCCGGGGAGGGGTTCTCGTGGTTGGCGATTATGAATTAGCCTGCGTCGTGAATAGTGTCGCCAACC
>JAYTOK010000094.1:0-23124 GCA_043747835.1 Pseudomonadota bacterium | reverse complement strand
CAACGTGAGCGTTTCAAGACCGGGACGGCAAGTCAATCCGCCGCGCTGCAAATCCGCCCGTCTTCACTTGCGCCAGAAAGCGGGCGTGAACAGCACCAGGACGCTGAAGATCTCCAGGCGCCCCAGCAGCATCGCAATCGTGCAGACCCAGGTCTGGAAGTCGGTGAGCCCCTGGTAGTTGCCCGACGGACCCGTCGGCCCGATGCCGGGGCCCATGTTGTTGATCGAGGCGACGACCGAGCTGAACGCGGGCACGATCGGCATGCCGGACAGCAGCATCAGGAAGGTCAGCACCGCGATGACCAGGAAGTACAGGAAAATGAAGGCCAGCACCGACTGTGCGATCCGGTCGGGAATGACGTTGCCGCCGATGCGCACCGGAATAATGGCCGAGGGGTGCACCAGCAGCTTCATCTCGCGCTGTGCCTGGCGCGCCAGCAGCAGGGTGCGGAACATCTTGATGCCGCCCCCGGTGGATCCGGTACTGCAGACGATGCAGCTCAGGAACAGCATCCAGACGGGTGCGAACACCGGCCAGAGGTCGTAATTCTGCGAGACGAAACCGGTCGTGGTGGCGGTCGAGATGACGTTGAAGGCTGCGTGGCGCAGCGCGGTCCAGACGCCTGGGTAGGTACCCGAGGCCGTCAGCAGCGCCGCGATGCCGAGCACGCTGATCGTGAGCACCAGCAGGATCGCACGCACCTCCGCGTCTTCGCGGTAGGGCTTGAGCGTCAGCCGCCGGAGCGCGACGAAATGGCGTGCAAAGTTCATCGACGCGAGCACCATCAGCGCAATCAGCACCGCTTCGACCGCGACCGAATCGAACCAGCCGATGCTGGCGTCGTGGGTCGAGAAGCCGCCCAGGCCCATGGCCGAGAACGTGTGGCAGATCGCGTCGAGCCAGCCCATGCCGGCGATCTTCAACGCGATGATTCCGAGGAGCGTGATCGCGGAATAGCTGAACCACAGCGCCTTCGCCGTCTCGGTGATCCGCGGCGTCAGCTTCTCGTCCTTGACCGGCCCCGGCGTCTCGGCGCGATAGAGCTGCATGCCACCGACGCCCAGCAGCGGCAGGATCGCGACGGCGAGAACGATGATGCCGATGCCGCCGAACCAGTGCAGCGCATGGCGCCACAGGTTGATCGAGGGCGGCAGCTGGTCGATGCCGGTCAGGATCGTCGAGCCGGTGGTGGTCAGCCCCGACATCGCCTCGAAGTAGGCGTCGGTGAAGCTGAGGTCGGGCATCGCAATCATCAGCGGCAGGGCGGCGGAGACGGACATCAGCACCCAGGACAGTGTGACCAGCAGGAAGCCGTCGCGCGGCTTCAGCTCGCGCTGGTAGCGGCGCGTCAGGCCGACGATCGCCAGGCCCACGATCACGTTCGCCGCGGCCGCCGCTGCGAAATCGATGAACATGCCGTCCTGAGTGATCACCGAGCAGGCGAGCGGCATCAGGTAGGTGACGGCGAAGAACGCCATCATCAGACCGAGGACGTGGGCGACCGCGAGCATGGCCTATCGGGCTCTCACGCCGGGCGCGGCAGGACGCGCCGCCTCAGCGGCGCGCAAGCGTCTCGCCGAGGAACAGGCGCTCGACCTGCTCGACGTGGCGCCGGTCGGTGATGAACAGGATCACGTGGTCGTCAGCCTGCAGCACGGTGTCGTGATGAGCCATGATCACTTGCTCGCCGCGCACGATGCAGCCGATCGAGGCGCCTTCGGGCAGTTTGATGTCCTCGATCCGTTTGCCGACCACGCGTGAGCTGCGCTGGTCGCCGTGGATGATGGCCTCGAGCGCCTCGGCCGCGCCGCGGCGCAGCGAGTGCACCCGGACCACGTCGCCGCGGCGCACGTGCGCGAGCAGCGAGCCGATGGTGATCGTCTGCGGCGAGATCGCGACGTCGATCGGACCGCTCTCCATCAGGTCGGCGTAGGAAGGTTTGTTGATCAGCGCCATCACCTTCGCGGCGCCGAGGCGCTTGGCGAGCATCGCCGAGAGGATGTTGGCCTCCTCGGCATTCGTCAGCGCAGCGAACACGTCGCAGCTGTCGATGTTCTCCTCGACCAGCAGCGCCTCGTCGGTCGCGTCGCCTTCGAGCACGATCGCGCTCTCCAGCAGCTCGGAAATGCGGCGCGCCCGCTTCGGGTCGCGCTCGATGATCTTCACCTGGTTCTGCTTTTCGAGCTGCTTCGCGAGCTGGAAGCCGATGTGGCCGCCGCCGGCGATTACCACCTTGCGCACGGGCCGCTCTTCCTTGCGCAGCTCGGCCATCGTCCGCTTGATGTCGTCGCGCGCGGCGAGGAAGAACACCTCGTCCGCGTCCTCGACCACCGTGCCGCCGTCGAGGATCACGCTGCGTCCGGCGCGGTAGATCGCGACCACGCGTACTTCCGTGTTGGTGATGTGCTCGCGCAGCGTGCGCAGCGCCTGGCCGACCAGCAGGCCGCCCTTGAGGGCGCGCAGCCCGACCAGTCTTACCCGGCCATCGGCGAAGTCGAGCACCTGCAGCGAGCCCGGATGGCGGATCAGGCGTTCGATGTATTCGGTGACGAGCTGCTCGGGGCTGATCCAGACATCGACCGACAGCGCCTCGCTGCTGAACAGCTTCGGATGACGCGTGTACTCGGCCGAACGGATGCGCGCGATCTTGGTCGGCGTGCGGTACAGCGTGTACGCGACCTCGCAGGCCATCATGTTCACTTCATCGGAGCTGGTCAGCGCGATCAGGATATCGGCGTCGGCCGTGCCCGCCGCCTCGAGCACGCTCGGATAGGACGCATTGCCGACGACGGTGCGGATGTCGAGCCGGTCCTGCAGGTCGCGCAGCAGCTCTTCGTTGGTGTCGACGACCGTGACCTCGTTGGCCTCTTCGCGGGCCAGCTGGTAGGCGGCAGTGCGGCCGACCTGACCGGCGCCCAGGATCACGATCTTCATAGGGGGCGGAAGCTTACTGGGAAGCGGGGCGGGTGGGTACTTGCGGGTCCTCGGTCCCGGATCGGCGGTTGGGAATGCCGCCCCCACCGTCGCAGCGGTCGATACGTAGACGAGAGCCGCCAGTGCCCGACCATTGTGTAGAGTTCGAAGACTGTGCCCGGGTTTGTGGAAGGTGTTGGCGGCCATGGCATCCTTCATGGCGCGCGTGGAAACGGTATTGGGAGTGGCATGAAAATCGCGGTGTTGTTCGGCGGGACCAGTGAAGAGCGGGATGTGTCGATTGCGAGTGCGGCGCAGGTGATTCCGGCGTTGCGGTCGCTGGGGCATGAGGTGGTGGCGGTGGATACGGCGACGGGGCGGCTGGCAGCGGCGGCTGAGCTGCGGTTGCTGAGTGCCGGGGTCGCACCGGAGCCGCCGACGGCGCAGGCGATCGATGCGCTGCGCTCGCGGGCGATGGTGTTTTCGCCAGCAGCGTTCGACGTGCGCGACGTCGACGTCGTGTTTCTCGCCTTGCATGGCGGCGCGGGCGAGGACGGGCGGCTGCAGGCGATGCTGGATCTCGCCGGCATGCGCTACACGGGTAGCAATCACATCGCGAGCGCGGCGGCGATGGACAAGGATCTGTCGAAGCGGCTGTTTCGCGCAGCCGGCGTGCCGACGGCGGACTGGCGGATGGCGCGGGCGGGCGTCGCGCAGGTCGAGTCGTCGTTGGGATGGCCGGTGATCGTCAAGCCCAACAAGCAGGGCTCGACCGTCGGGCTCTCGGTCGTTCGCGACGGGTCGCAGCTCGACGCGGCGGTGGCCAAGGCGCAGCGGTTCGACGACGAAGTCATGATCGAGCGCTTCGTCGCCGGCCGGGAATTCACGGTCGGCATCTTCGAGGATCGTGCACTGCCGGTCGGCGAGATCATCGCGCCCGGGGAGGTGTTCGACTATCAGTCGAAATACCAGGCGGGCGGTGCACGCGAAGTGTTCCCGGCGGACATCTCGGCCGCTGAGGCGGCGCTCGTGCAGGGCCATGCGCTGCGTGCGCATCGTGCCCTCAAACTCGGCGTCTACAGTCGTGTCGACTTTCGTCGCGATGCGACCGGTGGCTACTGGTGCCTGGAGGCGAACTCGCTGCCGGGATTGACCGCGACGAGCCTGCTGCCGCAAGCCGCCCGGGCGGCCGGCATTGCGTTCCCCGAGCTGCTCGACCGGATCTGTCGAGCTGCGCTGCGATAGCGCGGCCCGGCGTGTTGCCGCGCCGAGCGCCGGCAGCGCAGAATGCAGAATGCCGGTGGATTTCCTGAGTCTGTTTTCGCTGCTGAATGCGCGGCAGGTGCGCTATGTGCTCGTCGGCGGGCTGGCCGTCGTGCTGCACGGAATCGACCGGGTCACGGCCGATATCGATCTCGCCCTGGACCTGAGCGCCGAGTCGATTTCTGAAGCCGTGAAGACCCTTCAGGGCGCGGGTCTCCGTCCGATGCTTCCGGTCGACGCCATGCAACTGGCCGATCCGGCCGTCCGCCGAATCTGGCGCGAAGAACGCGGCATGCAGGTCTTCAGTTTCTGGGACCCGACACATTCGCGCCCCAGCATCGACATTTTCGTCGAACCACCGATCGCGTTCAGCGACCTCTGGCGCGATGCCGTCGCAGTCACCCTGGAAGGCGTGTCGCTTCGCGTCGCCTCGGTCCCGCATCTCATCGCCCTCAAGCAGATTGCCGGACGGCCGCAAGACCTCGCCGATATCGAGCGGCTGCGCACGCTTGCGCCACCGCCGTCAAAGCAGGATTGAATTCGCGATGACTGTTCGCGATGACTGAACGGACACCCGGAAATGTACCCGCCAACGCGGTGTCCGAGCCTCCGGCGCTGTGGGGTACGTACGGGGATGCGGTGACCCTGCGTCGCTGGTCGTTCCGCCAGCGCACGCCTACCCAGCGTCTGGAATGGCTGGTGTCGATGCTGCGCATCGCCTACCAGAGCGGCGCCCTGAAGCCGCGAGAACCCGGCTCGCCGCCTCGTCACAAGGGCTGATGGCCCATCTGGTCGACGCAGTCTCAACGCGCGCACCGCATACCGGCGCAGCTTCGATTGAGAAGGCCCCTCCATCAAACCTGACGTTCGATCGAGTGCTCCGCCCGTGACTTCCATTCCGTTTCGCGCTGCGCTTCTGTTCTGGTTCAAGCTCGGTTTCATCAGTTTCGGCGGGCCTGCCGGGCAGATTGCGATCCTGCACCAGGAGCTGGTCGAGCGACGCGGCTGGATCTCCGAACGACGATTCCTGCACGCCCTTAACTATTGCATGGTCTTGCCGGGGCCGGAGGCACAGCAGCTCGCGACCTATCTCGGATGGCTGATGCACCGCACCTGGGGCGGGATTCTGGCGGGCGTGCTGTTCGTGATGCCTTCGCTGTGCCTTCTGGTCGGGCTCGCCTGGATCTACGTGGTGTTCAGCGATGCGCCGATCGTTGCCGGGCTCTTCTACGGCATCAAGCCTGCCGTTACTGCAATCGTGCTTCACGCGGCCTGGCGAGTCGGACGGCGTGTGCTGGTCACACCTGCCTTATGCGCCCTTGCGGCGGCGGCCTTTGTTGCCACCGTGCTGCTCAACCTGCCGTTTCCCGCGATCGTCATCGGTGCCGCGGCAATGGGATACGCCGCGCAACGCTGGATGCCCACCTGGATCGCAGTCGGCACTGGCCACGGCACCGCGACGCGCGCGTCGCGGCCGGCGATCATCGACGACACCACCCCGACGCCTCCGCATGCCGAGTTTCGGAGTTGGCGCCTGACTGCCATTGTCGTCGCCGGACTCATTCTCTGGGCAGCGCCCTTCCTCCTGTTGATTGGTACTCACGGCTGGGATGGGACCCTGTCGCAGATGGCGTGGTTCTTCACGAAAGCGGCACTTCTGACCTTTGGGGGTGCCTACGCGGTGCTGCCCTATGTCTACCAAGGCGCGGTGGTGCAATACGGCTGGGTGACCGCGGGCCAGATGATCGACGGCCTTGCCCTGGGGGAATCCACCCCAGGGCCCCTGATCATGGTGGTGGTCTTCGTCGCATTCGTCGGCGGCTATTCGGCGTCGCCGCTCGGCCCCGATCGGGCGCTGGCCTCGGGGATCCTCGCCGCGCTCGTGGTGACCTGGTTCACTTTTCTGCCTTCGTTCCTCTTCATCCTCGCGGGAGGCCCGCTGGTGGAAGGCACTCACGGCAACCTGCGACTGCAGGCGCCACTCACCGCAATCACTGCGGCAGTCGTCGGCGTCATCCTGAACCTCTCCCTGTTTCTCGGATTCCACGTAGGGTGGCCTTCCGGGTTCGAGGGGGGACTCGATGGTGTTGCCGCCGCCATTGCCGTAGCCGCCGGCGTCGCGCTTTTCTATTTTGATCGCAGCATTCTGTCGGTGATTGCGGCGTCTGCTCTGGCGGGCCTCGTCATCTCGATGCTGTCATGGTGACCGCGTCCGTATTGACGTTACCTTCCCCCGCGCTGACGGGGCCGCCGATCTCCTACCAATCAACCTGAACGCGCAGCCCCAACGCATCCCCTTCGTGTTCCTTGTAACCGAGTGGCGTCGCTGCGCCGCTCTCGCTGATGTCAAAGTGGACCCAGTTGAACATCAGCTTGGAGTACTCGGTGAGGTACCAGTTGACGCCCAGCGTGAAGTTGTCTTCGGTGCCGCCGAGTACCGGCCCGTCGACCAGGTCGAGGGTCGAATAGCGCAAGGCGAATTCGAGGGCGCCGGGGCCGCCTTCCCCGAACGCGCGCTTCGGTTTGAGGCGCGCGAACTTGCCGTTCGAAGCGCTGTAGGTGCGGCTCTCGCCGGTGGCAAACCAGCTGCCGAACACGTATGAGCCCGAAAACTCGCGCGAGCTGCGGTTCCGCAGGTCCGCTTTCGCGACCAGATGCTCGGCCTGCAGCGACCATGGGCCGCGTACCGTGGCGAACTCCGCGCCGATCACGGTGAAGTCGTCGGCATCGATGCGTCCGGTGTCGACGAGTCTCGTCAGGAATACCCGGGATTCGGGGCGCTGGCGGATCCGGAAGCCAAGACCTGCATCCGCCCCGAGATGCCGTCGATATGCGCTCGCACCGATATGGAGGAGACGATCACCGGACAGGATCGGTGCATAGGTGACGCGCGACGAGAAGCCGCGACCCTCGTCGCCGTCGAGCTCGATCCCGGGCGTGTCGCCGAACACCGTGGCACCGAACGACCAGTTACGTCCGCTCGTGCCGATGGCAACTGCGAGCGTCTCATCCGAGATCGCAAACGTGTTCGGGAGCGCCCTTTCCATGAACGTCGTCTGGTGCACGCCAGTCATGTTCTCGAGTGAGAAGTCCGGCTTGATGTTGCCCGCACGCACGAAGAACGGGCCCTTGCCCTTGTACTGCAGATAAGCGTCGTTGATCACGGTCTGGCCGACGCCGAAATCGATCTCCGCCACGTAGCTGAGCACGGGATTGATCCGCCCTTCCAGTCCGAGGCGCACGGCCCTGATCAGCGAGCCGCTTGGGTAGTCGACGGAATCGGATCCCGAAACGCCCCAGAACTCGGACTGTAGACGCCCCCGCAGCTTGACCGATGCGATGCCATCAGCCGCCGTCCACTCCGGGCCACCCCGGAATCGGAATGTACCGGAAGGTGGTGTCGCGGGGATCGCCGTGGCCACGACACTTGAGCTGACCGATTGGGGAGTCGGCGCCGCGGTCGCCGACGCAGTGGACGCACCCGGCGCGGCAATCGGCGCGGCAATCGTCCCCGCACTCAGCGGGGCGCGAAGTTCCTCGATCTGCTTCTCGAGTTCCCTGACCCGGGCATCGAGCCGTTCGAGCATCGCGGCCTGCCGTTGTACGACGTCCGTCAACGCATCGGTCGATTGCGCACGTGCCGGCAACGCTACGCACGCGATGACGGCCAGTACTCCCGCGCGTGCGCGTCGAGCTGGTGTGTGCAACATTCGCGAATCTCCTTCAGAATGATCGTAGCAACGGAAAGCCTTCTGATTGCTTTCTGCGCCGCGAGGGGGGGGCCTGTCGATGCGCGTGCTGCTCGTGGAGGACAACAAGTCCCTCGCAGAGTGGGTCTGCCGTGCATTGCGACAGACCGGCATGGTCGTCGATGCGCTGCACGACGGCGCGCAGGCGGATCACCTCCTGCACACGCAATCCTACGACATCGTGCTGCTCGATCTGGCACTTCCGCGTGTGGACGGTCTGACGGTGCTGCGCAGGTTACGCGCCCGCGAGTCCAGCGTGCCGGTTCTGCTGCTCACGGCGAAGAGCAACGTTGAGGATCGCGTCCGCGGGCTCGATGCTGGGGCAGACGACTATCTCGCCAAACCCTTCGATCTCGCCGAGCTGGAAGCGCGAATGCGCGCGCTGGTCCGGCGTTCGCAGGGCAACGTCCGGAATGAGACCACTGTCGCCGGGCTCCGCTACGAAGTGTCTTCTCGTCTCTTTCGCGTCGGCGACGAGCCGCTGCAGCTGTCACCGCGAGAACACAGTGTGCTGGAGATTCTGATCACCCACGCGCACTCTCCGGTGTCGAAGCAGACACTGGCGAACTCCATCGTCGACATGGAGGGAACGGTAAGCCTGGAAGCGATCGAGATCTACGCGTACCGGCTGCGACGCAAACTCGAAAACTCCGGCGTTCGCATTCGTACGCTTCGTGGACTGGGCTACATGCTCGAGGCGAGCGATGAGTAGCTTGCGAGGACAACTGGCGACGTGGTTGCTCGTCCCGCTGCTTCTGCTCTGGGGGGCCAACGCCTGGTTCAGCTATCGCGTCGCGATCGAGTCGGCGAACCGGATCCATGACCGCAGCCTGCTTGGGTCCGTTCTGGCCATCGCGGAGCGGATCACGGTCGTCGACGGCAGTGTGATCGTGGACCTGCCGTATTCAGCGTTGGAAATGTTCGAGTCGAACATCCAGAGCCGGGTTTACTATCGCGTTCGCTCCCTCGGTGGCCTGCACATCACGGGATACGAAGATCTGCCCGGACCGAGCCGGCCCGGCAAACCGGGCGTGCCGACCTTCATCGATGCGCAGTATCGCGGCGATCCCGTGCGTATCGCGACGCTGGTCAAGCCGCTGTACGACGACAACGTGGAGGAGCCTGTGGTAATCCAGGTTGCAGAGACCGCCGAGCTCCGCCAGACGTTTGCACGCGATATTTTCGCCGATGCGGCAATCCGTGAATTCCTGATGATCATCGCAGCTGTGGTGCTGGTCTGGCTGGCGGTTCATCGCAGCCTGAGGCCGCTGGAGTTCGTACGCCGGCAGGTTCTTCAACGCGCGCGTAGTGACCTCAGCCCGATCGATTCGTCCGGCATACCGAACGAAGTCCGGCCGCTTGTAGATGCGATCAACGAGCAGACCGGACACGTGAGCCGCGGGGTCATTGCCCAGCAACAGTTCGTCAGTGACGCTGCGCATCAGTTCAAGACGCCGCTCACGCTGTTGCGTACGCAGGCCGATTTCGCCAGTCGCCAGTCGGGCGCAGAGGAGCTGCGGCCGGCGCTCAACGAGTTCCGGTCACACATCGACCAGCTGTCCCATCTGGTCGACCAGATGCTGCTGCTGAGTCGTACCGAGGGCAGCGCGAGGCCGGACCTGGTGAGCCTCGACCTGGCAGAGCTCGCGCAGAAAGCGACGTTCGAGATGCTGCCGGTGGCGCTGCGCCGCGCGGTGGATCTCGGTTTCGACGCCGGAGAGCCGGTGGCGGTCGTCGGCAATGAGTTCCTGCTGCGAGAAATGCTCGAGAATTTGATCGACAATGCCGTCCAGTTCACCCCGGCTGGTGGGCAGGTGACGGTACGCGTCGCCGCCCACAGGGATGCGGTAAAAGGCATCGACCGCGTGCAACTCCGTGTCGAGGACACGGGATGCGGCATCCCGATGGAAGAGCGCGAACGCGTCTTCGATCGCTTCTACCAGGTGCCCGGCGGTGACGGCACCGGCTGCGGGCTGGGCCTGTCCATTGTGCGCGAGATTGCCGGGTTGCACGGCGCATCCGTATCGATTGCGGACGGCGCTGTAGGGGGTGGCACGGCGGTGACGGTGGCGTTTCCGGTGTCGGATTTCGCGTCGCCGCCCTCATCGCCCGACAAACTCCCGACCCGACGCAGCATGGGAGCTATCACCGCCATGTTGGCTTTGATGGCCTGGTGCGGCGACGCGGCGCTCGCGCAACGGTCGCAGGACGATCCAGGCTCTGATCCGCAAACCATTGCGGCGGCGCGACGCGAGGGGGCTCTGGTGATCTACTCGACGACTGACCTTGCTGCGGCAGGTCCGCTGTTGAAGGACTTCCGCTCGCTCTATCCCCAGATCCTCGTGGACTACGTTCAGTTGAGCAGCAGCGAAGCCTACAACCGCTTTCGCGCCGAACAGGAAGCGGGTACGCGATCCGCCGACGTCGTCTGGAGTCTCGCCATGGACCTGCAGATGAAGCTGGTCAATGACGGGTTTGCCCAATCCCATTCCTCCACCGAAGCGGCACAGCTGCCCGCGTGGGCGGTCTGGCGAAACGAGGCATTCGGAACGACCTATGAGCCGGTCGTGCTCGTGTACAACCGCCGGCTGGTCAAGCCCGACGAGGTGCCGCGCTCGCATCGCGAGTTCGCGTCGCTATTGCGGAGCCAGCCGCGGCGCTTCGAAGGCAAGGTCGCCACGTACAACATCGAGAAGGCAGGCGTCGGGTTCCTGCTGGCGAGTCAGGACAGCAAGACCTGGCCGGGATACTGGGACCTGGTCTGCCAGCTTCGCGCCTCGAGCCCGCAACTGCTGACCGAGACGGGCGTGATGCTGGAGCGGATCGCTTCTGGCGAGAGTCTCCTCGGCTACAACCTGGCCGGGGCCTACGCGATCGCGCGTGCGCGTACCGATCCCGCCATCGGCTACGTACTGCCCCGCGACTTCACGCTGGTGATATCGAGGATTGCGTTCATCGCGCGACGCGCCTCGCATCCGAATGCGTCGCGAGTCTGGATCGACTATCTCCTGTCGCGGCGCGGCCAGCGGGTCCTCGCCGAACGGGCGCAGCTCTACGCCATCCGGATGGACGTCGCCGGCGAGGGCACCGCGTCGGCGCTGACGCGTGCGCTGGGAGCGAGCATCAAGCCAGTCGCCGTGGGTCCGGGCCTGCTCACCTATCTGGATGCCGCCAAGCGCAGCGACTTCATCCGGCGGTGGAACTCGGAGCGTGAGGCCTGCGCGCCTTCCGTCGGTCCGTGAACGGGGGTCGCTTCCTGCTGGCGGTCGCCGCGTGGGCCTGTCCGATGTCGGCCGCCAGCGGTAACCGTCAGGAGGGTCGGCATTTCCAGATCGAACCGCTTGCGCTGCAGATGCGATGGATCGAGCCCGGCAGCCTGGCGCTGGGGAGCCCGGACGACGAATCCAGCCGTGGCGCGGATGAGGGTCCGGTCACCTCGGTGGCGCTGAGGCGGGGCTACTGGATCGGCAGGACGGAAGTGACGCAGCGACAGTGGTACCTCGTCATGGACACCCGGCCTTCGCGATTCAGCGGGCCGGAGCTGCCCGTCGAGCAGGTGTCGTGGCACGACGCGATGGTGTTCGCCAGCCGGGTGAGCGAACTGGAACGGGCGAAAGGGCTCCTTCCGGCGGGCTACGCGTATTCGCTGCCCACCGAGGCGCAGTGGGAGTTCGCCGCAAAGGCCGGCGAGATGGGTGCCTTCGCCAAGGCGGTCGACGACCTGGCGTGGCACGACCAGAACAGTGATGGGCGAACCTGGCCGGTAGCAACGCTGCGCCCGAACGCATTCGGGCTTCACGACATGCTCGGCAACGTGTGGGAATGGTGTCTGGACTGGTACGCGCCGTACCCTGGGGGCGAAGCGGCTGACTACGCGGGGCCGGCATCTGGAACCGCGCGCACCAGTCGCGGCGGCAGCTGGTGGGCGGGTCCACGCGGCGCCCGACCGGCTAACCGGTACCGGGACGCCGCAAGCAATCGCAACGACGATCTCGGGTTTCGACTTGCGCTGGTTCGAGCCATACCGCCGGTGCCGCAACCGATCACTTCGCCCGCTTCCGGGAGTTCACCCGTTTCGCGCCCGATAGCGCTGGCCGGAACGGATACGATGGCACCGCTCGTCCGACACTGGGCCTCGCTGCATGAAGGCCGCGTTCCCGGGTCGGCCGTCAGCGTGAAAGGCGGTGCGCCGCCGAGTGCGGCCGATGCGCTGGCTGCGGCGACGGCCGACGTCGGTTTCACCGGCCGCGCGCTGCGACCGGAAGAGATCGCGACCATCGTGGCATCGCGTGGCGTCGGGCCGCGCTCCTTCCGGATCGGCACGGGGGCGCACGACGATCGCGCGAAGACCCACTCGATGGCTGTATTCGTTCATCCCGACAACCCGCTGCGACGCATCACGTTCGCGCAACTGCGCGCTGCGATGACGGGTGCCGACGTCGAGCGTCGCTGGGCTGCGCTCGGTTCCGTGCCGCCCTGGGATGCCCGTCCGATCGTTCCGATGGTCGCGAAGCTGGGAACCGGCGCCACCGACTTCGTTCGTCAGACCGTGCTGGCTGGGCAGCGCTGGGCGGCCGACGTTCGGGAATTCGAGACGGACGCGGCGGCGATCGAGGCGTTGGCGGCGAATCCGTTCGGATTGGTCGTCGCCGGATTTCCGTTCGGCACCGCCCGGGTTCGCGCCCTGGCCGTGGCCGACACCCCCGCTTCCGGATACTTCGAACCGTTGCGGGACCATGTGGCTTCGGGCCGCTACCCGTTGGCGCGCCCGCTGTTCCTGCACTGTGTGCCGTCAGCGGTCGAACTGTCGACGCAAGCCTGCGCCGCCTTCATTGCAACGGCACTCAGTGTAGAGGGACAAGTTGCGGTAAACGAGGCTGGCTACGTCGCGCTCCCCGAGTGGCTTCGACGCGAGTCCTACGACGCATCGCGCAGTGTGCGGGCCGCGGGCGGGCCGGAATGATGCAGTCTGCGCCCTTGCTGTGCGCGCGCGGATTGTCGGTACGATTCGGCGCGCACCAAATATTGAAGTCGGTTGACGTCGAGCTCGGGTCAAACGAAATCCTCGGCATCATCGGCCCGAACGGCGCGGGCAAGACGACGCTGCTGGAGTGCCTCGCCGGACTGCTGCCGGGGGACGCGGGTGAACTGACGATGCTGGGTAGTCGACCTTCACCGCAGCTGCGACGTCGCGCGTTGAGCTATCTGCCCGATGTCCTGTCACCCTGGGGCGAGCACCCGGTCGGACACCTCATTGGTCTGTATCGTGACCTGCACGCGACGCCGGCATCGGCAGCTGTAGCCCTACTGAGGCGCCTTCGACTCGAACCGGTGTTGCGCACCCGGACGCGCGACCTGTCGAAGGGCTATCGACGCCGGTTCCTGCTCTGCCTCGCGTTGCTGACTTCCCAACCGATCCTGCTGCTCGATGAACCTTTCGATGGCCTGGATCTGCGACAGACGGCCGCTGCGATGGAACTGTTGCGGGAAGCGACGACGACGCGTGCCCTCATACTTTCGATACACCAGCTGGCCGACGCGGCGCGGATCTGTGATCGCCTGTTGCTGCTCGATGGCGGGCGCCGGGTCGGGTGCGGCACGATGAGCGAGCTCAGAAACCAGGCCGGCCTCGAGGCTGGCACGCTCGAAGAGGTGTTTCTTGCCGTCACCCGTTGAGCCACCTCGCGGGACGCTCCGGCTCGCCCTTGCCGTGTTGCGTCACGAGATCTCGACGCTGCTCAGAGCCCGGGCCTTCTGGGTGCTGCTCGTACTGCTTTCTCTGCTGACCGGCTACGGATTTGTGGAAGCCGTCCGATTGTTCTCCGCCGCGAGCGCATCAGTGCCCGATTCGCCCGAACTCGCGCGCGGTATGGTGCCGCTCGACGGCGTGCTCGTGCCACTGTTGGGAGCGTTCCATCTCGGCACGATTCTGCTGTTTCCGTTCGTGGCAATCGGCAGCCTCGGGCAGGACCGCGACAGCGGTGCGCTGAAGCTCGTTCTGCAGTGGCCACTGTCGACGGCGACCGTGATCGGACTCAAGTTCCTGGCCGTCGTGGTGGTCTGGTTCGTGATCGCCGCCGTGCCGCTGTCGGCGCTGTGGTACTGGCATTGGCTCGGCGGCCACCTGGATTTTGCCGAGACGGCGAATCTGCTGGTCGGTCATTTTCTCTATGCGCTGGTGGTGATCGGTGTGGCGCTGATCGCGACCGCGGCGACGGCCTCGGCGGCCAGCGCGGCTATCGTGACGCTCGCGTTCACGCTGGGATTCTGGGTGCTCGACTTCGCCGCCTCGTCAGCTACAGGAGGGCTGCAACGAATCGTCGCCCTGTCGCCGACCAGCGCGCTGGGGCGTTTCGAAGAGGGCCTGTTCTCGTGGCCCCATGCCCTTGCACTCGCCGCGTTGGGACTTGGGTTGGCCGCGATGGCAGCCCAACTGCTCGAGCCGGCAATTCCGCGGGTACAACGGGGGCTGCGGCTCACGGGCATCGCCGTCACGGCCGCGCTGCTCATCTCCGCGGTCGACTGGGCGCGCGGAGCCGTCGACGTCACCGAGGACCGACGCAACAGCTTCAGCGTCTCGGACGAGCAGGCGCTCCGCAGGATGGACGATGGATTGACAGTGGGCCTCCACCTTTCCCCGGACGATAGCCGCGCGCAGGAGCTGTCGAGCAACGTGCTCTCGAAACTGCAACGCCTGGTCCCGGGACTGTCGATCGTCTGGCTCGATGCGGGCGCCAGCGGGCCATTTGCGGCGCCCGAGGACGATCGGTACGGCCTGATCGAGTTCCGGTATCGCGGCGCGAAGCGGGAAACCCGCTCCAACAGTGCACGCGAGATCCTGCCGCTGCTACATGCACTCGCCGGCGCCACGGTCACTGCGGACGACGCACCCCCGTACAGAGGCTATCCTCTGGTAGCTGATGCCCGGGCCTCTCAATGGTGGTTCTACGTCGGGCTGCCTGGGTTGGCGTTTCTGGGCATGTGGCGGATCCGGCGGTCGCGCTCCATCCCTCGATTCCTGACCGCCGTGAATCAAGGAGATCCGACATGAATTTCCGCGCGACTTGTCTGGCACTTGCAACATCCGTTCCGCTGGCCGCAATGGCGGCTCCCGTGCTGCAGGCCTTCGATGCCGAGACACTCGGCGCGGAGCCGAAAAGTTTCTCGGCCGCCGTCGGAAACTGGGTCATCGTCGAGGACGCCGGGAACCGTGCGCTCGCCGTCGATGGAACGCGCTGGGCGCGCGGACAGACTTCGGCAGGCCTTGCCGACAAGGCACGCGCGCTATACGGCGCGCGATACGCGGAGTTTCTCGACAGCGTGAAGGCCTACGCTTTCTTTCCCATTGCCGTGCTGAACGAGGTTGCCGATTTCCGCGAAGGCGCGATATCGCTGCGGTTCAAGGGTGTGGCGGGCCGCATAGACCAGGCCGCCGGCATCCTGTTCGATCTCAAGCCGAACGGCGACTATCTGGCGGTGCGCGCCAATCCCCTGGAGAACAATCTGGTGCTCTGGAAATACGAGCGTGGCAAGCGTTCGTCCGTGAAGTGGATCCGCGATACGCCGACGCCGACGGGCGAGTGGCAGCAACTGCGCCTGAACGTGAAGGGCGTCCGGCTCGAGGCGGCGTTGAACGGCAAGGTGCTGCTCGTGCACACGCTCGAGCAGCCGGTTTCCGGGCGGGTCGGTCTCTGGTCGAAGGCGGACAGCGTCGTCTACTTCGACGACTACTCCGTGACGCTCGCGGCGAAGTGATTCTCCGGATTCGCTGCTCGGTGATTCTTGCGGTGCATCATAAGGTTTCAGAAAGCTAGGTCACCGTAGCATCCCCTCCATCTGGCGCCGGTCGAAGTGGCCAAGCCAGCGAGCCGTAGTCGGATAGAGGGGGTCCAAGATGTCTAAGCCTGACAGGGCGTGCCTGGCGCGCGCCGCGTTCTCACTGGTGTTGGTGTTGTTCCTCGTCGCGGCGATCAGCCCGCGCGCCCAGGCCCAGGAAAAGGGCGAGGGGCCCATGAGCCTGTTCATCACTTACCAGTGCCCTCCGGCCAACCGTCCGGAATTCCGGCGCTGGATGGAGACGACGGGCGTCACGCAGTTCGAGCAATGGAAGCGCGAAGGTGCGTACAAGGACTACCTGATCCTCTTCAGTTCCTTCGTCAACAGCGGCGACACCGCGCCGGACATGCTGGTTCGGCTCGACTTCGCACGCTACGTCGATTCCGCCAAGTGGCGGGCCGTCGAGCGTGCGAGCCCGGCCGGGCTGAGCCCCGACGCGCTCAAGCTCTGCTCGCCCGTCACCAGCTACCTCACCGATCTCAACTATGAGGGTGGGCCTTCGCCGAAGCGCGACCTGAGCAAGGCGGTTTATCTGTGGATCCCGTACCACCTCGAGAAAGGCGTCGGCAAGCCCGTCTACAAGAAGTACTTCGAGGCCTACGTGAAGCCGCAAAACGACGGCTGGCTGGAGGACGGCGCGTTGTCCTGGTGGGGCGTGTACTTCAACCAGCACAACACCGGCAAACCCTGGGACATGATCTTTCTCTATGAATACTCCGACCTGACCGGACTCGCGCGTCGCGACAACGTCAAGGAAGCGGTACGTGAGCGACTGAAGAAGATCCCGGCGTGGAAGGAATTGAGCGACAACAAGCAAAGCTACCGGTGGGAGGACCAGGTCATCATCATGGACCCGATCCTTCCGAAACGTTGAATCCTGTGGGTCTCGGAAAGATTCTCATGCCGAAGGCGATGCTGCTCGCAGCCATGCTCACCGCGATTGCGATTGCCGCCCCCGCCGTGATCGCGCAGTCCGCGCCGGTGACCAAGCGATTCGAGATCCGTAACGATCGTGCCTGGCTGGGCGGAAAGGAAATCAAGATCTGGGGAATCCGTAGTGCGAACGGCCTGATGAGTACGGCGGTCACCGAGCGGATCGTGCGCAATCTCGACAACATGACCGCGCATGGCATCAATGCGGTGGCCGTCTACGTCATGGGAAGCAATACGGGTTGGCCCGAGGAATGGGGTGCCAAAAACGGCTTCAACGCGGACGGCAGCCTGAAGCCGGAGTTTGCAACCCGGTTGGAGTGGCTCATCCGGGAGGCTGACCGCCGCGGCATGGTGGTGGGTGTCGGCATCTTCACGCCGCGCAACGTCGCCAACCTCCGTGGTGAAGAAGCGTACAAGCGGGCGCTGCAGGACGTCGGTCGCTTCCTCAAGGAACGCAACCTGCGAAACGTCTTCGTCGACCTCATGCACGAGTACAACCATCGGCGCGTCATTCCGGAAATTTTCCGGGAGCCGGGTGGGCCCGAGAAGAAGGCCAGGCTGCATCAGTGGTTCAAGGAAGCGAATCCGGACGTGCCGGCGGGTATCTGCGCGACGATCGATCGCGGTACCGATCCGTTCTATCCCGGCTCCGACATGAACATCCTTCAGAAGACGATGCCGATCCTTCCTACCGGCTTTACGATGAACATCGAGAGTCACAAGCGCGACAACTATGATCGGGATGGCATCTATACCAAGGAAGGGCTCGCGGAGAACTACGCCTGGTTCGAGGACTATCGCAAGGCCCCGAACTCGGCGATCTTCCTGCATGCCGCATGGCTCACCGGTGTTGGCGGGCGCAGCGGTTCAGCGCCGCACGCGGAAATGGGCGGCTACGGAACCGAGGACGATCCCGGTGTGCGCTGGTACTTCGACTGGGTTCGCGACCACGTCGGCCGCTGGAAGTACCCGCGCCACGTGCCTGTCAAGCAGGTAAACAACGCCGAGGCGCGCCCATGATCTGCTCAGGCAACGCCACGAGATTCGTGACGACGGCGTTCGCACTCCTCGCCACGGTCGCCACCGTCGTGGTCTCGGCTGCCGATCCAGTGGTCTCGACGGCGCGCGAGCGGGCGTGGGTGAAGTCATCGGCAGCAGCCGGTGCTGAGGAGGCTTTTCTTTGGGGATCAGCCGCCTCGAGCGACCAGGGCGTGCTGACGCGCTGGCCGTCCAGGACCAAATTGAAACCGACGAGCCAGGCAGACGATCTGCACATCCTGGTTCTTGCCGGGACATTTACCGTCGAGTACGGCCAGCAGTATCGCGAACTCGGGCCCGGCGGATTCGCGCTCATCCCGGGAGGGGTGCTGCATACGCTCGGTTGCGAGGCGGCGGGCGAATGCCTGTTTCTGGTCCATCGTTCGGGAGCGAGCACGAACAAGCCGAATTGATTCCTTATTTGGCGAGCATGGACGAGGGGGGAAATGCTCATGGGTATCTGCAATGGAAAGGTCGTCGTGGCGCTGGGGCTGGCGACTGTCATGCCTCTGGCCTGGAGTCAGGGCAGCGACGCGAACAAGCGACCGACGAACGGTGCGCCATCGACTGAAACGAAGGCGGAAGAGGCGCTCGAGGAAATCGTCGTGCGGGCTTACCTGCGCGCCGACGCGCAGAGCGCCATGAAGCTCGACGTCCCCATCCGGGATACACCGTTCACGGTGTCGAGCTACAGCGAGAACTATCTCAAGGAAATCGACGCTGCGACCACGCTCGACGCCTACGCCTACATGACCGGCGTCAGCCGGGGCGGCCAGAGTGCCTGGGATCTCTCGATGCGGGGGTTCAAAACGACCTCGAACGACCGCAATGCGATCGTTGCCGATGGCCTGCCGGGCCAGACCGCGCGATTCGCGTCGCCGACCACCGTGGGTATTGACCGCATCGAAGTCGTCAAGGGTCCCGCCTCCGTGCTCTACGGAAAGTCGCAACCGGGCGGGTTCATCAACATCATCAGCAAGAAGCCCGAACGTGAACGCTCGGCGAAATTCGGCGTTCGCGCGAACAGCTTCTCCGGCGACAAGTTGTCGTTCGGTGATTCGAACGGGATATCCGTCTACGGCGACCTGACCGGCCCCCTCGATGCCAGTGAGCGGTTCCTTTACCGCGTCGCGGCAGAGTACAGCGACCGGGATTCGTTCCGGGACTTCGGGTCCGGGAAGAGTACGTACGTGGCGCCAAGTCTGACGTGGAACGTTTCCGACGCGACGACTGCAACAGTGATGCTGGAGTATCGAAAAGTCGAAGGTACCTACGATCTCTACCTGGCGGCGCCGAATCGCGATGCGTCACTGCTCGCGCCGATCACCACGCGGTACCAGGAACCCGGCGACTTCCAGAATGAAGACGGCTACCTGGCCACGGTACTCCTGCAGCATGAGTTCGCGAACGAAGCGGTGTGGCGACTTGGCGCTCGCGCCGTGCGGAACAAGGACTTCACCCAATGGTTCGACCACATTGCCGTGCTCGCCGACGGCCGAACACTGCAACGACGTGCGCGCATCGGCGACAACCGCCGAATCAACGACTACGTCGATACGTCCGTGTCGATGCCTTTCAGCACGGGCTCGATTGAACACCGACTGCTGGTCGGCGGCACAGTCGGGCGCGATTCCCTCGACGCCAATCGCAAACAGTTCGTCAATGGTGCGGCAACTGGCGTGCTGTCCCGGCCGGGACCCGGCTCGCTGAACATCGACCTCTACAACCCGATGTATGGCGTTTCGCCGCTCCACGCTGCCCTGCCGGCCGGAACGATCCAGCGGCGCTTCACCCAGGCGACGGTTGCCGGTCTCTACCTGACCGACTTCATCACCTTCACACCGAAGTGGAAGGCGACAGTCGGCCTGCGTTACGACCAGGAGAAGCAGCTGTTCCGGGACTTGATTCCGGTCCGCTTGCCCGACATCGAGGAAACGGACTCCGACCTGTATCCGATGGTCGGCCTGTTGTTCCAGCCGAACGACAGCTGGTCGTTCTACGGCAGCTTCAGCACGTCGTTCGTTCCGCCGCCGCCCAACTTCCAGGACGTCACGGGAGGCCACCCGTTCGATCCTGAAAGTGGCGAGCAGGTCGAAGTGGGCGCCAAGGCCTACCTCATGAACGGCAAGGCGATCTTCACGCTGGCGTGGTTCGACATCGCCAAGGAGAATACGCTGGCCGTCGTGACCTGCAACGTCGGCGTAGCAGGAACCTGTCACCGCGAGGTCGGTGAAGAAGTCTCCGATGGCCTGGAGTTCGAAGCCACCCTGCTGCCCCTGCCGAATTGGCAGACGACGCTGGGCTACGCGCGTGTGAACGCCGAAGTGTCCAAGGCCGACACCGCGACCAACGTGCCACTGGTCGGATCGCAGCTGACCAACGCACCCCGCGACAATGCCCATCTCTGGTCGCGCTACGATGTCGAAGGCGGCGCTTTGGCGGGTCTCGGGCTCGCACTGGGTGTGGTGCACGTCAGCGGTCAGCCGGGCAACTCGCCTACGCGGGCCAACCCCCGAATCCTGCAGTTGCCGTCGTACACGGTCGTGGACCTTGCGCTGTACTACACGTTTCGCGAGCGCTACGACCTCGGCCTGAAGTTCGGCAATGTCCTCGACGAGAAGTACTACGACTCCGTGGGTTCAACGCTGGCCGACGTCAGCGTCGTGCCGGGTGCGCCACGCAATGTCTCGCTGTCGTTGAACGTCAACTTCTAGGCAGCAGGATTCCGCGACGCCGGCGCAATGCCGGCAACTCACCCCGTAAAGGCTCGGGGGATCGCGTGCGCAACCTGGTAACGCCGAAATCAGAACCATGAGCATCCGGATTTGCTGACCGTACTGGGATTCGGGATGGTGATCACCTTCATGGTGCTCATCATGGCGCGTTGGCTGCTGCCGGTCGTGGCCCTGATCGTCGTTCCGATCCTGTTTGCGATCGGCGGCGGATTCGGCGCCGCCGAACTCAGCAAGATGATGCTCGACGGGCTGCGCACGATCGCCCCCACCGGCGTCCTGCTGATGTTCGCCATCCTCTACTTCGGCGTGATGATCGATGCCGGCCTGTTCGATCCGGTGGTGCGGAGAATTCTTGCCGCGGTGCGCGGCGATCCGCTGCGGGTTGTCGTGGGAACGGCGCTGCTGGCGCTGTTCGTATCGCTCGACGGCGACGGCTCGACAACCTACATGATCACGGTCGCGGCGATGCTTCCGCTCTACCAGCGACTGAAACTCGGGGCGCTCAACCTCACCTGCGTCACGATGCTGGCAAGCGGCGTAATGAACATGACGCCGTGGGGTGGACCCCTGGCGCGAGCGGCCACGGCGCTGCAGGTCGACCCTGCCGACGTATTCGTGCCCATGCTGCCCGCCATGGCTGTCGGCGTGCTTTCCGTGATCGGGTTCGCCTGGATTCTCGGTCGGCGCGAGCGCGCCCGACTCGGTGCGCTGCACTGGCCGGATCGTACTGTCGCGATCCAGGGCGCGGCCGCGGCGCGTGAAGGGCTCGAAGCCGTCGATCACCTGGTCGATCCGGGGGTCGCCGCGATCCGGCGCCCGAACCTCATGTGGGCCAATGCCGCGCTGACGGTGGTACTCATGGGCTGCCTGATCGCAGGCGTGCTGCCGCTACCCGTTCTGTTCATGATCGCGTTCTCGATCGCGCTTGTCCTGAACTACCGCAGTCTGGCGGATCAGCGCGCCCGCATCGTCGCGCATTCGGGAAACGTACTCGCCGTGGTTTCGGTGATCTTCGCCGCCGGCGTCTTCACCGGCATTCTCGCGGGCACGGGCATGGTAGACGCGATGTCCAAGAGCTTCCTCGCGCTGGTACCGCCCTCACTGGGGCCGTATCTCGCCACGATCACGGCCGTGGCGAGCCTACCGTTCACATTCTTCATTTCCAACGACGCGTTCTACTTCGGCGTACTGCCGATCGTCAGCGAGGCTGCCGCGGCCTACGGCATCACGCCGGTCGAGATGGCGCGGGCGTCGCTGATCGGACAGCCGGTCCACCTGTTGAGTCCACTGGTTCCCTCGACTTATCTGCTGGTCGGGCTCGCCGGCGTCGAGTTCGGCGATCATCAGCGTTTCACGATCAAGTGGGCGTCGCTGGTCTGTCTGCTGATGCTGTTGACGTCGCTCGTGTGCGGGCTGTTTCCGTTGGCGCGTTGACTCGGCACTCCGCCCTGGATGGATCGCCGAGCTATTCGTAAGTTCTGGTGAACGAGGCAGCCGCGTCCGCTGGACTCGCGATGCTCGGCATGGTGCTCGCGGCCTCCGCGCTCGCGGAAAGCGGCCAGCTGTCCGGCGATTTCGAATTGCCCGTCACGCGGGTTTGGCGCATCGAGCCGGACAGACGGGAACAGACGCGTGCTCTTCCAAAGATGGAAATGGAGTACGCGGTCGCGTCGATGGGCTATCGAACCACGCTGAAGGCCGAGCACGAGGCCGACGTCGAGCTTTCGGGCGGATTCCCCAATCATGAATCCAAGCTCGAGATCGAGCTGCGCCGCACAGCGGCCTCCTCCCTCGCGTGGGAACCGTATGTTCGTACGGCCGCCCTGTCGAGCGGCGGGTTTCGCGAGTCGTTTTCAGAGCCCGGAAACGTCGAAGCGGCCGTCGGCGTCAAGCGGCGACTGACGTTTCGGCACTCCAGCGGAAGTGTGGAGATCCGCCTCGCCCGGCGCCACGGCCTGCGCAGCGACGGCGACGCGTGGCGACCGGGAGTGAAACTGAAGTGGAGGTCTCCCGTCGGGCGCGGCTGGGACGTTTCGAGTGAAGCGAACGTGACGAGTGTGGACGGGCCAGGCGCGTCCAGACGAATCTCCAGCAAGGTTCGCGTGTTCCTGCTGCGACCCGTCGGGTCGAAGGGGCCGGTCCGGTTCGGTGCGATGGTGTTCGTGGATAGCAGCCGCCGGGCGCAGTTGTCTACGCCTCGCATCGGCATCGGTCCGGCGTCAACGGCTGCCTGGTGACCCGCGCCAGGATCAGTTCGCCGACTCGAATAATGCCGCCAGGCTGGGTATCCGCATCGACAGGGAATCCCGCAATTGCACGGAAGCTTTCAAGTAGCGCTGCTCGATGTCGGGGCCGGGCCTGGGGTTCCGAAAGCCCAGAACAAGTGCGCCGATGTTATCGCCCAAGGCGTTCCTTAGCGGCACTGACACCACAATTCGCGGGACCGGGTCGGCGTGGCCCCATCGGGGATCGACGATCGTCATGCCCTCCTTGATGACCATGAGATCGTCCACACCGTCGATGTTGCCGATACGGTCGGGAAAGGAGCCGGCGAACATGGTGTAAACCCCTCGCGTCCTGGGCGGCGCACCGTGAAGAGTGATGCTGAGCAGCTCGGGATGGTCACGCATGACCTGATCGCACAGCAACTGGGCCC
>JAYTOK010000093.1:0-2644 GCA_043747835.1 Pseudomonadota bacterium | reverse complement strand
CAGCGCGACGAATTGTGGGTAACGCCTGACACACGCGAATCGCTGGTGGCGCCGTACCTGGTCGCCTGGCGGGGCAAGGTCGAGCGGCTCGGAACGCTGCATTTCCCGAAGGCCGCTTGGCGTGCACCGGGAACGCGCAATCCCGACGTGGAAGTCGCCATCCTCGCCGACGGAACACTCGAATCCGCGGTCATCGTGCGATCCAGCGGCTCCGCCAAACTCGACCAGGCGGTCGTGGACATATTGAAGCTCGCGAGCCCGTTCGATCCTTTCCCGAAGGAACTGGCCGAGAAACACCGGCTGTTGCGTTTCAAATACGGATGGGAGTTCGAGAACCGGGGCGGCCACGGTACGGTGACCGCGCCAGCCGATTCACGGTAAAGTGCGCCGCATATGACAGGCGGCGTCACCAGTCTTTCGAATCACCTGCTGATCGCGATGCCGCAGCTCGCAGACCCCAACTTTTCCCAGACCGTTTCACTGATCTGCGAGCACGGCGAGAAAGGCGCTCTCGGCATTGTGCTCAATCGCCCGCTCACCATGACTCTCAGTGAAGTGTTCGAGCAGATGAAGATCGAGCCCACCGACAAGCGCGCCGCCGACCTGCCCGTGCTTCGCGGCGGACCCGTGCACCAGGACCGCGGCTTCGTGCTGCACCGGCCGGGTGGCGAATGGGATTCGACCCACAAGATCTCCGACTCCATTCAGGTCACCACTTCGCGCGACGTGCTGGCCGCCATGGCTTCCGGCACCGGACCTGAAAAGGCGTTCATCGCGCTTGGCTATGCCGGGTGGGAAGCCGGCCAGCTCGAGAAGGAAATGCTCGACAATTCCTGGTTGTCGGTGCCGGCGGATGAAAGCGTGATTTTCGATCTGCCTTACGAGGAGCGCTGGCTCGCGACGCTCCGGTTGCTCGGCGTCGAACCCGGGCAGCTCACCTCGTTCTCCGGTCATGCCTGACCGGGCGCCCGAACAGCCAAAGATAATCGTCGCGATCGACTTTGGACTTCGGCGTATTGGCATCGCCAGCGGCGACACGCTGACGCGCGCCGCCCATCCCCGCACAACCATCGTCAACGGCCCTGCCGGCCCGGACTGGCGCGCGCTCGAACGCGTGCTCGCCGATACACGCCCGGCACGCATTGCGGTGGGCGAGCCCTATAATGCCGACGGCTCGATAAGCCCGCTTACCGAGACCGCGCGCCGCTTCGCCGCTGAACTCGCAAAGCGCAGTTCCCTGCCCGTCGACCTGGTCGATGAACGCTGGTCCTCCCAGGACGCCGAGGAGCGCCTGCGCGAGCAGCGCGCCAGCGGCGAACGCAAGCGGCGCGTGACGCGTGAAGACGTGGACGCGGCCGCCGCCGCAGTAATTCTGGAACGCTGGTTCGCAAAACAAGACGCATGACCGAACAAACCCGATCAAACGGCACCCTCCGGCACCTGCTCACTCTCGAGGGCATGACACGGCAGCAGATCGAAGCCCTGCTGACGCGAGCGCAGAAATTCGTGAAGCCGATCGGCGAAACGCCGGCTCACAACAAGAGCCTCGCCGGCGTCACTGTCGCCAACATGTTCACCGAGCCCTCGACGCGCACGCGCGTGTCGTTCGAACTCGCGGCCAAGCGGCTCGGCGCCGATGTGGTGAATCTCGAAGTGCAGCTGTCCTCGCGCGTGAAGGGCGAGAGCATGCTCGACACCATCTACACGCTCGAAGCGTGCCATGTGGACGTGTTCGTGATCCGAGATGCCGAGGCCGGCGTGCCGGGCATCGTCGCCTCGCACGTGCAACCGCACGCGAGCGTGCTGTCCGCGGGCGAGGCGCACGTGGCGCATCCGACGCAAGGGCTGCTGGACGCGCTCACCATCCTGCAGGCGAAGAAGAAGTTCGACGGCCTCATAGTGGCGATCGTTGGCGACGTGAAGCACTCGCGCGTGGCGCGCTCCGCATGGCATGTGCTCGCGACGCTGGGTGTCGCCGAGATCCGCATCGTTTCGCCGCGCGGCCTCGCACCCGAGGCCAGCGAATTCGCCGGTTGCGAGCGGCACACTTCAATCGATGCCGGCATTGCCGGCGCTGACGTCATCATGATGTTGCGCATCCAGAAAGAGCGCATGGCCACCGCCGCGATTCCGGACGCGGATCGATACTTCGCGAAGTTCGGGCTTTCATCCGAACGCCTCGCGAAAGCCAGGCCCGACGCCATCGTCATGCATCCGCAGCCGATGAACCGCGGCATCGAGATCGCGTCCGATGTCGCCGACGGCCCGCAGTCAGTGATCCGCGACCAGGTGCGCAACGGAGTTGCCGTACGCATGGCGGTGCTCGAGGCGGTGATCGAGGGGCGCAAGTCTTGAGCGCCCTTCCCCACGACGAACCCGGCCGCAGCCATGGTGTTCATCCCGCGCATCGCGGCAGCATCTTTCTAGAAGACGGCACAGTGATCTCGCAGGAGACCTGGCCTGGCGAGCAGTTCGTGCTGCGCATCGCTGCACCCAAGTGCGCGGCACGCGCGCTTCCCGGCAGCTTCGTGCACCTCACCTGCGATCCCGACGTACCGATGCGCCGTCCGCTGTCCATCCAGCGAGTGAACGCCACTGAAGGCTGGATTGAAATTCTCTACAAGATCTTCGGCCCCGGTCTGCG
>JAYTOK010000092.1:0-6665 GCA_043747835.1 Pseudomonadota bacterium | reverse complement strand
CGTGGAGCTGCTGGCGCCGATCGCGATGGAAGAGGGGCTGCGCTTTGCGATCCGCGAGGGCGGGCGCACCGTGGGCGCCGGCGTCGTCGCCAAGATCCTGAAATGAAGGTTCTGGACTAAGGATTTCCTAAACAGCTCTCGGAGCCGGTCGCGAAAGCGACCGGCAGGGAAACTGGGCGCAAGCCCATGACTAGGCCAGTAGCTCAATTGGCAGAGCGGCGGTCTCCAAAACCGCAGGTTGGGGGTTCGATTCCCTCCTGGCCTGCCACTCAACAGCAAGCAATGAACGAACTCGCGAAACAGGATGGTGCCGGGACGGCCGACACCGTAAAGCTGGTGGCGGCGATCGCGATCGCGCTGGCCGGCATCGTGGCGTTCTATGCCCTGAAGGGTGCGCAGTCGGACTGGGTTCGGTGGCTGGCGTTCGTCGGCGCGCTGGTCGTCGGCGCGGGTGTGTTCGCGGCCTCGCAGCACGGCCGTGACGCCTGGAAGTTCGTGCTCGATTCGCGGATCGAGCTCTACAAGGTGTTCTGGCCCACGCGCCAGGAGACCGGCATGACGACGCTCGTCGTGTTCGGTTTCGTGGTGATCATGGGACTCTTTTTCTGGGGTATTGACGCGCTGCTCGCGTGGACCACGCGCTCGCTGCTCGGTACCGGTACGGGAGGCTGACACGATGGCGTTGCGTTGGTACGTCGTTCACGCCTACTCGAATTTCGAGCATCGCGTGTCCGAAGGTCTGAGGGACCGCATCAAGCGGGCCGGCTTCGAGAGCCGGTTCGGCGAGATCCTCGTCCCGACCGAAGAAGTCGTCGAGATGCGCGACGGGCAGAAGCGCAAGAGCGAGCGGAAGTTCTATCCGGGCTACGTGCTCGTGCAGATGGACATGGACGAGGAGACCTGGCATCTCGTGCGCGACGTGCCGAAGGTGCTCGGATTCATCGGCGGCACGCCGGAGAAGCCGGCCCCGATCAGCGACAAGGAAGCGAACCAGATCCTGCGTCGCGTCGAGGAAGGCGTCGAGAAGCCGCGGCCAAAGGTCATTTTCGAGCCGGGCGAAGTGGTGCGGGTCGTCGACGGCCCGTTCAACGACTTCAGCGGCGTCGTCGAGAGCGTGAACTACGAGAAGAACCGCCTGCAGGTGGCGGTGCAGATCCTCGGGCGGTCGACGCCCGTCGAGCTGGATTTCAGTCAGGTCGAGAAGGCCTGAGGTCGATTCGAGTTTCAGGACGGAGACGGGAGCCCGGGGCCCGCCATGCCGTCGTTTTTCGGCCGTGAGGCCGCAGCATCGGCTGGCGAAGGATCGCCCGTCGAAACGGCAAGGAAGCGCATGGGGAGCTCGCGGAAAGCGGGCGTTGGTACCCAGGAGAGGAAACGATGGCCAAGAAAGTCCAGGGCTACGTGAAGCTGCAGGTGCCTGCAGGTTCCGCGAATCCCTCACCCCCGATCGGTCCCGCACTGGGCCAGCAGGGCGTCAACATCATGGAGTTCTGCAAGCAGTTCAACGCTGCGACGCAGAAGCTCGAGAAAGGGCTGCCGATCCCGGTGATCATCACCGTGTACAGCGATCGCAGCTTCACCTTCATCATGAAGACCCCGCCGGCGTCGGTGCTGATCCGCAAGGCGATCGGCATCGAGAAGGGCAGCGGAACCCCGAACACGGCGAAGGTGGGGAAAATCACGCGCAAGCAACTCGAGGAGATCGCGAAGACGAAGACTCCCGACCTGACTGCCGCGGACCTCGAAGCCGCCGTCCGCACGATTGCCGGCAGCGCGCGTTCGATGGGCGTCGACGTGGAGGGAATCTGACATGCCGTTCATCGCCAAACGCCTCAAAGCCTGGGCGGGCAAGATCCAGCCGGGCAAGCAGTATCCGATCGACGACGCACTCAAGCTGGTGAAGGAGTTTGCGGCCGCCAAGTTCAACGAATCGGTCGATGCCGCGATCAATCTCGGCATCGATGCCGCGAAGTCCGACCAGCAGGTGCGTGGTTCGACCGTGATGCCGAACGGCATCGGCAAGAACGTGCGGGTCGCGGTGTTCACCTCCGGTCGCAACGCGGAGGCTGCCAAGGCCGCCGGTGCCGACATCGTCGGTCTCGAGGACCTCGCCGAGAAAGTGAAGGCCGGGGAGATCAACTTCGACGTGGTGATCGCAAGCCCCGACGCGATGCGCGTCGTTGGCCAGCTCGGACAGATCCTCGGGCCGCGCGGCCTGATGCCGAACCCAAAGGTCGGCACGGTGAGCCCTGATGTCGCCGGCGCGGTCAAGAATGCCAAGAGCGGCCAGGTACGCTACCGGGTCGACAAGGCTGGCATCGTGCATTGCACGATCGGCAAGGCCGGCTTCGAAGCCGACAAACTGAAGGAGAACCTGATGGCGCTGCTCGCCGACCTCAACAAGGCGAAGCCGGCGACGTCCAAGGGTATCTACCTGAAGCGCGTCACGCTGTCCTCGACGATGGGTCCGGGCGTCGTGATCGACCCGTCGTCGCTGGCCGCTGCTCCGGTGAACTGACGGCCGGCAAATGGACGGCCGACGTACTGACGAGGAATTGTTTGGTTGATGCGGGTTCCGCGGCGCGAGTCGCGGAGTTCCATCGAAGACCGCAGGCGGGGAGGTCCCTCGACGATACGTCCTCTACGGGACGTGTCCAACGGGAACTGGCTCCTTAATGGACGCCTGCGCAGGTGGTGCACCGCTCATACGAGGATCGTCCTCGCATGAAGGTCACCGTCAAGGTCCCGACCCGGGGCGCAAGCCGCGGGACGGGTGTGTGATCTTCAGGAGAGGAGAACGGAAACAACATGCCTCTTAACCTCGAAGACAAGAAAGCGCTCGTAGCGGAAGTGGCCGAGATTGCGTCGAAGGCGCAGTCCGTGGTCGCTGCGGAATACCGTGGCATCACGGTGGCGCAGATGACCGAGCTGCGTGCCAAGGCGCGTGCCCAGGGTGTCTACATGCGTGTCGTGAAGAACACGCTCGCCCGCAAGGCCGTGTCCGGCACAGCGTTCGAGGCGATCGGGTCCCATCTGAAGGGCCCGCTCGTCCTGGCTTTCTCGAAGGACGACCCCGGCGCAGCCGCGCGGGTGGTGCAGGCCTTCGCGAAGTCGAACGACAAGCTCGTGGCAACCCTCGTGTCCCTCGGCGGCCCCGTGCTGTCCGGGAAGGATCTCGACAAGGTCGCCGCGTTGCCGACCCGCGAACAGGCTCTGTCGCAGCTCTTGGGCGTGCTCAAGGCTCCGATCGAGAAGTTCGTGCGGACGGTTGCCGCTCCGCATACGAAGCTGGTCCGCACGATCGCTGCGGTCCGTGACCAGAAGCAGGCCCTCAGTGCTTGATTCTGGCCGCTCGAACTTGTCATTGAATCATTTGAACCAACTCTGGAGTTACGACAATGGCTGTTAGCAAGGACGATATCCTCGATTCGATTTCCAAGATGTCGATCATGGAAGTGGTCGAACTGATCTCCGACATGGAGAAGAAGTTCGGCGTCACGGCGGCTGCTCCGATGGCGATGGCCTCGGCCGGCCCGGCTGCGGCGGCCGCCGCCCCGGTGGAAGAGAAGACCGAGTTCACCGTGGTGCTGAAGGAGTACCCGGCGGACAAGAAGGTCACCGTCATCAAGGTGGTCCGCGAGCTCACGGGTCTGGGCCTCAAGGAGGCGAAGGACCTGGTCGAGGCCGTGCCGTCGACCGTCAAGGACGCCGTCTCCAAGGCGGATTCGGACACGATGAAGAAGAAGCTCGAGGACGCCGGCGCGAAGGTCGAGATCAAGTAGTTGAGCGCAAGCGATAGCTTGAAGTCATTTCAGGCCAATTGCCTTTCGGATGGGGTCCGCGCCTGGCGCGCGGACCCCTTTCATTGTTGGGCGTAAGCCCATGGAGACACACCCGATGGCTTATTCCTTTACCGAGAAGAAGCGCATCCGCAAGAATTTCGGCAAGCAGGGCAGCGTCCTCGAGACGCCGTACCTCTTGGCGATCCAGCTCGATTCGTATCGCCAGTTCCTGCAGGCCGACAAGGCCGAGGAAGGGCGGGACGACGTCGGCCTGCATGCGGCCTTCAAGACGGTTTTTCCGATCTCGAGCTATTCGGGCAATGCCGTACTCGAGTACGTCAGCTACCGTCTCGGCGAGCCGGTGTTCGACGTCAAGGAGTGCCAGCTCCGTGGCCTGACGTATGCCGCGCCGCTGCGCGTCAAGGTCCGCCTGATCGTATACGACAAGGAAGCCGCGGGCCCCAAGAAGCCCGTCAAGGACGTCCGCGAGCAGGAGGTGTACCTCGGTGAACTGCCGCTGATGACCGACAACGGCACCTTCGTCGTCAACGGCACCGAGCGCGTCATCGTCTCCCAGCTGCATCGCAGCCCTGGCGTGTTCTTCGACCACGACCGCGGCAAGTCGCATTCGTCGGGCAAGCTGCTGTTCAGCGCCCGCATCATTCCCTATCGCGGCTCCTGGCTCGACTTCGAGTTCGACGCCAAGGACTGCGTGTTCGCGCGCATCGACCGCCGGCGCAAGCTCCCGGTCTCGATCATCCTGCGCGCCCTCGGCATGAACGAAGCCGAGATCCTCGATGTGTTCTTCGACAAGAACACCTTCTTCCTCGGCAAGGAAGAGACCTCGCTGGAACTCGTGCCGGCGCGCCTGCGCGGCGAGACGGCGACGTTCGAGATCCGCATCGGCGACACCGTCGTCGTCGAGGAAGGCCGCCGCATTACGGCGCGCCACGTGCGCCAGCTCGAGGAAGCCGGCGTGCGCAAGCTCGCCGTGCCCCGGGACTACATCTACGGCAAGATCCTCGCCCACGACGTCGTCAATACCGACACCGGCGAGATCATCGCCAAGGCCAACGAGGTGCTGACGGCCGCGTCGGTCGAGAGCCTGATCGCGGCCAACATCACCGAGATCCGCTCGCTCTATACGAACGATCTCGACCGCGGTCCGTACATCTCGGATACGCTGCGCATCGACCCGACCAAGCTGCGCATCGAGGCACTGGTCGAGATCTACCGCATGATGCGCCCCGGCGAGCCGCCGACGCGCGATGCGGCGGAAAACCTGTTCAACAACCTGTTCTTCAATGGCGAGCGCTACGACCTCTCGGGCGTCGGCCGCATGAAGTTCAACCGTCGCGTCGGGCGCAAGGAAATCCTCGGCTCGGGCGTGCTGTCGAAGGACGACATCCTCGACGTGCTGAAGGTGCTGATCTCGATCCGCAACGGCGAGGGCGGCGTGGACGACATCGACCACCTCGGCAACCGGCGCGTGCGCTCGGTGGGCGAGATGGCCGAGAACGCGTTCCGCGTGGGCCTGGTGCGCGTGGAGCGCGCCGTCAAGGAGCGCCTGACCATCGCGGAGACCGAGCCGCTGATGCCGCAGGAGATGATCAACGCCAAGCCGGTGGCGGCGGCGGTCAAGGAGTTCTTCGGCTCCTCGCAGCTCAGCCAGTTCATGGACCAGAACAACCCGTTGTCGGAAGTGACGCACAAGCGCCGCGTTTCGGCGCTCGGGCCGGGCGGACTGACGCGTGAAAGAGCCGGTTTCGAGGTTCGCGACGTCCACCCGACGCACTACGGTCGGGTCTGCCCGATCGAGACGCCGGAAGGTCCGAATATCGGCCTGATCAACTCGCTGTCGGTCTACGCGCGCACCAACCAGTACGGGTTCCTCGAGACCCCGTACCGGCGCGTGGAAGCGGGTCGGGTCACCAAGCAGATCGATTTCCTGTCGGCCATCGAGGAAGGCGAGTTCGCGATCGCGCAGGCGAACGCGACGACGGATGCCAACGGGCAGCTGTCCGAGGACCTGGTGTCCTGCCGATACCAGAACGAGTTCACGCTGATGCCGAGCGATCGCATCAACTACATGGACGTCTCACCGAAGCAGATCGTGTCGGTGGCGGCGTCGCTGATCCCGTTCCTCGAGCATGACGACGCGAACCGTGCGCTGATGGGCTCGAACATGCAGCGCCAGGCGGTGCCGACGCTGCGCACCGAGACTCCGCTGGTGGGCACGGGCATGGAGCGGCCGGTCGCGATCGACTCGGGCGTGACGGTGGTCGGGCGCCGCGGTGGCCTGGTCGATTCGGTCGACGCTTCGCGCATCGTGGTGCGGGTCGACGACTCGGAGACGACCTCGGCCGAGCCGGGCGTCGATATCTACAACCTGACCAAGTACACGCGCTCGAACCAGAACACCTGCATCAACCAGCGTCCGCTGGTGAAGGCCGGTGACGTGATCGCGCGCGGTGACGTGCTGGCCGACGGTCCGTCCACCGACCTCGGCGAGCTGGCGCTCGGGCAGAACATGCTCGTCGCGTTCATGCCCTGGAACGGCTACAACTTCGAGGATTCGATCCTGATCTCGGAGCGGGTGGTGCAGGAAGACCGCTTCACGACGATCCACATCGAGGAGCTGACCTGCGTCGCACGCGACACCAAGCTGGGGCCGGAGGAAATCACCGCCGACATCCCCAACGTCGGTGACACGGCGCTGGCGAAGCTCGACGAGGCCGGCATCGCGTTCATCGGCGCCGAAGTGCGCGCCGGCGACATCCTCGTCGGCAAGGTCACGCCGAAGGGCGAGACCCAGCTGACCCCCGAGGAGAAGCTGCTGCGGGCGATCTTCGGCGAGAAGGCGAGCGACGTGAAGGACACCTC